>DAJU01000006.1 GCA_002499005.1 Thaumarchaeota archaeon UBA164
ACCTCTCTAACGACGTTTCCCCACTCGTCCATAACAGCTGCGTTAAGCGTCTCCTTATGCAGATCTATGCCCACGAACATGTGATCTCTGTCGCCTGACCGTCTAATATCCCTATGTCCGCGCACATACGATTAACTTAAGCTCACCTCCATAACCTAGCCCATCATGGCAAACGCAACCTGCATGTGTCTATCCTCCTGCTCAAGGGCCTGAAGGAGTCCAGAAAGAGGAAGAAGCAGCCAAACCAGCTTTTAATGTGCCCAAGGCCGCTTCTGAACTCAGACCTGAGAGGGAAGTAATGATCAAATGCCCTTGTGTTGCCCTTTATGTATCCGTTTATCCTCTCAATCAGCGCCTTGCCATGCATGTCATAGACTTCATGGTAAAGGCCTAACCAGCGGCAGGCGTCGTTGTACCACTTTGCGCTGTCAGTGTAGATCGGCCTCTTGCCGTACGTTATGATAAGCTTGAGCAGGAAGAGATATGCGTCAACAGAATTGGGCTCCCTGCTCACGTGAAATCCCAAAACGGCCTTTATCGTTGGGTCATAGGCAACCCATACGGCAACCTTTACGTTGCCAAGCTGCACAAAGTTCTCATCGACAAAGAACGCCTTAACCTCGCGCCTCTTAGGCCTTGACGCCAGCCCAAGGATGTTGCCGTATTTCTGCACCCACTTCCATATCGCAACGTGACTCATTTCAACGTACTTGGAAAGGCTCTCAGCGGCGGTCCTAAGGCTCTTTGTTCGGTAATATTGATATATTGCGTACAGAATAAGGACCATAGGGGTCCTTACCCTGACTTGAAGTGCTTCACTCATAAAACGAGGTAAGGGCCCCTCTTAAATTAAGGTATTACACTTAAGTTAACGCGATGGAAATAAAGGAAGCAAGGCTTGTTAAGAGAGAGGACAGCTGGTATCTTAACGTGTATATTAAGAAGCAGGTCCTTATCAAGAAAGAAGTAAGGGGCATCATGGCCGTGGACATAAACATGAACCTCATTACGCTGGGAAACGATAAACGGGTTATTGAAATTCCAACGCGCCTTTAGGACGCTGCTCACTTTAAGAAGTTGGCAGAGAATTCGCAAAAGAAATATCCGCGTAGATGGAAAGAGAACAGAAGGATCCTCAGCAGAATCAGGAGCTTTCACAGAAAGGCTGGGAACATTGTACAGGACTTTGCCAGGAAGGTTGGGAAGCAGGTGGTTGAGGAGGCAAAGAGGTTAAACGCTAACTACATTGTGCCTGAGGATCTTAACAGGATGATCACGCACATTAAAAAGTTGAAGAAGGATCACAAAGATAAACTGTACTTAATGCAGTACAAACACATTCAATACTGGATCGAGTGGCAGGCGAAGAAAAGAGGATTAAACGTAATCTACGTTAACCCCGCATACAGCTCAACAACCTGCCCCAGATGTGGGGCTAAAATGGCTGAAGGCTGTTATCGCGCGCTTAAATGCGAAAGATGCGGCTATGAGGATAACCGCGATCATATAGCGGTGTTTAACCTTTATGGGAGGGGATCTCTGACCCTCTCAACTGCCCCTCAGATGAGAGATGTAGACCTAAATCAATGGGGAACCCTCGCCTCTATGAGGCGGGGAGAAGTCAGAGAGGCCCTCATCCGGCATGGGTTGTCCCAAGCAAATTAATACATTTCCGCGTGTCTGTTTTTATCAAACATAACAGGGGCCTCTTGGGACTGACCTATGTCCTTAGAACCGCGTTTGCCATGTTGACGCCTCTGGGCTTATGTCTAATAAGAATCGAGCTGTACTTTTGAGAAACGCTTTAGGATTGCATGACAGCCTGAGAACCCCAGCAATCTTGTTGCCCTAACCGCTACGTTTTCGGCCTTTATTTCGTGCGTTTAACGCTGGCTTTTTGTTTATGAACCAGTGCAGCATTATGGGCGTTTTGCCAGAACGCACATCATACATTGATGATGTCCTTTAGGAATGCCAGCCTGTACTTTAGCCAGTACCTCCTGAACTCATTCATCCTGAACTCGCGGTAAAGGCCTGCGCCGAACTGCGAATGCGCAAGCGCCACAAACGCCCTTAACTTGCCTGGGTTAGCTGACCCGTGCTGAAAGTGGTTGCTGCCCACAAACCACCTCACCTCCCTGATCCCGGATAAATACGCCAATACGCCCAGCACAGTCTCATCCCCAACAAACCTGCGAAGGCCAGGGTCAACCCGGCTGAAGGCCCTTTCAACCCTTTCCACAAGGCCCCTTTCAGGGACCCTGTTAAACACAACAGCCTGCTTTGGGCCTATGAAGAACGTGGGCCCTGACCTGAAAAGCGATCCGTCGTATATCCTGTACCTGAAGGCCCTGACCTCGCTTCCCCCTGCCCTTATCGTTCCGTCCTCAGCGCTCCTCTTCATCGTGTTTGGCGCTCCCCTCTCCCAGGACTGCCTGTCAAGCACGGTGTAAACGGCGTCGTCCAGCTCTGCCATGGCGGCAAACGGCTCAAGAACGTTGTCGCTGTCAACGAAGACAACCCTGTCCCTTTCCCCAGACAAGTCCTTTAACATGGCAAACCAGGTGTCCCCCCTGTTGCCCCAGTTACCGAACACCAGCTCGTGCCTTATCAGCCCCCTTGCTATCTCCTCCTGCTTTTTGTGAAAAACGTTGTCAAGGTAAACCAGGCTCCTTTCAGGCCTGAGCAGCTCAACGTTTCTGTCAAAGTATTCCATCACCTCATGTATTCTGTAAAACGGAAGATACGTAACTAGGATCATGCCATCTCCCTCAGCTCCGGAAGTATCTCCAAGTAAAGCCTCATGTAGTTCTCCCTGAACCTTTCAAAGCTGAACTCCTTTGCCCTTTCAATGCCCTTCCGCGAAAGCTCCTCTGAAATCGCTAGGGCATCCCTGACCCCCTTAACCGCCTCCTCAACAGTTGGCTCTATAAAGACGGCGGCGTCGCCGCAGACCTCGCGCATGACCTCTATATCGCTTGTCACAACGGGAAGGCCTGTTGCCATAGCTTCTATTGCGGGATAACCAAAGCCCTCAGCGGTTGTTGGAAAGAGCAGGACGTCGCTTGCGTTGTATATCATGTTCAGGGTTTCAGGCGGCACCCTCTGGAACGTTATCGAATTTCCAGCGGGTGGCCCAACCCTGACAAGCCGGTACTCTGGCCCCAGCCTTTCAACGGCTTCTGCTATAACGCTGAGGTTCTTCCTGTGCTTTCCTGATGAAACGGAAAGCACGAGCCTTTTGTCCAGGGGGAGCCCGAGCGCCTTCCTGAGGCCTTTCCTGTCCTCTTCGAGCTTCTTAAAGTAAGGCGATATTGCATGGTGGATCACCGTTATTTTGCCTTCAAGGAGGCCGCTTTTCTCTACCTCCTTCCCAACGTAATTGGTTGGGGTTACAATATAGGGGAACTTCCTGTACCTTTTAAATGCCCACCGCCAGTTTGCCTTGCTCAGCCATGGAGCCTTAATGTTCCTGTCAAACGCCATCAGGTCGTGTATTGTCACCACATGTGTTGGCCCAACAGATACCGGCGGGATCATGGGAAACGTGTAGTGAACTATGTGATCCCCGCTGCTGAGCCATTTAACGAAGCTTTTGTTAAGCTTTGTAAAAAGAAACACATTTAGCCTCTGCCCTATGGTCTTGCCTAGCGGCAACTTTTCAAGGTTAAGCTTCAGCAGGTTTACTATGGTGTAGTCCTCCCCTTCCCTCAGCGCCTCAGATCTAAACACGCCGTTTGCGTAGAAGTTTTCCACAACTATGTGCGAAAGGCCTCGGGTCGCCAAGAAAAGGTCTAAGGTGTACTTGTTTGAGTTGTAAAAGTTAAGATCCCCGGCAACCAGCAATATCCTTGGCTCCTTTTGCACGTTAAATTTTTAGGCACCAACAAAATAAACTTTACCCAAACGAAGAAATCTGTAGCATAAGAAACGCCTAGCCGCTTTCGTTAAAGACATTATGATTGCCATAAGCGCAAGGGTCGAAACGCTTTTAAGCCCTCACATTTGTATCATGTGATGAGCCGCCGTAGCTCAGGTTGGTAGAGCGGCTGGCTGTTAACCAGCAGGTCGCCCGTTCGAGTCGGGCCGGCGGCGCTTTAAACTGCCGGTGCCTTTAGCCCTGTAACTGCCCTTATGGCTGTGCCAAGGGCATAGGTTGCAACGGCAGCTGCAATTGCAAGAACCATCATCTCGACAACCTTCCTCCTCCAGTCAACTCCTGATATCGCGCTGCTCAGGTACCCCGTTATCAGTATAGCTATCAGGGTTACAGCAACAGAAACGATTTGATCAAAAAAGATCCTGACAGGCAGAAAGTACGGCAGCGTTGGCACAAGGGCCCCAACCAAGTAAGAGACGCCAACGTACTTTGCCGACTCCGATGCCTCCTCCGATGCAGTCTCGCCGGCCTCCTGGGCCCCAAACACAATAGTGCTTAGCCTTGCCCTTGCCTCCCTTGACGCCCTGAGCTCCGCCTCCGCCTTTGTTGAAACGTAAGCCCCAACGGCCATCGATATGCTCCCCGACACGCCTATCACTATCCCTGAAAGGCCAACCAGGTAGCCTGCCGCAAACGCGCCGGCAAGCCCTGAGACGGCAGCAAGCAGCTCAACGAGCCCGTCGTTCATGCCAAGGAGTATGTCCCTTATGTTTGTGGCAAGCGCAAGCTGCGCCTCCCTCCCGAAGAACCTCTCGTGCTCCATCTCATCCCTTATAACCCCCTTCAGGGCCTCAAGCTCCTCCGGGACAAGCCTTTTGTCCCCGTAAAGCTCCAGGTACTTTGAAACGGTTGCGCTCTCCCTCGCCTCAAAGATCTTCATCATAAGCCCAAAGCCAAACACGACAAACAGAAGGGCCTCAAGCCTGATCCTGAGCGAGCTTGGAGGCCCCGGGACCTCTATCCCAAGCCTTTTCATGACTGAGCTGAAGAACCTGCTGTGCCCCCTCTCAACCCCAGCCAGCTCCTTAAGCCTCCTTGACGCGTCACCCCTGGCAAACCCTGAAAGCGCCTCGTAGAGCATCTGGTCGTGAAGCTCGTCCAAGTAAAACTCCTGAAGCCTGTCCATGCTTTTCTGCTTTGCCATTACCGCTAAATATCCCTTTAGTCTATCCTGTCCAGGACCGAGAGTGCTGCCTTTGCCTCCGGCGGAATTGAGGCCTCAGGCTCTATGTCAAGCTCCCTCCCCCTGAGTATTGATGAAACAGGGTCGCCCTCCATGGCCTTCACCTCGCCTTCAACGAATCCATATATTAGCTTTTCCCCTCCCTGCACCGAGACGCTTACCTCTATCCCAAGCCTCCTGATGCCGTCAACGGCCCTCTCCACCTCGCCCAGCCTCCCGTCCCCAACGAACATCACCGTTCCGTCAACCCTGCTGGTCTCCCTTATCGCGTTCAGAAGGAACTCTGGGACGCCCTCGGTTCCCCTTATCTTGTAAAACAGGTAAGGCCTCCCCCTGGTCCAGAGGACCCCTTGACCGTCGGCGCTCAGGACCCTCAGGGCCGCAACCGCGTCCTCGGCCATCTGCCTTATCGCCTGCCCCGCTGTCAGCCCTTTGTCAGCCTCGTAGGGCTCCGATGGGACTATCATGACAGGGGCCCCGGCCCCAACAAGCCTCCTGAGCTGAAGCGCTCCCCTGAACCTCATCTCCCTCTCAAATGAAAACGGCGACGCGAGCACGTAAAACGCCCCCTCCCGCTCCTCAACTGCCGGGTTCCCTAGCCTTGCGGCTATCAGCGGGGCCATCCTTTCAGGAACCCTGAACGTTAAGCCCTCGCTTACAAGCCTCCCAAACTCGTCCAGGCCCAATGCCATCTGGTCGCTCATGATAATGTGCTATATGAAAGAGCCTGCGCTTAAGCTCTACCTTTTCCGGGCAGAACACGTTTGGTTAAACTGTTTTGACGAATCCCCTTTTTAACTCATATTACCATGTTGGCATCATATGTTTTCCTTTGAACAATACGTTGCAACGCAGCCTTGCAATATTTTCATAATTTCTCGAAAACGCTTTAATAAACTGAGGCAAACTATGGCTTAATTTATGAAATACTGCCTGGAGACCTACGGCTGCGCTGCAAACCAGTTTGACTCCCTGCTGATAGAGGGGGCCCTTGAAAGGGCCGGCTGGGAGAGGGCAGACGCTGACCATGCAGACGTCGTTATCCTGAACACCTGCGGCGTAAAGGGGCCAACGGAGGACAAGATAGTTGACAGGCTCTCCAGGCTCAACGCCTCCGGGAAGAGGGTTGTGGTTGCGGGCTGCCTCACTGAAATTGCGCCTGAAAGGCTGAGGGCAGCCGGCTACAGCGCCTCAATTGACACCAGGTCGGTTGGCATGGCGGCAAGGGCGGCTGAGGCCGCGCTCAACGGCTCCTGGCTCCTTGACCTTAGGGATGGCTCAATGCCTGACAAGCCGTCGCTGCTTGGCAGGAAGCTTACAGAGACCGTTGGTGTTATAGAGGTCGAGGAGGGCTGCAACTACAGCTGCTCGTTCTGCGCCACAAAGCTTTCCAGGGGAAACGCGGTGAGCTTCCCCCCTGAGTCAATAGTAAGGGCAGCGAGCTCCCTGGTGAGGGACGGCGCCGTTGAGGTGTGGCTCACTGGCCAGGACGTTGCGGCCTACAGGCACGGCGACGTGAAGCTGCCGGGGCTCGTCAGGATGATAAAGGGCATAGACGCCTGGTTTAACCTGAGGATAGGCATGTCAACGCCCCCGCTCTTCAGGTCAGTTGCCCAGGGCCTTTTTGAGGAGCTTGACGACAAGGTCTACCACTTCTTCCACGTGCCCGTGCAGTCAGGAAGCGACAGGGTCCTCAGGGACATGAGGAGGGGCTACTCAGCTGCCCTGTTTGAGGAGATAGTCGCAGAGGTAAGGGCCAGGAGCCCCCTTGCGACCGTTGAAACCGACATAATAGTTGGATACCCAACAGAGGATGAGGGCGACTTTGAGATGACGCTGAGGCTCATAGAGAGGACCGAGCCGGACACCGTTAACATATCAAAGTTCTGGATGAGGGAGGGAACCCCCGCGGCGCTTCTGAAGCCGCTTGACAGCAGGGTGGTTTCAAGGAGAAGCAGGGAGGCCAGGGAGGCCGTCATGAGGGCAATGCTCAGGAGGAGCGAGCTATGGCTTGGATGGGAGGGGCCGGTTATAGTGACCGAGGCTGGCGAGAGGCCAGGGACCTGGAAGGGCAGGACGTTTGCTTACAGGCAGGTCGTCATCAGGTCTGAGGAAAGGTTGCTCGGCAGGCTGGTCAACGCAAAGGTTGTTGACGTGGACCCGATAAACCTTTTTGCGGAGCGCTCATACGTTTACGAAACCGTTGAAGGGCAGGGCCTTTTCCAGGCCTGACGGTTAAAAACTGCTGCGCAACGGTTATAAGCTCAACTTATGCTTGGCATAAACATGCTGTTTGCGGCCCTGAGCCTGCCTCCAAGCCTGCAGCCTTACCAGCCGTTCATACTCATGGCCCTCACGTTTGTTGATGGCCTGCTCTTTGGCCTTTCGATAAAGAAGGGGGTAGTTTCGTTTGTCCTGCTGATAATAGCCATATTTATAGGCACGTACGTGGGGATAAGCCTGCCAGGCCTGTCTATAAGCGGCATCATTTCAGCCGTATCGTCCCAGATATCAACGTTCATCTCACAGGCCCCTCAGACCTTTGCCGGGGTTTCCATATTTTTCCTGATAGGCCTGGCAATAGGCATATGGAAGGGCTGAAAAATCGGGCAAAGGCTTTTAACCGCTGAGCGCTAAGCGCATTCAGTTGAGGAAGAGGATCCTGATAGCTGGCCTTGTTACACTGGGGATAGGGGCGCTGCTCTTCTTTGCAGTTTCGCCGATGCTTGCCTCAAGCCTTAACCTTTCCTCCCTTTTGCCGCTTTCCAGCTCCTCCAGCCTGGCCCCTGGCCAGTCTATGTCGTTTTCGGTTCCCGGCGGAAAGGCGTTCATAATGGTTTACAACGACACGCTTAGCGGCGCCCTTAACGCCACAAGCACAGCAACGGGCCTTGCCACTGAGGACCTGAACGGCACCTTCCTTGTGGAGCTTGTTAACAGCGGCTCCCAGGCCGCTACGCTGGCGCTTCACGACAACTACACTGCCCCGGCAACGGTCATGTATTCAACACTGCTGGTTAACGTCTACACAATATACGCCTCAATACTGAGCGAGTTCATAGGCTTCATACTCTTCATAGCCGGAATAATCGTGGCGGCCGCCGGCGCGATACTTAAGCCTAAGGCCCCGCGCACTTCGAGTAGCCAGGGAGCCCCCTGAGGTTAACCAGCAGGAACTTCTCCAGGTAGCTGTCCAGCTCCTGCCTCCCGTACCCGAGGTCCTCCATCACCGCTGCAACCGAAAGCCTGCCCTCAGCGCAGAGCCTGGAGACCAGCTCGCTTGCCCTCTCGTAAACTGACAGGGACTCCTCAAGGACCGCGTAGGGCCTTGACGTGCATCCAAAGTGGGGGAAGCAGATGTTCCTGAGCTTCAGCTCCCTGACCCTTTCAATTGACCTCCTGTAATCCTCCATGAAGAAGGGCGGGGGAGAGGCCGGCCAGAGGAATCCTCCCTCACCAAAGAACATCATGCCGGCTGAGTCGCCTATGAACAGGGTTCCCTCGTCCTTCACGTACCAGGCGGCGCTGTGGGACGCGTGCCCCGGCATGTAAATCAGCTGAACCGCTTCGCTACCAACGCCTAGCTCAAAGCCGTCGTCAACGCCAACAACATGCTCCTGGGGCACAGGTAGCGCGTCGCCCCAGTAGTCCATTATGTCGCCAAGGGTGGCCCTTGAGGCCGAGTTAAGCCTTGAGGGGTCAACCAGGTGAGGCGCGCCCCTCCTGTGCACGTACGCCTTTGGCGCATCTGGGATCCCTGTGAAGTAGGACGTGCCACCGGCATGGTCAACGTGAACGTGGGTGAGCAGGACCGCCTTTAGCCTTGCGCCCCCAAGCCTTTCCCTTGCCTCCTGGACGTACCTCTGAGCCGTTGAGGCAGGCCCCGCGTCCACAACAACGGCCTCGCTCCCTGAAACTATCGCGTATCCGTTTATCACGGGCGGGTTTCCAAAGATCCCCAGGTCCAAGAGCATGTCAGCTGTTTGGGGGCCGCTGAATTTAACCTTATGCCGCCGTTTTGCGCATGGCTTGAAAAAACGTCAGCAACGTTAATCTAAGCGATACAAAAAACATACTGCCATGAAGGCGCTTTTCTTCATAGTAACAGGCAGGGAGAACCCTGAGAGGTTCAGCCTGGCCCTGACGATAGCGTCAAGGTCCGCTGAGAACAAAAGGTACGACGACCTGAAGGTGATATTTTACGGCCCCGGGGAGGAGTACCTCACGCAGATAACGGGGAACGACCTGGAGATGTTCAACAAGCTCATCAAGCTTGGGTGCGTTGACTCGGCGTGTGTTAACTACGCCGTGGGCAAGAACATAAAGGACCAGCTCACAAAGCTTGGCGTGAACCTGATGCCGACCGGGGAGAGACTTGCCCACTACGTCAACAGCGGATATCAGGTAATAACGTTTTAGACCAGGCCATTTAAGGCACAACCCTTACGCCAAGGACCTCCTTTATCTGTTTCTCCTTTGACTTTATCGAAAGTCACGAACAGCCACGCGCCAGCCAGCCTGCACAGGGCCAGGTGCATGACGTCAAGCGTTCTCAGCTTAATTGCAGGCGAGCCTTTAATCGCTGCCCTTAAGGCTTCGTTAAGGCTGACCTCCGCTATGGCCGCGCCCGTGGCCTCAACGGAATAATACGCTAGCTCCACAGGCATTTGAAGGCACGGCCCCTGAATAAACTGAGGCTATAACAACGTAAGGGAGGACGTCACCTTCTGTTCATCTGCAATGCTCCTTGAAATGCTAAACGCCTCTTCGTGGTTTGGGTTCTTTTCATCAACAAACGAAATCATGTAATTTGATCCTATCGCTGGCCACTCCTTTCCTCCTCAAGGAGCCCTGTGAGGTCGCCGCGCGCTATCCTTATTCCCTTCCTTTTAATCTCGTCAACACGCTCCCTTATTCCCTTCCAGTACTCAAGCTCCTCCATGGCGCTCTGGAGCCCGCGCTCTATTATTATGTTAAACGCGCTGGACCTGCTCTTGGCCAGGCCGTGCTTTACCATCTCATCCGCCAGCTCAACTACTTCCTTTTTAACCTTAATGGTTACTGGAACAGACATTGGTAATCCTAATATACCTATGTATGCCTTATTAATAAGGTCAGCGCGCGGCCCCGATAAAGCATGACCAAAGGCCGTGCTTGCCCTACCTTACGGTTCTCTTTATGTTCTTTGCGAGCTCCTCGTATCTCATGACATCCTCCCTTGTGAGCGAGGGCTGCACAACCTTTAGCGCCTCCTCAAAGTGCTTCACGTCAACAGGCTTTGCGGAGCTGAGCTTCTCGTCTATGGTCTCCCTCAGGGCAAGCATTGCGGCCTCCTTGACAAGGGCGGCGAGGTCAGCCCCCGTGTAGCCCTCGGTGCGCTTGGCGAGCTCCCTGACGTACTGGTAGTCGTTTGCCCTTACGGCATCTGAGACCTTCACCCTCCTTATGTGGACCATCAGTATGCTGCGCCTAGCGTCCTCGTCGGGCGGCCCAACGTAAACTATGCGGTCAAACCTTCCGGGCCTTAGCAACGCTGGATCAAGTATGTCGGGCCTGTTGGTTGCGGCCATCACCACAACCCCCTTGAGCGGCGCTATGCCGTCCATTTCCGAAAGCAACTGGTTCACTATCCTGTCGGTTGCGCCGGAGTCGGTCCTGAGCCCCCTGGACGGCGCTATTGAGTCTATCTCGTCAAAGAACACGACGCAGGGCGCCGCCATCCTGGCCTTCTTGAATATCTCCCTCACCGCCTTTTCGGACTCCCCAACCCACTTGCTGAGTATCTCGGGCCCCCTCACAGCTATGAAGTTTGACCCGCTTTCAGTTGCCACCGCCTTTGCCAGCATGGTCTTGCCGGTTCCAGGGGGGCCAAACATCAGTATGCCCTTTGGCGGCTCCGTGCCTATCTCCGAGAACAGGTTAGGGTACTTCAGGGGCCACTCAACCATCTCCCTGAGCTCCTGCTTGACCTTCTCGTAGCCCCCAACGTCCTCCCACCTTACCTGCGGGACCTCAACTATCACCTCCCTGAGCACCGCCGGCTGGACGTACTTCAGCGCCTCCATGAAGTCCTTTGCCCTGAGCTTGAGCTTGGACAGCTGCTCAACCGGTATCGGCCCCTTCTCAACGTCTATCTCCTTGTTGTCTATCGCCTCCCTGAGCCTGGCCATGGCCGCCTCCTTGACAAGGGCCGCTATGTCGGCCCCGGTGTAGCCGTTTGTCATCTCGGCTATCTGGTCCAGGTTAACCCTGTCCTCAGGGCTGCAGTCGTTCTCGCCGCACAGGGGCACGTGCCTGGTGTGAACCTGCAGTATCTCCTTCCTTGCGTTCCTGTCAGGCATGCCTATGTATATCTCCCTGTCAAACCTGCCTGGCCTCCTGAGCGCCTCGTCCACGTCGTCGGGCCTGTTGGTTGCCCCTATCACGACAACCTGGCCCCTCTCCTGAAGGCCGTCCATGAGGGTCAGCAGCTGAGCGACGACCCTCCTCTCAACCTCGCCAGTGACCTCGGCCCTCTTTGGCGCCAGCGAGTCTATCTCGTCTATGAATATAACGCTCGGGGCGTTCTTCTTTGCCTCCTCAAATATCTCCCTGAGCCTGGCCTCCGACTCGCCGTAGTACTTGCTCATGACCTCAGGCCCGTTTATCGTTGTGAAGTAAGCGTTTGCCTCGTTTGCGACGGCCCTTGCAAGGAGCGTCTTGCCTGTTCCCGGAGGCCCTATGAGCAGGACCCCCTTTGGCGGCTCTATCCCCAGGTGCCTGAATATCTCAGGGTGCCTGAGTGGTAGCTCTATCATCTCCCTTATCTTGCGCTTTGCGTCCTCCAGGTCGCCTATGTCCTCCCAGGTAACGCTTGGCCTTGCGACCTGCTCTGCCTTAACAGGCTCAGTTGAGAGGTTAACGCCTGTTGAGGGCCCAACGTACGCCGGCGATGAAGGGGAAACCGACGTCACGACAAACCTCAGGGTTTCAGTGTAGTAAGGTATCTCAATTATTGAGCCCCTCCAGACCGGCTTCCCCAGCAGGAACTCCCTCTTGAACTCCTCCGGGTCGGCCTCGATGGCCACCTCAAGCGGCCCTATGTTTACCGATGACGCCTCCTGTAGCTCAACCCTGCTTATGCTCACGGTGTCGCCTATTCCAACGCCTGCGTTCTTCCTCAGGTTCCCGTCAAGCCTGACTATGTCCTTCCCCTCGTCCTCCTGGTACGCTGGCCAGGCCTGCGCGTACGCCGTTGACTTCCCCTTTATCTCAACGTAGTCCCCTACGCTTATCCCGAGCGCCTTCATGTGCCTCTGCGGTATCCTTATGATGTACCTGCCGACGTCCCTCCCCCTTGCCTCCTCAACCCTCAGGGTGACCTCCCTTTTGCTGTCATTCCTCCTGCCGCCTGAACTCATATGTATGATTTGTCAGGCATAATTTAAAAACGTTTATTACGGGCCCGCCGGGATTCGAACCCGGGACCCTCGGGTTAAAAGCCCGATGCTTTAGGCCTTTCGTCTGCCTGGCTGAGCTACGGGCCCCACAATGTTGAATGAGGCGTGGCTTAATAAAGTTATCCGGCGTTTATAAAAGGCCCTGCCATCTGCGGCTGGCGGCTCACATGAACTCTGTAAGGCTCCTCTGCCTGAGCGAAAAGGAGCTGTCGACCCAGCTCCTCCTGCAGGTCTTCATCCTCCCCATGGCCTGCTCAAGCGCTGAGGCCTCGCTGTCAGCCCTTTCAAGCCTCCTGAGCGCCTCCCTTACCCCCTCCCTCACCCTCCAGACCCCCAGGGACGGTATCCAGCCCCTGTCAACCTCCATGAACACGATCGCCCTTGCCTGCCTCTTCATTTCAACCAGCCTTTCAGCAACTGCAAGCCTTGCCGCGTAGTACGCCCCCTCCGTTTCCTCGGCGTAGTCGGTCCGGCCCAGGAACCCCTCGTGGTCAACCGCAACCCTGGGGCAGGGGTCGCCGTAGTACGGCCCCCAGCTCTCCAGGAACTCGTAGTAAAGCCTCCCGGGCAGCAGGACAACGGCAAACCTGTTCGAGAGGGCCTCAAAGAAGCCAATGTAAGGCGTGTCAAGCTCCTGCATTTCCCTTACCTGGCCAAGCAGTGACTGGGATATCGTTGAATCGGTTGCCGTTATCGACCACCTTGTGGCAACAAGCTTCCTCTGAACCCCAAGCGCTCCAACGCTCAGCAGCTGCTGTATCTTCTGCTCCCCTATGCCCCCCTTGTAAAGCTTCAGTATTGCGCTTGACGCCTTCAGGTCCCTTGAATAGTAGGCCTCCTCTATGAGCCTGGAGCTCCTGCCCCCGCTGTAGTAAATCACCCTCTCCAGGTCCCCGGCCCTCCTCACGGGCTCAGCAAGCAGGTCGGTAACCCTGAAGTAGCCCCTCCTCCTGTACCCTACCTCAACGTCAACGGAGCCGTCCCTTATTGCTATCTCCTGAAGCCTTTCGTTTACCGGGTCTGAGGCCCCCTTGACAGGATCAGCCGGCCTCATCAGGCTCATTGACCTCATCCTTATCGCCATAACCTGGGCCGAGGTCATTGAAAGCCAGAGCTTTGGGTCTATGAAGAGCCTGGGGTCTTCAAGGGACACAAGCGTTGGCCCTATGAAGAGGAGCCTCCCCCTAAGGGGGAGAAAGACGTGAGGCGGCGTTGTCCCAGAGGCCACGTCCATGCCTGGCAAAGATTTCACACGGCCTAATATAACCTTATTGCCTCCCCCACCTGGGGGACCGTTGCGGTGTACCTCCTGAACAGCCTGTTAACCGACTCGGCAAGGCTGTAGGCCTTCTGCTGCTCCCCGTGAACAACTATTACCCTCTGAACCCTTCCCCTGAACCTGGATATGTAGCTCATGAGCTGGTTGTAGTCGCTGTGCCCGCTGAACCCCTCGACCTGAACAACTGACGCCCTTACGTGGACGTTCCTTATCTTGCCCCCGTCCTCCGCTATGTTCACGTCCTTTGCGCCGTCAAGGACGCGCCTGCCAAGCGTCCCTGAGACCTGGTACGACACAAACACGACCTTGTTCCTCTCGTCCTCGGCCAGCCTGCTGAAGTAGGCCACCGATGGCCCTCCCTCAAGCATGCCTGAGGTTGCTATTATTATCGAGGGCCCCCTGCTGAACACCTCCTCCCTGTCCCTGGGGTGGGATATTATCGTGTACCTCTCCGTTATGAACGGGTTCTCCCCGTTGTTCACTATCTTGTCCCTTATCTCCTTGTTCATGAACTCCGGGTATATCAGGTGAAGCCTGGTGGCCTCGCCGAGCATCCCCTCTATGTATATTGGCACGTCCGGCATCTCGTTTCTTGCTATGTGCTCGTTGAGCACCAGGAATATCTCCTGGGCCCTTCCAACAGCTGGTATGGGTATGAGCACCTTTCCGCCCGAGTTAACCGTGTTTGCTATCTCGCTGACGAGCCTGTTCTCGGCCTCCTCCCTGCTAGGCATGACGTCGTTCCTGTCCCCGTAGGTTGACTCAGTGACAAGCGCCTCAACCCTGGGGAACATGTAGTTTGCCGGCTGGAAGAGCCTGGACCTGTCAAACTTGTAGTCCCCCGTGTAGACCAGGTTAAACAGCCCCTGGCCTATGTGCAGGTGAGCTATGGCTGAGCCAAGTATGTGCCCCGCGTTTGAAAGCGTCAGCTTTATGTCTGGGGCGATGTCAGTTACGGAGTTGTAGGGCAGGGTTATGCAGTGAAGTATGAACTCCTTCACGTCGTTGCTGTCGTAGTAAAGCTGCTTGCCCTCAGCCTCCGCGACCTTTATCGCGTCGTTCAGCAGCATGACGGAAAGCGCAAGCGTCGGCTCGGTGCAGTAGACCGGCCCCCTGTAGCCGTACTTGAACAGCACGGGCACAAAGCCGCTGTGGTCCAGGTGGGCGTGGGTCAGCACAACCGCGTCAAGGTCGTCAACGTCGACCTCAAAAAGGTCAAACCTGGGGAACATGCCTGACTTCTCAGAAACGCCCAGGTTAACCCCGCAGTCAAGCAGCACCTTTGACTCGTTTGTAGTCAGCAAAAGGCTTGACCTCCCGACCTCAGCCGCGCCCCCCAGGAAAGTTATGACTATGTCCTTCCTCAGGTTAAGCCTCTCCCTGAATATCTTGCTGCCAACCGACCTGAGGAACTGAAGCCTGTCCTCCTCGGCCATCTTGTTCAGGTGCGTTATCTCCTGGTAAGTTGCGGGGGGCTGCGCTATTATCCTCCTTATCTTTATCTTCCAGCCCATCTCCTGGCCAAACTTCTCTATGCTTTCCCTGACTTCATCCGTTATGGCCGAGGGGTTCCTGAGCTCAATCACTATCTCCCCCTGTATCCCGTCAAAGTACATTCCCGCAACGTCGGCCTCCCTGGGTATTATCCTGGAGAGGTACTCCCTGGCATACTCCTCCTCCTTCCTCAGGCTCTCGTCGGCCTTCACCACCACGTGCTTCTTCAGCATGTTCACTATCTGCGGTATCACGTACGAGTTCTCCATGAAGTACGCCAGGTTCTGGGTGTATATCGCTATCTTTGGCCCCTCAAACTCAACCCTGGTTATCCTGGCGCTTTCAGGTATCAGCTGAAAGATCTGCGAGATCAGGCTTGATATCTTCTCGTTCTCTGCCATTTCTTAACCCTTTCTCACTAGCTTCTCCTTTTCCTCTTTACCAAGCTCCCTGTACCCGTTCCTGTCAATTACACCTATCGTGAAGTCGTTGCCCGTTGCGGCGTCCCTCTTCATGGCCGAAAGCACAGCCTCTGCCACAAGCCTTATGCCCTCCTCAACTCCAATCCCGTCCCTGTAGCCGTCCTCTATAACTCCAAGGGCTATTGGCGAGCCGCTCCCAGTTGCCGCTATCGTTTCCCTTGAAACAGCTGCAAACAGGTCAACCATGTAAAGCCCGGGGCCCTCGGAGTCGTAGCCGCCTATCAGGCTTTCAACCTGAAGCGGGTAGTACCTGTTGCTGAAAAATATGTTTGAGGCAAGCCTGGCGACTGACTTTATGGGCATGGGCCTCCCGCGCTCAACCCTGTAGAGCCTTATGTAGTACTTCAGCACGTCTATGAGGTCCTGAGCGTCAGCCACTGTCCCAGCTATTGTCATGGCAACGTGCGAGTCAAGCGGGTAAAGCTTTCTGCCAACTGTGTTGGTTACAAAGTAGCCCGCCGTTACCCTGGCGTCGGTTCCAAGCACCACCGCGTCCTTGACGACCAGGCCAACCGTAGTTGTGCCTGTTTTAAAATATGTTGCAGTGCTCAAAAATTAACACCTTGGCTATCTATTGGCATGTCTGTAAATAAGCTTTATTCAACATTTTAGCCTGGCGCTAGCGGCCCTTGATGATGACTATCCTGAAGTGGTCGCCAGCGTTTTCAACGCTTGCAACCGTGTGGCCGTTCCTCCTGGCCCAGAGCGGCACGTCCCTGGTTGAGCCCCTGTCGGTTGCCAGTATCTCTATTTCGTCCCCTGGCCCTGCCGCCTCAACGGCCTTTATGGCCTCAAGGAGGGGCCCTGGGCAGAACATCCCCCTTGCGTCAACGACCCTCTTTGATGGCATGCCCATCGCCTCATATGAAAAGGGTTATGTTTGCGTCCTTTGCCCTCTCAAGGAACTCGCCGACCCCTATTACGTCGTCAAAGAAGTCGGCCAGGTCCTCCATCTTCATCCCCATCATGTCAAAGGTCATTGCGCACGCGTGGACCTTTACGTTTCCCGCGCGCTTTGCCTCCCTTATAAGCTGGTGCCACTGAGGGTAGCCTGAAAGCCTCCTCTCAAGCTCCCTGTGGTCGTAGTCGCCGCTGAAGCTTGATGAGCCCAAGTTCTCCTTTCTCGAAGCGTTAAGCCCCCAGAACGTGAAGAACATCTCAACGTCCATGCCCATGGCAGCCGCCCCTGACGCTATTATGCCCGCTGGGAGCAACCTGTCCGTTGTCCCAGAGAACACAAGCAACGCAACCTTCTCCGCCATGGTTCCTCTCTTGAGCTTCAAAAGAAAACGCGATTGGAATAAGTTTGTCCACTTGCAAAGTTAACATTAGACAAGTGTCCAGCGCGTTGCAGAAAACGCCCTGAATCTTAGCGCGCCCTAGCGCTACTTTATCCAGAAGTACGGGTCTATTGACGATATGCGCCTTTCAAAAGCAACGTCGTAAGCGCTTTCGTAGAGGTCCGCTATCCTGTTGACCTCCGCAAAGCCCTCCTGGGCGCTGCCGTACCTGTACCTCCTGTAGTCGGTAACCTCTGCCCCTGTGTCCCTGTAGTTTATCAGCCTGCCGGAAACCAGCACTGGCGAGGAGAGGAAGTCAGCCCCCTTGCCTGGCTCAGACTCAACGACAAAAGAGTAAACCTTCCTGTGGCCGCCCTCAAGCTCAACCAGGACAACCGGCTGCACGGTTCCCGTAAGCGTGAATATCCTCTGGACGACGTCCCTGTACTTTATCCCAACCCTAGGCTCCGGAAGCCTGGCAAGCCCTGTCACCTTCCCCCTTGCCAGCTCCTCCTGAAGCTCCCCTATAAGGCGCTTTGCCGTTAAGCCGCTCCTCTTAAACAAAACCTTCATGTTAAATGCGTTTGCATGAACATAAATATAAATAATGCTGAAACCGGCTAAAAAAGGAAAAAACTTAGGCTTTTGTCTATCCCACAGTTACCACGTACTTTGAGAATATCCTTTCAAAGCCCTCGTTCCCTATGAGCGGGACTCCTGCCCTGTCTATCTCCTGGGCCGCGGGCGGCATCTGGCTGTAGGTCTTTAGCCTCTCGTTTAGCCTTTCCTCGTACGTTGGAACGTTGGGGTTAACGTAAAACACGCCTATCGGTATCCTGTCTCCCCCCTCGTACGCCTTTAGCATGGCCTGCGCCATCTTCTGTGGAGCCTCCTCCTGGCTCTTTACAACTGGGTCCCACTTTTCAACCTCCTGCAGGTCGTAGACCCTCTTGTTGTAGTACTCAACGGTGTGTATGTTGTCGTATGTAACGCATGGCTGAAGGACGTCTATGAACGCCGAGCCCTTGTGCTCTATTGCCTGCTTTATTATTTCCTTCAGGTGCTTTACCCTGGACGTGTACCCCCTTGCTATAAACGTGTACCCTGAGGCAAGCGCAAGCGCTATCGGGTTTATGGCGTCCTGTATGTTTGGCTTTGGAAGCGCCTTTGGCTGAAGTCCCCTTCCCAGCGTCGGGGCCGCCTGCCCCTTTGTCAGGCCGTAAACCGTGTTGTCGTGCATTATCACGGTCATGTCTATGTTCCTCCTGCCCAGGGAGACAAAGTGCCCTACCCCTATGCCCAGGAGGTCGCCGTCCCCCGCGTTCACCACCACCGTCAGGTTGGGGTTTGCAAGCCTTATGCCCTCGGCGTAGGGAAGTGACCTGCCGTGAAGCGTGTGGATCCCCTCAACGTTCAGGAAGTGGGGCGTCTTTCCAGAGCAGCCTATCCCTGAAACAACCACCGTGCTCTCAGGCGCAAGGCCAAGCTCCGCAAAGGCCTGGGTCATTGCCGCAACTATGCCGAAGTTGCCGCATCCAGGGCACCAGTCGTTCCAGACGTCGCTCCTGTAGCTTGCCGGGGTCAGCTGCTTAAGCGCCATATTCCAACACCACCCTGTTCTCCCCCTTCATGACACGCATAACCGCTTCCTCAAGCTCGTTCGCGTACATTGGCCTCCCGGTGAACTTTACTATCTTCTTCCCTATTGTTATGCCCGTGTTTGCCGCTGTCAGGACAGCGGCCTGAGCCTCGTAGTTGTGCTCAACAGCCACAAGCCTGTCCGCTCCAACGTCCTTTGCAACGCTGCCTATTGTCCTTGACGGGAACGGGACAAAGGTCCTTATGTGCAGGTACCCAACCTTCTTCCCCGATGCCCTGAGCTCTGAAACGGCCTTTGTTGCAACGCCCTTTACAAACCCCCATCCAACAAGTATCAGGTCCGGCCTTTCGTCCCCAAAGTATGAGTAGCGCCTCTCCTCAGGTATCTCCTTCTCCATTACCTCCAGCTTGCCCATCCTCTTCTCCATAATCTTAACCCTGTTCTCCGAGTCCTCGCTTATGTGCCCGTACTCATCGTGCTCGTCCCCGGTGTACCACATTACGTTTGTGCCAAGCGGGGCCCTGGGTGAAACCGGATAGGTGAAGTCAAACCTCTTGTACCCCGGAACCTTCTCCTTGATGACCGCGCCCCTGTTTATCTTAACTGAGCTGAGGTCGGGTATTGGGAAAGTGGCTATAGTGTTTGCCAGGAACTTGTCCACCAGGTGTATTACGGGCACCTGGAACTGCTCAGCGTAGTTAAAGGCGTCAATTGTGTCGTAAAACGCCTCAACGTGATCACCTGAAGCCAGGACGACCCTGGGGTACTCGCCGTGCGACGCAAACACTGATGAAAGCAGGTCGCTCTGAGCGCCCCTGGTTGGCTGCCCTGTGCTTGGACCTCCCCTCTGGTAGTAAGTCACAACGACCGGCACCTCGTTCATGCCGGCCCATCCCAGGCCCTCAACCATAAGGTCAAACCCTGGGCCGCTTGTGGCGGCCGCGCTCCTCACGCCTGCAAGGGCGGCGCCTATTGCCGCGTTTATAACTGCCAGCTCGTCCTCAAGCTGGTAGACCAGCATCGTTGGGCCGTCGCCTGCAAGCCTTTCGTACTCCTCAAGCGTGAAGCTCTCGTCGGCCGCGGGGGTTATCGGGTAGTAGGACTGAAACCTGAGCCCTGCAACCGCCTTTGCCATAGCAACGGTGTCGTTGCCTGAAGCAACAAGCATCTTCCTGAGGGAAAGCGTTGAGCCCTCAAGCTTTAGAGGGGACCCGTGCTTTGACTCCACAAGCGAGCTGACTATGTCAAACATCGTCATGTTTGCCCTGTATATTTCATCCTGCCTGAACCTCCTCCTCATGCTGAACTCTATGCTCTCCCTGCTAACCCCGGAAAGCGCTGCCATTGCCCCGCTGAGTATTGTGCTTATGTACCTGGAGGCCTGCGCGGCCTCAACGCTCTCCTTCTTCTGAAGCTGGTCCAGCAGGTCCCTGTAGCTTAGCCCTATTGCGTTAACGCGCCTCGCGTCGCTTAGGTACTTAACAACTGACGCAAGGGTTCCGTCAAGGGACTCGGCTTTCATGAAGGCGGCAAGCCTGTCCCTCAGCTCCCTCTCCATGCTTGGTATCGCGTTGAACCTGGACTGGCCCTCGTCCGAGTTGTATATCAGGTATCCCCCGTCCCTTATGTCGCCTATGTGGCTGAACACGGACTCAGCGTCCATCGCGGCAATGACGTCAACGGGGTAGGAAAGGTGGTACGGCACCTCGGCGCCTGAAACGGTTGCGTGTATGTAGCTGTGCCTCCCCTTTATGTTTGAGAAGTACTCCCTGTCGGATATCACGCCGTATCCTGACCTGGCAAAGGCCCACGAAAGGATTTCCGAAGTTGTTTCAAGGCCACCGCCCTGGGGGCCTCCTATTATGTACCTGAGCTCGCGCAACTCAGTCCACTCCCGGCGACTCCTCAGCGGCCACCTGGTCAAACATGAACTTTGTGGTCAGCAGATGTCCCATTGCCTTGTGCTTTAACGCAGTTTCATAGTCGTATATTGGCATGTAACAGTCAGCGCAATATATCCAGCCCCTTCCCTCTATGGTGTCCTTTATGTAGCTGTCCGGATTTATTTCAAAGTAACCGCACTTCCTGTACTCCTCCCCTATTACAACCCTGCGCTCCTTTTCGCAGAACCCTATGTACCTGTACAGCGCATGGGGAACATAATACGTACAATCCCTGCAGCTCATTTGCATGTGGTTATAAGTGACCAAAATATAAGGAAATCTGAAGGTTTTTTGAAAAAGCTAAACAAAGTTAAATCATGGGGGATATCAGGTGCGGGCTGAGCACCCTGCCGGCTATTATTATCGCCGCTGACACAGCCGGTATGGCTATGTTGTCGTCAACGGCGCCCTGCTTTTCCGCAACAGTTGAGGCGACCGCAGCCACCACGCCGGCGACCCCGGCAAGCATGGAGTACGGCAGGATGCTAAGGAACATGGCCACGCTCCCCTCAACGCCCTTTTCCCTCCTTCGCCTCCTGATGTTCCTGACTATCCCGGTTGCGCCGTCGCCAACTGACACAAAGAACGGCGGCACGCTGGCAAGCAGCATGTTGCCTGTCGCCAGCCACACTACAGCCGCCGAGATCCCCCACATGTATATGAAGTTAACCTCAAACGCGTTGTCAGCCTGCTGGTACCAGGCGTCAAGCCTTCCCCTTCTCCTCGCGGCGTAAACGTAGGCGGCAAACGCAAGCGTGAACACAAGCGGGAGAATTGCTTCATGAAAGGCAAGGGGCAGCATGATGGCCCCAACTCCCCCGGCAAGTATGTGAATGCTCTTCCTTGCAAAGTAAACCGCCGAGCTGTCAGGGTAGCCCCTTGAAGCTGCAAAGCTGTGCACGCGCCTTGAAATGTACTTAACCACAAAGTAGCTCCAGGCCGCGAGGAAAACGGTCGCCAGCAGGTCCTGGAGCAGCTGGCTTAAGCCCTGCATGACAGCCTTTTCGCATGGCCTAAATAAAAGCGTTCACTCGTTCCTGAGGACCTTTACCGGGTCAACGCTTGATGCCCTGTACGCCGGAAGCGTTCCCGCAAGAAGCCCTATTATGGCTGACGCTATTATGGCAACCAGTATTATCTCCAGGCTAAACGCAGGGTGAACCTGCAGGGAAGAAAGGGAGAACCCGGAGCCCCCGCCGTTGCCAAAGCCCTGGCCGCTTCCCCTGAACATGAACGGCACAAGGTACACAAGCGCGTAGGAGCCGAGAACGCCAAGCGCCGCGCCGGCTATCCCGCCAAGCAGCCCCATTATCCCGGACTCTATCACGAATATCCTGACCACGTCTGAGTTCTTAAAGCCAAGGGCCTTCAGTATGCCTATCTCCTTTCTCCTCTCCATAGTGCTTGTGTACATTGTTGTCGTGACGCCGACGAAGGCCACTATAAATGAAACCGAGGCCGCTGACACAAGCAGCATGTTCAGGAGGCCGATTATTGAGTTTGCTATGTTAAGCGCCTCCTGCGAGTTCATAACGGTGAGCTGGTTCCCGTATGTCTCCTTTATCTGGTTCGTTATGTTCTGAACGTAGCCGCTTGAGGCCGCAACAACGAGCAGCCCCTGGTATGGCTGGTTGCCCATTATTGTCCTGCCTGTCTGAAGGGACACAAAGACGCCCTTGTCAACGTTTATTATGTAAGATGGCCCAAACTCCTTGAGGACGCCTTCCACCAGGAAGGTCCTGCTCTGAACCGCGCCGCCCTCATCGTATGAAAGGGTTATCGTGTCGCCAACCCTGTACCCGACGCCCTGCTGCTGGTTTGCTATCCCGTAGCCTATGGCCGCCCCGTAGGTGTCAAACGGCTGAGGAAATTCCCCCGCCTGCAGTCCTATCCCCGGAACCGCCTGCTCAAGCCCCTGCTGCAGGTTTATGGCAAATATGGTCACCTGCTCGGTCCCAGAAGACGTCCTGACCGTTGCAGGTATGTAGTAAAACGGGTAAACGCCGCCCACCCCCTTTATTGACGAGATCTCCTGAATAAGCAAAGGCGTTATCTGCTGCTGGCCAGACGGCTCCACAAGTATTGTGTTCGTTCCCAGCTCCTTTAGCTGGCCGGTTATGGCGCTGCCGTACCCAAGCGTTAGGCCTGTTATCCCGACTACTGCCGCAGGGCCTATCAGTATGCCAAGCACGGTAAGCGCGCTCCTGGTCCTCTTCTCAGATATCGCGCTTATCGCGTAGGCTATTGCGTCATAGAGCTTCATTTCCTCCTCAGCCTTCCAGCGGCAAACCCGGCAACCACGCCTACCGCAAGCGCCACAACCAGGTATATCAGCCCAAGCCCTATAGCGTGTCCCTGCCTGACGACGTGGCCCTGAAGCACCAAGAGCGTGGCCGAGGCGTGAGCGGTATACGAGTTGCCGTACTGGTCAAGGTAGCTGTAGACCAGCTGAACCGGATAGCTGCCAGACGCCCCTGACGGAACCTGGAACGTGAAGCTGAACGGCGTTGGGGAGTCCGTCGGAAGGTCGCCTATGTACTCTGACTCGTTTACCCCGAGCGCCGGGATCTCCATGTAAATTGTCCCGTAGTAAGCGCTTGCCGTCCCGCTGTTGAGCAGGACTCCTGAGATAGTTTCAGAGGTCCCGTTTGTTGCTGCAGGCATTGAAACCTGGGTTATCGAAACCTGAGGAAGCCCCCTCACAAAGAGCTGAAGGCTGTCCACGTACGACTCGCTTGCCCCAAACTGGTTCTGGTAGGTGACGGTCAGCTGAATTGGAAGGCTCCCTGACTGCCCGTAGGGCAGAACGTAAAGCACGGCCGACCCCGATGACCCGGGCTGCAGCGTCCCCAGGCTGAACTGCCCAGTTGACGGGTATATGTACGCCAGGCCCTGAGAGGCAACTGAGACCTTGACGCCTTGCAGGGGATAGCCGAGCTCGTTTGTAACGTTTATCAAGACGCTGTTGTTCCTTTCATATATAAGCGCCGAGGGCGTTACGCTCACCTGAACCGGGGCCTGAGAGGCCACGGAGACCTGGCCTATTTCAGCAATCGACGACTGGCCGCCAGCCCACAGGTAGCTTGCCACAACGGTGACCGGGTAAACTCCGGGCTGAGCTGCCTGCGACGCGTAGACAATGAAGGTCCTGTTTGCTGACTGCCCGGCGCCAAGGTAGCTCAGCGTTGACTCGTTTCCGCCAACAACCTCAAGCCCTGCGGCGCTGAAAGAAAGCGCAATGTCGTAAACCGGGGACTGCCCCGTGTTCCTCACAGTAACGGACACGATCCCCTCGCTGCCAGGGCTGAGGCTCAGGCCGCTTATTGACACTGAAACGCCTGGGTATGATGCTACGTAGGCCTGGGCTTTCCCTGACGAGGCGTACTCAACGCCCTCCTGATCAAAGAACGAAGCCGTGTAGTTCATGTAATAGGTGCCAGGCCTTGCGCGGTTTGAAACGTTAAGCTGAACGCTGGCCTGGTAAAACGAATGCGGCGGAACGCTTTCAACGTAAACGTAAGCGACAGAGCCCCCGGTTGAGTTGTATATGCCATCTGTCAGGCTAACCCTTACGACAACGTGTGAAAGCGAGTCCCCCGTTGGGTTGCTCAGCAAAAGGGCAAGCGCGTCCTGCCCTGCCCCAGGATAGGCCGGCTCGCTCCAGGAGGTCTGAAGAACAAAAATCGCCGGAGCCTGGCTTACCACGGCCTCAGCAAGCAGCTTAACCTTTGACCCGTTTGAAAGGAAGAGCGTCAGCGGTATGCTGTAAACGCCTGGCTGCGCGTCCCTGTTCACGTTGAGGTAAAACGTTAGAGTTAGCGGGCTAACCGAGATAGGCGAGGCCCTGGCCAGCCTGCCAAAGGTGGAGTTTGTGAACGGGAGGCCTGTCAGGTTAAGCTGGCCGTATAGGGCCGAGGTCCCAGCAACCTGAACGGTGAACGGGTAATCGGTGTACCCGGGCCTTGCCTTAATTGGCTGCCCAGCGGTTCCCCAGCCCTCATAGACCACGGCCACCTGGGCAAAGGCAACCTCTGTGAGAGAGGCCATCAGCATCAATGCGACCAAGGCCAGAGGCGCAATCTTCAATTTGCAACGACCTCCTGTATTTCGCCGTCCTTAATCTTGACTATCTTCCTTGTCATCCTTGCCAGGTCCATGTTGTGGGTGACCATTATTATTGTCTTGCCCAGCTCCCTGTTAACCCTTATCATGAGCCCCATCACGTTCTCTGCGTTCTTGCTGTCCAGGTTGCCAGTCGGCTCATCCGCAAGTATGAGCTCGGGGTTTGCCACTATCGCCCTTGCTATGGCAACCCTCTGCTGCTCCCCGCCGCTCAGCTCCGTTGGCCTCCTGCCAGCCTTGGCCCTTAGCCCAACGGTTTCAAGCGCATCAAGGGCAAGCCTGGTCCTCTCTTCCCTGGGAACGCCCCGTATGACAAGCGGCAGCTCGACGTTTTGAAGAACCGTCATCCTGTTTATCAGGTTGTAGGCCTGAAACACAAATCCTATGTACCTGTTCCTCAGCTGGGCAAGCTGCCCGTCGCTCATTTCAGATATGTCGTTCTCAGCAACAAACACCTTCCCGCTGGTTGGCCTGTCAAGGGCCCCAATTATGTTAAGAAGAGTTGTCTTTCCTGATCCTGAAGGGCCAACTATGCTTATGAACTCCCCTTCATCAACTTCAAGGCTTACCCCCTTGAGCGCGACTTGGGGCTGGGCGCCCGGGTAAACCTTTGTAACCTGGACTAGCCTTACAGCTTTCATCGGAAGCGATACAGATACCGATTATTTACGTTTTTCCGAAAAAATTTGCCAGAGGGCAACCCGGGGCCGCAGCTGGCACCTGATTTGAGCCATTTGCTCGCGCCTTTGGCTGATGCCGGCGGACAGCTAAAACGTTAAACGCGTGCTACTGCCCTGAATGCTCTGCCCGTATGTCCTCACGTAGCCAAGGGCCTTTAAAAGCTGATTTATGATAATGAGGCGCTTTTGGCGTTGGCGTGATGGCCGCCCGCAGCGTGATAGCCATGCCTGGCCTTTGATGGCGTCTGCCGCCAGACAGGCCTGATTCAGCGCCAGACACGCATGAAAACATCTGCTTTAGAGCGGCCTGCCATTTGGGCAAAGAGGGGTCAGGGTTGTTCCCCCTGGGGCTGTCTATCGCCGCGCGGCCTCAGCTCGGTGTAAGTGCCGTTTGAGGTCCTGTATACGCTCATTTCGTATTCGGTGCTCCACTGATCCCCCTGGCGCTTTCTAAGCTGAACCCTTATTATCTCGTCCTCAGGGTGGGCCTTGCCCCTCCACACTGTGAACGTCAGGTACTCCCCTTCCCCAACCCTTTTGCTGAACCTGGCCTTTGGGGACTCCATATTAACTTAAGGCCATTGCATGGATAAAAGCCTTGCTCACGCCCTTAATGGCGAGGGTTCCCTCATTTGATTCGGAGCTACTCTCTCCTGTAGCATGCCGCAAGCATGCCGTAATAACCAGCGACCTGATAAGCCAGGGATTCAACATCAAATCTGACCCTGCGGAGGATGCCAAGCATTACCAGCATCTGCCAGTAGCTGTCCGGCCTTGCCTCCTCTATTGTTCTTCTCTCAATTTCAAGGAGCTCCTCAAGCCTGTTTGACCTAACTATCCTTATCACCTGAGCGTCAAAAGCCTTTGCAAGAGGTGAGTAGCCGTATGGCCCGTTGGCGTAATGGGTGTGCGCCTGATCGGCGCTTATTATTATGGTGTAGCCTTGTTCGTAGCCCTCCAGCACGTCCGCAAGCGTCTCGCCAAACTTTACAAGGTCCTCGTTTTTCATGTCCCTTGCAGGCGTGGCTATTACCACGCTCCTTGCCCCTGTGAAGCTGAGCGGTATTTCAGATCCCCAGTCAAGCTGAAGGGTTGAAAGATCCCCTGAGTCCGTTCCGTAGTTGACCAGGGCAACCGGGATCCCCCTTGACCTGGATTCGTTATAAACGGCTTCAGCCGCTTTTCTGTCAACCCGATAGCAGCCGTTCTTGCCGCACACCCTTTCTGACCATGTTATCGAGACCATGCCCTTTATTCTGAGCCCGTGAGGCGAGACCACAAACGCTGGATGCTCGGCCATGCCGCAGCACCGGGAAAGCACTGAACGAAGGCAGGAGAACTTCCTTTCGCTGGAAAGCAGCTCGTCGCCATGAGGCGCAAGGCAAAGCCTGAACAGGGCCATGCTGCTATATTGCCTAAAGCGGCTAATATCCGTTTGTTGATAAAAAGCATAATTTTGTTGTACAAAAAGAAATATTTTTAAACAAGGATAGTGCACGACAGGCGTGTTTGGCGGACAGAGCGCAAGCTCCGTTGCAATAAAGGCAGGCGCATGGATCATTTTTCTGGTTATATTTGTTGGCCTAGTTTTTTCAGTAAGCGGAATAGTGATGTACCTGCCAAGGATGCTTGAGTACAGCTCCCTTGAATCAACCATTCAGCAGTTCATCGCCGATGCCCTTAACATAATAATACTGCTGGAGCTTATGGCGCTGGTGGCGCTTTACATCACAAAGGAAAGCGTTAGGCTTGAGTATGCGCTTGACGCGGCGGCCATTTTTATTATAAGAGAGCTTATGCTGAGCGTCTATATGGAGAAGGCAACGTTCATATCCCTCATGTCCCTGGCCATAATGCTGGCGGTTGTAATAGCGTCAAGGATAGCAGTTGTGAGGTTTGGGGAGAGGGAGCAACCTTAAGTATCAGAAAAGCTTAAAACAGCTGAACGAAAAAGGATATACGAGCCCAGGTAGTATAGAGGCCTAGTATGCGGCGCTGTCACCGCCGTGACCCGGGTTCAAATCCCGGCCTGGGCGTCCTTCCCCTGCGGTATGGTTCCCAAACTTATGATCCGTTTGGCTGTGCCGTGGACCGCAACTAGGGTCAGGAGGCCTGCACGCAGTTCAGCAATGTCTGTTCGCCTCCACCGGGTTGTGCACAAACGCCTTTGTTTTTAGCACGATTTTAAAATAGCTGAAGGCTTCTCAACTATAAATGTCATGACGCTCGCGACTACTAACATGCTGTACGGCGGGGCTGAGCGCTGTTCATGCATTGCCAGTTGGCTAGGCCGCCTCCAGTTGTTTCTTAACGCCGGCTGCCTTGCTTTATCAGCTTTTTCAAGCGACGCCCCGGAGACTAATGGCCTCACAGCACTCTTACAGTGTCAGCATGAGTATTGGGGACTGGCTGGCCTTGCAACGTCATGCAGAACAAAGGCCCGGGCAAACGGGCAACGCGTTATTGTCGAGTTTATGACGGCGGAGTTACATAAGAATAAGGCTGCCCCGCTGGGCTTTCTTCTGAATAACGCTAAAAATCGCAGTGCGCTTCAGCGGCTCAGCGCTGGCAACAGCTTGCGGTCAACTGGGAATATGCATAATCTAAGGCCAGGCTCTGGCAAGCCGCTATCCGTTTGGCGCTGCTCAAAGCCTTTTAGAATGAACTGTTTAGAGCTTGGCCGGGAAATGGCCTTACTTGAAAGGCATGGCATGTTTCACGCAAACTGCAAAAAGGAACGTGATTATGCACATGCCGCCTGAGGCGTTGCCAAACGCGCATGAAGCTGCGCAAAAAGGCATGGCGTTAGGGCTGGCCATGGCAGTGGTTGTGCTGGGCGTCATGATGAGCGCCATAGACACAACCATAGTTGTGCTGGCCCTGCCCGACATAATGCGTGACCTGCACGCCAGCCTGATTGAAATGATCTGGGTCATACTGCTTTACCTGCTTATAGTCACCGTGCTTGCAACGCAGGTAGGCAGAATTGGCGACAAGTACGGCAGGGCCAAGATATACAACCTGGGGTTTGTTATATTCACGGCTGGGTCAGCGCTTTGCGGTCTTTCGCCAAGCGGCATGGCACTGATAGCCTTTCGAGGGGTTCAGGCGCTGGGAGGCGCGTTCATCTCCAGCAACAGCGGGGCCATAATAGCTGACATGTTTCCGCCAAACAGAAGAGGAGCCGCCTACGGGTATGTAAACATAGGGTGGAACGTTGGCGCAATACTGGGCATCATACTCGGCGGCATAATAACCACGTTTGTAAGCTGGAGGTTCATCTTTTTCATAAACGTCCCCATAGGCATATTTGCAAGCGTGGCCGGCTTCAGGTACCTTGAGGAGAGGTCGCCCAGGCTTGTTAAGAGGCTTGACACTGCTGGCGCAGGCCTCCTTGGCGCTGGCCTTACCCTTCTGTTGCTTGGCCTCACCACTGGCGCAGGCTACGGAATGCATGGCCTCCCGCTGTACCTGCTGGCTGCAGGCGCCGCGGTGATGGTCGTTTTCTCCGTATGGGAGGTCAGGGCCAGGGACCCAGTTATAAGGCCTGAGCTGTTTGCCAGCAGGGTCTTCACAGGCTCAGTCCTTGCGTCTCTATTTCAAGCGCTTGGCAACTACGCGGTGCTGTTCCTGGCCATAATGTACCTTCAGGGCGTCAGAGGCCTCACCCCATTTCAAGCATCCCTCCTGGTGGTCCCTGGATACATAGTTGGCGGGGTCATTGGGCCGCTGGCCGGCATGCTTTCAGACAGGTACGGGGCGCGCGGGCTGGCGTCCGTTGGCCTGACCGTGCAGGCAATTGGAATATACGTGTACTCAATGATCTCAATGACGTCGCCCCTTGCGTTAATAACCCTTGCGGCAACGATAGCCGGGATCGGGTCAGGCATGTTTTACCCGGCAAACAGCAGCGCCGTCATGGCAAACTCGCCCAGGGAACATTACGGCGCCGCCTCAGGGGTCCTCAGGACCTTTGCCAACGTGGGCATGGTTACCAGCTTTGCGCTGGCGCTGTTCGTAGCTTCATCGTCGATGCCGCCTTCAATTGCCGAGGCCGTGTTCCTGGGCACGACGTCCATCAGCGGAGCCTCCGCTGAGGCCTTTGTTAAGGGCCTCCATGCCTCCTTCATAGCCTCAATGGCGCTTATAGCGCTGGCCGTTGTCTTCTCGGTTCTCAGGGGTAGAGAGGTGAGGAGGCCAACGGCATGAGCCGGCAGCCCTGGCTTCCCAGCTCGGCTTTCCTGTTTCAAGCTCTGAGGCCTGGGCCAAGGCCTGTGATTTGAAAGGCAGGCCTGCAAAAGCCCTTGGCCCGTCCGAGGCCACTGGCTTTTAGGCGCTTAACAACGCGCTTAAGCCTTTGCCCTCCAACGCGCGGCTGCCCGTGTGCGCTGTTTACATTTATACATTGCAGAGCGCAAAGGCCGGGTTGGCAAACGCCATCGTCCCCATTGAGCATGACAGCGCCTGCTCCCAGTCCTGAAGTGCTGCCGTTTAGCCCAAAGCCCGCTACGCATGCTGCTAAAGGCCTCACACAAACCCTATATGCTAATATAGCAAAGGCCATTCGACCAGCGTTTCCGAAGCCGACGCAAAAATTATATCCATGCCTGAGGTAATTTCGCTGTTGAATGGTCCAGTTGCGCCTCCAAGGTCCCCTACTCCTGCTGTTGTCGTCGGCTCTGCCCTTGTTCTAGCTGCAATATTCTTGAGAAATGCACGGGCTATAGCTGCGTCAGTAATTGGGGCCGCTATCTTCCTCCTTACGTACCAGCCTCTTTACAATGAATCCATGAAGGGCCACTGGCGGGCAATCATAGCTCCCGCGGCAATCGACGTTGCGTACGTTTTAGCGACATCAGCTGTCTTTGGGCCCAGAGTTATCCTCTGCGCCTTGCCAGCCGTCGCCTTTGCCGCAGCATATCTGGTTCTCCTAAAGCTTAAGGGAAGGTCGCCAGCAACAATTGCCGCAGGCTCAAGCATCCTGGCATCGCTTTACTTTTACTTTCTTTCGCTGGCAGGGGATATAACCTGGCGAAGCGCCTTCCTTGGGGCGCTTTTTATCGTTTTTAACCTTTCACAGGTTGCATACGTTGAGGCAAGCCTAGGCTTCAGAAAGGTCTGGAGGGGCGCGCCCGTGCTGCTTGCGGCGCTGGTTGCGTTGCCCGCCGCCGTGATCTCGCCTTACTTTATCATAACAGCCGCTGAGCCCCTTGAAAAGGCTGTTCTTGAGAGAAAAACGGCGTTTAAGGGCGACCAGGTCAAGGCCCTGGGCCACAGGGAGGCTGTCAGCTACGCTGTGTTCCTTGCAATAGTCCTGCTGCTTGCGACGTTAAGCGGGTCAGCCCTTTAGGCTCAGGTCGTGGTCTATTGCCCTGGCAACGCGCCTTCCCCAGCCCATTGCCTCTATTACCGTTGATTCGCCGGTAACTATGTCCCCTCCTGCATACACCCCTGGTATGCTTGTCCTTCCTTCCATGTCAACCACAACCCTTCCCTTTTCGTCAACCTTAAGCTCCGGCGTGTGAGACGGTATAAGCGGGTTTGGGTAAAAGCCTATTGCGGTTATTACCGTGTCAACCTCAAAGTCAAACGTTTCCCCAGTTGGAACTGGCCTTGGCCTGCCTGACCTGTCTGGCTCACCCGGCTTTAGCTTCATTATCCTTATAGCGCTCACGTTTGTGCCATCGCTTGAGAGGAATTCAGCTGGTGCCGCCCAGAACATGAACTTCACCCCCTCCTCCTCGGCGTGCTCTATCTCAACCGCCCTGGCCGTCATCTCCTGCCTCCCCCTTCTGTAAACTATGTAAACCTCTGATCCAAGCCTCAGGGCAGACCTTGCCGCGTCCATTGCGGTGTTGCCAGCTCCTATCACCGCAACCCTCTTCCCCAGGTGTATTGGCGTGTCGTACTCGGGGAACATGTACGCCTTCATCAGGTTAACCCTGGTCAGGAACTCGTTTGCCGTGTATATGCCTGCGTAGTTTTCGCCAGGCACGTTCAGGAACATGGGCCTTCCAGCCCCAACTCCAAGGAACACCGCGTTGTAGTCCTGCAACAGCTCCTTTAACGTGTAGGTGGTGCCAACCACAACGCCAAGCTGTATGTCCACTCCCAGGGACCTGAGCCTGTCAAACTCCTTGTTAAGTATCCTCTTTGGAAGCCTGAACTCAGGTATCCCGTAGGCCAGAACCCCGCCCGGAACGTGGTAAGCCTCAAACATGGTCACGTCGTACCCAAGCCTTGCCAGGTCTGACGCGACAACTATGCCAGCCGGGCCTGACCCAACAACGGCCACCCTTTTGTGCTTCTTTTCGGCCGAAACCGGAACCTCTATGTTGTTCTCAAGAGCCCAGTCGCCTACGAACCTCTCAACAGCTCCAACAGCTATCGGCTCCCCAGCCCTTCTAAGCACGCATGAGCCCTCGCACTGAACCTCCTGCTGGCACACCCTACCGGTTATTGAAGGCACAGGGGTCCTCTGGATAAGCGTGAGGTACGCCTCCTTGAAGTTGCCCTCAGCGGTAAGCTTCAGGAACTTAGGCACCTCAACCCCTACGGGGCATCCCCTGGTGCAGGGCGCAACGCAGTACTTTATGTCCCTTGAGGCCTCCTTCATCGCCTCCTCCGGTTCAAGCGTCAGCTCAACCTCGTTAAAGTCCCTCCTCCTTTCCTCCGGCGGCCTTGTCCTTATCTGAACCCTTTTGCCAACCTTGCTCATACCCTTCCCACGCTCCTCATCGTCTCCAGCGAAATCATCTCCTCCTTCCTGTAAGTCCTGAGCCTTATGGCCAGCTCGTTCCAGCTTATGCTGTAGGAGTCAAACTCTGGTCCGTCAACACAGGTCAGCTTTATCTGGCCTCCAACGGTTATCCTGCAGGCGCCGCACATGCCAACCCCGCAGACCATAAGCGAGTTCAGGCTTGAGTATGAAACAGGTATCCGCCCAGCCGCTGCCTCCGAGATGGACTTCATCATTAACGCAGGCCCAACAGCCCATGCGGCGTCAAACCTTTCCCCTGAGTCAAGGAGCCTCTTTAGCGCGTCAACGGTGTACCCCTTCAGCCCCCTTGACCCGTCGTCCGTTGTTATATGCACCTCGTCGCTTACCTCCCTTATCCTGTCCTCGTACGTTATCAGGGTTGACGTCCTGGCCCCTATTATGCTGACCACGTAGTTGCCGAGCCTCTTCAGCTCCCTGGCTATCGGGTATATGGCCGGGATCCCCACCCCCCCTCCAACTATAACCACTCTGCCAAACAGCTTAACCCTGGACGGCTGGCCAAGGGGCCCTGCAAGGTAGTAAAGCCTCTCGCCGGGCTTCATCATCGACATCTTGACCGTTGTGGCCCCAACCGCCTGGTACGCCATCTCTATTGTTCCGCGCTCTTTGTCCCAGTCAACGAGCGTCATCGGGACCCTCTCACCCCTGTCCTCAACCATGAGCAGTATGAACTGCCCCGCCCTTGCCGCCCTTGCTATCCTTGGAGAGTACACAACCATTTTGTAGATGTCCTGGGCAAGCTCCTCGTTAAGAAGAACCTCCCTTTCAGCTGGCAATTTTAGCCCCCTTTACTGTTATCATTGTTGTGATATTTTAAGGCTTTCGGATTTAACTTTCATAAAACAAACCCGGTTATAATTTCAAAATTTTCAAAAGCTCATATGCGCCCATGGCCCTAGGCCTTTGCCAAGCGCCGGCGCGCGCCGTGAATTAAAGCCACGCTGGCTGTGAAAAGCGCTAAAGGTTTATAAAACAACAAGCACATAACGTAAACAGCCGGTGGGGACGTCGTCTAACAAGGCAGGACGGCAGGCTCCAGAAAGCTTTGGATTTAATAGGCTGATGAGGGTGCTCCGATGATTGGTTTCTGGAGCTTGGAGAGACCTGCTGGCTGTGGGTTCGAGTCCCACCGTCCCCACCGTCTCTCCAGATCTAAACCGCTGTGAAGGTCGCTTGTGGGTGATTCTATTTTTTGAACTTCCATAAAAAATATGGATATGCTTAATAAACGTGCCGGTTTAGCGCCTTTATGCCTGATGAGATTGAGTGCCTGAGCTACGATGAGCTTCATGAATTCATTGAAAGCGCTGAAAGGGCTGTCGTTGACTTCTGGGCCCCCTGGTGCGCTCCATGCCATGTGCTGCACAGGATGCTCATTGGCCTTTATTCTCAGTTCCCAAACGTGCAGTTTGCCAGGATAGACACTCAAAAGTATCCGATGGCCGCTGAGGAGTTTGAGGTCTACGGGCTGCCGACGCTGATAATGTTTGCCGACGGCCGGGCCGTTAACAGGGTGGTCGGCGTGCCCTCCAGGGATTACCTGATAAGGGCCCTTAAGGAGCTGAGCATGGCATGAAGGCAATTGCGCTTGGAATAAACGGCTTTGGCTATTCGGTGTTTGCCGACTGCAGCGTTCCTTTCATGAACTCGCTGTTCATGAGCTTCCCGAGGGGGGTTGTTGAGAACAGGGAAAGGCTTGACGCGAAGAGCGCGTGGGAGGTCATAACTGAGGGCCTTGAGGGGAAGGTCACCCTTGCAAACATACCAGTAGCTGAGATTACCGCTGGAGTCGTTTCGCTCCCGGCCAGCATATCGGAGCCTGAGCTTGAAATGGGGGAGATACTTAAGGCGTTTTCAAAGGTTAACGAGGGCATTATGCTGGCATCTGTCAACTCCTATGATAACATTATAAGGTCTGGGGCCGGCGACAGGTGCGCCGCCGCAGGCACCATAGATGCGTATGTAAGGAAGCTTTATGAGCTTTCTGACTCCTTCATGTTGTTCTCGCCTTTTGGGGAGGTCCTGGAGGGCAAAAGGGACGTGTATGGGATCTACATCTCTACAGTCCCAAGGCCGCGGGAGGACGAAACCGTGAAGCTTCATGAGCTTCCCGGCCTTATCATGATGCTGCTTGAAGCTCCCTAAATTACTTCAACCTTTCTCCAGAATGTCCTTTCGCCCATGTCTATCAGCTTTATCCTCCTAGCCTGAAGCTCCGCCCTTATCCTGTCGGCCTCGCTGAACCTCCTCTCCTTTCTCAACTCGTTCCTTTTCTTAACGGCCCTCTCAACCTCATCCGCCTCCTCCTGCCCTATCTCTGGAAGCCTGAGCCCGAGAAGCCAGGCCAGCCTTTCAAGGCCTGAGGCTATCTCAGAGGCCCCCTCGCCTCCAAGCGACCCAGAGCCCCAGATCCTGTTAACCGCCCTTGAGGCCCTCAGAAGGCCCTGCAGAGCCCTTGGCGTGTCCAGGTCGTCGTTAAGCGCTGCGTTGGCCTCCTCGACAGCGTCGAGCACCTCCTTAACTTCAGATGGGCTTGGACAGCAGCCGTTTTGCTGCCTTATGCTGTAAAGCGCGTCCTCTATGGCCTTCCACTTCTCAACTGCCTCTGAGATGGTCCTTTCGCTGAACTCAACCTGCGCCCTGTAATGGGTGCTGAGCGCCCAGACCCGGAGCGTGTTTGGGCCGTACTGCCTCAGGAAGTCCCTTATGTAAACTGCGTTGTGAAGGCTCTTGCTCATCTTCTCCTCCCCAAACTTTACCAGCCCCACGTGCATCCAGATCCTGGCAAGAGGCTTCCCGGTTAGGGACTCGCTTTGCGCTATCTCGTTTTCATGATGGGGAAATATAAGGTCCTCCCCTCCTCCGTGGATGTCAATTGTTGTGCCCAGGTTCTTCCTTATCATCGTTGAGCACTCTATGTGCCAGCCGGGCCTCCCCCTCCCCAGCTCGCTTTCAAATGTTGGGCCCTCATCGTAGAACTTCCAGAGGGCAAAGTCCAGCGGATCCCTCTTTCCCTCCTTAACCTCAACCCTTGCCCCCTTTATGAGCTCCTCGGGCTTGACCTTGCTTAGCTTGCCATATTCCGGAAACGTTTTAACTGAAAAGTAAACCCCATCAGATGAAGCATACGCGTGTGAGGAGTTAAGCAGCCCCTTTATGAACTCCACCATATCGCCTATGTGCTCGGTTGCCCTTGGGTAAAGGTCAGCCCTCATTATGTTAAGCGCGTCGGAGTCAGCCAGGTACTCCTTTATGTACTTTTCAGCGACCTCCCTGTAGGAGACGCCTTCCTCGTTTGCCCTCCTTATTATCTTATCGTCTATGTCAGTGAAGTTCTGGACGTACCTGACGTTAAACCCCCTGTCCATCAGGACCCTCCTGAGGACGTCAAACACTATGAACGTCCTGGCGTGGCCAACGTGGCTGTAGTCGTAAACAGTGACCCCGCAGACATAAACGCGTATGTCCTTCTGCGCGCTGGGGTCCAGCTCAATTGTCCTGCCGCTCAGGGTATCGCTAAGCCTGACCTGCACAATAACAGATCACAAACCGTTTACCCGCTGCCAGTTTAATAGCTTTTTCATTTTAACGCCGTAAAAAAGGAAAGTTAAGCTTATCCATGATGGCGTGAAACTGAACCCGTTGATCCATCAGAGCTATGTGTCGCTAATAGGCAACACGCCAATGGTCAGGCTGAGGAGGTTCACGCCTCAGGGCGGAGCGGATATACTGGCCAAGGTTGAGTGGTTTAACCCAGGCGGCTCAATAAAGGACAGGGCCGCGCTTTACATGCTCAGGGACGCCATGGAAAAGGGGGTCCTTGACGGCAAGGTTATAGTTGAGGCGACCTCTGGCAACACGGGGATAGCGCTTGCAATGCTTTCCGCTTACTACGGGCTGAAGCTCCTTATAATAACCCCTGAAACGGTCAGCAGGGAAAAGCTGAAGGCCCTTGAGCTGCTTGGCGCCTCTGTGATGTTAACCGCAGGGGAGGAGGGCACCGCAGGGGCAATAAGGCTAAAGAACAGGATAATGTCCGAGAGCCCTGAAAGGTACATCTCGCTTGACCAGTTCAGAAACCCTATGAACCCGCTGGCCCACTACTACACCACGGGGGCTGAAATAATAAGGCAGACAAACGGAAAGTTTAACGCGCTGGTTGTCGGGATAGGAACGGCTGGGACCGGCGTTGGCTGTGCCATGAGGGTCAAGGAGCACGACAGGGGGATCACCGTAATAGGCGTTGCGCCGAAGAAGGGGGTTGTTGTGCCTGGCATAAGGTACCCATATGATGAGGAGGCGACGGAGATCTACGATGAAAAGTACTTTGATGAAATAAGGTGGCTTGAAAAGGACGACGTTGAAAGGATAAGGGACGTTATAAAGGAGGTCGCCACAAAGGAGGGGATGCTGGTTGGCTGGAGCTCCGGGGCAGTCCTCCTTGCCGCAAAGGAGGCATCTATTAAGCTTAAGGAAGGAAAGGCCGTTGTCGCTGTTCTAGCTGATTCAGGATACAGGTACCTGGACGAGCTTTAACCGCTGCCCTTTTCAAGCTCCTCCAGCAGGTTCGTCCATGAAAGAAAGCACGGGTCCACGGCCTTCTTGCTTTCCTTCTTTTTGCTCAACCCTGAACCCTCCTCAGAAAGGCCTTGACCCTTAACCAGGCATCTTCTGCCGCATCCCTGTCGTAGGTCATGCCCCTGTCGTTAAAGAACGCGTGCTTCCTGCCTGAATAAACCCTCAGCTCGATGTCCTTTCTGTACTTTATCACAGCTGACATGAGCTCAGGAAGCCCTGCGTCTATCGATGGGTCGTCGCCCGCATAAAGCCCAAGTATTGGGCCCTTTATGTTGCTCACCCTTTCCACCGGCTGCGGGTTCCTTCCATAAAAAACTATCACCCCATCAAGGGGGACCTCCGTTGCAAGCTGAAACGCAAGCCCGCCTCCCATGCAGAAGCCCATGGCAACTGCCTTTTTAACTCCTGAATCAACTAGGAACCTGTAGGCGTCGACCGCCTTCCTCAGCATCTCCTCTTCAAGCGATGCCCTGTTTATTACCAGGTCCTGCAGAACCTCTTTATCGCCATTTGAAAGCTCTTTCATCAGGCTCCTGTAGGCCTCCGGGTCCCCCCTCTTCTCCTGTGGTATGCTCCAGGCCCTTCTCATAACCCTTTCAATGGCCTCAGGGCTAAGGTAATCGCGCCCGCTGTAAAGGTGAGGAGCCAGGGCGGTGTAGCCCTCCTCCGCAACCCTTTTCGCTATGTCCCTTATGTTTTCGTTAAGCCCCCATATTTCATGTATTATAATTACCCCCAGCTCCTTGCCGCCAGCCGCCATGAACGCCCTGACCTCCGTTCCTCCTGATCTATAGGAAGAGTTACCTGAATCCATTTTATTTGAAATTGATTTCAGGAAATATATGCTTTAGCTTGGAATTTTCAGCCAAGGATGCATTTCCTGAGGCTTTCAGCAACAGCCGCTGGCTCATCGAGTGAGCCCGACGCGCTGGCGACCCTGAACTCCCCGTTTATCACCGCAAACGCTATTGCGCTTATCCTGGAGCCAACCTCAGAGTATATCCCGAGGGGAAGCCCGCAGCCGCCCCCCATCAGCCTTGAGAACTCCCTTTCAAGCAGGGCCCTTGTCTCAATAAGCTGATCGTTTATCCTTCTTAGGGCCGCCGCGACATCGCCTCCTGGCCTTGCCTCAACAGCTATTATCCCCTGCCCTGGAGCGGGCATGAACTCCCTTGGGTCCAGCCTTGCCACGTTAAGCCCATCGGGCACGCCAAGCCTTTTAAGGCCGCTTGTCGCAAGCACCGCTGCCCCAACCTGCCCCTCCATTACCTTCCTCAGCCTTGTGTCAAGGTTCCCCCTGAGCCCCACAACCCTTAGCCAGGGCCAGTGGCGGGAAGCAAGGGCAGCCCTTCTTCCGCTGCTTGTGCCAAGCAGCTCCCCCTCAGGCATCCTCCCGGCATCAGCGTACTTGGAGCTAACAAAGGAGTCTGACGGGTCCTCGGCTGAAGGGAACGATACAAGCTCAAGGCCCTCCATAAGGTCAACCGGCACGTCCTTAAGGCTGTGAACGGCGGCGTCCACAACGCCTGAGGCTATGGCGTCCTCAAGCCTTTTTGTGAAGGCGCTCTTAAGGCTCGCCGAAGGCCTTCCCTCGTCTCCCTCAGTGGTTACCTTGACGATGACCACTTCATGACCAGCGCCCCTGAGCTGCGCGGCAACGATCTCCGCCTGTATAACAGCGAGCCTGCTCGGCCTGGTCCCAAGCCTTATCCTCATGCAACCTCATCCCTTGAAATACCTTCAAGCAAAAGCCTCAGCAGCTCCAGCCTCTTGAGCAGCTCCCCTTCATCTGCAGGCGCCATGTAAACATAAGCAAGCGCCTTGTTTACAACACGCCTGGCCAGCTTTTTCATAACTTCTCCAGATGACTCCCCAGCCCTTATGTGCTTTGTCGCCTCCTTCACCTCCTTATCTATAATGCGTTCAACAGCTTCTCCAAACGACGAAAGCTCCGGGCTGAGCTTCCTGTACTTTGCCCTTATGTAAGCCGGCATCGCAAGCGCCGCAAGCCTTGCCTCCTCGTCCTCAAGGCCCTTAAACGACCCGTTGACCAGCCTTACGGCATCGTCCATGTCCCACACCTCCGTATGCCCCTTTATTGCCGGGCTTACCGTCCTTGGCACGCTAATGTCCAGCAAAAGCGCGTCTGGCCTGGGTCTTGACCCCTCGCCAGTTATAAGGTACCTGTTCACCTCCGTGTTTGTGGCAGAAAGTATGAAGTCAAAGTCGCCAAGCCTGCTGTTAAGCTCTTCAAGCCTTATGACCCTGGCGCCCGGAAACTCGCCGGGCATGAGCCCGCGCTTGGACACAACGTACACCTCCCTGAACTTTCCGCTGAGGCCCCTGTAGGCCAGCTTTGCAGTTCTCCCGCTGCCCACTATTGCCGCCCTTTCCCTCCTGCTTACCCTCTCAAGCGCCTTGCCAACAAGCAGGTTAACTATTTCATCCCCCCTTATCTTCTCCGTGGCTCTAAATGCCCTTGCCACGGACACCGCCTGTCTTATTATCTGGGAAAGCCTCCCGATCCTGGCCTCCCTTTCCTGAGCCCTTAGCTCCCCCGTTATCTGGTGCATTATCCCCTCCTCCCCCGGCACAAATGAATCAAGGCCTGAGGCCACCTTTGCAAGGTGGATAAAGGCATCAGCCCCTGCCTTTCTGTACATCACCCCTTCGTGCCCTCTCAGCGCATCGGGAAAAAGATCCCTGTCAGATATGTAGTAAAACTCAACCCTGTTGCAGGTTATGAGCAGAAACGCCTCAGAGCCCTCCCTGAGCTCATCTACGGCATCATATCCCCTGGCTATAACCTCCTCCCTTTCAACAAGCCCGGCAAACCTGTAAGAGGTGCCGAGCAGCCTGAGCTCAGGACCTTCGCTCAACTGTTTATTCATCTGCTGACCGTCGTTTAAACGCTATTCTATAAAAGCTTGTAATAGCCTGTGCTTCGCTTATATATTTACCCAGCGATATCTGCGCATGTGATGGCTATAGCCGTTGCCAGCAACAGCTCAGGGCCAAGGATAAGGAGGGTGGCCAGGAGGTACGGGGTAATCGTAAAGGTTCTGACGCTGATAAGGCTTGCAAAGGGTGACTTTAGCTCTTCACTTTCAGCGGCCCTCTCCGCCAGGCCCAGGTACGTGGTGGTCACCTCTAGGTTTGGTGCCAAGTTGCTCTCAGAACATCTGGCCTCTGAGCCTGAGGCCTCCCTTAACGTTCTCAGGTCCACATTTGTGGCCATTGGCCCATCAACAGCTGATGAGATGAGGAGGCTTGGGCTTCCAGTTGGCATGATGCCGAGCGAGCACTCAACGGAAGGCATGCTTAAGGAGCTTAGGTTTGAGCCAGGCTCAACTGCAGTGACAATAAGGTCAAGCAGGGCCTCGCAGGACCTTGAGGAGGGGCTAAGGAGGGCTGGCGTCAGCGTGATACGCGTAAACGCATACAATGAGCTCTGCAGCGCCAGGAGGCTCAGGAAAAGCGAGGCCGAGTTTTCAAGGGACGTAGTGCTCGGAAGCTCATTTGAGGCCAGGTGCTTTTTTGAAACGCTAAGGATAAGCGGTATTTCGCCATCTGGCTACACCGCGCACTGCATAGGCCCGCTTACTGCAAAGGAGGCCAGTGCCCTGGGGTTCAGCGTTGGGATTGTGGCTAACGCTTATACGTTTGACGGGCTATTTGAGCTGCTGAGGGGCGTTGGAGGAGATATTTCCCAGGGTAAGGGAGAGAAGGCTCAGGAGGACAAAGGCCATAAGGGATCTGGTTAGCGAGGTTTCGCTGAGCCCGTCCAGCATGGTTCAGCCAGTATTCATAAGGTACGGCAGCGGGGTGGCGGAGGAGATCAAGAGCATGCCTGGAGTTATGAGGTACAGCCTGGACAAGGTTGGCGGCTTTATAGGAAGGGCCATGGAGGCAGGGGTGAGGGCGTTTCTGCTGTTTGGCGTTCCAAGCGCAAAGGACGAGCTTGGCACCGGGGCTTACGACGAGGATGGCGTAATACCAACAGCCATAAGGAGGATAAGGGCTGACTTCCCGGACGCCGTTATTGCAGCTGACGTCTGCCTTTGCGAGTACACATCCCATGGGCACTGCGGGATAGTTAAAAACGGCACAGTTGACAACGACGAAACGCTAAAGTACCTTGCGCGGGCCGCCGTTGTTTACGCCAGGGCAGGGGCTGACATTGTGGCTCCAAGCGCAATGATGGACGGGCAGGTTAAGGCGATAAGGGACGCGCTTGACGCGGAGGGGCTTTCAGACACGATCATAATGGGCTATTCGTCAAAGTTCGCGTCAGCCCTTTATGGCCCCTTCAGGGAGGCCGCTGAGTCAGCCCCAAGGTTTGGGGACAGGAAAAGCTACCAGATGGACTACAGGAGCTCCAGGACTCCCCTGAGGGAGATTGAGCTGGACATAAAGGAGGGGGCTGACATAGTTATGGTAAAGCCTGCAATGTTTTACCTGGACATAATAAGGGCCGCAAAGGAGCGCTTCTATGTTCCAATAGCAGCGTACAGCGTGAGCGGGGAGTACAGCATGATCAAGGCCGCAGGGGAAAGGGGATGGATAGATGAGCCGCGCGTTGCGCTTGAATACCTTTACGCCATAAAGAGGGCCGGAGCCGACATAATAATCACCTACTACGCCCACATGGTGAAGGACCTCCTTGAGCGGGCATAGCAGGTCAGGGGAGCTGTTCAGAAGGGCTCTTAGCGTTATGCCCGGCGGGGTGAGCAGCCCCGTCAGGGCGTTCAAATACGTGGGCGGGGAGCCCCTTTTCATAAGGAGGGGAAGGGGGGCCTGGATATGGGACGCTGACGGAAACAGATATGTGGACTACGTGAACTCCTGGGGCGCAATAATACTTGGCCACGCCAACGCTCAGGTCGTAAGGGCGGCAACAAGGGCGGTGAGGGCTGGGAGCAGCTTTGGAGCCCCAACGGTTCCCGAGCTTGAGCTTGCGGAGGAGATAAGCGGCAGGATCAGGGAGGCGGAGAAGGTAAGGTTCGTTAACTCAGGAACTGAGGCCGCTATGACAGCCATAAGGCTGGCAAGGGCTTACACCGGGAGGAAGATCATAGTTAAGTTTGAGGGGAACTACCACGGGCACTCAGACGCCTTCCTTTCAAGGGCTGGCTCAGGCCTCTCCACGCTTTCAATACCCTCGTCCCCTGGCGTGCCTGATGAAGTTGCAGGGCTTACCATGACGCTTAAGTACAACTCAACCGACGAGCTGCACGGCGCGCTAAGTAAAGGGGATGTAGCGGCCGTCATAGTTGAGCCGGTTGCAGGAAACATGGGCGTTGTGCCTGCCGACAGGGAGTTCATCAGGGCTTTAAGGGAAATGTGCGACTCGGCTGGCTGCGTGCTGATCTTTGATGAAGTGATAACGGGCTTCAGGGTCGGCATGCGCGGCGCCATAGGAATTTACGGGGTTAGCCCGGACCTTGTGCTTTACGGGAAGGTGATAGGAGGGGGGTTCCCCCTTGCCGCAGTTGCAGGAAAAAAGGAAATAATGAGCATGCTTGCACCAGAGGGCCCTGTGTACCAGGCTGGCACGCTGGCCGGGAACCCGGTTGCGGCCGCGGCCGGCCTTGCGGTGCTCAAAAGGCTTAAAGCCGCTGCATATGAATCGCTTGAGTCATATGGTTCAGCGCTTCAGAAGGGGGTCGAGGAGGCGCTTGAAGAGGCCGGGGTCAAGGCAACCGTTAACAGGGTTGGCTCAATGATGAGCCTGTTCTTTACGGACGGCCCGGTAAAGAGCTACGACGACGTGGTGAGCTCCAGGAAGGAGAACTACGTGAAGCTGTTCTGGGGCGCGCTCAGGAAAGGGATATACCTGCCGCCGTCCCCTTTTGAAAGCATGTTCTTCACGCTAGCTCACGGGCGGAGGGAGCTTTCGCTAACGCTCGAAGCTCTTAAAAACGCGCTTAAGGAAATTTAAGTGCCCTGGCCAGCTGAGCCCTCGGTGCACTTTATGAACTCCTTGACTATTTCGTCGACCCTCTTTACAAGTATACCTGAAGCAACGGTGCCAAGGAGCCCCGATACCTGAGCGTCGGAGCTGTACGCTATCAGGTTCTTCCCTTCTGAAGATTCAACTCGAACGTCAACTATGGCGCTGAAGTTGCCAAGGTTCCCCGTGCCTGAAAGGCTAAGCCTTGCGAACTTGGCCTCCGCGTTGTTCTCAAGGACCTGAACCGTTACGTTGAAGGTGCCCTTCATGAACCCTATCCCTACCTTTGCCCTTGCCCTTATTTCGTTGCCGTTAACGTTGAAGTCAACAAGGCCCGGTATGCACCTTGCAGCCGACTCCGGGGATGAAAGAACCCCCCAGAGCCTTTCAGGGTCGCTAACCTCAAACTTTCCCTCTATCTTCATTGCAACAATTTGCGCCTGTGCCGATTTAAGCTTTTGCCTTGCAAAGCTTATAACTTAACTGCGCGCATTTATTGATCATGGAGCCGGTTAACTACATAGGCAAAAACGTGAAGATGGGCAAAAACGTGAAGATATGGAACTTTGCCTACGTTGGGGACAACACTGAAATAGGGGACAACGTGACCATAGGCTCACTTGCCCACATAGATTACAGCGTGAAGATAGGAAGCAACGTAAAGATAGAGGGCATGGTTTACGTGGCCCCCTATTCAGTGATAAAGGACAACGTGTTCCTTGGGCCAGCCGCCGTCCTTACCAACGACCCTTATCCGTTAAGCAAAAGGCTCGTTGGCCCAACAATTGAGGACGGCGCGGCAATAGGGGCCAGGGCCGTCATCAAGGCGGGCGTTAGGGTTGGAGCTGGAGCAGTGGTAGGAATGGGCTCAGTTGTGATAAACGACGTGCCTCCAAACGTGGTTGTGGCCGGCGTGCCCGCCAGGGTAATATACGATAAGGCTGAGTACCTGAAAAGGAAGGAAAGGTGGGAGTCAGGCTCCCCTTAGGTGCTCAGCGAGCCCTCGCGCAATTTCCTCCTGATCCGGATAAAGCGCTTTTGCGCTTATCCCATGAAGAAGCAGCTCATACCTCACCTCTGAGTTGTCGCACCAAAACCCGGCCGGGTAAATAAGCGCTCCCCCATGAACGACTTCATGCAGCGGAGGCCCCATCCAGCCCTCCCTGTAGCTAACATATGCCCTGGGGCAGCCGCCGCATACGTCCCCTGAAAACTCATCCAGCTTTATCTCATAAAGCCCGTCTGGCGGGGCGCTGTGGAAAACAAGGGCGCCTTCCCCATTCGCAATTATCAGCTCCCTCCAGGCCTCCCTGTAAAACCTGAGCGAGCCAAGCTCAACGGGGTCCCTGCCGGCTATCTTAACAAACATCGAAAGGCTCCTCCTGCTTAGAAACGGCATCATGCTTATGTACACGTCATACCCTGGAACCAAGGCTGGCTTCTTGTGAAGGTACATAACGGATGCGTCGATGCCGTTCTCCTTGAGGTGCTTGGCTATGCCGGTTAGCCTTTTGTCGGCATCGGAGTAGCCGGCAAGCCTGTACATCCTGAGCGCCGCTTCAGGGTCGCCGCCAACGTGCGCGGCAATGCTTAACGCCTCCTCCTCGTTTGCCGGATACCCAAAGTCAACCAGCGCGACCCTCAAGCCCAAGGCCACCTATGATCCCAGCAGCACGGCGCCAAACCCTATAAGCCATATCAGTATCGGGTAAACTATCAGCCTTTCCATCCCGCCGGGACCAAGCCCAGCGTAGTTGCCCCCAACGTAAAGCACAAGGGAAACCAATGACACTGGGCCGAGGGCCGCGGTTGCTTTAAGCGGTCCCTTTAAGATTAGGGCTGAGGATGTCGCCGCAACGCCCCCAAAGAGAAACGCTATCAGGGAAAACAGCGTGTGCAGACCGTATGGCGAGCCCTCTGGAAAGATCCCCACTCCAAGGGCGCCGAGGCCTGCTATGAACGCTATCACTGAAAACGCCCTCCACCTGCTGTAAAGAGCTATTGAGGATGCCATTACAAGCAATCCAAAGATTATTATTGATGCGTTGAATATTGGAGCCGTTGGGCCAACGCCGAGGTCGCTTATGTACTTTTGTGAAATGATGTAGTTCTTGTAAACTGATTCAGCTATAAGCATCAACAGCATGAACTCAGTGCCCCCAAAGAAGAGCATTGCCCCTGCGACGTTTATCCTGTCCATGTTTGATCTTAATGGCTCTGGCCATTTATAAACTCTTGGAGGCTCAGGCTATCCTTATTGACTTGACGTGATCGGTTAACGCTTTGAGCATTGCTGTATCCGTCTCGGGATAAACGCCGTGCCCCATGTTGAAGATGTACCTTTGCCTGTCTGAAACCTGTGATATAACGCTGTCCGCGGCCTGCAGCAGCGTCCTGGGGTCTGTCAGCGCATAAGCTGGATCGAGGTTTCCCTGGAGCCCGACGCCCTCCATGGCCCGCTCAACGCTACTTAAAGATACGCTCCAGTCAGGGTTAAAGAACGAAATGTGCTGCGTCGGCAGATAGCTGATAAGGCCGGAGCACCACCTGCAGAAAAGTATCGTGGGCACGGCTGACGCCCTCCTCAGCACTTCTGTGAGGTGCTCCTTGAATATGCCCTCATAGGTTGCCCTGTCAAGAAGGCCAAGCCAGCTTTCAAACACCTGAACGGCGTCAGCCCCCCATTCTGCCTGAGCCTCAGCGTACTCAGCAATCCTTTTGGAAATAAGGCTGAGCAGATCCCTGTGCTTTCCGAGCATCAGCAGCGCCTTGGTCCTCTGCTTGTCCCTCGTTGTGTCTCCCAGGGCGTAGGTGAGCAAAGTAAATGGCCCTCCAACGAACCCTATGACGGGGGCCCTCTCCTTAACCTTCCTTATCTGCGCCCCTATGTAGTCCATTGTGAACGGATCAAACCTTTCCAGCTCTTCAACCGCCTGCTCCGCGCTGAACTCAGGATATGGGCCGTAGCCGGGCCTTAGGTCAAACTTCAGGCCAGCCGCCTCAAGGGGCGTCGTTATGTCAGCGAATATTATAGCCGCGTCAACGCCAAGCTCGGCCACCGGCGCCAGGGATACTGCTGATGCAATCTCAGGCCTCTTCACAGTTTCAAATATTGGAGCGTTGAGGCGGTCCCTGAGGGCACTCAGGTGCCTCCCGGCCTGTCTCATGTACCACACAGGTATCCTCTTGTGGTGCTGACCGGTAATTGCCTTTAAAAATTCACTTTCCTGCACTCGTAAAATAAGAAATTAAAAAGTATTAACGTTTGCTCGCTAATTTACCTTCAATTAACTTTGCAACAATACTACAATTAAAGAGAGGGCCCTTTACCCCAATTCATGAGTAACCAGCCCCAAATCAGGGCAAGGACCCCATGATTTTTGTACTGTACGGGATATATCTGTATTGCCGTTCCCTCAGCCTCAGGAAGGCCTCAGGCCTGCTGTCTCAGGTAATAAAGAGGCCCCACGTTTTAATACGAATACAGAAGTACGGCAACATGCTTGGAATGGCTTAAGGCCTGCCAGGAAAGACGTGAATGCATCCTTTGCTGATGGGACGTTTGCGCGGCTGGGCAAGGTTGCGGTATGAGTTGCCTATGACCCAACGGTAAAGGCGGTGCTTGGATTCCACGTAAGTGGAGAGCCGTTAATGCATACATCTTCCTGCTTAAGCCTATCATAGCATATGAAAAAGCACATCTACACTGATACGCGACGCGACATAATGATTTCTGTGCGTTGACTGGGCTTACCATAAAGTCTATGACATGAAGGGAAATGTGCTCATTGAGAGGATAAACCGGTACATAAAGTACAACATCAGGTCCTTTGATCGTTGCTTCCATCCCGGATCTGAGCTCAGAGGCGGCCTTGAGCGCATTAAAAGCTGGCTTAGCTTCTTCCCCCTTTTCCTGAACCAATTCAGGCCCTTGAGCAGGAGGATAGGCCCAATGCGGCTTTCGTTTGCCGCGGGCCTGTGGTTATAAATAAAGCAAATAAGGTTTTAAATGCGTCACGTCCCAGCAAGTCAAATATGCCTAGCGATGTTGTTAAGGGCGGGGTTGAAAGGGCTCCTCACAGGAGCCTGCTTAGGGCAACCGGGCTTAGGGACGACGACTTTAAAAAGCCGTTTATAGGAATAGCTAACAGCTTCACTGAGGTTGTGCCTGGCCACGTTCACCTCAGGGAGCTAGTTGAGCACGTAAAGAGGGGCATAAGGGACGCAGGTGGCGTCCCCTTTGAGTTCAACACGATAGCTGTTGACGATGGCATAGCGATGGGCCATGTAGGCATGAAGTATTCCCTGCCTTCAAGGGAGGTGATAGCCGATTCCGTTGAGATAATGGTTATGGCCCATCAGTTTGACGGCCTGGTAACAGTAAGCAGCTGTGACAAGATAACCCCAGGCATGCTCATAGCAGCGGCCAGGCTAAACGTTCCAACAGTCATGCTTACAGGCGGGGCCATGAGGGCCGGCGTTTACAAGGGGAAAAAGGTTGGCTTAATAGACGTTTTTGAGGCCGTTGGAAAGTACAGCAAGGGGGAGATGAGTGAGGCGGAGCTTTATGAGCTTGAAAGGGCCGCCTGCCCCGGGGCTGGCTCATGCAGTGGCCTTTTCACGGCAAACAGCATGGCAATACTTGTTGAGGCCATGGGGCTCACGCTCACCCACGGGGGCACTGCTCTTGCGGAGTCCGAGGAAAGGAGAAGGCTTGCTTACGACGCAGGCGTCACTGCTGTAAGGCTTGTAAGGAACGGGATAAGGGCGAGGAGCTTCATGACCAGGGAGTCATTCCTTAACGCAATAGCGGTTGACATGGCGCTTGGGGGCTCAACGAACACAGTGCTGCACCTTCTTGCAGCGGCAAGGGAGGCTGGGGTTCAGCTGTCCCTGGACGACTTCGACTCAGTTGGAAGGCGCGTCCCGCACATAGCTCCCGTATATCCAGGAGGCCAGTTCATGGTTGAGGACCTGCATGCCGCCGGAGGCGTGCCTGCGGTTCTCAAGAGGCTTCTTGGGCTTATCAATGAAGGCGCGCCAACCGTTTCGGGCATGACAATTGGAGAGATAGCCAGGTCGGCTGAAGTTGCTGACGAGAGGGTAATAAGGCCAATTGGCAGCCCTGTTCATCCAACTGGCGGGATAGCTGTGCTAAAGGGAACGCTTGCGCCCAGGGGGGCGGTTATCAAGACAGCGGCGCTTGGGGATGAGTACAGGTTCAGGGGGAGGGCTAGGCCCTTCAACTCGGAGGAGGAGGCCTTTAAGGCAGTCATATCAAGGGAGATAAACGAAGGCGAGGTCATAGTGATAAGGTACGAGGGGCCAAAGGGAGGGCCGGGGATGAGGGAGATGCTTGACATAACAAGCGCCGTGGTAGGGATGGGAATAGATTCGAAGGTTGCCCTTGTAACTGACGGCAGGTTCTCTGGCGGCACCAGAGGGCCAGCCGTTGGCCATGTGGACCCTGAGGCCTGGGACGGCGGGCCCATAGCCCTTGTGGAGGAGGGGGATGAAATAGTGATAGACGTTCCTGCGAGGAGGCTTGACCTGCTGGTTGACCAGGATGAGCTTGATAAAAGGCTCAGGAGGTGGCGGAGGCCGGCCCCCAGGTCCTCATCCCCATTCCTGCTGAGGTACATGTCAATGGTTGGCCATTCATCTGATGGCTGCACGACCAGGGTGGTACAGGATGGCCAGGGTTGAAGTTCTTGACACAACGCTGAGGGATGGCTCGCAGGCCGCCGGAGTGAGCTTTACTCTTGAGGACAAGCTCGCGATAGCCAGAGAGCTGGACCGCCTTGGCGTTGACTTCATAGAGGGAGGATGGCCGGGCTCAAACCCAAAGGACATAATGTTCTTTAAGCAGGTCAGGGGCCTTACAAGGGCAAACGTAACGGCGTTTGGCTCAACAAAAAGGGCCCCGGGCCAGCCCGACGCAAACCTGGACGCGATAATAAGCTCAGACGTGAAGTACGCGACCATATTTGGGAAAAGCTGGATTCTTCACGTGAAGGAGGTGCTCAAGGTAAGCCCTGAGGAAAACCTGCGCCTTATATCTGAGTCCATTGAATACCTGAGGGAGCATGGGCTTGAAGTGATATACGATGCGGAGCACTTCTTTGATGGCTTCAAGGAAAACAGGGAATACGCCCTGGCCACCGTCAAGGCGGCCGAGGAGGCTGGCGCCAGGACTATTGTCCTGGCTGACACAAACGGCGGAACTCTGCCGCATGAGGTTCTTCGCATAGTTTCAGAGGTAAGGGGAGCTGTCAGCAGGCCTCTCGGGATACACGCGCACAACGACTCGGGGACCGCTGTGGCGAACTCCCTGATGGCCGTTGTTGCAGGGGCCACCCATGTTCAGGGAACGATAAACGGGATAGGGGAGAGGTGCGGCAACGCAGACCTGATTCAGATAATCCCCGCGCTTGCCCTGAAGCTTGGCCATGAAGTGCTTGGCGGGCCAGAGGACCTTAAGAAGCTGAAGGCCATCTCCTCATATGTTTACAACATACTTAACATGAAGGAGAACCCGTATCAGCCATATGTTGGAGCCTACGCCTTCACTCATAAGGGCGGCGTGCACATAGACGCGATGCTCAAGAACCCCAGGACATACGAGCACATTCAGCCTGAGCTTGTTGGAAACGCAAGGAACTACGTTGTAACTGAGCTTGCTGGCAGGTCAAGCGTGCTCAGGTACGCGTCTGAGCTTGGCCTCAGCCTCTCAAAGAACGATCCAGCAATAGCCAAGACGCTTCAGGAGATAAAGGAGTTTGAGCTTTACGGCAGCCTGGAAAACGCCGATGGAAGCGTCAAGCTGATGCTCCTGAGGAACCTTGGCTTTTACAGGGACCAGTTTGATGTGCTTCACTGGCAGGCAACTTCAAGGCTGGTAAACGGCGGGGTTGAGGCGGACGCGGAGCTCATAGTTAGGGTGCGGGATAACATATACTATGAAAGGGATTCAGGCGTTGGCCCCGTTCATGCGCTTGACAACGCCCTGAGAAGGGCAATAACAAAGGTCTTCAGCGAGCTCAGGCCAGTTTCGCTGCAGAACTTCAAGGTGAGCGTTGTTGAAGGGGACAGCAAGGGGACCGCGTCGTACGTGAGGGTGTTCATAGAGTTTGGCGACGGGAATGGAACCTGGAGGACTTCTGCCGTTTCAAAAAACATAATTGAGGCAAGCGTTAAGGCGCTTACTGATGGCTATCACTTTAAGCTTGCTGTTGAAGCGCTTAGAAGCGAGCGCAGCCTCAGGTAAGCCTGAAGCAGCTCAAGGCCGTTCTTTATGCCAAAGCTTGCCTCTGGTATGTTCGTGGAGCTGAATAGCGATTCCGCTTCGGACGGCCTCTCTATTGCAAGCAACGGCACCGACGCGTATATGAGCCTGGGGAGAACGCCGCTTCCCCTGTAAACGTCCCTTAAAAATCCCAGGTTCTCCTTAAACCAGTCCCAGAGCACGGCCCTGTTTTCGACGTTTGTGGTTGAGGCGGAGAAGTACCTGAGGTCCTGCTTCTTAACGCCCTTCAGGAACTCAAGCGCCTTTTCCAGCTCACCCCTGTCATGTATGTTAAGCATTGCCGTTATTATCCTGGGCCTGTCCTCCTCCCTTGCCGCTGATTTATATAGCGATGAAAGCCTTTCAAAAGGCCTCTCCCCTGCCCTGGCCATCCCCATCGCAACCGCTCCCCTTAGCTCTGGCTCAGCTGAAGAGAAGTCCATTGATGCCAGCTCTGAGGCAGTGCGCGCGTCAAGCGTTGCAAGCCTCCTAAGCAGAACCCCCCTGAATATCCTTGCCGTGTAGCCCTCCTTGTCCTTCCACGTTTTGTAAATAGATTCGTTTATCCTCTGGGCTATTCCCTTTGCGCCGCTAAATATAAGGTAAAGCAGGTATGACTGGTATGAAGCCTCAGATGCGGGCAGGTAGCTCCCCTCGTTTGAATACCGCCCAAGGAGTCCAACGTAGTCGCCCACGCCTATCTCGTTAACGTAAAGCGCGGCAAACGCATCTGAAAGCACGTTCCACCTGTCGTGGCCGTCCCTGCATCCCCTGTAAGCTGCGTCCCAGTCGTCGTAGAAGACCCTGTAAAACCCGGTGCCCCTCACGTTAAGCTTTCCCGATGCCTTTATAGTGCCTGACCTCTGGGCCAGCAGCTCTGACGTTGTCGAGCCGCCAGTGTAAAACGTAACTGGAACAGGCCAGACGCCTTCCTTCAACCCTGTGTAAAAGTAGGCCCCCTGCTCCAGCTTAAGCCCGCCTGAAGCGGCCCTGGCCCTGATGTATGGATGACCCGCCCTCCTAACCCATTCGCCCATTGTGTCCTTAACCGGCAGCCCCGTTGCCTCCTGTATTGACGACCAGAGGTCGTCCATTGTTGCGTTTGAATATGAATGCCTCTTAAGATACCCTGTTATTCCCTTCCTGAAGCCCTCAGCCCCCACATAGCCCTCAAGCATCCTGAGCACGCTTGCCCCCTTCCCGTAGCTTATGTCGTCAAATATCTGCTCTATTTCCTCCTCCTTTTCAACGGGAACGTGAATTGGATGCGTTGTGGTTAACGAGTCCATTACAAAAGCTGGCTCGGTCTCGCCCAACACAAAGTCGTCCCAGTGCTCCCACTCAGGGTGGAAGGAGTCTATTGCCTTATAGCTCATGAAGGTTGCAAAGCTCTCGTTAAGCCATAGGTCGTCCCACCACTTCATTGTAACCAGGTCGCCAAACCACTGGTGAGCCAGCTCGTGCGCTACCACCGTTGCAACTGACCTCCTGACGTCCTCGGGGCTTGATTCGTCGGCAAGCAATGCAGTTTCCCTAAACGTTATTGCCCCCCAGTTCTCCATGGCCCCCATTGCGAACTCAGGCACGGCTATCAGGTGAAGCTTTGGGAGCATATAAGGTATGGAGAAGTACTCCTCGTAAAAGCTAAGGGAGGACTTTGCTGCCTCAATTGCAAATCTGCCCCTCCTTGACCTTCCCCCGTAGGCCGCAAGGTAGACCTTCTTTCCCTTAAACGTGTCCTCTATGTAGTCAAAGTTGCCTATGCCAAGGTAAAGCAGGTAAGTTGACATTGGCGGAGTTTCCTGAAACTCATGCATGAACCACTGGCCTTCCCTCCATGCCCGCTCCTCTGGCATGTTGGATATTACCTGAAGGTCCCTGTTAACGCCAACCGTTAGCTTAAACCTTGCCTTGACGCTTGGCAGGTCTACAAGAGGTATAAAGTACCTGGCGCCGTTTGGTTCAAAGTGCGTTGTGAGGAACTTTTCCCCTTCGAACGACGCCCTGTAAAACCCCATCAGTCCTTCCTGCACTGTTCCCTCAAACTCAACGCTTACCTCTCTTCCCAGCTCCCCCCTTATGCTTACGCCTTCTTCTGAAACGCTATAATTGACCCTTCCGCCACCTCTAACGCCTGTAACCTTAAAGCCCTTTGCGTTCATAAAAAGCTCGCTGCCAAGGTCGCCAACGGCCCTCACTGTTCCCCAGTACCTGTTTGCTTCATAATCGACCTTTAAATCGATGATGTACCTTTCGATCTTCATGGTTAACTATTTAAACGCTGAGCTATAAATACTTAGCCCAATGAAGGTCTCTGACGTTGTCTTTGCAGTTGACATTGCACTCATAGTTGCATACGTAGTGTTTGTAATCATGAACCTTGCTGGCTTTGTCTACCCCGTCTCCGGCGTCAGCATGTACCCCCTTCTTAAGACAGGGTACCTTGCATTTGTAAAGCCAGTAAATGTCTCAAGCGTAAGGGTTGGGCAGATAGTTGTGTACTATAACCCATTTTCCGAGAAATACGTGATACATATGGTTGTAATGAAGGTCAACGACGGCCTCATAGTAAAGGGATATAACAACCTTACAAACCCTTACCCTGATATAAACCAGAGCACCGGCCTTCCACTTGTTGTGACGCAGAGCCTCCTCAAGGGCGTGGTTGTGTTTTACATGCCTTACCTTGGATACGCCCTTCTCAGGCCCTACAGCTTTGTGCTTGTGTTTATCCTTCTGGCGGTTGCGATAGTGGTCGAGGAGCTTGACAGAAAAAGGCTTCCTAAGGCATCGTCTTGAACAGCTTGGCCATTACGGTGTTTGTGAAGAGTGACGAGATGATGTACCAGGTTACGAAGTTCATCCCGTAGCCTGCGCTGAGCGCCTTGTTTGCAACGAAGTAAAATATTGAAAACTTTACAGGTGAGACCGCGACCGCGGTAGCGCCAAAGTAAAAGCTCATGGCATAGAAGAGCACGAGGAACGGTATAAGCAGGTAAAATGAGACCTTCATCCTCTCCATCTGGCTCTTCATAAGCGCGTCCTGAATCTGCTTTTGCCTTTTTTCGAGCTTTTTGAGCTTGTCCTCGTCGCCCTCGCTAAGCGCCCTCCTGTATTCCTTCATGAATTCGCTGTAGGCCTTTGAAACTTCGTTTGCGGTCTTTATGTCAACCTTCTTGCTTATGAAATAGTTTGAGATGGCCGACGATGCAAGCGAAACTCCAAATATTATAAGCGCCGCAGCGTAAACCTGCATGCCTTACATGACACCAAGCTTAGCTATAAGCTCTTCTGCTGCCTCACGTGAGCGGCCTGTGGCGTTCTTAACCTCAACTATCATGGCCCCAGTTATAGTTGAAAGCGCGGCCATGAAGTACCGCGAATAATTTATTTCATAAACGACCTCATCAACTGATATCTCCTCTCTCTTTCTGGTTTTATCCTGAGCCCTCCTTTCAACTATCTCCTGCGGATCTGCATATATAAGAGCCAGGTGCGTGGGCCTTATTATCTGAGCAACCTCAACCGGTATGCCTGGCAAAAGGCCAAAAGGAGTTGGTATGTGGTAATGGGTATCTATCAAAACCACCTCAGCGGCTGACCCGGCTATGCGCATCGCGGCCTTCCGCTGAAGCTCAAGCTGCACTTCATATGGCTGCTTTCTCATTTCATCCCTGTCGTTTATGCCAATCCTCTTTGCCTCCTCGAGCATCACCGTGCCGTAAACAAGGACGTCAAAGCTTACCCCCCTTTTCTTTAGAATCGCTGTTGCTTCGTTTAAGACCGTAGTTTTGCCAACCCCGGCTATCCCGCCTACTATTGCCCTTCTGGACGGCATAAGATGCCTTGCGCGCGGGGATTATTTATAACTTGTTTCCCAAAAATGATGCTTTGTGCGCAGCTAGCCAAACAATCCGCCAAGCCCAGGAACCGTTGAAATCAGCTGCTCCTGAGCAAGCATCTGGTAGTAGCTTATCGCTATGTCTATGGCCAGGAAAAGCCCTATGCCTGTGCCGAACACGTTTAAGAGCGTTGAGAGCGCGGCTATAATGCCTATAACAAGCCCGCTGAAAAGAGTTACAACCGGTATGTACCTGTTGAGCACTATCGCTATTGAGCTCCTGGTTGTCCTGAACCCGGGTATCTGAAGGTCGGATGATATTATGTTCTCGGCCGCCTTTTCAGCCGACATGCCGCTCACTTCGACCCAAAGCCTTGCAAACACGACGCTCAAAACTATGACAAATATTGAGTACGTTACAACCTGAATCGGGTGGGAAAACGCCAGCGGTATTGGTGGAGGTGAGGAAACGTAGTAAAGGGCTCCACCGGTTATCGTGCCGTTTTCCACAGTGCCAAGCCAGTGCAGATACGGGTATATCGCAGCGTTCTTTGCCAAAAGCAGGAAGAAGAACTGAGCGTCAGCTATAAGCGCCGCAACCAGTATGACCGGTATGTTCGATACATAAAGGAACTTTATGGGATACGTTGCGGAAAAGCCCCTGAACCTGCTTGACGCTATTGGTATCTCTATTCTGACCCCCTCCAGGTAAAGTATGAGAGCCGCAATAACTATTGTGCTTATTAGCCCAAGGAGATCAGGGTACTGAGCCGACCTGAAGATTATCCCCATGTAGTCGTGCTTTAACGCCTCCTCTATCGCATATGGTATATATCCATAGTACTGGCCGTTAACTGGTATTGGGCTGAAAAGCTCCAGCATGACCTGCAGGGACACGCCTGCAAGTATGAACAGGCTTATCCCGCTGCCTATGCCCCATCCCTTCTGAAGGGTCTGGTCCAGCAGGAAGACTATCACGCTTGCAAGTATAAGCTGCGCGGCTGCTATGGCGGCCGCCGCTGGGGATGAAACGTACCCCACAACGCCGCTCACTATGTAAAATACGGCCTCAACGAGTATGAACACAAAGGTCAGCAGCTTTGTAAGCGAGGCGAAAACCCTCTGGTCCTCGACGTTCGTAAGGTCAAGCCTTATCAGGTCGGAGCCCACAAGGACCTGGGTTATAAGCCCGGCAGTAACTATAGGCCCTATCCCAAGGCTCATCAGCGTCCCTATGTTGGCCGCAAAGATCATCTGGTAAAAGAAAAGGGTTGACGAAGCTGATGAAACAACTCCGTAAAGGGGCACCTGCGACATAACTATGTAGAGAACCACGGCAATAAGAGTCCAGAAAAGCCTTTCGCTCAGGCTTGGCTTTGTTTTTGGCTTTGGGACCTCAGGAAGAAACGATGATATGCGTAAAAGCGCGTCCTTTGCGCTCATGAGCCTGTCGAAATCTTTCCGCCAGCAGCCTCAACCTTTTCCTTTGCGCCGTTGGTGAATGAGCCCACAATCACATAGTAGGCCCTGCTTACAGAGCCACCGCCAAGCAGCTTTTCATATCCAAGCTCTGAAAGATTTATCAGCGGAAGGCCATCCTTTTCAACAGAGCCGCCGTGCTTCTGGTATATTTCATCGAGGCCTCCAACGTTTACCCATGACCTGACCTTGTTCGCCCTTCCGCGCGGCTTAAACCCCTCTTTGCCAAAGTGATCAGGGTCATAAACCACGGTCCAGCTCCACTTGTGCTTGTGAAGCCCTGCCATCCCGTGACCTCCTTTGCCGCCTGAATTCCTGTGCTGTCCAACCTGTCCCCAGCCCATTGTCCTTGATCCCCTGAGCTTCCTTACCTTTCTCTTTCTAGTTGCCATTTTCCATCATCCTCTTCAGCAGCTCATCCGCCTTAATAACCTTTGGCATGCCCCTTCTTGGGGGAGGAAGGGCAAAGTAAGGCTTGATTCCAAGCTCCTTGAGCTTCACCTTTCCCTCCTCAAGAAGCTCGACAAGCTCATCAAAACCGTTTATGTTCTGGGACTTCAGGTAATCCTCGGTGAGCTTTCTCCAGCCTGATACCCTGCCGCGTGACCTGAACAGGTTTGCCGCCTCCTCCTTGCTTATCTGGCCCCACACTACGTAATCCTTTGCCCTTTGCAGCATTCCCATCAGGTTTTCCCTGTAAGGGACAACTGTGGCGTTGAACTTCCTTCTAAGGTTAAGCTCCTCCAGCGTCATCCTTACGTCATGCCTTGCGTTGATGGACCCCTTTATCCTTATTATTACGTAAAGCGTCACTTTCTTATCACCTTTAGCGCTCCTTCAAACGCGCGGTAAATGGCAAACGCCATTGACACGTCTGTGCTTGTCGAGCCAAAAGTCTTCGTCCACGCGTCCCTTATGCCTGCAAGCGAAATTATCTCCCTTATGTGGGGGGCGGCGACTATCCCAAGTCCCCTTGGGGCAGGGTAAATCACTATCCTGACGCTCCCCCACTTGCCTGTCATTACATATGGCACCGAATGGGGCTGGCCGCACCTGCACTCCCATGACCCACACCCAAGCGGCACCGGCAGTATGTTAAGCATGGCCATCCTCGTTGCCTTATCTATTGCCTGTCTGGCCTGCTGCGCCTTTGCGTGCCCAACCCCAAACCATCCAGCCTCGTTTCCAACCGCCACGACTGCCCTGAACCTGGTCTTTTCACCAGCGTCAGTTTGTTTCTGAACGACCCTGACCCCTATAAGATGGGTCTTCAGCCCTGGAAGCAGCGCCTTAACTATTTCCGGCTCCTGAACTTTATAGCCTGACGCAAATATTTCGTACAGTGACGTTATCTTCCCGTCCTTTACAAGCTGGCCAAGCGCTGTCTTTGGAACCCATGCCTCCTGTTCAGCCTGGCTCTCTTCACTCATGAGACCTCACCATTCTCAATCCTGCCCTTCATATCGTTAAACGCCTTCTGGATGTCCTGCGCTTCATCCTTAACGCGAGAAAACTGGGGGCCTGAATAGCCTGAGGCGCTTAGCGCCTTATAGTACTCAGCTATTCTTGCCCCTGAGACTGCCTCGTCGTCAGGCAGCGCATCGCTGTCAACCCTTACCTTTATGCCCGACTCCATGAGCCCCTTTAAAAGCGCAGCGGCCCTTGAGCCCGCCACAAACCCGGCTATGCCTGAATAGTATATTACTTCGCTGATGCCGGCCTTTGCCGCCCTTTTGCCAAGCAGGAGGCCAACAAGATAGTGAGCAGGATAGCTCTTCCTTGAATACTTCCAGCCGCTCTTCTCCAGGTCCTTTGAGCTGGCGTGAACAAGGACCCTGTCACCACCAACCGCTGGCTCAATTATCTGCGCCCAGACGTTCTTGTTTGAAGTAAACACGTAAACAAACGGAAGCCTGGAGGTGAGGAGCTTCTTCCTCCTCTTATAGCTTGTCTTGAATTCCCTCCGCCTTCTAAACTTCATCATCTTGACTCACCAAGGAACTCCTTAAGCCTTGCTATTGTTTTGATTTCACCGCCCTTTATCTTTCTGTACGCCTCCCAGTACTTTTCCTTCTGGACGCTTGACTTTACGGACCTCAGGTACCTCCTCAACGCCCTAACCTGCCTTACCCACTTGTCCTTCTTGCCGGCCCTTGCGCCGCGCTTCCCCTTTCTGTTTCCAGGGGAATGCCTCTTCACCTTCTCCCGGTGAGTTTGGCCGCGTGGCTTTTCAATAACAATGCTGCCGGCGTTAACCAGAGCCTTGAAACCCTCCTTTGTGACCTCTGCCTCTATGTCGGGTATGGCATCCGGCTTAAACTTCACCCTTCCCTTGCCAACCCCTAAGGCCCTAGCAACTATTTCTTTCTTCTTTTCAAGGTTCATTTGACAGACACCCTCGGCGCGTTCAAAACCCTAAGCCCCAGCTCCCTTGCCCTCTTTAATATTTCAACCTTTTTCCTGAGCCCAACCTCTGAGGCTATCCTTACAGCCTGACGCGCAGGGTCAAGGCCCTCAAGCTCCTTAACGTTATGGACAATGGTCTCGGCAAGCCCAGACGGATGAAGGCCGCGGGCATCCCTTGGGCTCCTGTAGCCCACCTTCACAAGCGGGGGCCAGCCCTTTAGCTGGTTCCTCACCCTGTTGTCTATGCCCTTGGGCCTTCTCCAGCTTTCGCTTAGCCTCTTGTACCTCCAGCTCTCCTGCCTTCGGAATTCTGGCTTTTTATCTCCTTTCATATATGTACACCCCATCTAGGAAAACCCTTGGGTCCTTGTTCTTTATCTTTGTTGAATTTTCTATGTTTGCCGCTGTCTGTGAGACGCTCTCCTTGCATGGGCCCTCAACTATTATGTCATCCCCGGAAACGCTGACCTTTGTGTTCTTTCCCACTATCTCGGCGTACCTTGGATGCCTTTCGCCTATAAAGTTGTCAATCCTGACCCTGTTGCCTTCAACGGTGACCTGCATGGGAAAGTGTGAATAAACAATCTTGAGCTTGTACGTGTACCCCTTCTGAACGCCGTTTATCATGTTGATCACATGCTTTCTGACGCTTCTAGCTATAGCGTAATAGTCTCTGCGTTTCTTGTACTGCTTGACTATTACAGCCCCATCGCGCACCTCAACTATGGCCTTCATCTTTGACATGTCCTTTTCGCATTCTCCATTTGGCCCCTTTGCCCTAAGCACGCCATTTTTGTATGAAACTTCAACCCCGGCAGGCACCTTAATCTCCTCCTCATAAAGCTGCTCAGTAGACATATCCTATCAGCCTCCCACCAATCCTCTTTTCCATGGCTTCAACATGGCTCATTACGCCCTTGTCAGTGGAAACTATAAGTATCCCGACGCCAACGGCCGGCAGGTACTTTCTTTCCCATGCGCCAAGCTCCGTCCACTTTACAGGGAACCTGGGCTTTATGCTGCCGCACCTGTTTATCTTCCCCAAAAGCTGCACTTTGGCCTTGGGGAGGACCTTGTCATCTATGAGCTCAAATTCACCTATGTAGCCGTACTTCTGCAGCGCCTTAAGGGTGTTCATGGTAAGCTTTGAAACCGGCATCACTAGGCACTCCTTTTTGTTTCTTTTCTCATTCTCATAGAGGGTGTTAAAGAGGTTTGAAATTATGTCTGTGGCTGGCATTTCATCTCACCTAGCTGTACTTCTTGAACCCCATGCGGGGTGCGACTTCCCTGAAGCACTGTCTGCAAAGCATTAGCCCGTACTTCTGAATTACCGGGCCGTACTGGCCGCACCTAACGCACGGCCTTGCTCCCTTCCCATAATACCTGGGCTTGCCTGCCCTTTGCTTGACCATTATACGAAGTTCACCTCCATACCCTTATAAAACTCTATTGCTTCTTCCCTGCTTATCCTGTGGGACTTCCCAACGCTCGCCCTGGCCCTCTTTCTGCGCGAAACTCTGTAGCCAGGCCTTGCCAAACTAACCATCACGTCCATCCCAAATATGCCAACCTCGGGGTTGTACTTTACCCCGGGTATGTCTATGTGCTCTCTTATCCCAAACGCCAGGTTGCCGGACTCGTCAACCGATGTTAGCGGAACCGTAAAGCTCCTGGCCTGCAGAACCCTTTTAAGGGTTTCAATTGCCTTTGCCTTTCTCAGAGTAACCATCACCGCTATCTTTTCTCCTCTGTGTATGCCAAAGTCCCTTATCGTCTTTTTGGCCTCCCTTTCAACCGGCTCCTGGCCGGCAAGCTCCTTCAGCACTGACTTGGCCTTCTCAAGCTTGTCGCCTGCCTGCCCAACCGATATGTGGAGCACGACCTTGTCTATGTATATCCTTTTCATTGAATTAACCTGAGGCGTCTGTTGCTCGCTCATTGAACACCACCGGCAACAGTTATTGGGGGCCTTTCCTTGCCGACTACTATTATGTAATTCACAGGAACAGTTGCGCTTTCGCCGTTTGCCTCAAGCCTAACGGTCCCTGTTCTGGAAAACGTGCTTGGCGCTATCTCCTTTATCCTTCCAATAAACCCAACCCTTCTGCCAGTGAACACCAGGGCAAGGTTCCCGGCCTCCAGCTTATACGTCTCAGCTATTTTCCTTTCCCTCAAGTTGTAAAGGACAGAATCGCCAATCGCAATTGATGATTGATCATCAACCAGCAAGGTTCTTGAGTCGTGGAATGTCACCTGATACTTCCCTCCCTTCTGCGCGACCTTTCTGACAACCCTGAGGATCTTTAGGTCAGCCTCAGAGCTGCCTATCTTAACAGGGTACAGCTCCTTTTTGGCCTGGGGCACCATCCTGTAGTATATGTCTGAGCCGGCAATGTGCACAACGTCCATAAGCCCTATTGGATGCCTGTGATCCTTTACGACCTTCCCATCAACCAGCAGCATGCCGGACCTGAGCGCCTTTTTGACCTCCCAGGATGTCCTGGCCAGCCCAAGCACGTCCCTCAAAAGCGTTACTGGGTCGTATGAAAGCTTTTTCGCATGTGGGCCCGGGAGCACGTTTGTTATAAAGACGTGCTCCTTGCGCGGAGCCGCGTAAAAGTCAGGCATTACCTCCCTCTTTCTAACCCTGGAACCGCCCATTTTAGCCACTCTGGGTCGCCTCCTTCAGCCTGAGCTTATCCTCAAGGTTAAGCTCAACGACCATAACCTTTGATGGATGAACCTTTACAGGGATTTCCTGCCCGCTGACCTTTTTCCTGATAAGGCCCTCCACGGCTATCCTGCCTAGCTTTGGATAAACCTGCGTTACCTTTCCCTGCACCCCCTTAAAGTCACCCCTCATGACCTTTACAACGTCGCCCTTTCTTACCCTGATCGCCTTTATGCCGTACTTGCTCCTCAGCTCGTCTGAAACCATCGCTCTCAATTTGCTGTTTCTTTCACGCCATTCTGCGTTTTTAAGCATATCCTTCAGCTTCATTTACCATCACACAATCATAGACGCCAGGTTGGCAAGCCTGGACCACCTTTCAGCGGCTTCAGATGCAACAGGCCCCCTGACCTCGGTTCCCTTAAGCTCCCCCTCAGGCGTTATAAGCACAGCCGCGTTGTCCTCAAACATGACCCTCTCGCCTGAAATTCTTCTGATGGGGTACCTCTGCCTGACTATTATTGCATGAAATATTTGCTTTCTTACATCTGGCGCGCCGACTTTAACTACAACCACAACCTCATCCCCAACAGTTGCCGCCGGAACCCTCCTGTGCCTGCCCTTGTACCTGATTACCTGGATAAGCCTGAGCTTCTTTGCCCCAGTGTTGTCGGCGCAGTTAAGGACGGCGTTTACGGGAATTGCCCTGGTTATGTGCGGCCTGTACTCCTCAACGCCCTTGGCCGAAACGGCCCTTGTCTTCTCTGGCACCTTACATCACCCTCCCAAGGACAACGTGGGCGACGCTCTTTGCAAGCGGCCTTGTTTCGCCAACTGCAACCCTGTCGCCCTCAGAAACGTCAACGCATGCAGGGACGCGCGCGTGAAGCTTTGACCTGCGCCTTTCATATCTCATGTACTTCTTTACATAGTAAAACGACTCAACCTCTACAACCGCCATCCTCTTTGCCTTGAGCGAAACCACCCTTCCTATTCTTATCTTGCCCCTGACCTTAAGGTGACCGTGGTAGGGGCACTCCTCGTCGTTGCATTCCCTTGCCGGCTGCTTTATCTTAACGCTTACACCTGAAAGCATCATGGATCAAGCCTCTCATAAACCCTTCCAACAAGGGCATCCCCGTTGTAAGACAGGCCGTCCTTGATAAAGGACTCACCTTTCTTTGGAATGACCTTAAGCTTCCCGCCAGATTTAACTGTGAACGTGTTTCTGGTTTCATAAACTATAACACCAGTTATGCCTTTGCTTTTAACCTTTACCAAATCTCCCACAGTAACGCTCAAGAAAGCCCCCTCCTTTTCATTTCAGTTAAAACCCTTGCTATGTTCCTCCTTACTGACTTGAGGGATCCCGACTCCTTGCCAAGGGCCCTTGCGTTCCTCAGGTTGTCCAGCCTGATGAGCTCCTTTCTGAGCTCCTCAAGCCTTTGCCTTAGCTCCTCATCACTGAGCTTGCTGGCCTTTATCTTCTCCAACAGCCTCACCCTCCTTTAGCTTCATTTCGTTTAGAAAGTCACCCCTGTAGGCGACTGTGACCTTTACCCCGTACATGCCAAGCTTGAGCAGAACGTGCTCAACGGCTGAGCTGGTATAGGCCTCCCTGGGGTAGCCGCTCTTAGGCACAACCCCCATTGAAAACTTCTGGAACGACGCCCTTTCGCTTCTTATTTTGCCCTGATACTTGATCTCTATCCCCAGCGCCCCTGCGGCTATAGCGTCGCTCATTGCGTTCTGAATGGCCCTCCTGAACACGGCCCCCTTCTTGAGCGCGTTTGAGAGCCTTACGGCTATGGCCTTTGGGTTAAGCGCCGGGTTTTGCACTTCAGCGGCGTTTATCAAAACGTCCTTGTATCCCACTTCGGTTGCTATCTGATCCCCAAGATCCTTGACGTACTTCCCATGCGGGCCTATCACTAGGCCAGGCCTTAATGCGTATATGTTTAGTCTGGTCCCTATGGGGGTCTTCTCTATGTTCATTTCAACAAAACCAGCCTGCTTTAGGCTTGCGTCCAGAAGCTCGTAAAGTATTGCGTTGCGCTTAAGGTTTTCAAGATACTGGTGGTGCGTCGCCATTTTTATATCACCCTTGCAACCGCCTCCACGTGAACCAAGACCTTGTTCCTTGGAGAGCTTCTTCCAAAGGCGCGCGGCTGAAACCTTTCCAGTTTTCTGCCAGGGTATGCAGCTATGTGCACAAGCACAAGCCTGCTGACGTCAAACCCCTTATAAAGCGCAGAAGCCTCAAGGTTGTCAAGAAGGCGCAAAAAGAGCTTTGCGGCCTTAACAGGATAGCGGCCGGCATAAAACCCTTCGACCCTGTGATGAGCAATCCCGTGCCGATAGCGCTTAAACGGGATTGCCCTTTTCATTTCTATAACTTCATTTAAAACGTCCCTCGCTCTGTCAACGTTCATGCCCTTTATGTATGCCGCCAGCTCCCTTGCCTCCTTTGGGCTAACATCAACTTCCCTAAGGCTTCCCCTCACGTCCGAGGCCGGGTTGTAAAGCTGTTCTGAATATCCAAATTCAGGCATGCCTTCCATTTATCATACTTGGAGAATTTAAAAACGTTATTATCATAACAACTGCTCCCTTGCCCCTGGGACGGCAGTGACCAGGCCTCAGCGCCCCGTCCGATAACCTAATATTGTATTTCTTGCAACCATCAAACATTGATAAGAGCTGTTATGCTGGCTAAGCCAGGGCTTAAGGACGAAGAGCTTGCGCCGGTGATTGCTCAGCTTGAAGAAGCGTTTGAACTCCACAGCGTGCAGGATCTTAAAGGCGTTGTAAAGCACGAGAGCTGGGCTGACCTTTTTAAGGAAAGCATCTCGCTGGGCATAAGCGTTGGGGGCGATGGGACCCTGATCGCGCTTGCCAAGCGCCTTCCAAGAACTGTGCCCATAGTTGGTATAAACTTGGGCGGAAGGGGAGTTATAGCTGAAGTTGAGAGGAACGAAGTTGGGGAGTTCATAAACGCGTTTCTTTCAAACAGCTATACAATTGAAAGAAGGTTAAGGCTAAGGGCACAGGCGACAGGATTTGAAACGCCAAACGTTTTAAATGAGGCTTACCTGCAAAGGGCCAACTTTAACGTGACTCCCACGATTACAGTTGAATTTAGCTTTGGATTTAAAATTTCAAAGAGAATGGATGGCATAATAATAAGCACCCCCACAGGTTCCACAGGATATAACAGCTCAAACAACGGCCCGCTGCTTTACGAAAGCCTTGACGCAGTTGTCATGAGCTTTGTAATGTCAATAGACAGGCTACCCCCACTTGTGGTGCCCCCGGAGCCCATCAGGGTTTATGCAAATGATTATATGTATCTCATAACTGACGGGCAGGAAAGGTACGAAGTGCGTCCAAGCGAAGAGGTAACGTTAACCAGAGGCGACGATCTGTACTTTGTTAAGTTAAAGTTAAATCAAAGACAGATAAGCAAGGTTATAAAATGAATGAGGAAGGCCTTAGACATGCTGTAAAGGCTCTTGGCGGCAGTGAACAGTCCAGGAACGTGTTTGTTGTATGGAAGAAAGGGTGCATTGATCCAGTTAAATACATTATAATGTATAAGGAAGATGGGGGCCCTGAAGACTTGGAAATGCTAAAGGGGCTTTTAAAGTTTAAAACAAAAAGGGACGTGTACCTCATAGTTAACGGCAAAGAGGTTATAGGGGAGGGTGGCCCAATTACACCTGAGCGCATTAACGACGAATACCTTAAGGCGCTGCTGTCGCTTGCAGAAAAGCTCAGCTAGCCGGTTACCCCCAGCTCATGACCGCTCCTGATGCCAGGCTCCTATGTTCACCATCTGCAGGCTGATATGGCTGCAGGCGATGCATCAAAATCCATTTATGAAGGGAATGACATCAAGGATGGCGCCGGCCATCTTCATTGGTTAACATGGGCTAGGGGAACTCATGAAGCCCACAACTGGCTGCAAAGCGCATTTACGATCACCGTCGCTTGCAACCGGGGATTCACTCTTCATCAAAACAAATTGTGCCATCAAGCGCAAAACCCTGCGCTGAGCTTGATCAGCGCGGAGTATATTATAGACTGACGTTAATGGCCTTTAGGCCAAGGAGCCTGTGCCCCGCAGAATGTCTCTACGGCCATTCCCGAGCGCCTTTGCTGTGAGAGCGTATTTGGTCGCCTGCGACAACGGCATTATTTTAATGCACCTAATTTAAGAAATCTTATCCACGCGGTGGACGGCGATGCTTTTCCTTTTTGCAATGCCACGCTATAGGAAATGCGGGGGGCGGGATTTGAACCCGCGCACCCCAACGGGACTGCCGCCTCAGGGCAGCGCCATTGACCTGGCTAGGCGACCCCCGCAATACGAAGTATGTTTACTGCAAATATAAGCCTTACCATCAGCCTTTAGCGTGAGCCAGCTGCTTGATCGCTGACCTTGGCTGAAAAGCAAATAAATGGGGAAGTGCAAAATTAAGGCTATGGCGCTAGACGCATACCTTATTGAGTTTGAAAGCGTGGAGGACCTTGTTAAGGATTATATGGCTGAGGCAAGCCTCTTCGGCAGGCCTTCAGTAATAACGCTTTATAGGTATTCAGACATGGTGTTCTCAATGAGGCTGTTTTCAGGCGGCGTTGGCTTTCACTTCTTTAAGGATCCCAGCGGTGAATTTAAGCCAGGGGAGTACATTTATGACCTGCTTGCAAACAAAATAAGGCAAAGGGACAGAAAGGACCTGGGCGCAAATGAGCTCTTGATACTTATAATACAACAAAGGACAAACACTCTGCTGAGCCGGGTTAAGGACCAGGCTTAAGCCTTTGTTGTAATTATTGTAGCATCAGACTTCACGTAAACGGTGTGCTCAAACTGGGAGACCGTGCCACCTGAAGCCTCAAGAAGCACGTTAAATGACTGCAGCACGCCCTTCCTTGCGAGCTCCCTTATCGTTTCAACCGAGCCAGCGCCCCACTCCTTTGCAACCCATCTTGTTGCAAAGGGAAGTGTTCTGTAATTTTCATAGATCCACGTTAAAAGCCCCCTTTCGTTTTCGCCAAGTCCCTTCCTTGGAGGCGACGGAAGCCTGTATATGTTGCTGTCGACGCCATCTATCACAAAGCCCTTGGAACTTGTATCAACAAGAAAAGGCTCAACTGCGTACGCCTTTCCTGAAATAAACTGTCCCCTTATGGGGCTTGCTATCATGGGAACGGATTCCCCAGCATGAAGCACGAACCTCTCAAGCCTATGGCCCATCAGGTTTTCTATGGGCTTGTATCCCATTGACTTGGCCGTTCGTTCAATAAACGAGCCGAATTCATGGAACGGCAGCCCGTGCCTGACTATCGCCAGGGCCCTGTCAAGCAACGCCCTATTTGCCTCCACAAGTCCCCTGTATGCCGGTGAAAGTGATACCGTCAACGCTGTATCCGATAGAAATCCATCAACGCTGGCACCAAGGTCAAGCTTTACAACAGCCTCGTGCACTATCTTTTTATTGTCATCTGGAGAAGCCGTATAGTGAGCTGCCTCGTTGTTCTGCGTCAGGTTTACCGGAAAAGCCGGGACGGCCCCCCTTTTCCTTATCATTTCTTCAAGCTCTTCGCATATTTCAAGAACGCTGGCCCCTTCCCTTATCATCCCCTCTCCTTGCTTAAGAACTTCGGCGGCTATTCTGCCGGCTCTCAGGTAGTTTTCCTCTTCGCTCATGCTATAACGTTGCGAGCCTTGATATTAAATCCTCTATGGGAACTTTTGGAAGGGTTGCAAGTATCACGCGCTCTGCCTTTGCTATCTCCACGGACACCTCTTCAAGCGATTCCGTGCCGTGTATGGCCACAACCCGCGGCTTGAGCGGAGATATCCTAACTGCTACAAGGGGGCTTCTGCCAAGCCCAACCTTGCTGAATATAAGAGCTCTTTCCGACGACTTGCCAAATATCTTAAAGAACTGATTCCCCTTGAGCGCAATTATGGCCCTTATGCTGTCAAGTACCGTGTATCCAAAGACTGGAAGGTCAAGCATGTCTTCGCCTGACCAAACCCTGGCTGAAAGCGCTTTAAGCAGGTCCGCAGACCTGATTGGCTCCTTGAGCTCCCTTATCGCGAGTATTGCGCCGCCGCTGTCGACGTTTTCGTTTTCATGAAGAGCCAGAAGTACAGCCGGAACACCCCTTAGCCTCACTATGGCGTTTATGTAGTTTTTTATTGTATGCGCGCCGGGCTTCCTTCTTTTTTGGTTTTCATATTCGCTTAAAACCGCAGATGAAATGCGCATCGCCCTGGCAAGCTCGTTTTGCCTTATACCAAGCCTTTCCCTTAAATCTCTCATAAGCTTCCCGGGGCTATCGTTGAGCAGTAACATACCAGCTATTGTGTAAATTTCTTCTTCCTCCAACCTTTATTTACTTGAAGTAATAAAGATATAAGCTTAGTGGACCGGGGGGGACTCGAACCCCCGACCTCCCGCGTGCAAGGCGGGCATTCTACCACTGAACTACCGGCCCATTTAAGGCTTCAGCCATGACGGCTGTAATTCCCCAAAGCAGATATCGCATAAATCCGCTTAAAAGCCTTTCTTAACTCCTGCCACAGCTTGACAAACGCCATGTGGCCAGTTAAGCGTCGTAAGCTAAAGCAACTGAAACTGAGCCAGAGGAGTGTAAACCGGGCCCTGAGGCAGAAGTGTGCTCTTCATAAGGTAAAATGTCGAAACGTCCAAGTCGCCAAGCTTTATGTCGCGATTTTCACTTATCCATGATATTATGGCTTCTGGGTTTTTTATCCACTTAACCCTGGCTATGGTAAGGTGCGCTACAAAATCCTCGTCCTCACCAAGCCCCTTAAGTCGCCTGTTGACCTCCGTCGCTAGCTCTTTTAGGCTCTCGCCCTCGGATCCTGCCCATATAACCCTTATACGAGAACCCCCAGGAAAGTAACCAAGCCCCTTTATGCTAATCCTGAACTGCTTTAGCCTTATCTCGCCAAGCCTTTTGATAACTTCGTCAGCAACGCCGTCATCCACCTCGCCTATGAACCTGAGCGTATAGTGAAGGTTTTCTGGCTCTGTGAGCTTTATCCCTTCGCCAAACTTCAGCAGTTCCCGCTGGACGGCCCTGATCCTTTCAACAACTTCAGGCCTGTCTACGTTTACAGAAACGAACAGCCTTAGCATGTGCCTACTGGTTTAACTGAAAAGATAAGCTTTATCCTTTTGGCAGTTGAGGCTGGGCTTACAACGAGTTTGAAACCCTCATAAACTCCATGGCGTTTTCAAACATGCCTGCGTCGTTGTTAAAGTAAACCCAGGCCTCCCTGGCCCCGCTTGCTGAAATTTTCCTATAATATTCATCTAACTCCTCTGGCGTGTAAACGTAGGAGTACCATTCATTTTTGCCATGAAATCTCATGTAAACGTACCCGTTTGAGTTAACTATGCTGTCCGGCAGCCCCGGCGCGCTTACGGAGCAAAATATGGCCCCCGCTTCTGTCAAGTCCTTAACGCCCTTTTCCCACCAGGAGCTGTCCCTGAACTCAAAGACCTCCCTCCCGTCGCCGTGATCCTTTATGAACTTCAGCACCCTGCTCAGGTTCTTTTCACTGTAAGTAAACGATGGCGGCATCTGAAATAACCAGAACCGTATCCTTTCGTTTATTGGACTTAGCCTTTCCTTAAACTTGACCCATGTATCAGAGCTTGAAAGCCTTGTATAATGCGTTATCAACCTGTGGACCTTAATTGAGAACATAAAGCCCTGGGGAGCCCTTGACCATGCCTTGACGCTGCTGCTAAATGGAAAGCTGTAAAACGTTGAGTTGACTTCAACGGTGTTAAATCCCTGTGAAATGTACCAAGCAAGCCTGTCCCTTCCCTTGTTCCACCAGTAGGTGTAGCCGGACGTTCCAACCCAGAACCTCATTTCTTTGTGTAAAGATGGCATGCCGCGAAGTGGCCTGGTTCCACTTCAACAAGCGCGGGCTCCTCCACCCTGCACCTGTCAAAGGCGTATGGGCATCTGGGATGGAACCTGCAACCTGGAGGCGGGTTTATCAGGCTTGGCGGCTCGCCAACCATGGGCTCAAGCCTCTTGTTTCTAAGTGATGGGACCGACTTGAATAAAAGCTGGGTATATGGGTGCAAAGGTTTTTTCATAATCTGATCGACCCTGCCCGTTTCCACTATTTTCCCAGCGTACATTACGTATATCTGATCGGCTATGTACTCTGCAACCATGATGTTATGGGTTATAACCAAGTACGTGTAGTTGAACCTGTTCTTCAGATCAATGAGCAGGTTCAGCACCTGGGACTGAATTGACGCGTCAAGCGCTGATGTTGGCTCGTCCAGAACTATGAACCTCGGGTTCGATATTATGGCCCTTGCAAGAGCAACCCTTTGTCTCTGCCCTCCTGAAAGGTCCTTTGGCTTTCTAAAGTAAACATAAGAGTAGTCAAGCCCAACAGACTCGAGCGCTTCCTTGACCCTCCTTAGCCTTTCCTCCTTTGTGATCTTCCTGTTAAGAAGGGGCTCCTCCACTATTGAATTTATATTAAGCCTGGGGTCCAGGCTTTCCAGCGGGTTCTGGTAAACTATCTGAACCTTCTCCCTTACAGCGCTTATGTTCTTGCTGAGCGGAATGCCTTCATAGTATATTTCCCCTGACGTTGGCTTTTCGAGCGTTACTAGCAACCTGCCGAGAGTTGTTTTGCCTGATCCGCTTTCGCCCACAAGGACCACGGTCTCCCCTTTCTTTATGCTTATGCTTACGTTGTCCACCGCCCTGACGAAGAGGGGCTTTGCCCGGGCAAGCCTGTCAAGCAGCCCGTACTTTGACGCAAGGAAGAGCTTCGTGAGCCCTTCTGTCCTTATCAGAACATCTGAGCCATTCTCATTCATGTCTGAGAAAACACCTCACCTTTCTGCCCATATAATCATAAAGCCCTGGCTCCTCCTGATAGCACCTGTCAAAGGCGTATGGACACCTGGGATTAAAGACACATCCGTTTGGCAGATCGGTAAACAAAGGCGGAGCGCCCTGCAGGGTGTAAAGCTTTCCATCCCTGTAGTTCCCACGCGGGAAGCTCTTAAGCAGCCCCTCAGTATAAGGGTGAGCCGGGCTGTTCATCACGTCCTCCGTGTTTCCAAACTCAAGTATTCTTCCTCCATAAAGTATCAGAAGCTTTTCGGACACAGCGTAAGCCACTGAAAGGTCATGCGTTATAAAAAGCAAGGACATCTTGTATTTATCCTGGAGCTCTTTGATCAGCGCAATTATCTGAGCCTGAACGCTAACGTCTAGGGCAGAAGTCGGCTCATCGGCTATTAATATTGATGGCTCAAGCAAAAGGCCCATGGCTATCACAATCCTCTGGATCTGGCCGCCAGAAAGCTGATGCGGGTACCTGTCCATTATCGTTTCAGGGTCTGGAAGCTTTACGTCCTTTAACTTCTTCAGAACTTCGTCGTAAAGGCTTTCTTCAGGAACGCGCTCATTGCGCCGCAAGTACTTTATCCTTAGGGCTTCAATCAGCTGTTCCCTTACCTTTTTAACTGGGTTAAGGCTGTTAAACGGATCCTGCATTATCATGAATATTCCTGTTCCTCTGTAGTCCTTCATCTTGCTTGCCGGCAGCGCAAGAAGGTCAGTCCCGTTAAAGAATATATGGCCCCTTGCGATTGCGTTTGGAGGAAGAAGGCGAACGATTGAAAGGCCCAGCGTTGACTTCCCTGAGCCGCTCTCTCCAACTATGCCTATTGAGTCCCCTTTTTCGACGTCAAGCTGAATTCCAAAAAGCGTCTTTATTGTTCCAAATGGAACCTTATAATACACCTCGAGATCCCTGATCTCAAGTTGTGGCATATCAATATGTCAGCCTCCCTGATATTATATCCTGAAGCCTGTCGCCCAGGAGTATAAAGCTTATCACAACCAGCAGTATCGTTAAGCTCGGAAAGAGGGTGTACCACCACACGCCAGGAAAGAAGCTCAACCCGTTGGAGGCCATGGCTCCCCATTCTGGATAAGGCGGCTGAACACCTATCCCAAGAAACGCAAGCGTTGAGTAAGTAAGTATGACTGTGCCGAAGTCCAGGGCGGCGTAGGCCACAACAGGGTCAATGGCGTTCGGGAAAACGTGCTTGAATATTATCTTTAATGAGCTCTCCCCAAAAAGCCTTGAAACTTCAACATAGCCCCGGTACTTAATTGTAAGCGTCTGTCCCCTGAAGAGCCTGGCATATATGGGCCACCAGACTATGGTGAGGGCTATCAGAACTGAATAATATCCTGGCCCTATGAGTATGCTTAACGCTATTGCAAGAATAAGCCCTGGTATGGCCAAGAACGCATCGGTTATCCTCATAAGCGCCTCGTCAAGCCATCCGCCAAAGTAGCCAGCAACAGTTCCAAGCAAGCCGCCGAAAAGTATGGCCAGCCCTACAACCAAAAACGCGGCTGTCGCGTCCTTGGGAGCCGCATAAAGTATCCTTGAAAGTATGTCCTCGCCCTCCAGGTTTGTCCCGAAAAGATAGGAAAGCGAAGGCGGCTTAAGGCTCAGCGCGGCGTTTGGCGGCGCTAAGGGATTGTGCGGCAACAGAATCCAGCCGAGCGCGGGGTCCTTTAGGTAACCCCCTATAATCTGAAGCGAGCCCTCGACTATTGACCAGACTATAAACAAAGCTATTATGATTAGCCCAATTAAGGCCTGAGGGTCGTGTATTACATAATACCAGATTGAAACGTTTTCGGGGACCCGTTTTGAAAAGCTGTCCACGTCCTTCCTGATGCCGATGGCCTTTTTAAGAAGGTCCACGGCCTTCACTCAAGCCTCACCCTTGGGTCCACAACAGCATAGAGGATGTCGGCTATAAAGTTAGCTATTATAACTGATATGCCTACAATGAGCGTGGTGCTCAATATTGCCACGTAGTCAAGCGAAACAGTTGACTGATAAAGGTAAAACCCCATCCCCTTGTAGATGAATATCTCCTCTATCACTACAGCTCCGGCTATGGCGAAGCCAAAGGTCAGGGCTGTAAGGGTTATTATTGGTATTAAGGAGTTCCTGAGCACCGTTTTCCTGAAAACCTGCCACGAGCTTAGGCCTTTCATATATGAGAGCTTTACGTAGTCCTTGTCCAGGACGTCGATGGTGCTTGCCCTCATTATTCGGGTTGTTATTCCAAAGCCAGCAAAAGCTATTGCAAGCACGGGCAGGACCATGTGCTGTAGCAGCGAATCAAAGTACGGCCAGTCGCCTTCAATTGCCGCATCTATAAGCGGAAAGCCAGTTATGGTCTTCGGAGGGATCATTAACGGGTTTGCTATATTAAACGGAGGGAGGACCTTTGCGTAGTAGGCAAACGCAAACTGAAGCAGCGTGGCAAGCAGGAAGACAGGCATTGCCCAGGTTATTAGGTACAGCGCCTTGATGACCCAGTCGGGCACCCTGTTGCGCCACATGCCAGCAACAGATCCCGTAAATATCCCAAGTAAAACCTGAAGTATTATCGCGATTATTACGAATTCAAGGGTTATTGGTATGAACTTGCCCAGCAGGTACATAACAGGCACCTTGTACAGGGTGTCAATCCCGAAGTTGCCATGAAATACGTTTATCAGGTAATTAAGAAATTGCACGTAGAGCGGCTTGTTTAACCCGTATTGCTCTATTATCGCGTTTATCTCTGCCTGGGTAAAGTGCGTGCCCCCTATGTAAACCTTGGCCATTGCCTGGGGCGTGGGCAGGATTATGTGCACGAGCAAAAACACGATAAAAACTAACATGATAAGCGTAATAACGGCATTAACCAAACGACGAATAAAATAAAATAAAAAATTTGATTGCATTGCACCATCTAAGCTTTAGCTACTGCTTACTGGTACCGTAACAGTGTAGTTCTCGTAGTACATCATGTTGTACCTGTAGCCGACGAACGGGTTAAAGACAACTCCGTGCAGGTACGGCTGCTGTAGCCAGTAAGTTTCAGCGTTGGGCAGCCAGGCATAAGGCGCCTGGTGATATGTTATGTTGTATATTTCAGCGACTCCCTGTTCCTGCTGGGTTGCGTTCAGTGAATATGGCAGCCACGACAGTATGCTGTTCACCTGTGAATTGTTAAACCAAGCAAGGTCCCCTGAGAGCCCTCCGTACACTGGATCAGTGAGCGCCATGAGCTCCTGCGCTATTGGGTCCGGCCAGTCAGGGGCCCAGCCCAGCAGCACAAGAGCTGGGGTGCCGCTTGGCGTGTACCATGAGTCAGTTACCGCAGCTGTCACCGGGTAAAGCGATATGCTTATCCCTATCTGTGAAAGCCCGCTCTGGATTATCTCAAATTCGGTCTGTGTGGTTGGAGTAACAGGAGCTATGGTGTATAGCTGCAGAGGAGGCAGCTCCTTTCCTGATGGATTGCCAAGGGTTGTCCCGTTTGGAAGGACAACGTAGAAGTCCTCCTGCCATCCTGAGAGGTTTATGTAATGCTCAGCAAGAGGTATGTTATACGTGTACTGAGGCAGGTTGTCAGGGTTGTAGAACGGCAGGTTTGGCGCTATTGGGCCAAGGTACGTAACGCCCAGGACTGTGCCGTTAAACGTCATTAACGTGTGAACTATGTCGCTGTAGTTTATTGCATATGCAACGGCAAGCCTGAAGTAAGTGTTGTTTGTCGGGAAGACCTGGTTGTTCATTGATATATAGAACACGTCCGGCTCTATGCCTGCGTTGTAGAATATTGTGCTGAACGGAACATAGCTCTTGTATTGATATCCGTCGTAGATTGAGTTAAGTGAAGGTATGGCCACATCCGATATCGTTGCTTGGCCGCTGTCAAAGTCTGCAACCCTCGTGCTGTGAGACGCGCCAAACTCTATTACTATGTTGTCGATCTTTGGCGGAGCAAGCACAGCAGGCACATTTGCCGCGTTAGCGGCCCAGTAGTGCGGGTTTGCAACAAGCGTAACGCTTGACAGCTCCGAGCCCACGGTCTCTATCATGTACGGCCCGCTTCCAACCATGCCCTCAGTGTTTATGTAGGAGTTAGCCTGTCCTGCCTGAACGCCGCCGTGCTGGTCAACGAATACAGGGTCAGCAAGAGCTCCCCAGCCGCCTGAAGCGAGTATGTACGGGAAGTACCTGTACGGGAACGGCAGGTTGAACGCTATCGCTGACGAATTGAGCAGAACTATTGACTGGTTCGGGTATGTCATCAGCGACATTATGGTTGAGTTGTGAACGTTAAAGTTGCTGAGCACCTGGGAAAGTATCTCAGCTGTTACGGTGCCATTTGGCGTTGATGACATATGGAACGCGTACTGAACAGCGTTTGGAGCCCCATAGGGCAAAAAGTAAGACCCATAGTATGTTGCTATATAAGGATAGTAGTTGGCTACAGCTGGGCCCTGTCCCATTATTATTGTCCTGTAGAAGCTGAACCAAGCCGTAGTGGCGTTTATCGGGTGCATGTTGCTGAAGTACGTATCAGGCCTCATTATGAACACGTACTGAGTCCCGTTCTTCTGAACTGTGTATGACTGCGCCAAGACAGGAACTAGCTGCGTTACTGAGCTGCCGTTAAAGGTCAGAAGCCCCTGATATACGTTTGTGAAGACGACCTCATCTACCACATAGAATCCAGTTGCTGGATCCAGCGAGTCAGGGGCGTATATCTGGCCCATAGTGCCCAGATCAACGAGCTCGTTTGGATTTGGTGGCGCAATGGTGATGGTCTTTGTTGTTGGTGGTGGTGGCGTGGTTGTAGTGGGTTTCTTTGTTATTGTTGACTGATAATAGAGGTATCCGCCTGCTGCTGCGATTATTATTATAACGATTACTATGGTTGCAACAACAGCAGTAGAAATGGATTTATGACTTCTCATCAGGAATTAATGATATACTGGGAGAATATAAATTTTTAGTTTAATTTGCTTTTAAACTACTCTAAGCAATTAAGGGTCTAGCAATAGCCAATTGCAAAATTGAGGGCACATTGAAGACAGGGCTGTCCAGCGCAAGTTATAATTATATGACCATGCCAATTGCAGGATTAATATAATATTAAAATGCTCTGGCGCTCAGGCAGCTATATCATATAGAAGCTTTGAAAAATAACTCATGACACGAATTTATCGATCTTCTTGCCATTCAAATTAAAAGGAGAGGATTGCTTTTCTAATTCAGCATCATTGAAAGGAGCGATGGTGTAGCGCGCATAAGCGCAAAGCCCACACATGCTCCACTTGCAGTCAGACTTCCTCGTGTTCTTCCCCGGAGATCTCTTTCAAAAGCTTATCCAACGCATCGTGATAACCTATCGGACCACCTTTAACCTCGACTACGCCCGACCTTTTTAGCATTGCAAGCGATTTCCAAGCTTTTGCAGGCTTAAATTCAGCCTGAATCGAGCGAAGGACCTCATCCGGGACGAGCGCATAGCCCTCAGGCCTCAGCTGGCCGTGAGTTACAAGCGTTATACCTCTCTCCCTAGCAAATTCGTTTTCACCTCCGTGCGGAACAGCCGCCAAATACACCCTTGACATGATTGACCTTCTTTTGAAATCCCAGAGCTCCCTGGCAAGCCACCTAAGGCCAGCGGGGTCAAAGCGGTCAATTAACACATAAACTTCAGACGCGCCCTGGCTTATTAACGAGTAAACAAGCCTTGTTGCCTCCTCGCTCCAGTCATAAACAACGCCTGCCCTTGTCCCCGTGGTGCATATCCTGCCGTTTGACCCGTTCAGCTCCCACACGACTGCATGGTATATGCCTTCGCTATAGTAAACCTTGAACTCAACCTCTGGCTCTACCTCATTTAGCTTAAGCCCCGCCATTTCCACAACCAGCTCGGCCAGTCTGGCTTCTTCGGAGGCAAGCCTGCCCTTGCATGGGTCATAAACCCTTATGCTTACTGAAGACGCGCCAGCGCTCATTCCCTTTATAAAGCCGTCAACGACGTCCTCTGGGCTTTGATACGACTTGACAAGGGAAACGGATCTTATCCCAAACACCTCCGAGTACCTTTCGGCCAGCCTTATGAGCTCCCCCTCCTCATCAGATTTGAACAGATAGCAGCCCCTTTTTTTAAACCCATTTTCTGACCGTAAAAAGCACTCAGCGTCGTTTTCATTATAAAAAAACAGAATCAGCGAATTTGCGCCGCTCCTTTTGGGCATCCCTTGCACCCTATATCAGCAGCTCAAATGACTTGCCCTTTGATCTAAGCGATATGAACGTTTCAGTGTACGTTACCCCAGATATGCCCCCTATTTTATCAGTTATGAGCGAGTGAAGGTCCTGGATGTTTCTGGCCTTCAGGTAAACTATGAAGTCATACCTGCCGGTCACTTCAAAAACGCTTCTGACCTCCTTCATCTGGTACAGCGCCTCATAAACCTCGTCCCTCTTCTTTGACTCCGCGTTTATGCCTATTATTGCAAGCACCTGCCAGCCCAGCAGGTCCTCGTTAACTATCGCGGTAAAGCCCTGTATATAGCCAAGCTTCCTGAGCCTCTTTATCCTAGAGTAGACAACGCTTGAATCCATGCTCAGCTTCTTGCTGAGCTTTGGGACGCTCTGCGAGGCATCCTTAACGAGCTCCTGTAAAATTTTTATATCTTTATCGTCAAGCTTAAGCAATTTTTCCTTCCAAATTGACTTTTAAAAAATAGATTTAAATTTTACTGACGATTTATAACCTAATTATAGCTGTGGAAGGTTTAGCGCCGCCTTGAGGCCCTTGTACCTGTTCCTTATGGTTACCTCAGTTACCCCAGCCGCCTCGGCTATGTCCTTCTGAGTCTTGTTCTCCCCTTCCATAACACAAGCAACGTAAAGCGCTGCCGCCGCAAGGCCCATCGGATCCTTCCCAGCTGAAATGCCTGAGTTTATTGCCTTCTTTATTATCTCTATGGCCTTTCTTGTCGTCTTCTCACTCACGCCAGCCTTGGTGGCTATCCTGCTGAGTGACTTTATTGGATCTATTATTGGCATCTTTATGTCAAGCTCCCTGAGTATAAGCCTGTAGCATCTGGCTATGTCCTTTCTCTTTATGTTAGAAACGGAAGCTATGTCCTTAAGGGTTCTCGGGACTTCAAGAGATCTGCATGCAGCATAAAGCGATGCGGCTATAAGGGCGCTTATGCTCCTCCCCCTGACCAGCCCCTTTTCAAGGGCCTTCCTGTAGATGTAAGCCGCCTTTTCAACCACGTTTTCCTTAACGCCAAGCTTGTCAGCCAGCCTGTCAAGCTCATTGAACGCCTGCCTCAGATTTCTCTCAGCTGGTTCATGTATCTGGCTTCTGCTGTCCCACATCCTGAGCCTGTCATATGTGGCCTTAGCTGCCCCCGTTAGGGCCCTGCCCGACGCGTCCCTATCAGACTGGTCCATTACAGTTGAAAGCCCCATGTCGTGCATTGCTATTGAAAGCGGTATCCCGGCTCTGCTCCTGTCCTCCTTTTCCTCCTTTGAAAAGGCCCTCCACTCAGGCCTCAGGTCCTCTACCTTTTCCTTAATCACGTAACCGCAGTCAGCACATATTATCTCCCCTGTGTTCTGATCGAGCAAAAGGTTCTTTGAACCACACCTTGGGCACTTTTCTATGTTTTCATAATCGCCCGCTGATATCTTTTTAAATGACATTTAGCTTTCCTCAAAAAAAGAGTTATATTCCCACTATATAAGCATTTCTACGAAATGCGCAAAATTTTGAATTTTTAGCGAAAGGTAAAAACATTTAGCACCATTAGCTTATGTTCAGCTGAAAGAAAATGCTTAATAAATAAACCGATTAATATAACATGATGAAGCCTGATGAGCTGTTAGGCTATGTCGATGGCCTTGAAAAGGAGCTTGACGCGCTCCTGGCAGAAGCTGAGAAAAAGGGGAAGGAGTTGACTGGGCTTGCGGCCGAGCTCGCCGAAAGTGGGAAAAAGGAATACCTGGAGTCGGTCTCAAGGGAGATCTCCGCGTACAGGGACCAGGAGCTCAGGAAGTACAGGGAACAGGCAAACAAAATTGTGGATGACTACAGAAAAATGGCCGAGGAGCTCAGGAACTCATACGATGCGAAAAGGGAGAAGCTCGTTCAGGCTGTTTATGAGCTGATGCTGAGGAAACTTGAAGGAAAGTAACGTTTACTACATAACAAGGGCCAGGGCCATTATCGGGAAGATCCCCCAGAGGCAGGAGCTTAACTATATAGCTGAATCCACAGACGAAAGGGCGTTTGTTGAAAGGCTGCAAAAGAGGCTTGGCGTTCAGCATCCAACACAGGATCCAATTTTATACTTTAGGGAGTTTGTTGGAAGGCTTGCGTTGGACTTTTCAAAGGAAAAGGACGTTGGAAGCGCCATGCTTAAGGCAGTGCTGCTGGAGAACGCAAAGCTTGCCCTTTTGAGCAAGGTCTCCGGCTATCAGTCGTCATATTATACGGCTTATGGAAACACCGTTGGCGATGAAGTTATAAGGAGGATTCTGTCCTCTGAGGACCTGCAGAGGGCAAGGCTTGGCGACGAACGGGTTGAGCGGCACGTAAGAACTGCGTACATGGCGTTCATCGCGCTTGAATCCCCTGAGATAATCGTGCACTACTTTGATGGAGCGGAGATAAGAGAGCTGATGAAGGCTTCAAGAGATGTTGGAACAACCTTTGAAGCAATGGCGTTTGACGTTGAGGTCTGCTCTTTTGTTGAGCCCGTGAGCCAGGACGTTGCAAAGACGCTTTATGTGCTCGGGAAGCCCAAGTGCAACAGCTTCCAGGAGGGCATTGAGCTTCTGAAAAGACAACTTGGCTTGCAACCCCAGGAAAAGGACCCGGGGAAGGCGCTTCTGGAGCTAAAGCGTGCCGCGCACACGCTGTCCCTTTCTGAGTTTTCGAGGAGCAACGTTGCTGACCTTTACTTTATGTTAAAGATAACAGAAAAGGAAATTGAAAGGATTAAAAAATATTATTTAACTGGCGAGCAGGCGTTGCTCTCCTAATAGGGCTGGCCGCCCTTTCCTCCGCTCTTTTCTCCCTCTGGTGGCTTTGAGGCGGCTATCAGGTCGTCTATCTTTATTATCATAGACGCTGCCTCAGTTGCGGCCTTGATAACCTGCTCCTTTACGGCTTCTGGCTCAAGGACGTTGTTCGCCCTCATGTCCTCAACCTTGCCGGTGAACACGTTAAGGCCAGCCCACTTTGTGCCCTTCTGGTGAGCCGCCTGCAGTTCAGGCAACACGTCCAAGGGCTCAAGTCCTGCGTTTTCGGCAAGGACAAGCGGCAGCATCTCCACGGCGTCAGCAAATGCCAGAGCCGCAAGCTGCACCCTGCCCTCAAGGGTCTGAGCCCACTTCCTTAGCTGGTTGGCAACCTCAAGCTCAGCGGCGCCTCCACCAGCAACTATGTAAGGCCTTTCAACAACGTCCTTGACTGTCATTATTGCGTCGTGTATTGACCTTTCTGCCTCATCGACAACCCTCTGCGCGCCGCCCCTGACAAGTATCGTAACTGCCTTCGGGTTCTTGCAACCCTCAACGAAGACCCATTTGTCCTCCTCTATCTTTCTTTCCTCCACCAGATCGGCGTAGCCAAGGTCCTCAGGGGTAAGGTCGTCAATGCTTGTAACTACCCTGCCGCCGGTTGCCCTTGCCAGCTTGTCCATGTCGCTCATCTTTATCCTCCTAACAGCGAGTATCCCCTCCTTTGCAAGATAGTGCTGGGCCATGTCGTCAATGCCCTTCTGGCAAAGCACGACGTTTGCGCCGACTGCCTTTATCTTATCTACCATGTCCTTCAGTATCTTTGTCTCCTCGTCAAGGAATGCCTTCATCTGCTCCGGATCGGTTATGTTTATCTTTGCGTCGATCTCGGTTTTCTCTATTTCAAGCGGTGCATTAAGCAGAGCTATCTTGGCGTTCTTGACGCGCTTTGGCATGCCTGCGTGAACCACCTCCTTGTCAATTACAACGCCCTTGATGAGCTGAGTGTTGGTTATTGAGCCTCCTGGCTTCTTTTCAACCTTTATGTTGTCTATGTCAACCTTGTAACCGCCGTTTGTTTTTTCAGCGACCTGCAACACGGCGTCAATTATAAGGTTTGAAATGTAATCGCTTTCGCCTGAAAGCAACTTTGTTGCCAGAGTCGTCTTTGCGATGTTCTTAAGCACCTCCTTGTTTGTTGAATCGACCTTATCGGCAATTGACTTTAACACGCTTATTGCCTGCTGAGATGCCCGCATGTAGCCGTCAATTATTATTGTTGGATGAATTCCTTTATCTATCAGCTCCTCCGCCTTCTCAACCAAGTACCCTGCAAGGACAACGGTTGAGGTGGTGCCGTCCCCTACCTCGCTGTCCGTTGCCTTTGCTATCTCGACCATCATCTTTGCAGCTGGATGCTGGACGTCCATTTCCTTCAGTATCGTAGCGCCGTCGTTGGTTATTGTGACGTCGCCCAGTGAGTCGACAAGCATTTTGTCCATGCCCCTTGGGCCAAGCGACGTCTTTATTATGTCCCTTATGAGCTTGACAGCTTCAAAGTTGTTCCTCTGGGCCTCCTTGCCCCTCTTTTCCTGAGTCCCTTCCTTAAGTATTAGTATCGGTTGACCTGTCGAAGTTACAGCTGGAATAGCCGTAGTAGCCATACAGAAATCACCTCTATTAATCCTCCATTGCTTATCTTTATAAGGTTTTTTCTGACTTCTTTAGTCGTAGCCCATTCAATAAACGCAGGCAGTTTGGCCGGCTGCCAGTGTTAACTCTGGCGAGTGTTGCCATGGCCGTCTCTAACGCCAGCCAAGCAGCTTCATGGCGTTAACAACCCTTTCTACCGCAAGCGCCAGGGCTCCCACCCTGTAAGGAACGTTTTTTGATTCAGAGAACTGAAGTATGTCGTAAAACGCCTTTGTCAGCTTTTGCTCGAGCTTTGTGTTAACTTCCTCCAATGTCCACTGCTCTCTTTCAAGGTTTTGAACCCATTCAAAGTAGGAAACAATTACCCCTCCTGAATTGACCAGTATGTCAGGCAGGACCTTTATGCCGTTCTTCTCAAGTATTTTATCTGCCATTGGCGTGGTTGGGGCGTTGGCGGCTTCAACTATAACTTCTGCAGATATTTTGTTTGCGTTGTTTTCGTTTATCTGGTTCTCTATCGCAGCGGGTATGAGCATATCAACGTCCATTGTGAGGAGCTCTTCGTTTGAAATGTCCTCGCCATATGGAAGCCTTTTCATGGACTTTGTTGCTGAGTAGTCCTTGTAAAGCCTTTCAAAGCTGTCTATGCCATTTTTGAAAAGCTTACCGCCGTAGACATCGCTTACAGCCACGACCTTTGCCCCCATTTCAGTTAAAAACTTGACTGTATATGAACCAACATTGCCAAAGCCCTGAACCGCCACAGTTACGTCCTTAATGTCCTTTTTAAGCACCGCCTTTGCGGCCTCCCTGGCTATTATGCTGACGCCTCGGCCCGTTGCCTCCAGCCTTCCAAGTGATCCACCAAGCTCTACAGGCTTTCCTGTAACCACCGCGGGCACGTTATACCCCTTAAGCCTGGAGTATTCGTTCATTATCCACGCCATTACCTGTGGATTTGTTCCAACATCAGGTGCTGGAACGTCTATTTCAGGCCCTATGTTATAAGTAATTTCATCAACAAACTTTCTGGTAAGCACTTCCAGCTCATCGCCGCTTGTTGATGACGGATCCACGTTTATCCCGCCCTTTGCCCCGCCAAAAGGTATGTCAACCAGGGCCGTCTTCCAGGTCATTAGCATCGCGAGCGCCCTTACTTCGTTTATGTCAACAAGCGAGCTGTACCTGAGGCCACCCTTGTAGGGCCCCCTTGCGTTGTTGTGCTGAACCCTGTATCCCATAAAGCTGGACACAGTTCCATCGCTCCTTTTGAGATGAAGATAAACCACTATCTCCCTTTTTGGCACCTTCAGCATTTCGTAATAATCAAGCGGCACGTCTATAACCTGCATTACAGATGCAAGCTGTGCTATGGCGTTTTCGTATGGGTTCTCCTCCTTTATCGCGTTAGACCTGCTGCTCATAATGTGTTGGCAATTTTCATTACCTAATAAATCTAGCGTACGATTAAAGCGCAGGACTGCAATATGGGATCTTCATTTTAGCCGTTTGTGGTACGCCGTGGCCGTTGTGCATAACAACGTTTAATTTAAAAATAAAATATTGAAAAATTGAAGAGCGCCTTAGCGCCTTAGCCTGTATGATGCAAAGATCTTTACAACTAACAGGCCTGAAACCGCTAGCGCTATCCAGCTTATTATGGTTAAAGGTGAAAACACCACAGCTATGTAGGAGATCAACGTGGGCGGTGGAGCAAGCTCGGACGGCTGTATGCCCGGCACTGGGTAAAAGACGCCTGGCGTCAGCGCAAACCCTACGAACGCGATTATGGAGCCGGCTACTGCCAGCGCCTTCACAGTTTCCATGCCTTCTGAGAATCCGCCGCGTGGCTTTGGCAGGTACCTTCTTATGTATGGAAACGCTGCCGCAAGCGCTGATATTGCCAGCAAAACCATGCCTATTGCGGTCAGGAACGAATATGTTGGCTCAGTTGGCGGGACAGGGGCCTGCGGTATGGCCGGGTAAACTATTCCAAGGGCTGACGAAATAGCTGTAACCACTATCGAAAGGCCGGCAGAGACCATTGAGTACATGGCCATGCCTTTTCTCTGTAGAACAAGCGCCACAGCTATCAGCACTATAGATGCTATTATTGTAAAGAACTGGTAACTCGCAAGCCATGAGGGGGGCAGGGAGAACTTGGCCGTTGACGATGGAAGCTGATACGGAGGAGAGCTATAGGTCAGCTCAGAAAGTGGAATCTGAAGAGGCAACGGGTAGTCAAAGTTAGGGTTAGAGGATGTTATGTAATACGCTGAACCGTTTTCAAAGTACAGGACGCCATGGCTTGCGCCAGGGGTGTACACCGCATCCGGAGTTGGGCCCAGTATTATTGGGGGCCTTGGAGGCTGGTTGAAGTCAAACGCGCTTAGCACGCTTCCGGATTCGGCAACCCACGATGTTAGGTACGGCAGGTTCCAGTTGTACTCTATGAACTTGAGAACGCTGTCATGATTAAGAACTGTGGGGTCCACGTAGTTCTCCTTTGCGTAAGGCGAAATTATTAACAACGGGACCCTTTCCCCGTAACCAAAAGAGTTGACCTGCGGTGGTGGAACGTTGTCGTAGAAGCCTCCAAACTCGTCCCATGTTATGAATATAACCGAGGTGTTCCAGTCAGGGCTTTCCTCGACCGCGTTTACTATGTTAACTGTCCAGTCCTGCCCAAGCGTTATGTTTGCTGGAGGATGCTCTGAAGGGTCTGGTATTCCGTTTTCACCAGTTATCCCAAATGGCATGACAAAGGATACAGCAGGGAGCTTCCCCTCCTTTGCAAGCTGAAAGAACACGGAAAGGTTTTCAACGTTGTTCATGTAGGTAAGGTTGCTTGTAAAGCCTGTTATGTAATCAAGCGGATAAATTTCGCTTGAAGGCGGGTCCCTTGTGGTTGAAAACAGCTCAAAGTATCCCCAGGAGATGTTATGCTGCGTTAGTTGATAGAATATTGTCTCGTTAAGTGGAACGTAAGGCGGCGGCCCGTAGTCGTTTGAAATTGGCGCATAACCGGTTAGCGACGCAAGCCTGTTTGGCGCCGTTTCAGTCATTACAGGCGTAAAGTAATTGTCACACAGCACGTACTCCTCTGCGTAGTCCCAGTACCAGGGTAACTGCTGGTACGTCACATAAACCATGCTCTGCGGCCCTGAATAAGCTACAAATCCGTTCATTCTGCCCCAGTCCCAGTCTCCATGGTAGTCAACCCATCCCTCTCCAGGATCAACCTGGGTAACGCCATCCAGGTACCTTAGCTTAGTATACCCAAGAAGCCAGCCTAGGCCTGGGTAGTTTGGCACCTCTATGCTGTTGGTGCCGTTCTGTATGCCATAAGGCACCGAAAGCTCCTTAACTATTGGATTGCTCATAAGCGTCTTGTTATTGCCGTAAGGGTATGTGCCAAAGTAATCGTCAAACGACTGGTTTTCCTTCATAATGTACACAACGTGTTTTATAGGAGTCATTGTTTGCGGTTGCGCCATTGAAGCAGAGGACGGGATTAAAAGCATTGCCAGAATGGCCGCGGCAAAAACCATCGCGAACGATCTTTTTGCACTTTTCATGCCATACGCATTAATATAACAATTGGTATTTAAACATTTGTTACCGTAAGCCGTAAAGCAGAGCTGCTGAGGCCAGTGCCATCGCAGAAGATATTATGGAGATCATCGCAAGCCCTGAGTACAGGCCTGCAAATGAAAGGGCCACCACAAGCTCTGGCGAAAAACCTCCAATGAGCCGGCCAAACAGAAAGATGAAGTTTGAGGCCGTGGCCCTCTGTTCAATTGGATATGACTCGCTTATCCAGATCCCTGCGTAAGCAAAAAAACCTGATGAAAAATAAAGCACGGGCAAGGCTACTATTGGAACGCCAACGAGCATCGCAAGAGCCGCACCTGCTAGCCCAAGCAATGCAAAGGCTATTGTGACTAAAGCCCTGTTGAACTTGTCTGATGCCACTCCTGCAATTATAAACGAAAAGAACCCTACCAATGAAAGGAAAGTGATAAACCAGTCAGGCAACCTAAACAGAAGCACTATGTCCGGCGCAACGCTGCTGAGCGGCACGGAGAACATGAAGGCGGCAAGCGTATATGCCACAAAGAGGAGCGTGAGCCGCAGGTTGCCCCTGGGCACTACGCTCGCAGCGCGCTTGACCCTGGCGGAGTAAGTCTCCTGCATAAAAAAGGTAAGGGGAATGGAAACAGCCAGGCTTATAGCGCCTATAAAAGCAAAATAAAGCCTCCAATATCTTACATAATAATAAATAATCGAATCTACAAAAAGTCCCAAAAAGTAAAGCCCCTGCATCGCCCCGCCTATTGAGCCCCTCATCCCCCTTGAAAGCTCAACTATCACTGCATATGAAACGCCATTTTGCGCGTTAACGCCAAACCCTATTACAAACCAGAGCATCCATATTACAAGCACGCTATTTGCTAGCGATGCAAGCAGCGCGCCGAGGCCAAACAACGCGGAGGAGGCAAGAAGAGCCAGCCTTCTGCCAGCTCTGTCAGCAAGACCCCCAAGCACAACGCCCCCTATGGCCCCGCCTATAAAGTCTATAGGTATTGCAAGAAGGAGCCAGGCTATCGGCGCGTTAAATGCGGCTGTTAATTGTGATATGACTATGGATATTGAAAAAACCGATGAAGCTGAAAGAAGGAACGGAAGAAAGACCGCCAGGTATGTCAACCCCAGCTTTTTCATTAAATTTCAATGGCCAAGGAGTGTTAATAAAACTAACTGTTCATGCAAGGGTGTTTTGAACCTGGTGCTTGTCCCTAAGCCGTTCAGCAAGCCTTGCCGCGTCTTCTACTTGCATCCTTGCGGTCCCAAACAAAAGCCCTATTGCGCCGTTTTCATTTATCCATTTTATCATTTCGCTAATCACATAGCGCCTGTGGGCTGATATTGCCTCCTGCCTTGAGCTTCCAAATGACACAATGGCTTCAAATGATCCTCCTTTTTCCCGGAGCCACACAGCAGCATACTTTGCGTCGTCAACCGGCGATAATACGGTGAGATCTGACCCGCCTATTCTTACGCTTGCCCTGCCTTCCTTATCAAGCCTGGCGATGACCATTAGTCCTGTGCATATAACCGTTTCATATATCTCCGAAGCAAACCTCAGTAACCTCTGTGGCACCCTGATGCTCAGCTTCTCAAATATTGCCTCGCCTTCCTGGCTAAGCTTTATGAACTTCCCAAACTTGCAGGCTGGCACAAGCCCCCCTGAAAGGCTTTTTATCTCATAGCTTATGCCTAGCTTGCCGTCAAGTATCATGCCCATTATTATGTCTATGCCCCTCAGCTTTTTCTCCCATCTTGACCCTTCGCTTGAGCCAAATCCATCAGAGTAGTCCTTAAGCCGGCTCAGGTCCGCGTTGTTCTCCACTATAACCTTTTCGACCTGATAGCGGTTAAAAACTGCCTTTAACGAGCGAAAAGCGCTTTCTGGCCTTTTGGTTATAGGCATATGACCGCTTTTTACCAAGAACCTGTCATAAAAGACATAATACGATAAAAGTTCCTTTTCCGAAAGTCCCCAGCTTATCATCGCCGTCCGCTCAGCGCCCACAGCCGTCCTTAGGCATTATAACGTTAATATCCTTGCCGTAAAATTCAACGCTCGTGAACTCAACGGCCGCCAGCGCATCCTTAAAAAGCTCCCTGGCCTCAGCTTCAAGCGCTGACACGTCGGTGTATCGTTCGCTGTAATGATAAATTATCAGCTTCCTTGCGCCTGAAAGGGCAGCTGCCCTTGCCGCATCGTGGGTTGTTGAATGAAGCATTTCGTCTGCTCTTTTCTGTAGCGATTTGTCAAACGTGGCTTCGTGAATCAGAAGATCTGATCCCCTGTAAAACTCAACAAGGCCGGCATAAAAGGCAGTGTCACCGCTTATGGTTATTGTTACTGGCTCTGGGGGGCTGTCGGACACCATTTCCGGCGTTATCAGCTTCCCCTTAACCTCAACTGCCTGACCAAGCTGAAGCTTTCCCCACAGCGGGCCACGGGGCACGCCAAGGCTTATAGCCCTTTCCGGGTAAAACCTCCTTTTTAAAAACCTGTAAACGAATTTATAAGCATAGGATTCAACGCTGTGAACTGTTGGGTGAGAATGAACTTCAATTGGCCCAGCTCTGTACACTGGTCCCTGCCCTGCTTCCGCAAACTGAATTTCGTAAGGCAAATTCATGTAAAACCTATCCTCCAAAGTTTCCAGGAGCTCATTGACTTTCCTTGGCCCCACAACTGTCAGCGGCTCGTTTCTGTTAAGCAACGCAAGCGTTGAAAGAAGGCCTGGGAGGCCCAGAACGTGGTCGTAATGGATGTGCGAGATGAAAACTGCCTTCAGCTTCATTGGATTTAACCCGGCAATCAGCATCTGCTTTTGAACGCCCTCCCCTGAATCAAACAGAAAGCCCATGCCGTCGGCCTGCAAATAAATTGCAGACGTGTTCCTGCATCTTGTTGGCATTGCTGATGACGTGCCAAGGAAAGTAAGCTTAACAGTTGGGTCCATATGAGGACGTTGCCGAACTATATTAAATCCTTTTTAGCTTGGCGTTTGCCCAGCTAATAAGTGCGCTTGCTATGAGCTTTGAGGCGTCAGAAAGGCTTAGCCTGCGATGAGGCCTTTCCAGCCAGCGCCTGACTTCGCTTATATTGCTTACCTTTGCTACTGCCCCTGCCTTTATCAGGAACCTGTCGACGTACGTTTCCTCCCCAGGAAACATGCTGAAGGTCGGCACTCCAAGGATCGCCGCCTCAGCTGTCATCGTGCCTCCCCTCCCTATAAAGGCATACGCCTTTTCCAGGATGTTTGGACCAAAGAACTCGCCGCCATAAACTAAAAGGTTTCCGCGCTGCTCGTAAACCCTAACGTACCTCTTGAGCAGTATTACCAGCCTTTCAGGGAATTCGTCCGCTATGGCTTTTGCAATTGCTTCAGCCCTGGAAGGTCCGCTGAGATAAGATGCCATATGCTCCTCCTCCCTTATAATTATAGCTCCCTCGCCCAAAAGCTCAACCTCGTTCTTTGGGGGCCAGAGCTCCTTTCTGAAAATCCAAGCCGTGGGATCCAGTGACCTGTACTTCACAATGCGTGAGCTGTCGATGCAATAGCCTTTCCATGCATCCTTGGGTATTACAAACGGGGAAAGCAGAAGGTCGGAGTATGGCAAAGTAAGCATGCAGACAAATCTGCTGTGAGGCGAATCGCATACTGTTGCCTTGGGCAGGCCAAGCCCAAACGCCACCCTTGACGCTTCAGGGCTTCCAAATGAAACCGCTGCCACCGGGGACTCCCTTTTGACGATGCCCGAAAGCATGGCAACCCTTTCCCCATAGGCCTCCAGCTTGCCCTCAAGGGATCTCCCGCCATGCCTCCCTACCTTTACTGGCTCAGCATTCACCTTAACCCTTTCAAGTACCCTGTTAAGCTCTTCGTATTCGCGAACAGTCAGAAGCGTATCATAGCCTCCTGCGACAATTAAGCCCTCTATAGATGCGTAAAGCAGGTAATGCTTTGGCGTTAAAACGTCAAACCATATCTTTTGTGACATTAGGACCTACCTTATAGCCTTTAAAAGCTCCTTTACCCTGCTTTTTGAGACCGGGGCCTCTATGTTTCCTCCCTCTTTAAAGTAAGTGCCAACTATGGCGCCGTCAGCATACCTGAGCATTTCAACGTTATTGGGCGTTAGGCCGCTTCCAACTATAATCTGGAGCTCTGGAAACGCGTCCCTTACGCTTTTTAACAGCGATATGTCTGGAGGGCTCCCAGTTCTTTGCCCTGAAATTATAATTGCGTCGGCCATGCCCCTTTCCACAGCATCTGCTATTGATTCCTCAATGCCCCTGTTAAACATTGGAGATGCGTGCTTTACATGCACGTCAGCCATTATGGCAACTTCTGAGCTGATTGATGCCCTTTCCCTCAGAAGCTCAGCGGCGCACCCCTCTATAATTCCCTGATCTGTTACGTATGATTCGGTCAATACATTAACCCTTATGTAGCTCAGGTTAAAGGCAGACGCAAGGGCAAGCGCGCCTGTGCACCCGTTCCTGAGCAGGTTTACGCCCATCGGCACGCTTAGCTCCTCCTTTAGCCTGCATATAACGCTGGCCATGTAGGAAATCGTCACCGGGCTACCGCTGGGGTCCTTAAAGTAGGGGTTATCGCCTAGGTTTTCAACCATTATTCCATCAACGCCGCCCTCCTGCAGGGCTCTCAGGTCATATAATGCAGAACCCGTAACATTTTCCATTCCGGCAAACCTGGGGGATCCTGGGAGAGGCTTAAGGTGTATCATCCCTATTATAAATGGCCTTGAGCTGAACGGAAGCTTCATGGCACGTTTTTGCTCAAAGCGATATTAATGTTTTTAACCCCGGTTTGCAAGCTATCCTTGGCCTATGACGATACTGACCTATAGGTGACCCGTGATCTGCATGCACCTCCCCTGAGGCCTAATTTTATAAAAGGGGAAAAGCCAAAGACGATGACATGGAGTTTGAAGAAATACATGAGGGCAGCGCCAGGCTGTTTAAAGCAGTGGACGGCGAGCGCTCAGCATTTTACAATCCGCGGGGAAGGTTTCCCAGAGACGTGTTCGTTAAGCTGTTTGCCTTATATGGGGCTCTGCAGGGGGGTGAAGTTTATGCTGAGCCTTTTAGTGCAACCGGGGTCAAGGGCATAAGGCTTGCCTTGGAGGGAGGCAGGTACTCCAAGCTAATGCTTAACGACATAGACGAGCTTGGGTACAGAAGCATCCTGATGGGCATAGAGGCAAATGGCCTGGTCGGCAGGGCATATGCGCACAAGATGGACGTTAACGAGTTCTTTGACATGGTGGTCAAGAACGGAAGGGCAGACGCAATAGACGTTGATCCCTATGGATCGTCAATACCCTATGTGTTTCCCGCGTTAAGGGCAGTAAAGGACGACGGCATAATAGCGTTTACGTTTACCGATACGCAGGTCCTGGCCGGCGTCCATTCCGATGCCCTGCTTAAGAGATATCACGTTGAGCTTCAAAGGTCCCAGTTTTTAAAGGAGCTGCAGGCAAGGATAGCAATAAGCGCTGTAATAACAATAGGATCATACCGGGATATAGCTGCTGTGCCGATCTTTGCCCACGTTTACGAGCACTATATAAGAGCCTACTTCAGGGCCAAAAGGTCCGCAAAAACCGCGCTGGACCTCATGAAGGCGTTTGGCGAAATATATGAGTGCTCGTGCGGAAACATAAGCGAGATGGAACGCCATACATGTGATTACTGTGGAAACAGAATGGGCAAAATAGGCCCGCTCTACCTTGGACCAATTTTTGAAAAGGATCTATTAAAGGAGGCCGTTTCCGCGAGCAAGGGGGAAAGGGCGCTTGAGGCTCTTTTTTCAATGGCTACGCAGGAAATGAACAGCCCGTTTTACTATGACATGGCATACATATCCTCACGCGAAAGGACAAGCGCCCCATCACTGGCTAAGGCGGTTGATCTGATTAGATCAATGGGGTTTAACGCTTCCAGAACGACATTCGCGCCGACAGGGATAAAGACGGACGCGCCATTTGGCGCTGTGAGATCTTTGCCTTTTTTAATAAAGTGGCTGAAAATAACACAATAGTTAAAACAATAATGATTTTTGAAATTCCATGGACGATAAGAAAAGGGCGCTTATATTTACCGGCATAGGCCATTTTTTAAACGACAGCTACCTTGTTCTTATTTCAATACTCATTGTTTATTACTTAAAGATGAATATTTCACCATTAATAATAGCTATCTCAACGGGGCTTTACAGCATAATTTCAGGACTTCTTAGCGAGCCCATTGGCGAGGTCGCTGACAGGCATGGGTTTTACGCAGAGCTGATGCTTCTGGGCTTTTTAATAATGGCCGCGGCTATTGCTGACTTTGCTTTTACGTTCGTGTATCCAAATCCCTGGCTTATAGTCGCTGGATCAGCCATACTTGGGCTTGGCGCTTCGTTTTACCATCCCCTTGGAGGGACGATTTTGCAAACAGTTTACAAAGGAGAGGGCGCGCCAACTGCGCTTGGGATAAATGGATCGCTGGGAAGCCTTGGCAGGGCTATCGCGCCAACGCTTCTTGTGCTTATACTGGGATCGCTTGGAGGATTAAGGGGCCTTGCGGCCCTGGCTGTTTACACCGCCATGCTTTCAATAGTGATTTATCTTGGGCTAAAAAACGTGAATTACCAGCCACACACTGGAGCCCGGGCCTCGCCTGCGCAAATTAAGCGCTACCTTTACTTTGTCCTGCCCCTGGCTCTGGTTGTGTTTGTGCGCGGGGTGTTCTTTACAGGTGTCCTTACCTATGCCCCAACGCTGATGGTTCAGCTTTACAAATCAAAGACGCTAATGGGCGTTATGCTTACAATAAGCTACGGCCTTGCAGTAGGCGGGCAGCCCTACTTTGGATCGCTGACACAACGCGTGGGCGGGAAAAACGTGCTGGTGATAACTACAGTTGGGGCAACAGCGGCTTTCTTGGCGTTTTTGCTAATAAAAAACATAATAGCTCAGGCGGCGTTCTTTGCAATTTACAGCTTCTTTGCGTACAGCGGCTTCCCAAACCTGCTGGGCTATGTAAGCCAAGTAATTCACGACAGGTCGGCCCTTACGCGGGTGAATGGAATTATATGGGGGTGGGGAGGCACGCTTGGCGGAGCCCTTGGCTCTTTTCTTGGCGGATATTTGCTTAGCGATATAGGCGCGTTTGGAATAATGTGGGTCTTCTTTGCGTTTGGCATTGCGTCATCTTTTATGCTTCTCTCCCTGCCAAAGCCAAGAAGCGAACAATGAACTTAGGCCACACCTATATTTACTTGGCTTACGGTATAATTTTTGCTAAAAATCGCGCATACCGCGGAAATTAAAGAAAACGCTATGCCTACCATGAATATGTAGTTAAATGCTGTTGCGCCTGCCTCAGAAAAGAAGTACGAGCTTGTGTATATAACATAGCTCTTGTACGTGGTCATTATAGTTGCAGAAAGGACAGGCCCCATTGATGACCCAAGGAACCTGACCATTGTGTTAAACCCAAGGCCAACCGCAACGTTTTCATCAGGCATCGAAACAGCAACCATGTTAACTATAGGTATCATCATTGAAACAACACCAACTCCTGTTATAAACGAATCAAGCACAAGCTGTAGCGTGCCGGCCCTGTTAAGTATAAATAGGGCAAACCCAAGCGCGGATACTAACGAGCCGTATACAAGCACAGGCTTTGGGCCTATCCTTGAGGTTGCGGCGCCCACCATTGGGGCTATAACTATCATGGCTAGCGTTGCTGGCAGCAACGAAAGCGCTGCCTCTATAACTGAAAGCCCAAGCCCGTAAGGCGGAAGCTCCTCAGCGTAGTATATAACACCAAGGTAAAGCGTAAACATTGCCACGCCGGAGAAAAGGCCCGTTAAATTGGCAACCATTACGTTTTGCCTTTTTAAAAGGCCCAGCGAAATGAGCGGGCTGCGCGCCTTGCTTGCGTAGGCTATAAATAAAATGAACAACGCGATCCCTCCTATAACTGTAAGCAGCTGAAACACGGATAACCATCCCTTATATGGACCTTCAGTAAGATATATGAGAATTAACGCGGTGCCGCCTGAAAGCAACGCTGTGCTCAGGTAATCAACCTTTTCCTTAGCTGATGGGGGATAGCTTTCAAGCACTACGTAGGCCACAACAAGCATTATTGCGGCAAATGCCGCCCCCAGGTGAAACATGGCCCGCCATCCGAGGTACTCCTCTATATAGGCGCCAGCTATCATTCCAACTGTCATGCCTATGGCTACCATTGCGCTGACTATCCCCTGAGCTGTAGCAACCATCCTTTTAGGAAATACATCAGTTACTATTGCAAGGCTCAGAGGAAAAAGAGAAAACCCTATGCCCTGCAGGGCCCTAAACGCTATTAAATAGTAAACGCTTGGGGCAAACCCGGCAAGGAACACGGCAACGGTATAAAATAGAAGAGCTGTAAGGTAAAGCCTTTTTTTGCCATGAACGTCGCCCATCTTTCCAAACAGCGGCGCAACAGCCGCGCCAACCACAAGGTAAGCCGACACTATCCACGCGGCCTGCTCATCAGTTGCTGAAAGCGCTGACTCGATCTTTGGAAGGGAAGGTATCACCATGGCCTCAACGTACATTGTTAGCATCGTAACTATTGTAAGAACCGCCAGAACCAGGTAAGGGTTTCTCTTGCCTGCAGCTTCAGAGCCGGTTGGTGATCCGGCCGCTGGTGATGCGCTAGCCGTCATGTGAGCTGCCCTGAGCCTGGTTGTCAGCTTGGCGCTGCTCAGCCTGCTTTTAACATGGCCAAGTAAAAACATGCGCCTCACCTCTGGACGGTGAGGTGCGGCTTAAGCATCATCACTTCTTCCTCCTTGCAAAAACCAGAGCTACCAGAACCGCTATTACTATTATTGCAATGATGTAAAGCCAGGTGGTCGATATGCCGTCAGAGAACGGTATTAGCGAAGAGCTTGAGACCACAAGCGGAACCTTTACTATCTGGTACATGGGGGCCATCGTTGGCTCCTGGCGCCAAGAAATGAGCACTGGCATGTAATATGTGCCAGGCGGTATGTTTGACGCCACGCTTATCACAAACGTTGCGTTAAAGCTTTGACCAGGCTCCACATCTCCAACTGTCTGGTTTATGGACTCCACCGCTATTAGCGGGTTCTCGCTTGAGGAAGCGTATTGTGTGAACACGGGCCCCATAAGAAGAGTAAGCGTTGTAAACCTGGACTCCGCCCCTCCAATATTGCTCAGTTGGAGCGTAACGTAAGACGAGCCTCCTGCTGTGAGCTTGGGATAATAAGACTGGACCACAACAAAGTGCGCCGCCGGCACTACGCTAACCGGAACAAAGAACGTGTAGTTGCCGCTAGAAGTGCTTACTGCTATCTTAACGGTTGAGTTGAACGAAGCTGGCGCAGAAGACTCAATGTACGTGCCGCCAGGAAGCCTTACTAACTTGCTTGTTGAATAGTTTTCTATTGAAAACGGGAATGAGATGTTTATTATCCTGCCCGGGGGCAGGTAAGCTAGATATATGCTGTTTGACCCTGGATATAGCTGTGAGAGTGGAGAGCTGAAGGTTGCTGTTACAGTTAAATCGCTTGCAACGGCGTTCCCGTTATTTACCAAATACACGGTTAAAACCCCTGCCGTGTCTCCAGCATAAATTACCGCAGGCGTTGTTCTGTAGCTTACAAGCTTTATCCCTGAGTAACCTGTTATTGGCACTGAAAAGTTGACCTCCTCCTGGCCCCTGACAAGCGTTGGGCCAACCTGCGGGACCTCAACCTCGGCATAGTAAACTATGCTCAAGGTTTCGTTGTAAACCCCTAAGGATGCTGAGCCGCTTACGTTATAAAGGCCTACAAGTCCAACTGATGTGCCCGGGGTTAGCTCAGGCAAGAAAAGCGACGCGTTAGGCTCGCCCTTTATTGGAACTATTGGAAACCTTGGCTTAACGACCATGGTGACATTATAGAGCGTCACTGGCCCTGCATAGGTTGCCCTTATGGTCAGAGGAAGCGCCGTGGCACCAGGATAAGCGGTTATGACAGTTGTGTTGTAGCCCCAGTAAGAACTCACGTAAAAAAGTGGCGATTGCTGGGATGCCGCGTGCGCAACCGGCGCATAATAAAACGCGCCACTTAACGCCAGCATAAGCGCCAGCAGCTGTATAGCCTTCATTCCAGGTCACTAAGATATATCTTTATGGTTTAAAACCTTTTGCGCGCTATTAAAACGCATGTGGGCTCAGCCCAAGCGTGAGGCAGCAACAAGGGCATCAAGCAAAAGGCCTTTAACCCTCTTTATTGTTGATATCCTAACGAACTCGTCCTTCGCGTGTATGTTTGAATCCCCGTCAATTGCGCCTATTCCAAAGGTGTCCATCCCGGCTTTTGCGGTGTACTTTCCGTCAGTTCCTCCAAGCTCTCCAATGCACTCTTTCTCAGGAAGTCCGGAAATGATGGCGTCATAAAACGCCTTGGAGTACTTGTTGGATGGCGTCGTATAAAAGTTCCCGCCTCCTTCAACTGACTTTATCTTAACTGAGTAACCATTTATCTTTATTGAGCTTATGAACTCAGCCAGCTGCTCCTTGGCCCTTTTTTCGTCCTCCTCAGGTATAAGGCGCATGTCGAATCCGAGCTCCACCGCTTCAGGTATCATGTTGAACCTTTCACCGCCCTTAACTACGGTTACCGTAAACCTTCCCCACACCTTTTCGCGCGGGCTCCCGGGGGGTGCCTTTAGCTTTGAAACTATGCCCTCGCGCATTGCCCTGAACTCAGAAAGCTTGGAAAGCACAGATGGCAAGGCGTCTATGGGGTTCCTTGCTTTAAATGGATAGCCTGCATGGCCGCCTTTGCCTGTTACTGAAATAACCCCTGAAACTACCCCGCTTGCGCCACACGTAAGATAGCCGGAGTCTGAGTCCACTATTACGGCAAAATCTGGAATCTCCGGCAACACCTTTACTAAGTGCCCAAGCCCGTCAGATCCCCCGACCTCCTCATCCCCAGTTATGGCGATGTAATAGCTTCCCCTTAGCCCCTTTAGCTCCTGCAAAAGGCCAACAAGCAACGATGCGCCGCTTTTATCGTCTGCCGCTCCTCTTCCATAAACCAGATCGCCCTTAACGATTGGCTCAAACGGGTTGGTTGACCACCCATCGCCTGGCGGAACGGCATCATAATGAGCTGCAAGAAGAACAATGGGCCTGCCGGTTCCTGCCCTTCCTAAAACGTTTAACGTTCCGTTGGGCCCCTTTATGATTTCAGCTTCTGCTCCCAGCGAGGAAAGCTTATTCTTAAGATATACTGCAGCCTTTTCTAAATCCTTGCCAACAAGCGAAGTGGTGTCCATTCTTATCAGGTCGGTTAAAACTTCAAGTTCTATGTCGCTCATTGATTTTATTTAAAAACAGTTTAAAGATAAAGCTTTGGTCGTTAGCGATTGGCGCGCCTCCTAGCCAGTCTTATATTTTCAGCCAGAGCCTTTTGTTACGTCATAGCTTTTCTGGCTACAGCAGGCATTAGCTAGCAGCTTGGCGCGCTTGAGCTAGGCTTCCCCGTTTCCTAGCCCATTTTAATAGCCGCAATTAGGCTTTGGTATACTTTATAATTATGGACCGCTAAAATAGCTTATGGACACGGAAACGCAGTTCAAGGTTCTTGTGGAGCATTTTAAGCAAATGGAGGACACCACCAAAAGAACCGAGCTTACGTCAATACTTGCCCATCTTATAACATCGGTAAAGCCAGATGAAATAGGTGAAGTGGTTTACCTTACTCAGGGGAAGCTTTACCCTGACTATATGGGCATAGAGCTTGGCGTTGCTGAAAAGACCGTGATAAAGGCGCTTGCGAAGTACTCAGGGCTTCCTGAGGAAAAGGTTGATGAAATATATAAAAAGCTGGGCGACCTTGGCGATGCTGCGTTTGAAGTTGTAAAGGAAAAAAAGCAGATGACGTTCTTCAGCCAGCCGCTGACGGTAAAAAGGGTTTACAGCACCCTTGACAAGATAGCTAGGGCGTCTGGAAAAGGCTCTCAGGATATAAAGATGATGCACCTCATGAGCCTTCTTAACGACGCGGATCCGGACGAAGCAAGGTACGTTGTGAAGATAGTTCTTGGCACACTGAGGCTTGGCGTTGCGGATTATACTATACTCGACGCGCTTTCTCTGGCGCTAGCCGGCAGCAAGGAGATGAGGGATATTGTAGAAAGGGCATATAACCTGACTGGAGACCTTGGGCTCGTGGCAAGCACGCTTGTAGCTAATGGCCTTGATGCAGTTAAGAAGCTCGGGATCTCCGTTGGCAGGCCCATAAGGCCCATGCTTGCTGAGCGAGTGCCAACTGTTGAGGAGGCATTAAGCTACATGCAAAACGGGTGCATAGCGGAGTACAAGTACGACGGGGAGAGAGTTCAAATACATAAAGACGGAGGCTCGGTTAAGCTGTTTTCAAGAAGGCTCGAAAACATAACAATGCACTATCCGGATATAGTCCAGCTGGCGCTTACTTACATAAACGCTGATAAAGCGATAGTTGAAGGGGAGGCCGTCGCAGTCGATGAAAACACAGGTGAGTTTTATCCTTTTCAAGAGCTTATGCACAGAAGAAGAAAGTACGGGATAGAGGAGGCCATGAAAATGTACCCTGTCTCGCTGTTCCTTTTTGACATAATGTATGTTGACGGGAAAGAGCTCATAGACCTGCCACTTAAGGACAGAAGGGAGATACTTTGGAAAACGGTTAAGGAGGATGAAAGGGTTCGCTTTGCGCATCATCTTGAGAGCACAAACCCTAAAGAGCTTGAATCGTTCATGGAGCAGGCGATAACTGACGGATGCGAAGGGCTTGTGGTAAAGGATCCGCTTTCCCCCTACAGGGCTGGCGCAAGGGGGTATTCATGGATAAAGCTTAAAAGGGATTATCAGGGCGAGCTTGCGGACACCCTTGACCTTGTGGTCGTTGGAGCGTTTTACGGCAGGGGCAGGAGGGCAGGAACCTACGGAACGCTGCTGGTGGCGGTTTATGACCCTGACACTGACAGCTTTTACACTGTGACCAAGGTAGGCGCGGGCTTTACTGATGAGGACCTGAAACGCTTTCCGCAGATCTTGGAAAAGTACAGGATGCCCCACAAACATGCAAGGGTTGTGAGCAAGATGGAGGCCGACGTCTGGTTTGAGCCAAAGGTTGTGCTTGAAGTGCAGGCCCAGGAAATAACGCTAAGCCCTGTTCACACGGCGGCGTTTGGCACTATAAAAGAGGGAGCAGGCCTTGCGCTCAGGTTCCCCAGGTTTACAGGCAAGATAAGGGACGACAAGTCTCCTGAGGACGCAACAACCGTTAAGGAGCTTGTAGAAATGTACATGAACCAGAAGAAAAAGGCAGTTGCTAACGGAACAGGTCCCTAGCTATCCTTCTGTTCAGCTTCCTAGCGCTTTCCTCCTTTGTTTCATAGCTATATCCCCTTATTATGGCGGCTGGAACCCCCTTGCTCTTTCCCATCACCAGCTCAGCCGCTGAAGCCAGCTCGTCGGCCTGAGCTATGGCAGTTACCTTGAGCGTCCTGCTGTTCATGTCGGGAAGGCCCCTGTAATCCCTTATCACGCCTATCCCGCTTGCCCCTATCGCTATGTCCACCTGGCCCTCTCTCCAGGCTCTCCCCACGGTGTCGCTTATTATTACAGATATGTTCTTCCCTGTGAGGGCACCCAGTTCCTTCCTTATCTTTCTTGCCGATACGTCAGGGTTGTATGGTAACAAGAGCGCCACGTCATCCCCCTCTACGTTGCTCTTGTCAACTCCTGCGTTAGCTGAAACCACGCCTATGTGTGATTCAGTAAGCAAAAGGCCCCTCCTCATTTTAACTATCCTCCTTGAAGACCTAAGTATTGTTTCGACCTCCCGCGGGTCCTTGTGGAGCACCTTTGCGGCGTTCTTGGCAAATCTGCTGGGAATAACCTCCGAAAGCTTTACAACTCTCCCCTCAGCCTTTGCAACTATCTTTGAAGCAACCACCAGCACGTCCATGTCCTTGAACTCTATCCCCTGCTTTGCTGCCGCTTCAAATATAAGCCTGGCGACGCTATCGCCCTTCTTCACCACAGGCACCCCTGTTATCCCGATTATTTCGATCCTGTTAGAAACAGCAGCGTCGTGCATGCAAAAATAGGCCGCTTATCCTTAAATATAAACTTTGATTAATGAGCATGGGTTGAGAATAGCCATTTATGGCAACTTTACTCTAGATGAAATAAGTTCCCGCGGTGTTAGATATAAAAGCTTTGGTGGACCACCTGTTTACGCAGGCCTGTTTTTGGCAACTTCCCCGGTTAAGCTTGTAGTTGTTGGATGCGCTGGAAGACTGGCGGCGCCCGCGTCAAGGCTTTTAAAGGAAACGGGGGCCGAAGTTCTTGAACCATGTGATTGCGACAAAACATCGGCGTTTGACCTATCTAGGGAAAAAAGCAATGCGGCAGTGAGGGAAACTGGGTGCACAATGCACCTTGATGCGGCGATATTAGCTGACTTTCATTATGTCAACCCAGTCATTGGCGAGCTTGACGCGGGTGAGCTTAAAATGATGGTCGGCGGCAAAATTTACCTTGATCCACAGGGCTTTATAAGGAAGAGAAAAGCTGGCGCGCTGAAGCATGTTGCCGCCCCAAATGTTCTTGACAAAGCTGCCGATTTTTTAAAGGTATCCCCAGACGAGATAAAGTACGTGCGCTCAATAAGGCCGCGTTGCGGGCTGCTGACCTTTAAAGGGGGGTTCGCCTTGCTCTTTCATGGGGACAGCGAATACAGGCTTCCAGTAAGAAAAAAGACCGCTTTTGACGGAATTGGGGCGGGAGACCTCTTTGGCGCGGGCTTTGTTTTGGGCATGATGCTTGGGGGGCCTGAAACGGCGCTTGCCTACGGGCAGGCTGCGTCATCTGCAAAAATAGGTCTAAGGGGTGTTCTCAAAGTGCCAACGTTTGAAGAAGTAAGGGAGGTGGCAGAACAAATGATAAAAGACGTTGTAAAGAGCGAAGCCGCCCCGAGGAAAAATTCATTTAAAAATAAAACAAACGTTCACGGTTAGCTTTAACTCCAGCCTAACGCACTGCCATTATGCCATGTGAATGCATTGAAAAGCAGATAAAGGCCATCTTAGAGCTTGTTGAAAACGCTGATAAAGAGAAGCTCAAAAAGGCAATAAACGATGAAAAGGACATAGAAAGAATAGTTGAAGAGCTTCTTCCCGAGCAAAAGAGAAGATCTAAACGATCCCGAAAACCATAGCTATTGCGTTTGACCCAAAGCCGCCCATGTTTAGCGTTAATCCATAGCGCGCGCCCTTAACCTGTCTCCCGTAAGCCTCTCCTCTCAGCTGCCAGAAGACCTCTACCGCTTGGGCTACACCGGTGGCACCAAGCGGATGTCCCCTTGCTTTAAGACCGCCAGACGGGTTTATCGGTATTCTTCCTGCTATCTGGGTCTCCCCCCTTTCCAGGGCAAGGTGTCCTTCCCCTGGTTTGAAAAGGCCGGCCTCTTCGCTTATCGCTATTTCAAGTATTGTAAAGGCATCATGAAGCTCTGCGACACCTATCTCAGACGGCGAAACACCTGAGTCCCTGTATGCCATATCCGCGGCATCCCTTACTGCCTTTAACGCGGCTGGGTCTTCCCTATCCTGCACGGCCAAGTAATCCGTTGACTCGCCTATCCCAAGAATTTCAACAGGCTTTTCGGCGTAAGAAGCCGCAGAATCACCGTCAGTTAATATTACAGCCGCGCCTCCGTCACTTATCGGTGATGCGTCGTAAAGCCTTAATGGCTCAGCCACAACAGGGTTTATCCTGTTTGAATCCTTTCCTAAGAGATCGTCCATTGTTATTGGCTTTTTAAGATGCGCATAGGGGTTCTTCAGCGCGTTTTGATGATTTTTTACGGCAACCATAGCTAGGTGCTCATACTTTATGCCGTATCTTTCCATTCTGAGCCTTGCAAACATAGCCGCAAGGGCAGGCATGGTAGCGCCGCTGGGGTATTCAGCTGTGGGGTGCGATATCATAGATATCAGGTCCGTTATGGCCTCGGTTTCAGCAACCCTCATCTTTTCACCGCCTACCACCAGTATTGGCCCGCGGCCTCCCCTTAAAAGATCAAACGCGGCGTATCTGATAGCCGCGGAGCCAGAGGCGGGGCCGTTTTCAACCCTTTCCGCAGGGAGCCCTTTAGCGCCAATTGCGTCAGCTAGCGCCGTTGAAGATGAAAGTATTTTTGATGTAACCTCGCCCAGTGCATTGCTGACATATATCCCCCTTAGCTCGCTAGGGCTTATCTTTGCAGCTTCAAGCGCCTTTGTGCTTGCTTCAATCAGTATGTCAAGGAGCTGTTTTCCTTGTAGGTTACCGAACTGCGTCATCCCCGCGGAAACTATAGCTGGTCTTTTTGTCATTTGCAGAAGCTTGCGTGGTGCATCTTTTAAGCGTTTAGAACCTTAAAATTTATGTTATTTAATAATAAAAATCTTTTTGCTTGGAATTACTTCTTCTTAACTACCACTATTTCTATTGTTGATACTGGGTGCTTCTGGTCGCCTTCACCAAGAACTTCAGTGCCAGTCTTTATGCTCTTTGTCTGGTATAGGTTTGCACCGATCCTGTTCACCAGGACCTGCTCCACGTCAACTGCCTTAGAAATGGCCCTTCCCCTTGCCCTAAGGACCACTTCGTCGTACTGAGTCAGTTGAAGTTGTGCTGAAAGTGCATAGACCATTACCGGCTTCTTCCCCACGAAGATGTTGTTCGGCGGATACGCCCTCTTTTCCTTTTCACCCGAAGGTTGCTGAGATTCTTCCGACATTGTTACATCACGTCAAGATACCCTATACGGTTTGCCTTATATACTTTTTGGTATTGATTTTTATCAGCCAACGCCAGCCAAACTGCGTTATTTGAAGTTGATGGCTTTTATATAAACAAAAACTGCATTTAGCCAATTTCCATTTTAACTTTTAAAGAACGCTTAAATAACCTATATCTTATAAAGACGCTAGGCTAAAATGGTAAAGATAGACGTGGAGACCCCGCTTGACAGGGTTAGAAAGTTCATTATATTAAATACGTGCAGGTCGTTTATACCTGAAGAGTATTACAGGGATTTAAGCGTGTTCCCTGAAAGGGAGGTTAACGGGCCAATATACGTAGAGGCCGAGGATAAGGTCACTTTAAAAAGGATTGGCGAGATAAACTTTGTTAGGGTTAAGAATGCTCTTGGCGTGCTTTACGAGTCTAAAAGCGGCAATACAAAGCTGAAGTGGAGACAGACGCGGGGGAAAATGGGAAGACTTGTTGGTGAAGCGTCAGGCAATTCGCTTACTAACTTGATATCTGCAGGCATAATTGACCAGTCATATATAGATAAAGTTTTAAAAGAGTCTTCGCAGGTTTGACTGCATGGCTTCATTAGTGCTGATGATACCTGGGCCCACAAATCTGAGCGATGACGTCAGAAGGGAGCTTTCTGAGCCAATGATAGGGCATACAAGCCCTGAATTCTATGAGATATTTAAGGACGCGCATGCGTTAACCGCGAAGCTTTTTAAATCGCCCCCTGAGGGCACTGTAATAATAAGCGGCTCTGGAACTCTTGGGATGGAGGCTGGAATTGCCACCTTTTTAAAGCCAGGGGATAAGGTGCTATCGCTTATAACCGGATACTTCGGCGACAGGTTTGCCGAGATAGCGAGAACATACGGCGCCAACGTAAGAACCTTAAGGTTTACGCGTAAGGTTGACGTACAGGCCGTCGAGGACGAGCTAAAGAACGGCTATGACGTGGTTGCTGCCACGCATATAGACACAAGCACCGGCATTCTTAACGATATAAAAAGCATAGGGGAAGCCGCAAAGGCCCACGGCGCGTTCTTTTTCGCAGACCTGGTTTCAAGTCTTGGGTGCACTGAGTTTGACTTCTCAGATGGCGTTTATGATTATGTTTATTCGGCCTCGCAAAAATGCATCGCAGGGCCTCCCGGGGCTGCCATGGCTGCTGTTTCCGACTCGTTGCTTAAGTCAAGGGCTGATGTAGTGCCGCGATCTTATTATATGAACGTAAGGGCGTGGCTGAAGGTCATGAGCGACCCAAAGGTTTACCTAAGCACGCCTTCAATCCCCATAATAAGAGCTTTAAGGGTTGCGCTCAGAGAGGTATTTGAGGAAGGCATTGAAAACAAGATAAAAAGGCATAAAGAGCTTGGTGATCTTGCGTGGCGCTTTGTTAATGAAGCTGGCTGGCGTCCGCTCTCAGAGTCGCCTTCACCTTCAGTAATAGCGTTTGATTTAGGACGCGAGATCGCAAGGGATGTAAAGGAGCAGATGCTTAAAAGGGGCATACTAATTGCCACCGGGATAGGGGAGGTCGCTCCGCGCGTCATCAGGGTAGGGTACATGGGCTGGACAACCGTTGAGCTTCTTTACAACACGCTAAGGGCCATCAGGGATATTGCTGGATTAAAATAAACGCGTACGATTAGCGCTTTGACGTAAAAACTTGATTTTAATGCGATTTTGAATCAACCTTAACCGCTAACCAGTAAAGTAAATATTAAGGACGTTTTCTATGCGCGCATCATACTGCTCCTTTCCTAAGTGTTTTTATCGATCGTGTAAAGGAAATTGCGCCTTACTTGACCTTATAGTAAACTTTTCTGAGCGTCGGCTCAACCTTTGCAAGCATGTTCCTTAGTTCTTCTGGATCAGCTTCAGAGCCCTTGCCGTTAACCTTTTCAAGGACGTACTCTAGGGAAGAAACCAGGTAATTTATCTTGCTCTTCATCTCTTTGGTCAAAGGCTTTGGAGCCTGTGCCTCTATTATAAGCTTAAGCGTAAACGGTGTATTGCCTGTCTTGTGAATAACAGTTACATTTGTCAATCCAACCTTTTTAAGATACCTCTTAATTATATGCCTCATAAGGCTTGGTATGATGCTCTGTATTTCTATCTCAGCCACTGTTATGACCTCCGCGCCGCCCTTTTCAACTTCGCTATTTGCATTTATCATATGGATAACACCGTTATACCCCTAAATTTCTTTATATATAAACTTTGCTATTTATAAAAATAGCTAAAATGGTCATTTGCTGTGCATGAGCGCTAAATGAAGTTGGCGTGACGCATTTAAGACGAATAGCCGGGCCAAGTTAACAGGTATTGCAAGGCCGTACTGACCGTGAGCATAAGCGCCAGGCCATGTTTCCTAGAGGTAGATGCTGCAGGTGCACGATAAATAACTTGCCCTAGCCAGCAAGCGCTTAGCTGCGTTTTCTTTAACTCAGAAGAGCTATCTGCGCGTGCGCGATCTTTTACTGTTATTTTTATTAACAAATTAAAGCTGGACGCCGCGCTATAGGCGCAACTGCCCCACTGGCGGCCATGCGCAGAAGCCATCATTTGTCCTTAGCACAACGCTACATGCAAAGCTAACGCAAGGCGCATGCACATCTTCGTAAACGTTTATATTATCTTGAAGGTAAAACAGATTGAATAAGAATTGTACTTAGGCGAACCTGAAATACAGGCAAAGAGAAGAATATTAAACGTATTAATGGACGAGAGCAGGAAAAGCGTTGACGCTGTAAGGGAATTGGCAAAAATAATGTCTGGCGAAGGGGATCCAACTGATACTTATGGAAGGCTGCAGGAAATAGCGCTTGACGTTAAGGGGAACAGGAGAGCGCTTACTAGAAGCCTGATAGAGCTTGGTGAAATGGTGATAAACAAGGAGGACATCATGAGGGTTGCTTATCAAATAGAAAACCTCACAGATATGATGGAGGGCACGGGGTTCAGGGTTAAGGAGTTCAAGGAGAAGGGGCTGGAAAAGGCGCTTGGCGACCCAGATCTTACTTCGCTGCTTGAAAAGGACGTTGAAATGGTTATAAAGGCAAATGAAATGGTCAGGATGCTGCAGCTCAACCCTGAAAAGGTATCTGAAATGTTACCGAATATAGAAGCGCTTGAAAAGGACGTTGATAGCCTTTACAGGCAAACGCTGATAAAAATTTACGACTCTGTAAAGGACGCAAAGCTGTTTGTGGTCCTTAAGGACATAATTGAAAGGCTTGACGCAATAGCTGACATGTCGCTAAGCATAGCGGACAACATAATAATAGTTTCAATGGGAATATGAAATATCGGGCTGAGCTTATAGGAAGCTCTCTGTTTGTTTGGGACTTTAAAAGCGCAAACGCAATTTACTGGAACGGATACTATGGGAGGCCCTTATGGGTGCAAAAGCCAAAAGGGGAATTTAGCTCGCCCCTTGTGCTTGACATAATTGAAGGAGCCTATCTTGTTGAGAAGGGAAATCTTTATGTGTCAAAGAACGGAACTTGGCTAAGCACCAGCGAGCTTCTTGATCTTGGAAGATCTGTGCATGAAAGGTTTGACGACCTTTATGCCGCATACAAAAGGCTCAGGGAGATGGGGTTTGTTGTTTTACCAGGGATCAAGTTTGGGGCTGATTTTGCAGTTTACAGAAAGGGGCCCGGAATAGAGCATGCGCCATACATAGTTAAGGTGTTCAGGCCCAATTCTGAAGTATCCGCCACCGATGTGGTGCTGACAGGGAGGCTTGGCAGGAGCGTCAAGAAAAAGTTCGTTTACGCGATAGTCAAGGATAGCGAAAACGTGGACTTTGTAGGCTTTGACTGGTGGAAGCCTTAACGCCGGCGCCTTATCCCACGACGTTTAACATGAAAAGAGCTTGAGCGTATCTCAGCGCTTTAAAAATAAACATTAATTAGGCGATGCCGACAGATGCTCCTTATGAGTAAAGCCAGAAGGACAAAGCTAATGGCGACCCTTGGGCCTGCAACTATGTCGGAATCAGTTATATCAAACATGGTTAAAATAGGCGTCGATGCGTTCAGGGTAAACTTTTCTCACGGGGATTACGCTGAGGTAAATGAACTCCTTAAAAGCTTTAGAAACGCAACCAAGGACCTCAGAGCTGCTCCGCCGCTAATAGCAGACCTGCAGGGACCTACGGTAAGGCTTGGCGACTTTGCCCAGTTTGACGTGGACCTAAAGAAAACATATGAAATATCCACGAACGGCGAAATACCAGTGCTTGAGCCGGTGTTCTATGAAATGATTGAAGAGGGAGACACAATAGCCATAGATGGAGGGAGGCTCTGGGGCCGCGTTGTAGCGAAGAGCGGGCAAAAGGCGCTTGTGCAGTTCCTTAATGAAGGAGTGGTTGGGCCACGGAAGACCATAGCCATACAGGGGAAGGAGTATCCTTTCACTATACCTACCGAAAAGGACCTGAAGGATATGGAATTCGCGTTAAAGAACGGCTTTGATGGCCTTGCGCTTTCCTTTGTAAAGGAAGGAAAGGACATAGAGAGGGTTAAGGACATTGCTTATGAGCTGGGGAAGCCGTTTATAATATCAAAGATAGAAACGATTTCTGCGGTAAACAACATAAGAGAAATTGCCGACAAAACTGATTACGTTCTTGTTGCAAGAGGCGATCTGGGTTCTCATTACCCTCTTGTAAAGATACCCGAGCTAGAAAGGACGATAATTGAAGAGTCCCTAAACATGGGCAAGCCGTCCATAGTTGCGACGCAGCTTCTCGATTCAATGACCACCAATCCAATACCCACCAGGGCTGAAGTTACAGACGTGTTTATGGCTGTAAGCATGGGCGCTGATGCCCTAATGGTAAGCGGTGAGACAGCCGTCGGAAGGTATCCCGTTGAAGTTGTAAAGTGGCTAAGGGATATAGCTGAGGAGGCAGAAGGCTACATAAGGGTCAGGCCGCGCGCAAGGGGGCTTGACGTTTACGACAAGTTCTCGCAGTCAATAGTTGAGCTAAGCGAGACAATAGGCGCCACAATCGTGGCCATAACTACAACCGGCAAGACTCCGCAGAGGCTTGCAAAGTTCAGGCCATCATCAAGAATAGTTGCCGTCTGTAGTGAAAGCTGGGTATGCAAAAAGCTTTGCCTTACATGGGGTGTTGAGGTAGCGCAGCTGGAGCACACAGGCTATGACCAAGTAGTTATAGACGGCTTAAAGGAATTAAACATGATTTCGTCTAATGAGAGAATAGTAATGACGCGCAGCCTTAAGCAGGGAGTTACTGATGCAATAAGGATATACGAGGTCTAGCGCAGAGCGCAAAATGAGTAAGCTTATTAAACGTTCCAGCTGAAATACTTACCGTCATGAAGATCAACGTTTTTATAGGGCGCTTTCAGCCTTTTCACAACGGCCACGCCGCTGCAATTAACTATGTAGTTGACAGATCTGACGTTGTAATGGTTGTTATTGGGAGCGCCCAAAAAAATCATGAACCAGATAACCCATTTACCGCGGGCGAAAGACTTGAAATGGTGTTAAGATACCTGGACTGGATTAAGCCGAAAAAGCCAGTTTATCCAATGCCTCTTGATGACATAACAAATCATAACCTCTGGATAAGCCATCTGAAAAGCTACCTGCCCCGCTTTGATGAAATCTATTCGAACAATGAGCTTGTGCACATGCTTGCCGCCGAGGCCAATGTAAAGGTTATTCCCGTGCCGCTCGTTGAAAGGGAGGAGCTCATGGCCACACGTATACGCGAGAAAATACTTTCAGGCGGAAGGTGGGAGCACCTCGTTCCAAAGCCCATTTACGAATTTATAAAGGAGATAAATGGAGAGGAGAGGATAAGGGCCATAGCGCGCGCAAGGGAGGACGTTCACATAAGCAATGACTCGTCCAAGTAAATTGGCATGTTGTAAAATGTCGCCAGCGCTATAGCATCCGATGCCCTGTAGTTTTTTAAAGTTATGTTCTTGTTCCCCCTCCCTATAAAGTAAAGGTTTGCCCTCAACACGTTCCCCCTTTCATAAATCTCAACCTTTTCAAGCTCAACGCCAAGCATGTTTGCGAGCTCCTCAACCATGTTGTATATAGTTGGAATTGAAGACCTGTCGCCGCTCATGAACCTGGAAATATGATACGAAACCTCCCCGCTGAACGCGTTCATCATGAACTTCTTCCCATCCTCGCTTGTAAACTCAATAAACCCCTCCTTCCCGCTTTCATCCATGTAACCAATGTTTGTTATCTCCACCTTAACAAACATACAACGAATAGTTTTACTCTCACATTAAAAGCTTTTTTAAAAGCCACATAGTTTTGGCCTTTGTTTTATGCATTAAAAAGGGAGAGCTTAAATTAGCCCTTAAATAATTATAACTTCAATGAAAGAGTACGATCTCATAGCCTTTGGGACAGGTTCCTCGATGAACATAGTCTCTCAGCTGCTTTCTGAGGACAGGTCCATTAAAGTGGCGGTGTTGGAAAACGGGCCGGTTGGTGGCATATGCCTTACAAGGGGGTGCATCCCTTCAAAGATGTTGCTTTACCCGGCCGAGTTAGTGCATGGGATAAGGAGGGCCAAGGAGTTCTGGATAAATGCCGCGGTTAACGGCGTGGACTTTGAAAGCATAATGTCCTGGGTTTACAATGAAGTTATGAGCGAAAGCCAGCAGATAGAGTCCGGGATAAACAGCGATCCGCACCTTGATCTTTACAAAACAACTGGTAAATTTGAATCTGAATACACGATAAGCGTTGACGGCCAGCTCATACACGCGGATAAAATTCTCCTTTGCACAGGGTCAAGGCCTTATGTGCCTGATATTCCTGGCCTAAGCGAGGCTGGCTATGTTACGAATGAAGAGTTCTTCAGGCCAAGGAAACAGCCAAGGCGGGTTGCAATAATAGGAGGAAGCTATGTGGGCCTGGAGTTTGGATTCTTCCTTTCCATGATGGGCAGCGACGTTTACGTTTTTGAGATGCTGCCGCGCATAGCTCCCACTGAGGAGCCCGAAGTATCTTACGTCCTAGAGGCCGATCTTTCCCAGCACATGAACCTGCTGCCAAACTTTAAGGTGGAAGAAGTCATAAACAGGCACAATGGAATAAAGACCATTGTTGCTGAACACGCAGAGGACGGGACGCAGGTTCAGATCGACGCGGACGAGGTGATAGTAGCTTCAGGCAGACAGAGCAATTCTGATATAACTGAGATGAAAAAAGGAGGAATAGATCTGGACGAAAGGGGCTGGGTTAAGGTAAACAAATATCTTGAAACAAACAAGCCAGGAATTTGGGCCTGCGGCGATGCGCTTGGAGTTCACATGTTCAAGCATGCGGCAAACTATGAAAGCCAGATCGTATACTACAACATGTTCAGAGGGTACAAGGTGCCTGTTGACTTTCATGCGGTGCCCCATGCAATATTTACGCAGCCTGAGATAGGGGCCGTCGGCCTAAAGGAGGAGGACTATAATGGGCCGAAGCAGGTGGGCTTTTACATGTACAAGGACACGGCAAAGGGGCTTGCCATGAAAGACGAACGCCACTTTGCTAAGGTTATAGCTGACAGAGAGGGTGAAAAATTGCTCGGAACGCATGTGATAGGCCCATACGCATCAAGCATTGTCCACGAATCAATAATGCTGATGAACTCCGGGGATAGCATAAGGCCAATTTACACGTCAATGCACATACATCCTGCAGTGAACGAGGTGCTTGAAAGGGCGTTTTACAGCATGACCTCGCCCGAGTACTGGGATGACTTAAAAGATGAAATGAAAAGCGAGATTACAAGAATAAGGGAAGAAACAATAAAAAGGCTAAGGCCTTGACTTTATTCTTCTACGAAAGCCACTACCCTGCAGAAGGCCGCTTCGCCGCCCTTAAACAGCCACGGGAAAGCCCCCAATGTTGTCCTTACTGCCTTTCTGCCTGCAAGGAGCTCCTCTATCTGCCCTCCTATGTTCTCCACATGAACAATGTCATATGGGAACAGCGCGTTGTGCATCAGCTGGTAGTCCTCTTCAGGAAAGATCTTCTTTAGAGCTTCTGGCCCGCCAAATTTTTGCTCTGCGAGCCTCCTGACCTTGTCGCTAACGCGCGGAAGGAACCTCCCTATTGGCAGGTTCATTGGATGATCCGGCGATGGCGTGTCAACGCCAAACCACTTGATCTTTTTCTTGATCATCCAATCAACCATGTCCCTAGTCATTCCAGGATGCAGATGTATGTACTTTTCTTCATCGGCCGTAGGCTGGTACCAGGCATACTTGGTCCAGCCTGTATAGAACACTATTATGTCGCGCTCCTTTACGTCTATCTTTGATTCAACCATCTTGGGCGTTATAAGCCCAAGCTCTCCCGCTTCAGAAACGTCAACCACGACGCCTGTTCCGTATAGCTGTTCCAGAGGTATCTGATCCACGGTCTTCCCCCACGTTATGAAGTGTCGTGGGGCATCCAGGTGGGTTCCTATGTGGTTTGAAGTCATGATGTACTGGGCGTTTACTCCGTGCTCGGCCTTCCTTTTTATGTATTTGACTTCAAACGGTGGGTAAAGTGGCCAGAACGGTGTTTCTTGTGAAAGCGGTTGGGAAAGATCGTATAACTTTACCATATTATTGCGTTTATTCCTTTTGTTATTTAACCTTTTTGTGCGCTTTAACATAAAGATGCCGTCATGCCCTTTTTAGCAACAATTCTGACAGAGCAGATCCATGACTAGACTGGATAAATTTATTTGCGCTTGCGATTAATGCGCCTGTAATGAAGACTTTGCCAAGGCCCGAGCCCCATTATCTGCTTAATACATTTACAAACCTGCATCTCGCGACTCTTGAGTTCATGCTTGGGCTGCTTGTAGTGCTTCTAAAGGGAACCTCGGTAGACGTTGGAACAGCCTATGCCATATATAACATAGCCTGGCTTGCAGGCCTTCCTATTTTAAACATGACATTTAAGAGGCTAAGGCCTGAGCTGATCTTTTACCTAGGCTTTTCGCTCCTAGTGGTTGCCTTTATAATGTTTGGCCTGAGTTTAAACGTGCAAGCCGTTTTTCTTGCTTCATTCATGCTTGGCCTTGGCAACAGCCTTAACAGCGCAGGCCTCCTCTTTACTGTTGCAGTTAAGGGTGGAAGGGATGATGCCAACATGTTTGGCGATCTTATGCTTTACGGCCTTATAGGCGCCGGCGTTGGGGGCTTTATCGGGTTTATTGCGCTTCTTGCCTCGCAGTTCCTAGGTCACTACTTATTTTACATCAAGTTCGTCTTTATAACTTATACCGCAATCGCCGCGACTTCTTTTCTGCTTATACCCAGGTTAAATGCCAAGCCTACATTAAGCGAGCTGAAGCCGGCTGCCGGCCACGGCGCGCTCCCAATACTGGTTTCAACTTCACTGCTTGGAGTAGGACAGGGCGCGCTTTATCCAATGCTTATCCCGTTTTTGGTAAAAAGCTACGGCCTGACGCCATTCGAGGTTATGCTGGCGTACATACCAGCTGGGATTGGCTGGTTTATTGCCTCAAGGATAGGGGGAACTATAATCACAAAATACCGGGAGAGCCTCTGGATAGCTTTTACGACAACCATAAGCTCTGTTATTGCATTTTTAATTTCATTTAGGCCGGCGATAATTATTTTAAGCGCCCTCTGGGGGATTGAGGGGGTTGGCCTTTCAATATGGACCCTTTATGTTCAACATGAGATATCCCGCGCGCTTCCGTTCGAGCAATGGGGGCCTGGATACAGCGCACTAAACAGCACATATTACTTTTCATACGCTGTCGGTGCCGCTGCCGGAGGGGTGCTGTTCAGCCTGCTTGGCCCAGTAGGATCCTTCTGGACAGCATCAGCGCTGATCTTCCTAGTGCCGTTTCCGATAATTATAACAAGGCTTCATAACAATAAGGTTACTTAAGCCTTCTTGATCTTCCATACCCGCAGTGGGCGCATACGTGGGTTATAAGGTTGTATGATTTATGTCCGCACCTTCTGCAGTACCCATGAAGAATCCTTCTCTTTTTTGTTCCCATGCTTGGGGTGCCCTTCATGAGCTATTCACTCCTTTATTGGAGATATTAAAACAACGTTATCTCCCCTTATCACTATGGAGCCTACCTTTGAAAAGGAGCCGTCATCGTTAAGCTCCTCTCCATCATTAAGCAGAAGGTTCATGTGTTGATCAAAGCCAGCCAGTTGCCCCCTTATCCTCTTGTTACCCTTTAGCCTTATAAGGACCTTCTTGTTAAGGCTGTCCGCAAGGACCTTCATGGTTAAATCGGTCGACATTTTTCCCTCTTGCACTCTCAAACGAGTACCTAAATTTAACGTTTCTGGTGAAACTACCTTTCCACTACAATTGCAGGCTTCCCTGGCATAGAGAGCGAAGCCTTCTGAAGATGCTCCGCTGGAGCTTCGCCTATCCCCCTGACCTGCACCGGCACCCCAAGCTCTGACGAAATGTATTCTACGTGCCTCCTGTATATCTCCAGCTCGTTAAAGCTTCCAAGCCTATCCTTTACTAACGGGTCAAGCTCGCGCATGAACTTCATGAACCTTCCCTTTTTATCAGGAGGCGTCGACTTTAGGAACTCCTCTGACGATGACTGATCGTGCGCGTAAACCACTACAGCTTTCGGCCTAACCTTTATCACCTTGAGCACCTCCTTTACATCACTTACCAAGCTGTTTACAAGATTTATTTCAAGATCTGCGTTCAGGTCTGGCTCTCCCGCTTTGGGCCATTCAGCAAGCATAACGCTGGGGCCTCTTTTTAGCAATGAATAAAGCTCTTCGGCCAAGAACGGCGCAAACGGCGCAAGGTATGCGGCCCATGCGTTTACCAAGTTCTCGGCAACGTCTTTGCTTGGAACCTGATTTACCATTTTCATGTACTCCCTTACTCTCTCGCCGAACTCGTAAAATGCCGCCACAGCCGCCTCCTTTATCGTGTAGCTTTCAATAAGCCTCCCTATCTTCTCAGAATACTCGTAAATTCTGTTTGTCATCCATATGTCATAGACGTTTGGCTCCCTTTTAACGGCCGAATCCATGATTGACTTGGCCAGCTTAATTGTTGACGCGATTCTTTCCTTTACAGACGCGGCAACTCGCGAACTCCAGTTTGCGTCGTTCATGTACTCTGAAGAGCTAAGAAGCGCTACCCTTACGGCATCTGCGCCATATATGTTTATTGCTTCATCTATTGTTATGACGTTGCCCTTTGACTTTGACATCTTTTCTCCTTCGACGGTTAACATCCCATTAACGCTTATCGACCTTGGCCACCTATCCCTGTCGAACAGGGCTACATGATGGAATATGAAAAACGTTAGATGGTTTGGAACAAGCTCCTTTGCTGAGACCCTTACGTCAACTGGGTACCAGTAAAGGAACTCGCTTCTCATGGCCTCCAGCAGCGCTGGATCTACGCCTGTGGCCGCGGCCACTTCCTTGGGATTGCCCTTGCCATAATATACGTAATCAAAGAGCCCCTTTGATATGCTTGAGGGATTTACCTTCCTTATTAAATGCGCTATTGTGTAAAATGCCATGTATACCGTGGAGTCGCTAAGGGTTTCAACCAGCCAGTCTTTGTCCCATGGAAGAGGTGTCCCAAGCCCGCTCTGTCTCGCGCATGGATAGTCCTGCAGCCAGTCAACAACGTCCAAAAACCACCTTCTTGCCTCCTCCGGGCTCACTTTCATCGAATTTATGCACTCCCTTGTGAGCTCCTTCCATCTTTCATCTGAGTATTTAAGAAACCACTGGTTTTCCAGAATCTTTACGTGACACCTGGTTGTGCACCTGCAGATCACCGGCTCTGGCAGCTCGTAAAAAGTATAGCCCAGCCCAAGCTCGCTAAGCTTATCAAATACAAGCTTTCTGGCCGCGGAAACGCTGACCCCCGCGAACTCCCCACAGTTGCCCTTCATTCTTCCTTCCCTTAGCTCTGCCGCGTAGATCTCCTTTGTTGCCTCGTCTGCAAGAGCATCTGCTTGGCTCTTTATCTTCATCTTTTCAACAATTTCAACCGCCGGGAACTCGCCGTAGCCCTTAACCTCTATTATGCTTATTGGCTTAATGTCAAGCGCGTCCCTATAACCAGAACTCTGGAGGTCCCTTAGCGCTAGGTAATCGTAAGGGGCATGCGCCGGCACGCTGTAAACAACAGCAGTGCCTATGTCCTTGTCTATGAACGTTGCCGGGAGTATTTTTACCGTTCTGTTAATTACTGGAACCACCACCTCCTTGCCTATTAAGGATTTGGGGTCTACAGGGCCCAGCTCCTCTACTGAAAACATTTGATCCCTGAGCTTCTTTATCGCCTCCTTGCCAACCACCCACGTCTTCCCGTCAACCCTGGCTCTTACGTATTCAAGTTCAGGGCTAAGCCAGATGTTGGTTGTGCCATAAATCGTTTCTGATCTTAGCGTTGCTGCGGCAAGGTATTCTTCTGATTCGGCTACCTTAAAAAGCACAATTCTGAACTCTACAGGATAAACGCCCTCGCCCTTAAGCCTATCGTGATCGCCAACAGGCGACTTATCCCGGGGGCACCAGACCACAGGGTGCGAGCCCTGCTTTACGTAGCCCATCTCTCTAAGCGTCAGGTACTGCCATTCAATGAACTTGCTGAACCAGGGATCATCAACTGTTGTATGAAACTCACGCCGCCAGTCTATGCTTGCCCCAAGCCTTTTGAACGAGTTTTTGTTTCTTTCGGTGTAGTACCTGGCCATGAAAACAGGGTCCTTGAACTTCTGAATTATCTCATCTGGGACCTTGTCTATTTCCTTAAACTCCTTCACCATGCTCTGATCTCCCTTTGCAAGGCGCTCAGCAGCGGAAACTATGGGCTGACCGGTCCAGTGCCAGCCCTGGGGGAAGATAACGTTGTAGCCCTTTAGCCTGTAATACCTGGCAATTACGTCCGCCCTTGAAAGCGTGTACGCATGGCCAAGATGGACAGGTCCATTCATATAGGGTATTGGGAACGTAACAAAGAACTTTGGCCTGCCAGGTATTACATTTGCCTCAAACAGCCTGTTTTTATCCCACTCGTCTAGCCACTTTTCCTCGTTTACACTCATAACTTTTTGTGAATGGAATTAGTTCGTTTATAAGCTTAATGGATATACGCAGGCACTTTAACCATCTATGAGCCCTTGCACCTTTTAACCAGCTCATTTGAAAGCTCTGCAAGAACTTTAACTTCCTCGTCGCTAGCCCCATTATAGGCCACAAGCCTTTTTTCAGCAAGCTCACATAGCCTTCCGGAAGTGCTAAGCTTGAGTCCCTCAGCCAGCTCGTTAAGTGCTTCTTCCAAACGCCCTGTTAGAGCAAGGGCCTCAGCAAGCGCATAACGATACTCTGGCCTTTCACTGTCAAGCGCTAACGCATCCCTGAGCTCTTTTATTGCATCTTCACGCTTGCCCATTGCAAAAAGAACCAGCGCCTTATTGTACTTATACCCAGGGTCCTTTGGCTTTAGCGATATTGCCGTTTCAAACTCCTTGAGAGCATCATCATATCTTCCTAGCATGTAAAGCGCCACACCCTTATTCCCATGCAGTTCCGGAACATGCTGGTCTATGGATATGCCTTTTTCAAGGATTGCTATTGCCTCCTCGTACCTCCTTAAGTCGTTAAGGGCAGCCCCCATGTTGTTGTATGCTATTATGTACTTCTGATTAAAACGCGTGGCCTCTTGAAACTCCTTTAGTGCATCCTCGTATCTCCCCATGGCGGCCAAGGCCGTGCCGAGGCTGTTGTGGTATCTTGGGTCTTTTGGCCTGATCTCTATGGCCGCCATGTACTCCTTTATTGCCTCTTCATACATCCCCTTATTGCTTAATTCATTCCCTTTGCTGTAGTGCTCATCAGCCTTCCTTTTAGACCCAAAAGGCCATGACATGGACAGCGCAAGTTTATACCGCGTAAAAATAACCTTTGCTGATAACAGACACGACGACAGCGCTTAAAATAGGCGCTTAAAGCCAGGCGGCGGCCGGCCAACCTCCCCCCACACCAGTGCAGGCGATGCACAGGCCTTAGGTCCAGCCGTTGCTGGCCCGGCGCCCCTTTCCCGCCTTAGGGTTGCTCCCTCCCGGGCCTGGCCCGGTTCGGCGGCTGACGCTTCCCCCTTCCCTACGGAAAGGGACAGCGTCTAGGTGGCCCAGGCCGACGGCATTTCATGCCCTTAGCCTGTGCACCTGCCTGCACCAGCGCGGGTTTTGGTTAGCCTTACTGGCCCCCGCATAGAGCCGGTTTCGGGAAAGGGGGACGGCTAGCCCCCCGGCCCTACCCGCCGCCAACTGACTTTGAATGTTCAGAAATATAAGTTAGATTGTCCTTTTAACCTGTGAGTTTTGCCATTAGATAGCTTTCTGCTTCATCGATGCCTGCCTTTAACGCTCCCTGGAATATCCTCCCTCTCCCTCCTCCGCTCCCTCCAAACCTGCTAATGAGGTCCTTTCCTATTTCGCCTGATGACATGCTCCCCTCACGCGCTGAGATGAGCACAAATCCGGTGCCGTTTTGGGCTGGATAAAGGTATGCAAATATTCCACCCGAAATGTTAACGTATTCGTCCCCTAGCCTTATTGCGCTTTCCTTATCCATCCCTCCTTTAACTATCAGGTATTTGCTGTTTGTCGCAGCGTAGCTTTTAGCCAAGAGCGTTATCAGAGCATCGCTTAGCTCTTCAAGCTCCTCTATCCTCTTTGCGGCCTTTTTCGAAGCCTCGACCACATCGCCCTGAGAATATTTTGAAAGGCTTGCCTCGGCCTCCCTGATTGTCCTTTCAAGCGACTGCGTGTATTGAAGGGACTTTAACCCTGCAACAAACTCGATCCTGTCTACGCCGTCCTGAACTCGTTCAACCTTAAGGATCTTTATCATGCCAACTTCGCCGGTGTAATCACAGTGCGTCCCCCCGCAAGCCTCCACGTCATAATCCCCTATTTTTATTATCCTGAGCGTGTCCCCAGGCACCGCTCCTCCCTGATAAATCCTGAACCCGAACTCCTCCTCTGCTTTTGTCCTTGGCATCACGAGCTTTTCAACCCTTACGTTCTTAAGCACAAGCTCGTTGGCAATCCTCTCTATATTGGCCACGTCATCATCGGTCAGCGCAGAATGATGAGTTATGTCTATTCTGGCCTTGTCTTCCTCCTTAAACGCGGAATGCTGCCACACCCATGGGCCAAGGGCCTTTCTTGCTGCATAGTTAACGATGTGGGTTGCTGTGTGATGCCGCATCAGCGCCTCCCTTCTGCCCACATCTACATGGCCACTTACCTCCTTCCCCACATAAAAGCTAGCAGGATCTTTTACCCTATGCCCTATTACCCCCTTGATTTTCACCACATCAATAACTTCTACGCCGTCTAGAGTGCCCCTGTCTGGTTCTTGGCCGCCAGAGCGAGGATAAAAGGCTGTCCTGTCGAGGATTACGTAGTCTCCCTGGACGTTAAGCACTTTAGCGGTAAAGTCATAAACCCTCTCGTAAAACAGCTGTTCTGTTGGCTTTATCCCGCTTGGATCAAACTGCGGCTTAACCTCCTGAAGCTTTGGCGCTTCATGCCTGCTGGCAAGGTATGACATGACCTGCGCTGGATCAAACTTTATAAGGCCCCTTTCGTGCAACACCTCAGGGTTAACGCCGTTTGATTCATAAAGCCTTGCAACGTCCTCTATCTTGAGCTCCTTGCCTTTTGGAAGCCTTTCGATTATCCTGTTAACGCTTTCCTGAAGCTTTTCATACCTGTTAAGCTCAACGTCAAGCACCTCCTTGTAAGCTTCTATCCCCTCGAGCTCAGGGTACATGGCCCTCAGGTGCTCTGCATGAAGCTTCATTAGATCATAAACGCTTATCCCCCAGCCCCTTCTTTTAAGTATGTCAAACATCCTCCTGAGCACAACCCTTATGTTGTATCCCCCGCCTACGTTGCTTGGAAGCTGACCGTCAACTATGGCAAACAAGAGGGTTCTTGAGTGATCAAGAACAGCATATGCGTCCCGCAACGCAAGTATTGCCTCAAGGTCCTTCTGGCTCATATTAAGTGAGCTGAAGAGGTCCTCAACGCTTTCCCCTTCGGAGAAGTCGTGCTCCCCTGCGGACAAAAAGAACCTTTCCTTAAGCCCTTCATCAACGTCAAGGCCTATCATCTCCCTTAGCTCCTTAAGCTGCCCTGCAAAAACCGCATCATAGCTTGCAGGAGTCCCCCAGCCAAGCCATACAAACCTCTCCAGGCCGGCGCCCATATCTACTACGGGAGGCTCGAACCTCCTGTATGAGTCAGGGCTTCCTTCAAACTCAGTGAACACGGCGTTGCCGAGTTCAAGGTTCTTTACAAAGTATTCTAGGGAGTACCCAAAGGCGCCGTATCCAAGCCACACGTCCTCAACGAACACGACCTCCTTCTCAGGAATCCCGAGCCTTTCGGTTAAAAGCCTAAAGTCAAGCTCTATTGTCCTGTCCTTCCAATATCCCTGCTCGTTAGCAAGCGCGTGTTGACCTATCATGCAGAATGATGTGTAATGCCTCCCTGTAAGGCCCACGTTTGCCAGATCGTTAAACCTGAGGCTCATCTGAGGCACTATTAGCGGGTTATGAGGAAAGTCAAATATCACCTTGCCCCCTTCAACTCTCTGAAAGTCTATAATTGACGCAACCGTAAAGTAAAGGTCGTCCCTCCACCTAGCTACAACTGGATACCTTCTTACGTAAGTATGGCCATTTCTTACAAAAAAGTCCTTTATCTCGTTCCATTCGCTCACGTAATCAAGCTTTTTTCCAGACGGATTCCTTATGAATTCGTACCTAGAACATGGCTGATTTGGGCAGTACTCCCTGTCTGGATCAAGGGTCCAGAAGTACCTGCCGCACCTTTTGCACTTTTTTCTTATAAAGCCCTTTTCCCTGAAAAGGCTAACCTGATAAAGCTCTGGCCTTTCCTCTGAAAACTCCTTTCTTAGCTCTTCCTTGTCAGCAACCATGCTCACTATACTCTATAAGCTGCAATTTTAATATTTGTGGGAAAAAGGCATCGTAACGGGGCCACTACTTCTTACAGCCGGCATGCCAGATACATGCTATACAAAGTTTTCGGTTATACTATATAAAAGCCCTGCTCGTTTTATCTACCGTGGAAAGCCGCTTAACCTGTTCGAGTTTGGAGGCGCGTTAAAGTTGCTGGTTGGACTTATTGGAAAGCCCAACGCTGGCAAGTCAACCTTCTTTAGCGCGGCTACGATGCTGCCTGTAAAAATTGCAAACTACCCATTTACAACGATAGAGCCAAACGTTGGGATAGGATGGCTCAAGACAAAGTGCGTTTGCACGGAGTTTGGGGTTAAGGACAACCCGGTTAATTCCAGGTGCGTTAACGGCATAAGGTACATACCGGTTAAGCTTGTGGACCTGCCGGGGCTGATACCGGGTGCATACAAAGGCCTCGGGCTAGGAAATCAGTTCCTTGACTCAGTGATGAGAGCTGATGCGCTTATTCATGTGGTGGACGCATCTGGCATGACCGACTCCTCTGGCAAGGTCCTTTCAACGCCTGATCACGATCCTCTTGACGATGTGAAATTTATAGAAAATGAGCTGGACATGTGGATAGCCAACATAATTTTAAAGGACAAGGACAAGGTTTTAAAGATGGGGCGGGTAAGCGATGCCGTTCCCATTCTTGTGACAAGGCTAAGCGGGCTGGACGTCCCTGAGGCAGTTATAAGAGACGTTCTTGGCCAGCACCTTGAGCAAAAATCTAAAAAAATAGTGGAGCTGAACGATGAGGACTTTATAGAAATAGCCCACAAGATAAGGATAATAGCAAAGCCTATGCTTATAGTTGCAAATAAGGCCGACATGCCAAGCGCGAAGGAAAACATAAAACGCATGAAGGAAAGCGTTAAGGACCTCGTCCCTGCCTCGGCCGACTCTGAGCTTGCCCTGAGAAGGGCTGCGGGCTCTGGGCTTATAAGCTACGAGCCAGGTGACAGCGAATTCAAGGTCATTGCGCAGCTAAATGAGCAGCAACAGAAGGCGCTTAGCTATATAAGGGAAAGCGTGCTTGTTCCTTTTGGAAATACCGGAGTGCAGCAGGCTATAAACTATGTTTACTTTAACCTTCTGAACATGATAGCGGTTTATCCTGTTGAGGATGAAAACAGGTTAACCGACAAGAAGGGCAACGTTTTGCCTGACGCTTATCTTGTAAAGCGTGGAACAACGGCAAAGGAGTTTGCGTTTTTGATTCACACCGACCTTGGCAAGGGATTCCTATTTGCTGTCAACGCAAGGACAAAGATGAAGGTCGGCGCTGACTACGCCTTAAACGATCGCGATGTGATAAAAATAGTCAGCTCCCTTAAAAGGGCCTGAACAGCCTTACTGCAAAAACTGTTACTGCGTGGCCGTCAACGTTTATTCTCGCATTTACCGGCCCTTCCACATGCAGCCCCAGGGATGTTGCGACGTCAATGAGCCTCCTTAAATCAAGCCTGAAAGGCCCAAATGAAGCCTCCAGGGCATTTATGTAGAGCTCCTCCGTGTTATCCCTGTCAACGTCAATTATGTAGATGTCCCTTTTAAAGGGCAGGATCATCAGGCGTCCAAGATCAGCACAACCAGAGAACCCGAGCGAAAACGAAAAAAGGCCGTAGTCAAAAGCTCCTTCCCTAAACGGAGGATCGCACATGTTGCCCAAAACAAGGTCGCTTGTCCTTTTCTTTGCTAAGCTCAGCATATCCCTGTTTAAATCAAGCAGGACATCTGCGCCAACTGCGCTCCCAAACCTCCCTGTCCCAGCGCCCAGCTCAGCGCCTTTGCCGCCTTTAAACACTGAAAAAAGCAGCCTTAATTCAGTTAAAAAGATCGCGTTGTGTTCGTCATACCACCTGTCATAGGCTTCTGCGTCCAACTTAGAATCCCAGATAGTTTTCCGTAACGCCGTCCTTTAACCCCTGAATCCTTGATTCCTTTATAGCGCTGACCGCCACCCTTCTTGCGCATGCCATGTTCGCAGAGTACGCGATGGTTATTGCGCCGTTTGAATAAACATAGTCAAACGGTGTAGCTGACCTTGGCTCTGATATGGTTATTCTATAGGTGCTTATGGCGCCTATAACATCTGCTGATGAAAAGTCAAAGACATCAGATGCTGAGCTGAGAATTTCAGAAATTTCGTCTGAGACTGGCCTTTGCAGATCGTCCACTAAAGATGGCGCTATATAGGTGAGCCCGTTCATTGGCACAAAAAGATCGCCAACTGAAGGCGCCTTTAACTTTTCAATTATAAAGCCGGTCCTTGCGTTGACTACGGCATGAGATCCACGGGCTATTTTGTATTTAACATCAATGCCAAATGGCGCTAAAGCCTTTGGTGTTTCATGCCCAGCTGCTACAAACACGTGCCCGGACAGCTTTAAAGTCTCTGCCCCGGACTTTACTTCCACAACGTACCCATCTCCCGTCAGAGACGCGCCTGTGACCTCTGCTCTGGGCATGTAGTTAACCCCCTTCTTAACAGCATAGTTTAGAAGAGCATTAAGCGCCCCTGAGACGTTAATTGCCATTTCCGGAACCCAGAAGGCTCTGTCCGCCCTTGCCCGCTGATCAGTCTCGATTATCCCATCATCCTCATAAAATGGTATGCCTATGCCTTTCATAGCGGAAGCCCACTTGTTAAGGTATTCCTCTGAGCCATCCCATTTGTTCTTAAGCAAATAATACCCATCGCTTACGCGAATGTGCTCACCCATGTTCCTTTTCCACCACTTCCATTCGTTGAAACATGCTTCTGCAAGCCCTGGATTAACCACAGCGAACCTGGCACCTGTGTGTATTACCCCTGCTATTCTTGTGGTGGCGCCATCGGGCGCGTTTGACCTTTCTATCAGGTTTACTTTTGCGCCTCTCCTCGCAAGCTCAATTGCAGAAAAAATGCCTGTTATCCCTGAACCTATTACAATTGCATCAGGGCACATCCTATCTTTTGTCAACTTCAGAGAACACAAACGAGAAGTCCCGGTTCTTTCTTGATATTCCCTTTTCGTAAATTCCATGGGAGATTAATGGAAGCGCTATGGTGGCATCACAATAGCATATGGCGTACCTGCCCTTGCTGGCTATCTTGCCCCAGCTTATGGCCTCCTCAAACGTTGCGCCGCTCAGCCCTCCCCACTGTGGCGAATCTGTGGTTATCTGAATTGCGTACTTGTGAGGCTTGACCACCTCCTCCTTCTTCTCCCTTTCAAGCAAAAGGGCCTTTATTACAGCCATGAGCTGTATTGTGTCCTTTGGAACGCCGCCGCCTATGTAAACAACGCCAGTATCGCTGGACGCCATCTCTATTTTTGTAAGTTGCTCAAAGTCCTTGAACTGATCCAGCACTATTCTGCCCTTTTCGCTTAAAACAGAGGCTATGCCGTAGCTGCTGTCCATTATTGCCGGTGAAAATATTGGAACGCGCTTTCTGTAAGCCCTGGTCGCAAGCGAATCTATTCCAAGTGAATCAAGGTGCTTGCCAAGCAAAAACATCATTTCCGCAGTAGAATAAACATGGTTCTTTGGCAGGCTTCCTATGAAATCAGTGAGCAACTTTTCCATTTCCCTGTACTTGTACTCATCAGCCCATTCGTCGTAATATCTGTCTATCTTGTTCTTCAAGAGAAGCTCGTCGTCTATGTAAGGTGTTCCCTTGCCGTATGGAAATCCCATCCCTGCGTATATATCCTCAGAAATGTTGGCCCCTGTTGAAACCAGCGTATCTATGTAGCCGCTGTCTATCATCCAGCCGACTATCTTCCACATCCCAGCAGTGGACATGGACCCCGTAAACCCAAAGTATATGGACACGTCCCTGTCCTGCAACATTTCACTCCACACCTTAAATGCCTCGCCGAGCTTTCTTCCCTGAAATGACGTGTCTGCCATTGCTTCAAGAAGCTCAGAGACGCTCCTTTTTTTCACTTCAAGAGGCGTAACGGTTTCCTTAAAAAAGTCGTCCCTCTTCATGACTTAAACACGGCTTCCTTTGAATTTAACCTTTATCTCTACCCACTACAACAGGACTGACCTCAAGAAACCAGGATTAACGCCAAGAGGTAGCTGCGCTTGCGCTAATGCGCAAGGCCCCAAAACTGACTTCCTCCTCGCCCTAAAAGGGCGAGGGATCCCATTGGTTTGAGGCTACACCTCTAATGCAAAGCTCTGGCGATGTATCAAAGATTACAGAACAAACTAGAGCGCCATTAATTTAAAAAATAAATTGATACGTTTTAAACCGGATCGGAGCGCCTATTCCTGGCTTTCTCCTTCCTGCTGTCCTTCCTGTTGCCCTTCTGGAGGGACTATTTCCCCTATTGCGTAGTTCCTTGCAACTCTGGTTATCTTAATCTTGTATTTTTCTCCTTGCTTTGCTCCTGCGATGAAGATTACGAAGCCCTTTACCCTAGCTATACCGTCTCCTCTTTGACTTGTTTCAGTTATCTCTAGATCGTAGACGTTTCCTTCTGAAACGGGCTTTGGCCTGAAATGGCCGTGCCCTCGGTATTCGTTACTCAAACGGCTTTTCGCCAAACATTTTGTCAGGCCGGCTCTTATAAGCTTTGCTAAGCAACCGGTTGGCCGATTTAATTCGAACGCGCTGGCAAAGGTTATAATTTGCAAACGCTTCAACTGAAACCGTGCAGGAGAAAAAGCAGTTAACCATGTGGCAGGCTACAGCAATAGGCCTTGGGAACATAATAGGCGCTGGGATTTTTGTCCTTGCGGGCACCGTTATATATGATTCAGGGCCTGGCGCAGTGCTTGCGTTTATAGTAACAGGGGCGCTTGCCGCCACTGTTGCGCTTAACAGCGCTGAACTTTCATCTAAAATAGTTTCACATGGAGGCCTTTACTCTTTCACAAAGGAAACGCTGGGCGAACAGCTTGGATTTATAGTTGGCTGGCTCAGGGCAATATCGTACGCCATAGCCACTGCGGCCGTCGCGCTGGGGTTTTCCTCGTATGCGCTTAGCGCATTTGGTGTTTATTCCGTATGGGCTGAGCTATTTTGTGCCGCAGCCCTTATAGCTGTAGCTACCGCGCTTAATTATATTGGGGTTAAGGCGGTTGCAGATGCCGAACAGGCGCTTGTTGTAATATCGATAGCAGGGCTTTTGCTGTTTATAGTCGCGTCCCTAATTTATGGGAAGTTCACACCGGAGAGGTTTATGCCAGTTGCCCCAAAGGGAATTGGAAGCATAATAAGCGCGGCATCGCTGGCCTTCTTTGCATATTCCGGGTTTAACACTGTAGCGACTTTAACGCCCGAGGTTAAGGATGGGCAACGGAATGTCCCTCGCGCCATAGTTCTTTCGCTTCTAGTAAGCACCGTGCTTTATATTCTTGTAGTTATCGGAATGCTTGCGCTTATGCCCTGGAACATGTACACAATATCCGCTGATCCGCTGGCCATTGCGCTGGCATATTCGCGCGCTCCTGATATAATACTTTATATCGTTGACGCGGTTGCCATAGTTGCAACTGTAACCGTTACGCTTTCGCTTATTGTTGCCGGGTCAAGAACCGTGCTCCAGATGAGCGATGACGGGCTTCTGCCATCTTTCCTTGGAAGAACTGAAAAAGACAGCCCTAGGCCTGGAACGCTTGCAATAGGCGCACTTGCGGTTGTCTCCCTTTTTCTTGGAAACATTCAGTATGTGGCGCTTGCTTCAAACTTCGGCGTTATATTTTCGTACGCGCTTACTGGAATTTCAGTCGTAATAATAAGGAAAAGGCATGTGCCTGGGAAGTTTGAATCCCCGCTTTTCCCTTATATCCAGGTGCTGTCGATTGTGCTTTCTGGCGTTGTCATGTACGCGCTTGGCTTTCAGGCGCTTTACATGGGTGTGATAAGCATTATAATCGGAATGATTGTGCACGCAATTTACAGGGAGGCCTCATCAATTGACGCCCGCAGGCGTCAGCGCTAGGCAAAAGTTAGGGAACGTTTAACTCCTTTCTCGCCATAGCTGGCGCATGAACAGAAGGGCCGTTGTGCTGGTTTCTGGAGGGCTTGACAGCACTCTTGCCATGTTAATTGTTAAAAGGCTAGGAATTGAGCCCATACCGCTCCATATATCAACGCCGTTCAACGGCCCATGCTGTAACGACATTTCCTTTCTTTTAAGAGTTCTTAAGAGGGAAAACGTCAAGCCCCTGTTTCACACCGCTGGCATGGATTACCTAGAAGTAGTCAAGAAGCCCAAGCATGGCTATGGAAGGGCAATGAATCCGTGCATAGACTGCAGGATATACATGTTTAAGGTTGCAAAGGAGTACATGAAGAAATACGGCGCTGACTTTATAGTCACCGGGGAAGTTCTTGGACAAAGGCCAAAGTCTCAAAACCTTAAAGCGCTAAAGATAATTGAAGAGGAAAGCGGGCTTTCTGGCCTTGTTTTAAGACCGCTTTCAGCAAGGCTTTTGCCAGAAACAGAGCCTGAGAAGCAGGGGGTAATAAACAGGGAGGCCCTTCTGGCGATAAGCGGCAGAAGCAGGAGGGAGCTGATAAAGTTGGCAAATGAGCTTGGCTTAGACGAATGGCCAAGCGCGGCTGGGGGTTGCCTTCTTACTTATGATGATTATGCAATTAAGCTAAAGGACCTGTTTAAAAATGAACCTGACTATACGCTTGAGGATATTTCGTTGCTTAAGGTTGGGCGACACTTTAGGCTCGCAAAGGGCGTAAAGCTTATACTTGGAAAAAATATGAACGAGAACCTGTTTCTTGAAAGCTTTAATGACAGGATAATACTTATGCCCACAAACGTCCCTGGCCCTACTGGCCTGTTAAGCAACGCCGGGAACTCTGATGAGCTAATTAGCGTTGCCTGTAAAATAGTAGCCGCCTATTCCGACAGAGCCCCTGACGGCGTGGTGAATGTTCTCGTTAAGGCCGGAGAAAAGACCTTTGAGGTAAGTGTTCAGCAGGAAAAAAGAGATGTTTTCTTAAGTTACCTTATAAGCGCTGGAAAAGCCTTACGGGAAGAAAAAGTCAAGGCCCTTAAAGGCTGACCGCAGCGTTTTATAAATGCCAAACGACACGCCAAGCGTTATGATCCCGGCTATTACGTTAAAGAGCGTTGTTATCCCAACCAGAAGCAATGCTATCAGCAAAGGGCTTGAGATGTGAACCCCAAGTATCCCCATGGCAAGGTCTGCAGTTGGAAGATATATGCTTGGCATTATTACATAGTAAAGGGCGAGCGTTACAAAGAGCATTATAAGCGCCCTAAAGAACACGCCAAGTGCTGTTGCGGCCTTCCATCCTCTTGTTAACCTGTAAGACAGATACAGCCCTATGAACATAGAGCCCTCTGCAAAGAGCTTCATCAGCGGTGAGAAGATTGTGAATGCCCCAAGCACGTAAAGCAGTATACAGTGTATTGTCGCCACAAGCACCCCGCCCCGTGGGCCTAATATGAGGAAAGCCAGCGTGTCAGGTATCTCAGCCATATCAAACTCAAGGAATGGAAGTAGCGGGAAAGGGAACATCACATGGAGTAGCGTAAGGGCGGCTGAAGATGCCGCAAACGCAACAATGATTGAAAGGTAAAGGTTCCTTTGCATTTATTATGGTTTTACATTATGTTTTATAAAGATTTCTATTTTGGTAAATCTGTTATTGACTTTTAAGTAAAATAACTTTCTTTGATAGATCTAATAAAGATAATAATTCTTCCTTCTTTTTTAAATATGGTACCCTGCTTCTACCGACAGCGTAAACGCCAATAACTCCTGCCTTTTCAAGCTCTTCCAGATGCTTATATACTGAAGCGTAGTCCTCATTTAGCTGTCTAGCTATCCCCTCTATGTGCAGAGGCGTTTGCGCCGTTGCCAAAAGCTCTATAATCTTCAGCCTTTCCCTGTTGCCGAGCGCTTTAAAAAGAAGAGCCACTTCATCTAAATTTGATTCATCTGGCATAATTAATATGTTAAACCGACATAATATTAATATTTTCTGTTTATAATTATGGATTAGGGTTACGTATTAGTTAATACAGCTGGCGTTTGCGCTGTTTGCGCCAATCCACTGTGGCCGCGTGGGGGCTTCCATGCTGCCGCAGCCGGTTGCTGGTACACAGGCTTATGCCTTGTTTCCGCGTAGTTTAGCTTAAGGTAGCTTGGCAACAACCATGCCGTGTTCCTTATCAAACGGATCCAAGTACAGCGTATCAATCACCTCAAGACCTGCATCCCTGACCTTTTGCTCTTCCCTTTTAACTATCTCTTTTGCATCAAGAAAAGGATCTATGCTTCTGGCCTTTACAACCAGCATAAGGTAACCCCCGGGCTTTAGATATGTTCTGACGTTAAGCAGGGTTATCTCCGTTGCGTCAGGCTGAGCTATGTCTGAGTATACGACGTCGACCTTCCGGAAAACAACCCTATAATTTTGGGGATACCTTGCGTCGGTTACTATAGGTATAACGTTTTTCCTATACTTTGCCACTCTATCTATTAGCTCCCTTGCAACCCTAGCGCTAACCTCCACGCCAAACACGATGCCGTTTTCTATTATGTCAGAAACATGGCTTACTGTTGTTCCTGTGCTGGCCCCTAGGTAAAGCACGTATGTGCCCTTCTTTATCGGCATTGCCTTGACCTTTTTTATAAGCGACGCGCAGAGCTTGCTCCTGAAAGGGTCCCAGATCCGGTATTCAACCCCGCCAAACTTTACAAGCCTCTCCCCGTAAACCGAAATCCCCGGCGCAAGGTTCTTTGTAGCAAAGTGCTCCCTGCCTTCCTGTTCAACGTAAAACACGTTTTCGTACTCACTTTCCCTTACGCTTGTCAAGACCCTTATCAGACCTTTGCTGAGCCCTTATTGAGCTTTCATACTCTTTCCTTATTTCTTCAACCTTCTCAAGAAACGACTTCAATATATTTTCGTCACTTCTTCCTGTGTAAAAGTCTATCCTAGCTGCTATGGCCAGCTTTGTGGCAAGAGCACGCGCAACCTTGCCCCTTATCTTTTTTGGCGCATCGTGCACATATTTGTTCTGAAATATTATCCCGTGCTTTGGAGGCTTTGCGTGCTTCCTTAGCGCCCTGAAAAGCGCCTTCTCAGCACCAAGAACCTGTATCGTGCTGGCGGGCATCTTTGCCAGCTTCTCAAGCCCTCCGGCCTTAGCTAGCAACCTCGCTCCAACAGTTGCGCCAACAAGCGACGTTACGTTTGGCGCTATGTTTTTCATTATGTTTTCAAGCCCTTTGACCATATCCTTTCTTAGCTTGACAAGCCCCTGGGATAGCTCCGCAAATCTCTTTATCAGCCCGTACATTTCCTCATTAAACTCAGCGCCCTTTGAGGCCTCTGCCGAAGCCGCTATTGCCTCAGCCTTTTTCTTTGGAATGCCAAACTTTTCAAGCGCATCCTCGCTTATCTGCGCTCTGTTTGGAAACGCAAGCACAAACGATATGTACTGTTCTGGATCGCTGAGCATGCTGTAAAGCTCAGGAAAGTGAAGGCCGTACCATTCCCTGAGCCTCATATAAAACAGATTGAAGCCTTTATCAACCTCATCTATAGCGTTTATAAGCTGTATCGCATGCTGATCAAGCCTTGAAACCTGCTGCTTAACGGCTATTGTCGAATAGTAAAGCGAATAGTCCCTTATAGCCTCAAGCGCTTCCTCCTCGCTTTTAACAAGGCCTGTTCTTACCATTAGCTCCAGCTTTTTCCCCTCAACATCAGCGAGCATGTCCGAATCGGTCCTGACGCTGCGATAAATCTGTTGAAGTAGCTCAGACAGCTCTGCGTACGGGTTCAGCAGCTCCCCCTTGAACCCGGAAAGCAGCTCCTTAAGCTCACCTACGGGCTTGCCCGACAAAATTGAGCTGTACTTTTCATTTGCCTTCTCCTTAAACTTAACAGCCTTAATTGGATTAAGCTTCTCATCAAGGAGGGCAACGCCTGCTTCAGAAACAAACAGTACAGCTTTCAACGTTAGCTAGACTATACAATAAGATATTAAAGCTTTTCTAGCTTCCATTGTCCTGTTTGTAAATTCAGTCTGGCAGCAAATCACGCATTTTAATTATCAAGGTTGGGCCTAAAACGCGCTTTGCGTTAACCGCTGATGCTGTTCAGTTTCTTTAACAGCGCCCTGGCAAGCTCCTTTTTGTTTTCAGCGCCGTACTTGGATATAAGGACCCCCATAAGAAAGTCCACACGCCTTCTTTCGTCAAGCCCCTTTACCTTGTCAAAATAAGTCTTTAGTACCTCGTCCACCGCGGCGTCAGCGTCAATGCCCGGCCTTGGGCCAACTACTTTAGGAAGGGGCCTTCCCTTTAGCCAGCTCTGTATGTATTCAACAGCTGCCCTTTTATCCTGTATGGCTTGGTAGTTCTTTGCAAGCTCGGCTAAGGGGCTTAAATTAGCTGGCAACGATTCCAAGCCCTCCCTTTTTATTACATATGATACTTCGTTAGCAAGCAGATTTGCCAGCTCAGGCAGATGACCGCTTGCCGCACCCTTTAATTCCATGTAAGCCCTGTACAGCCTGATGTCCGTGGCAATCCTTCTGGCCACTGATTCGTTTATGCCATCCCCTATAAGGGCGGAAAGCCTCTCATTAAATGAGCCGGCTATTTCAGACCTGGCCTTCGATATTAGCTCATCAGATATAACAAGCGGCGGCAGGTCGGGCTCCGGCATGTATCTGTACTCCTCTTCAAGCTCCTTTGACCTGCTTGTAAGTGTAATCCTTCTTCTCTCATCCCACATCCTGGTCTCCCTGACAACCCTTATTCCCCTTTCAAACAGGGACTTCTGCCTGAGCTCCTCATATCCAACAACCTTTTCGACCTCAGACGCGCCTGAAACGTTTTTAACCTCCACCCTTTCGCCCCCACCATATGAAACGTTGACATCGCACCTTATCGACCCCTCATACTCCCGCACATTTATCCCAACGTCTTCAAGCCTCTGCATAAGCTCTTCAAGAAACTCCCTTGCGTCCTTCCCGCTTTCCATGTCCGGCGCGGTCACTATCTCAACAAGCGCTATGCCCGACCTGTTGTAGTCAACTAATGAGTACCTGGCTGTGGCCCTGCTCCCTTCATAGTATATCCTGCCAGGGTCTTCCTCCATGTGAATCCGTTCTATTCTTACGGTTTTACCGTTTATCTCAAGGAACCCGTCGTGCGCCAGAGGATACCCGCCGGCCTTATCGTACTGGGTTATCTGGAAGTTCTTTGGCAGGTCAGGGTAAAAGTATGACTTCCTGAAGAAGTAGGAGACCGGATATGGCTTCGCGTTAAGAATAAGCGCTACTTTAAGGGCTTCCTCTACGGCCTTTTTGTTAAGGCTAGGCATTGCTCCTGGCATCCCAGTGCACACAGGACATATGTTTGTGTTTGGGGGCTTGCCCCTGTAATCAGCGGAGCAGCCGCAGAAAAGCTTTGTCTTAAGGCTTACAAGCTGCACATGAACTTCCAGCCCTACCTTAAGGTTCCCCATCCTTAACCTCACCAATAACTGACTCAAACTCCTCGGCTATCCGCAGCACCTTCATGTCATCGCCGGGCCTCCCAATAAGCTGGCCCCCCACCTTAAAGCCCCCAGAGCTGCCTATTGGTATGCTTATAGCTGGAGAGCCGGTAAGGTTTGGGATTACAGTTAGGACGTCAGCCATGTAAGCCTTTTCAGGGTCGCTTATTCCCTCGCCTATTTTCCATGGAAGGACAGGCATCGTTGGTATGAACACCGCGTCATAGCTCTTAAGGAGCCTTTCAAAGGCCGATCGCAGGATTGACCTAACATACAGCGCCTTTATGTAGTAAGTTTCGTAAAAGCCCTTTGAAAGAACGTAGGTGCCAAGCATTATCCTTGACTTCACCTCCGCACCGAAAAGGGACCTGGCCCTCCCCATTACATCCCTCCAGTTGCCCTCAATCCTTGAGCTTGTTCCAAACTTTATTCCATCATACCTTGACAGGTTTGTGCTTGCCTCCGCACAAGCTATAGTGTAGTAGGCCGGGAGGGCGTACTTTACTTCATTAATTCCGCCAACCTCATCAAAGACAAAGCCAGCGCCACCTAACCTGTTAAGGGCTTCGTTAAACCGGCTGATAACCCTCTCGTCTATGTTGTTCAGCAACTCCTTTGGAACAGCTATTCGTTTACTGATCTTAACGTTTTCGTTCATGTCTATTTCCCTAGTTGTTGAATCCCTTATGTCGACGCCAGCAAGGGCCCTGAACAGAAGCCTTGCGTCGCTTACTCTCTTTGAAATTATGCCCACCGTTTCTAGACTGTTGGCATAAGCAATGAGCCCGTACCGGCTTATGGCCCCATAGGTTGGCTTAAATCCAACTGTCCCGGTAAAGCTAGCCGGCGCCCTTACTGAGCCCCCCGTGTCTGTCCCCAGGGCTATAGGGGCCATCCCTGCAGCCACGGCCACAGCGCTTCCGCTGCTTGAGCCACCCGCCACGTAGTCTGTGTTTAAGGGGTTTCTTGCGGGCCCAAAGGCGCTGTTTTCACCAGAGCTCCCCATAGCAAACTCATCCATGTTTGTTTTGCCGAGGATCTGGCCGCCAGCGGCCTTGAGCCTTTCTATTGCAGTTGCATCAAACGGTGGAACGTAGTTTTCCAGAACCTTTGAAGCGCACGTTGTTCGTATCCCCTTTGTTGATATGTTGTCCTTAACTGCAATTGCTATGCCACCAAATTCGCCGCCTGAAGCGGCGTGCGGCTTAACAACCGTTATGTATGCGTTGTATTTTGGGTTTAGCTTTATCGATCGCTCGTAAAACTCTTCATTTACCTCATCGGCGCTTAGCTTCTTTTCTTTTATAGCATTAACGATACTGCCAAAAGACAACGAAAGCGTGTTCATACCGTGCGAGGCGCCTTTACGTACCTGCCCTTAACTTCATTAAAGACTTTTAGAGCCTCATCCGCGTTAAACCGCTCGGCTATATCCTCTCTTCTGTGCTCCCCGCTGGGCGCTATTTCCAGCTCCATTGCGCTTACGTTAAACTGCTCAAGCTGCTCCAGAAGGCCTGTGAGGGCATCAAGCCTTAGCCTTATGGCCCCAGATTCATTTTCATCAAGTCTTATAAGCGAAAGCGCAGAAAGCTTCTTAACCGAATACCTCAAGGCACAAGCCTCCTTAGATCCCGTGGATATAAAACCACTTCCCTAATATTCTTTCTGTCCGTGAGCACCATTATGAACCTATCAACGCCAAGCCCAAATCCGCCGTGAGGAGGCATGCCATAGTAATACGGCGTGATGTGAAACTTAAAGCTGGAGACAGGAAGTCCATGCTCTTTTATGCTTTTTCTTAGCATTACAGGGTCATGAATTCTTTGACCGCCTGACGCAAGCTCCAGGCCCATGTACATCAGGTCAAACGAGCTGGTCAGCCCGTTTTCCTTTGGCATTATATAAAACGGCTTTAGCTTTGCAGGCCACTCTGTGATAAAGTAAAAGCCCCCAGCCATATTGCCAAACTCTTCAAGGCTTTTCTGGGTAAGGTCATCTCCAAAGGCTATATCCTCCCCAAGCCCCTTTAGCTTTTCAATTATCTCAGAATAAGTGAATCTGGGGAACCTTTCTGGAAGGGCTGGCGGCTTGGCCTTTAACGCGGCAAAAAGCTGCGGCTCCGAATTTAGGCCTTTTATAACATGCTTTACCATTCCCTCAATAAGGTCCATTATTTCTTCATTGCTTAAAAAGGCGGCCTCAACGTCCAAGCTTGTGGCTTCGCTTAAGTGTTTCATGGTCCTTGACTGTTCTGCCCTAAATATGGGGCCTATTTCAAACACCCTTTCAAACGCCATGGTGAGCTCCTCCTTGTAAAGCTGAGGGCTCTGTGCAAGAAAAGCCTGCCGATCATAGTACATTACAGGGAAAAGGGCGCTGCCGCCCTCTGACGCCGTTGCTATTATCTTTGGCGTGTTGACCTCAATGAACCCGTTGTTCACCAGGTACTCCCTGAAAAGCTGTAGTGCCCTTGCCCTTATCTTAAAAACCGCCATGCTTGAAGGCCTCCTCAGGTCAACCGGCCTGTAGTCAAGCCTAACGTCTATTGAAGGCTCTTCCTTGGCCATTATATCAAATGGTGGTATTTTTCTTGGCTTGTTCAGCACGCTTATCTCCTCCACGTGTATTTCATACCCACGAGGCGCCCTTTCAGTCATCGCCACCCTGCCCTTCACCATTATTGACGCGTGAACCTTCACCTTTCTGGCAAGCCTTTTGTCCTTTATTACAAGTTGAAGCGGTTCCCTGTTTTCCATCAGTATTACAAACGTTATTGTCTTTTGTTCCCTTATGCTCTGGACCCACCCATAGGCTGTGGCTGCGGCCCCCTCAGCGATTTTCCCATCAACTAACAACAACTTAAGCTAATGGTACACCTCAATGCTTTTAATGTTTTGCTATATGTATTAAAAAATTCTCATAACTGCGCGCGCATCAGGGGCAAAATAATAATCCTTGCCTTCAACAAACTGAAAGCCGCCAATTGGAGCCTTCCCTCTTCCATATATCCAAACGGTGTCAAAGCGTAGCTCTGAAGGCGCCTCAACGTCAAAGAAATAGTTGTCGCCTATTACCAGCGTGTCCTCTGGGCTAAACCCGCGGTAAAAGTCTGGGCTTGACTTTATTGACCCAAGCTCCTCAGGCGTTATCATCCCGTCGAACATATCATAAATGCCAAGCCTTTTTAAGGCCTCAGCCTGATACTTTGAGTAACCGTTGCTGAACACATAAATCCTCAGCCCAAGCGACCTGATCCTATTAAGCAGCTCGTCTGCGCCGTCAAGCTTTTTCAAAAAGGGCTCAGAGCATGCCTCATCCTGGACTGTTGAAAGCGGTATGCTCAGGTTAACCCCAAGCTTTTTTGCCACAGAGTTGACTATGAGCTCCCAGTCAAAGCACCTTGGATCAAGCGCTGACAGATACCTGTAGTGCTCCTCATACACCATTGACTTTATCCTGAACGGCGATGCTCCTGTCTCAGACGAGATGCGATCTATGTATTGCGGAAAGACCCTGTCCGCGAACGCGTTAAATATTATCGTGTCATCAAGGTCCATAAGCACGTTTCTTAGGCCTTTCCTGGCTATCTTGACGTCCTTAACTTCATGGTCTACCCCCGCAGCGTTAAGTGGAACAGTGGACACGACAAACAGCTTGCGCTTTTCCATCCTCACGCGCGCCACCGCCCTTTTCCCTGTTATTTCAAGCGCAAGCCTGGTTAAGTCCAGAGAGCTCGCCATGGCGTATGCTCTTAGCGCGTAAGATTAAAAGCTAACCGCCGATGACCCTTTTGACGGCATCGTTGACTACAATGCCACGCTTTACAAGAATTTCATAAAGCGGCACCAGATATGCGGCTACAAACCCTTTGTCCGTGTGAACCTGTTTAAAGAGATCATCGGTAATTCCCGCATAAATTTCACGTTTCCATCTTTCATTTATAACAGTGTAGGGGATCAAGTACTCGTTGTAAACGCCCATCATATTGGACATTGCTTCGGCCAGCATGTAGTTCAGGTACTTTAAAAGCCTCCATTCCTGCGTTCTTTTTATCCTTCCAAGGAGAAGGTCGGCCTCTGCCAGCCACCTGGCCCTCCTTGGCAGGTCAGGGGGCTGGTTGTAAAACAGCGTCGCGGCCACCACTGATACCTTTCTTTCAGGGTCAGCGTTCCATCTGTTTATGTAATAAACAGCCATGTCAAACTGTCTCGATGACATCGCAAGGGACACCGCCTCCTCGTCGCTGTACTTCACGTCCTTATATACTGCGCCAGTCTGCAGCGCTTGCAGCTGATTTATGCAGTACCTTACGTCGTTGTTTGAGCTTTTGACTATACCTTCCAGCGCGTCGTTCGCCACGCTAAGCCCTTCCTGCGAAGCAATGTGCTTAAGATAAAGCACTATTTCCCTCGCAGGTATCCTTTTGAACTCAACTACCTTTGACTTTTTAATTATGTCCTTTAGAAAGTCCTTTTCCTCGTTCGCGGCCATGACTATTGGAACCCTTGATTCGCCTATGAATTCGCTTATAAACTCAACGCCGCCCGCGTCGCCCTTTGAATAAAGGCCATCAACTTCGTCCAGAAAAACCAGTATTCGCTGGCCCATCAGGTTGACTGGGGATATGTTTCCAAGAAGCTCGCGCAACCTATCCTTTGTCCTATAGTCGCTTGCGTTTAGCTCAAACACGTACATGTTGAAGTCGTTTGCCATGTTTCTTATTGCCGTGGTCTTTCCAACGCCAGGAGGCCCTATAAGGAACAGAGGCCTTGAGCCTGGTTTCCAGTCCTTTATCCACCTGACAACTTCAGCCCTGGCGCTTTCGTTGCCTAGCATCATAAAAATTGACCTTGGCCTGTACTTTTCAGACCACGTTTTCAATCACCCCGGTGATCATGTATACCAGCAGCACAAGCAACATTAACACCAGCAGCCTGTCCTTTATACGCCTGCTATTTGTTGGCGAAGGGTCGTTAATAACCTTTATAGCGCTGTAAATAAAAAGGAGGTCAACGAACGTGATTGACGGCAGGTAAAAATAAAGAGCGCGCCCTGCGAGCCCCAGGAACGGAGGCACATACGAAATTATAACGGCGACCACAATCAGCGCTGCCGCAAGCTTGGCAGCGCGCGCTGCGCCCCTTACCGCCGCAACGGTCCTTATCCCGGCTGCTGAATCGCCCTTAACATCAACTATGCCCTTTATCACCTCCCTGCCGGTGCCTGCAAATATGGCAGCAAAGAACAGGCTCAGCATAAGGGGAGTGTACAGGCCGTTTATTATCCCGCCGTAAAGTATTGGGATCGCCATAGAGAGCGCAACGGCGAAGTTGCCGGCTAAGCCAAGCCTTTTAAGATGAAAACTGTACGCGTATGAAAGCGCGGTGAATGCCAGTGAAGTTATCTCCGGGACAATTCCAAGAAACGCCGCAGCTATGTTGCCTAGGACGGCAAGCGCCGCAGCGTAGCCAGCGGCCAGCCTCACTGTAACCAGGCCCGACGGTATTGGCTTTTGCGGGGCGTTTATTTTATCCACGCTTATATCTGCTATGTCGTTTATCACCATCGCATAGCCTGAAATTAAAAAGCCGACGATAAACCCAAGCAAAAGCCTTGCTGGGTAAAAGGCTCCAACTATAACGCTCCCGACTATTACTCCAAAGCCGCTCATTATGCTGTTGAGGGGCCTTAAAAGCCTAACATATGGGTTCAAGCTATGCCTCGCCATGAAATATGAACGCCTTATAATAAGTTATCTCGCCCCTTCTATCAACTATAGCCAGCAAAGGCTCCCTGTTCTCCTTTATTATTTCCTTAATGCCCTTAAGCAGCTTCAATGCCCTGACAAACTCGCCCTCCTTTAATATGATAACCTTATATGACGATGGGGCCTCTCCACCCCTGGCCACGCTCAGCTGATAGTAGGGTTCAAGCCCTCTTTTTATGTAATACCCCTTTTCCTTAAGGTCCCTGTAGACCAAGTACACGCTTGTGTTGAAGCCGGACTCGGTTGCCATGCGGAAAAGGCCTTGGAATTCTACCTCAGCGCCATTTAAAGTCATGCGCGAGAGCCCCTTTTCCAGTATATAGAGCGCTTCATAGGGCATAAGGTAAACGGCTCCGTCCTCCTCTTGACCAATGCCAGCTATTGCCTCCGGGGATTCCAGCGATACCTCTTCCTTTTTATCGCCTATCAACAAAAAAAACTTGGCTCGCTTGCTCATTGCTATGCCTTTTTAACCACAAGCACCGGGATCTTGCTTTCATGAACTAGCTTAGCTGAAACGCTACCAAGCAATATGCTCTTAAACGTTGAAAGCCCCCGTGAGCCAACAACTATCAGCTCAGCGCCTATTTTTGTTGCATACTCCATTATGGCATCGGCCGGCGAGCCTTCAAGGATTACGGGTTTGACGTTAAATCCCTCAGACCTTAGATCGTTTGAGGCCGCCGTCAGCTGTTCTTCGCTGTGGGATCTTATGTTCGTGTAAACAGTTTCCGGTATGTCCACGCCGTATGAATAAAGGCTTGTAAAGTCTATCACCATGACTAGGTGCAGCTCAGCGCCCTTTGCATCGTCTATTTTTTTAATAAATGAGATTGCCGCCTTTGAGTTCTCAGACCCATCAAACCCTATAACAATCCTCCTCAGCATTCTCATGTTTATTTTAACTCCGTTTGCTTTTATCCTTTGCCTTTTTGATCCTCAGTTTAGCCCCAAAAATATAAACGTTAATAAGCAGCAAAACAAAACAATATTCAGAAAAACAGATGAAGATAGGCGACCTAGCGCTTATTAATGAGCCTGAGCGCGCATATGATCAGTTTGTTTTACAGCTGCAAAGGCTTGAAGCATCGCTTCCGCCAAAGCCTCTTGTTGAAAAGTTTTCAAAAAGGTACTACGTGATAGGCGACCTGCATGGGGATCACAACACTCTGTCAAGGATCCTTGAGAGAATAGGTGAGGTGTCACGGGACGAATCAATAATAGCCCTTGGCGACTATGGCGACAGAGGGGATAAACAGGTTGAAGTCTGGATAACGGTGGCCAAGCTAAGGCTTGTCCTAGGCGATGCGTTTTTGCCGCTCAGGGGCAACCACGAGCCTGACAGCTATGCGATTCCATATCCACATGACATAAGGGAGAAACTTATAGTCATGTATGGCTACGAAAAAGGGGAAAAGGCCTACGGGGAGCTTTTTTCAGTGTTCCAGAGGCTGCCCCTTGTTGCCATTGGGCAGAGCATTGTAGCGCTTCACGGGGGATTTCCGGTTAACGTATTTGACCTAAGGGATGAAGTTAAGCTCAGACAAAACATGTACGAGGTGTTATGGAACGATCCGTTTGATGGCAAAGGGTTTGAGGAATCGCCGCGAGGCATTGGGCACCTTTTTGGAAAGGACATAAGCCAGGCATGGCTCAACGCTCTTGGGAAGAAGTTTCTGGTCAGGGGGCATGAGCCGTGTGAAGGCTATAAGGTTGACCATGACGGGCTTGTGTACACTGTATTTTCCAGAAAGGGTTATCCCTATTATAACATGAGGGCCGCGTTTGCGATCGTTGAAGGCGATTACATCAGCTTTGAGACCGTTTAGCCTCCTCTATGGCCTTCTTTACCTCCTCGTTTACAACTTTCCCGTCTATTCTGCCCCTTGCCACTTCCATAACCCTGCCCATAAGCGCGCCGTAAAGCCGGCCCTCCGAAAAGCCTTCGCCTTTTAGCTCCTCAAGCTTTTCCTTTATTATCGACCGCAGCTCTTCCACGCTGAGCGGCTTCACGTTAAGGCTCCCAACGGCCTGATCAAACCCCATGCCCTTTTCCGCCATTTGCCTGGCTATGTCAATGACGGCCTCCTTTGAAACCAGGCCCTTTTCCCAGGCATCTATGAGCCTTTCAAATTCACCAAGGTTTATCGCCTGCTGATTCTCCAGGGAGCTCAGAACCTGAGCCACAAGGGACGCCACTACGCTTGGCTGAACCTTATGCTTCTGCAAAACTTCATCAAACCAGCCGGCAAAATCTGAATCGAGCACCTGCTCTGCAAGCTGCCTTGGCAAAGAATACCGCTTTGCATAATCGTTTACCATTTCATCCCAGCTTTTTATGCTAAGCCTGTACTCCTCCTTCATCTTTGACGAAATCATTATTGTTGGCACATCGGTTTCTGGATACATTCTTGATGCCCCAGGCCTGGGCCGCATGAACCTTGTTGTGCCCTTTGCCGTTGCGGCCCTTGTCTCCGCGATGGGCCCGCTGAGGGCTGCCTTTAGCCTTTCCTTCAGGTACGGAAAGCACCTGGCGAACTGATCCTCGCCGGCAATTGCTATAAGGAACCCATCGCTTTCCTTAAGGCCTAGCTTTGAGCGCAAAGAGCTTATAATGTCGCTTTCTAGCCCATACTTCCCTATTTCGTCGCTGTGAATTATGCCTCCTATGCCAAAAAGCCTGCATAGATCTGCAAGGTCAAGGCCGAGCCTTGCGTCAGGGATCGGCTCCGACCCTATAAGTGATTCAAAGCCGGGAGCCCTTACGCCAAATGCCCTTCCCCTGTTTACCAGATCCCTGACCTTGCCTGAAGATGACCTTAAAAGCTCGTCCGTAACGTCAACCGGGCTTAACGAGTCTATTTCTTCTTCAGTTATCCCCCTTTCCCTGAGCCTTTTCGCAACCTCTATTAGCCATCCCTGCCTTTTTTCCTCAAACTCCATAACCTTTTTTATTTGCTCAAGCTTTTGAACCCCTTTGACCTCAACAACTCCGTGCCCTTCCATTGACAGATTTACATCCTGCCGTATGGTTCCAAGCCCCCTGGCAAAAAGCCCAGTTAGCTTGAGCGTTCTACCTATGTTTCTTGCCAGCGATTCCGCATCGCCAGGAGATAGCTCAAGCGGCTCTGTGGTTATTTCAAGAAGCGGCACGCCTTGCCTGTCAAGCGAATACACGGGACCCTCCTTTTCCTTCTTTTCAAGCCTGGCGGCGTCCTCCTCAAGGCATATTGTGGTGAGCCCAACGGATTTCCCGCGATGAGTGAAGCTACCCCCAAGTCCAACTATGGCCGTTCTCTGGAAGCCCGATGGGTTTGAGCCGTCAACCACTATCTTTCTCATAAAGTGTATTTCATCGACTATAACTGAGCCGAATATGTTTGCGATCTTGATGGCGGACTTTATGGCTTCTGGATTTGGCTCGTGGGGCGGTTCCTCATCAGCCTCTACAAGGCAGCTTGTTTTGTTGCCTGCAACGTAAGTTATTTTCTGGCCCTTTTCCATTTCAAAAGCCGCGGCTGGGTCAACTTCTCCAAGCTCGCTTGGAGAAGCCCTAAGCCTTCTGTAAAACGTAAAAAAGCCCGTGTCGCTGGCCTGAGGGCTGCATGAGCAGAAGAGCTTTTCCGTGGTGTTAAGCTGTATGTGAATTTCAAAGCCGACCTTCAACTTATGCCTCCACCTCCCTTCTTTCCCTGAGCTCTCCCCTGAGGTTTTTTGGCATTATTTCATGAAGGTCGAAGCCGTTGCCAAGGCCCCACATCGCCTTGACCAGCGCAACTTCAGAAAGCATGTCCCCAAGCGGAACAATACCAAGCGAAAGCAAGTCCCTTCCTGTCTCGTAAACGTTCATGTTAACTGATCCCCATATGCACTGGGATGTCATGCCAACAAAGCCGCCCATCTTTATGAACCTATTTAGTCTTTCAAAAACGTACCTGCCAACGTGCCCAAGCCCTGTTCCCTCCAGTATCATGGCCTTTACGCCCTCCTTTACTATGGCGTCTATGAAGGAGTCCCTTATTCCTGGGTAAAACTTCAGGAGAAAAGCTGAGTCATCAAATTCAGGGTACACCGAAAGCTTGCCTTCCTTCTCTTCACCTGTGGCTTCAGCCTTAACCTCAAGGGAGTTGACGTTAACGTGGGCCACGGGCCTTGAATTGACAGATCTGAAGGCGTCCCTCCTGCTGGTATGTAGCTTTCTCACCCTTACCCCGCTGTGGATCGCTATTACGTCATCGCTTGTTGAACCGTGCATGGCCACGTAAACACCGCTTAGCTTGGCCTTTGTTGAAAACAGCACCGCGCCAAGCAGGTTTGAGTACGCGTCAGACGAGGGCCTGTCAGAGGACCTTTGAGACCCCACAAGCACAACAGGCCCTGGAAGGCCATCCAGCGCAAATGAAAGCGCCGCAGATGTGTAGTGCATTGTGTCAGTTCCGTGAGCTATTATTACGGCCTCGTAGCCCGACATAAACGCGTTGGCCACTGTAAGCGCCATCTGCTTCCAGTACGCAGGCCTCATGTTTTCGCTTAATTCGTTCATTAACGTCTTAACTGAAATCGTCGCGTGATTTGGCAACTCAGGTATCATTTCAACCAGCCTCTTTGCGGAGAGGGCAGGCCTTACGGCGCCAGTTCTGTAGTCTATCCTGCTTGCTATTGTCCCGCCTGTGCCAAGTATAAGCACGCGAGGGCCATTGCCTATCTCCTCAGCCCCCTCCCCCTCTTCTATGGGGATGTTAAGCCCTCCCTCTTCAACCTCTAAAACCTTAACGCCCTTTAGGCTTACGCCTATGTTATAACCATTTGATAGCTTTAATGTTATGGCATCTGGCGGCTCATAAGCGGACCTGGGCATAACGGTCCCGCTTATTATGTTGCCGTTAACCTCGATCTTAACCCTATCACCTGGCTTAAGGTTTAATCCTTCCAATCCAGCTAAATCCTTAACTGGCTTGCTATATAAGTTCTGAGTCAGCGTTAAAAGGTGGACCGGGGGGGACTCGAACCCCCGACCACTCCCATGCCACGGGAGCATTCTACCACTGAACTACCGGCCCTTAAGTTCTTACCAAGCGGCATACTTTTATTCTTTTTTACAAATTCCTCAACGCTGGCATCGCGGCCTACCTAATCATCGCACATTAAACTTTTAAACGCGCTAAAAAGTAATGAAATCCATGATTATCGTGGTCGGCAGCGAAAACGGCGTAAAGATAGAGGCTGTCAAGGCCGCGTTTGAGACGGCGTTTAAGCAAAGCGTTACTGTTGTAGCGGTTAACGTTGAAAGCGGTGTTTCCCCGCAGCCATTTAACGAAGAGCTGTTCGTTGGCGCGAAGAACAGGGCGTTAAACGCCATGCGCGTCGCCACTGGGGACTTCTACGTTGGGATTGAGGGGGGAGCCGTTGAGCTCTTTGGCCAAAGGTTCATAACCACAGCAATATGTGTGGCTGACAAGAACGGGACCGTTTCGTTTGGAATGACCGGTGGTTTTCCTGTTCCTGACGCAGTGTGGAAAAGGATTTCCTCTGGCGAAGAGCTGGGAGATGTAATGGACTCCATGTTTAACATGAAGGGGACAAAAAAGGGCATTGGAGCAATAGGGATACTTACTAAGGGTGCGATAAACAGAAAATCATACCTTGAGCATGGGGTTATGATGGCCCTTGTCAGGTACATATTGCCGGACGCCTGGGCTAAATAATCTTTGACATGTATGGGCCATCGTGAATATATCCTAGCTTCATATAGTACTCCCTGACCCCTACGCCGCTTATCACCACAACCTTGTGCAGCCCATGTTCTTCCTTGGCTATCCTTTCAGCCTCCTGCATGAGCATTCTGCCGATGCCCCGGTGCTGCCAGCCATCAGGCCCCGTTGCGCCAACAGGCACAGGGCGGCCCACGACCCTGAGCTCCCTGACTATGGCGGCGCCCCTGACTTCAGGCCTGTGGGCCATTTCTGAAGGAATTCTCAGCCTCAGATAGCCAGCCAGCGCACCATCGTCGTTTTCATATGAAATGAAGTATTCGATTCCCATTGACGCCCCGTATCTTATTGTCTTTATCTTAAACCCTTCTAGCGCTGGGCCAAGCCTGAGGAACCCTACCTCTCTGCACCTTATTTCCACGCACTTAACCCCCGTTTCCTTTAGCCTTTTTATCGCCAAGTTCCTGAGATCTCCTGCTCGTGGCCCTGACTCGATCTTATATGCGGGTATGTCCCTCTGGACTCTCATGATCCTGACCCATGGGGGAGTTATCGCAAGGACCTTTGCCACCAGGTCTGCGGCTTCATCGTCAGTGTACCCGCGATAAAGCCCCTTCCTATACATCTCGTAAAGGAGCGTCCCTTTAATTACAAGCGTCGGGTAAATCTTGAGCATGTCAGGCCTAAACCGCTCGTCGTCAAAGAGAACCCTGAACGATTTTATGTCATTTTCGGGCGATGAGCCAGGAAGCCCTGGCATCATATGAGCAACAACCTTAAGGCCAGCGTCCTTGGAAACCCTAAATGCGTGAACCGTGTCCTGAACCGTGTGCCCCCTGTGCACCTTTTTAAGCAGGGCATCATCAGTGGTCTGGACTCCTATTTCCACCCTTGTTGTTCCATACCGCAGCATCATGTCGACGTGCTCTTCTCTGCAATAATCAGGCCTTGTCTCTATGGTCAGACCTATGCATCTGCGCCTTGCGTGCTCGTTTGCCTTTATTGCTTCCTCAAGAGTTGTGCTCATCCTTTCATTCAGAGCATCGTAGATGCCCTTCACAAACCACTCCTGATAGTCAACAGGAAAGCTCAGAAACGTGCCGCCCATTATTATCACGTCGTTCTTTGACACGCTGTGCCCAAGCGCTTCAAGATGTCTTATCCTGCTAATTACCTGGTTGAATGGATCGTAATTATGCTCCTTGCCTCTCCTTGCGGCTGGCTCGAGCCCCGTATAGGATTGAGGCGTTCCCTGTGTAACGCCGCCAGGACAGTATATGCATTGGGCCTGCGGAGGACATGGAAATGGCCTTGACATAACCGCAACTACGGTAACACCTGCCACAGACCTGCTTGGCTTCACCAGGGTGCTTGGGGTTAGCCCAAGGAGCAGCGCCTCCTCTATGATATCCGATGTTCTTGGGATGCGCCGCAGATGATACTTTTTTGCGACCCTTGCTTTTTCGGCCTCAACGTTTATGCCGTTCTTTGAGGAAACGATAAAGGCCAGCTCCCTCAGCGCTCTTACCTCAGGGTCCTCCATCTAAATGCTCTCCTGTATGTTCAATTAAAATCCGTTTTTCAACATTTTAAGCGCGTCAAGAAGGTTACCTGCCTTAACAACGTCTAGGTCGTTATAAAATCCGTGTCTGTCAAGCAGCACTGGCCTGAACCCTGCCCTTTGCGCACCCAGGTAATCAACTTCATAAAGATCACCTATATAAGGCCCGGCTTCGCCGGCAACTTCCGCGGCCCTTGTAAAGATGATCCGGGATGGCTTAATTGCGCCTACTTCAAATGAGGCTATTATGCCGTCAAAGTATTTGCGAATTTTCAGCGACTCAAGGATGTTGTATATGTTTCTTGAAGCATTGCTCACTATGTATAGCCTGTATCCAAGCCCTTTAGCGCCATTTAAAAATTCAAGAGTGTCGTCATAAAGCGACCAGTCTGTGGCCTTAAAGCTTATGGCCTCCAGATCCTTTAGCACGCCGCTGTCTGCAAGCCTGCTGTCGAGAATGCTGAGTATCCTGCGCATATCAAGAACCGGGTTTCCCTCCCTTATTTCAAGACCCTCATCACCAAGGTGCTTTGAAATTGCCCTGTAAACGTCCCTGAGGGAAACGCTGTATCCATGGCTTCTTAAAACAGCAAATACCGGCTCATGATAGTTTGGCCTTATATCCACTAACGTGCCCCCTAGGTCCAGAAATAACGGTTTCATTTGTTTTTGATGATTGGAGTGGCGCTTTAAACTTTACTCGGAGAGCTCCAGTAGCTCCAGGCTATAACTACTGCCAGCCCAAGGAACGACGTAGCCAAGCCAACCAGCCCGGCAGCCACGATCTGGCTGTTGCCAAAGATCCTTGCCAGGTACTCCACAAGGAAGTAGACCGCGTTTGTTTCAGCTAAAAGCAGATAGCCTACAAAGCCTATTACGTAGCTTATCAGCCATATTCCAAATAACACTCCCACCCTTCCCATTTTTAATCACTTAATGCTTGGTCTTTTGCTTCACATAAATTAATTGCAGCCAATATTTTTTTAGCAATTTGTTAATAAAAGGTGCCAAATCACGACTTTGGATTTTTTTATGGCTGGGCTAGCGGGCCCGGTGGGATTCGAACNNGCTTAGGAGGCTGCCGCGCTATCCTGGCTGCGCTACGGGCCCACATGCGGGGGGCGGGATTTGAACCCGCGCACCCCAACGGGACGAGGTTCTAAGCCTCGCGCCATTGACCAGGCTAGGCGACCCCCGCCCCGGCCCTTCACTCTTATATTGCTAAAACGTTTAAGCGTTTTGCTTTTTGCGCTTTATCTCTATAAGCAAGGTCAGATAAAATGACGTTAATTTAATTATACCCTGCATCGCTACTAAGCGGTATGGCAAAGGTCGGCATAGCAGGAGCAGGCCCCGCAGGGGCTTATTTGGCCGCGCTTCTGAAGGATGAAGCTGAAGTATATGAAATGCAAAGCGAAGGCAACTTTACATCGGTCTGCGCATGGGGTACAGGCTACTATGCTATGAAGCGCCTGCTCAGTGACGTTGGTTTAAACTTTGATGATTATGTTTTTCATTATGGAAAAACAATTTACACTGAAGTGGGTGGAGACATACTGAGGTTTAACGCCTATGGCTTGTCAACTTTTGATAAGCCAAGACTGCTTAAGGACCTTGTAAAGCTTTCAAAGTCTGTCTACTGGGGAAGAAGGGTCATTGCCGGGTACCTGGAATCCAGGTACAAGGTTGCCGTTGACGCCACGGGGGTGCACAGGATGCTGCTTGGAAGGCCTGAGCAGGACTTCCTTGTTCCAACTATAGAGTACAGGGTTAAGTATGACGCCCTTCCATATGATGACTTTTACATAAGGCCATTTAGCAGCTACACCGGCTATCTGTGGATGTTCCCGCTTTCGGAGACGGAGGCGTTTGTTGGGGCAGGAAGCGTTAAGGCCGACCATGAGCCAAGGGTCATTGACTTTATTAACAAGACAAAGGGAAGGATCGTTAACGGCTCGAGGATGGGAAAGGCAATACGTCTTATCCCTTACCCGCTTTTAAGGCCAATAGCCAAAATGAACGCCGTAGCAGTGGGGGAGGCCGCTGGCGCGGTGTTCCCAATGCTGGGCGAAGGCATACTCCCCAGCATGCTGACGGCCAAGGCCTTTTACGAATCAGGGCTTGACGCCAGGGAGTACCAAAAGGCGCTTTATAGGACCGTAAAGGATTACGTTTATTCGTTTATGCTTATAAGGAACAAAATAGCCGGAAAGAGCGGTTTTTCAGATATTGTAAACGCTATAAGAACAATGAGGTACGTAATGAAAAACCCAGATGTTGTTGGCGCAAAGGTTGGCTTCCTTGAAGCCATTGGCCTGCTAAGAAGGCTATGAGCTTGGAAAAGGTTCAGGAGCTGGGCGACACGGTTATTGTAAAGTACGGCGGGAAGAAGATAGCGCTTGACCCTGAGACAAACCTGGACGTTGACCTTATCTTTGTATCGCATGCGCACATGGATCATTTGCTAAGGAGGCCTAAAAGGCCAATTATCGCGTCCAGGGAGACGGTTGAGGTAGCAGGGGTTAGGGGCGTTAGGGTAGACGGATTTTATGAATCACTTGACGGCATAAGCCTGATAGACTCAGGCCACATACTTGGGTCAAGGGCTATTATGTTTGGGGATGGTGATCTGCTTTATACTGGCGACTTTGCCGGAAGGCCCAGGGGATTTTTAAAAAGCCTCCCACCTGTGCACGCAAAGGTGCTGATAATGGAAAGCACGTATGGCAAGGCCGGCTATGTTTTTCCCCCAACTGGGGTTGTCGTTGAGGAAACCATGAAGCTCATTGCAGGGGCGTATGACTTTGGGGAAGGGGTTTCCCTGCACGGATACAGCCTCGGAAAGGCCCAGCTGCTGTCTTATCTTTTCAAGTCATGGAGGCCTCTTGTGATAAACAGGAGGGTTTATGCAATAAACGAAGTATATAGAAGGCATGGCGTTAATCTGCCAACGCCGGATCTTGTCGTCGACAGCCAAGATGAAATAAAGCTAAAGCCTTTTGTTTATATAACTCACATGAGCGAACACGTTGAAAAGGCGGCGCTGAACATAAGGTTCACAGGCTGGGCTAAGGCAGTTAGGGAGCAGGCCATGCCGCTAAGCGATCACGCTGATTACAACGAGCTTATAGGGTTTGTGAAAAAGGTTAACCCAGAGCTTGTGATAACAGTTCATGGATTTAAAGCCGAGCTGGCCGCAAAGCTCAGATCTCTGGGCTTTAACGCGCGGCCAGCCGGCGGGTACCAAAAAAGCCTAGATGAATTTCAGACATACTAAGCGCTTATCGCTATGGCCTTCTGAGCGTCATATCCCTTGCTTCTGCCCCAGGCCTCCATGTACTCCAGGACCTTCCTTGCACCGTACCGGAATATAGGCGTAAACAGGCGCCTGGTTAACGGGTTCTTAACCACGTGGGGCAGAAAGCTTTCTGTTTCAAGGACTGTATGCCTCCAGGTCCTGTAGATAAGATAAAACCTCTCTTCCGTAAGGCTCTCCGAAATGTCAAAGAATCCCTCTCCTGACAGACCAGCCAGTGGCACGAAGCTTAAAACAGTAACTGTCCAGTGAGCCTTTGGCCCAACTTTTTCAGGAAGCTCCCTTTCCATTCTGTCTATGAGCCTTATCGTGTCCCACACATCATCCTTTGTTTCGCCGGGCATGCCAGTTATCGCGGTAAACGCCGGCACCCAGTAGTTCATGTTAAGCACCATGGTGCCGTTAAACACAACCTCGGGCCATTCATCAACTGAAAACGGAAGCGCCTTCCTGGGCATGTAAAGCTTTGCAAGCCTCACGGAGCCCGTCTCCAAGCCAGGCTGAAGGCCTATTATGTTGTCCGGGCCTGACCTCATTGCAGCAGATAACTTTGCAAATCTCTCTGGGTCAGAGGCAGGAGCCGATATTGTGCCATGTGTGGGATTTGTGTGACGGACTCCAGGGTGATTAACTATTGAAGAAAAGAGCTCTATTAGCGCGTCCCAGTTTGGCCTCATGTATCTGTGGTCCTCAAGCCTGTAAAGGAATATGTCCTCGCTCTGAGCCCACACGGAATAAACGCCGTTTCTGACGTTTACGTCTATGTTTTTGAGTATGTGATCTACCGGGAGGTTTCTTGAGCTGCGCAGGTTTGGGCTGCAGTACTCACAGTTCCTGCCGCACCCCCTGTTAACTTCCAGAAGGCCGTGCAGAGTTGCACCAAGTATGTTAGGTATCTGCTCAACGCTTGGATACCCTCTGACCTTTATTATTTTGTCGGCTCTGCCTTCAACTATGTCGTCAATTATATCAGGAAGCACGTGCTCTGTTTCACCTTCAACAACGTGATCTATCCCTAGCCTGTCAATCTCGCTTTCCCTGGCAAGCAGCTGCCAGGCGCCTGGCCCTCCAACAACCACCTTGAACCCCTTTTCGCTCTTAAGCCTCTTTATCTCCTCCATTAGCTTTATAAAGTAAAACTTCGTGTAGCCTGTCCAGTGCCCCCCGTTTGTGAACATCATTGTAACAGGTCCAAGCCCTAGCGGGTCCATTGTCGATATCCCGAGCACCTCAGTTCCATCCCTTACATGTTCGCGCAGCGCCTTTGGTGTAGTAACAGTTACGTTCTCCCTTCCATAGGCGTTAACAAGAACGGCCTCCACAAGCCTTACGTCATATGGCGCCCTTCTCGGCGTCCCATCATCCATTTCAGAGTAAGGCGAAAGGACGTCAAAGAGGAACTTCGGCACCTTCTCCCTTGGAGCACACCCAAGGAACTGAAGGAGCGGCACATTTCTGTATTCGCTGAAGAGGGTCTTGTCTGCCGTCAGCACGACCTTATGAGGCATTTATCTTTCACTGATTTCTGGTTAAAAGATAGGAGGTTTAAATACTAAACTTATTTTTTTGGCTTGACTATTACCCTCTTGCCAGTCTCCTTTTCTATCCTTTCTATGTTTTCGCCGCCCTTCCCTATTACCTTCCCCATGACGTCCCTGTCAACCCTCAAAACTATGTTGTGCCTGCCCACCTCAACCTGTGCATTTGGGTCGTACTGCGAGATAACCTCCATTAACTTTTCCTTCAGGCCCCCAACCGGCACCACGACCTTCTCGTCACCGTACATGTATATTTCATATTCAAGCTCACCGGTAAAGAAGTCCCTCACCTCCACAACGGGCCTAGCAAGGTCCTCCGAAGTCATTCCTGTGGGAACCCTTACTGCAAGAGAAAGCGTGTACACCCTCTTTATCTGCCCGCCCTCCAAAAAGAGCACCGTGTCCACTATCCTTGGCGCAACCCCTATGTCAACCCTTTCTATAAGCCTTTGAACCGCATCTATTGGGCTGCTTGAATGAACAACCCCAACCATCCCAACCCCAGCAAGCCTCATGTCAGCGTAGACCTGGAAGTCCTTTGTCCTCCTGACCTCGTCGAATATGGTATAGTCAGGCCTTACTAGGAGAAGTATCTCAGCTGTCCTTTCAAAATCCCCTTCGAGAGGCGCATACTGCGTTATTTCAGGGCCTACCTGAAGATCCCTTGGAGATTCCAAGGTCTTTACAACCTTCCCCTTTTTTATGTAAAACTCGGCAAGGGAGGCTGCGAGCGTTGACTTCCCTGAGCCCGGGGGCCCAGCTATCAGTATCCCCTCTGCCTTTTCCAGCCTTCTTATCAGCTCATCACTTAAGTGATAGTCGTCAATGGAAAGCTTTACAATGGGCCTTACAAGCGTAACTTCCACTCCATCCGAAAACGGCGGCCTGGCTATGGTTATCCTGTACTCTCCCAGCTGTATTACGGTTGCCCCGCCGGCCTTCATCTCTATAAACGAGTCCTGCCGTATCCTTGCCCTTTCGTTAATTTCTGATATCATGGATTCCAGCTCTTCCGATGTGAGCTTTCTATCCTCAACCTTTACCAGCCTGAAATTGCCTGGCTTGCCGCGCTTAACATAAGGTGGAGCCCCCTCCTTTAGGTGAACGCTAAGCACGTCGTCCGCAAGGTACTCCTCTATCTTCATTGGCCTTGCAGGCTCCGGAGCCCTCATGTGCCTTGCTGGAACCCCCTCAGCTTCAGCTACAAGGTACATTACGTAGTCTGACGTGTAAAGCGTCGCCCTGTACTTCTTTGCAATGCTGATTATAAGGTAATCTATCCTGCCGCTCTTGGCTATTTTTATCTCTTCGGTTGTGGGCAGCTCGCCCCTTACCGAATACTTCAGGCCAAGCTGTGAGCAAATGCCCTTTATCTTTGCCAGCTCTTCCAATCCCTTAAAGCCTATTTCAAGTCCCTTTGTGGCCTGGTTTTGCAGCTCGCCTATAACTGCTCGTGGAACTATGACCTCGAGCTCCTTTGGCTTCTCCTCTTCAAGAATCCTTGAAACAAAACCGTTTATAACAACGCTTGTGTCAAGAACTATACGTTCCAATTTTACCTTGATGCCTCTGCCATCTTCTCCAGCTCCTCCTTCTTTCTTATGGCGTAGGAGCTGGGGTCGTTGCTTGCGGCAGCCATAAGCTCCTCAGCAAGGGCCTCCTCTATCGGCTTGCCGGTCTTCCAGCTTGCAAGCCTGGCTCCCTGAGATATGAACCTCAGGGCAAGGTCCAACCTCCTGTTTGGTGACACGTCAACTGATACGTGATACACGACGCCACCGTAGCTTATTCTGGTCGTGTCCTCGTTGGGCCCGGCGTTTATAACCGCGTCAACGAGAACCTGTATTGGATTTTTCTTGGTCCTGAGGTATATGATGTCAAAAGCGGCCCTTACTATGTTTATCGCCTTCCACTTTTTGCCTGCCATTCTGCCGGTGTTCTTTGCCCATATCTTGCCGTAGTGCATCATGTTGTTTGCCAGCCTTTCAACTATGTTGACCCTTTCCTTTCCAAACCTCTTTGATGCGTGCCTTCCAAATGAATGCGGGACGTAGATCGGCGATATGTTTATCGCCTTCTGAAGGCTTATGTCGCTTACCTTTACATCCTTAAAGCTCCATTTGTCAAAAAGAAGAACTTCGTCGCTCATCTCTTAGGCTTCTCCCTCCTTCCAATGACTAAAAGGTTAAGCGGAACGCCATTTACCTTTGAAACCTTCCACCTTACGCCTGGAATGTCACCCATCGACCTGCCCTGTGAGCCGCCTATGCCTTCTACCAGAACCTCGTCGTGCTCGTCAACGTAGTTAAGCGCGCCGTCACCGGGCAGAAAAGCCGTTATTTGCTTCCCGTTCTTTATAAGCTGCACCCTTACACACTTTCTTACAGCTGAGTTTGGTTGCTTTGACTCTATTCCAACCTTTTCTATGACTATGCCCCTTCCCATTGGGGCCCCCTCAAGCGGGTCAGCCTTTATGTCAAGCCTCAGCATTCTCCTCTTATAGTACTTATCAGACCACCTGAACCTCTGCCTTTTCTTGCTCAGGCCCCTTGCTCCGAACTCACCAAGCGGCGATTTCTTTTCTCCCATTTATGTCACCATCACACGCGTCACGTTAAAGTACTTTTTAGTTAAAAGCTTTATCTTTTCTATGTTCTGGCCCTTTGCACCTATCACAAGGCCCTTTTCGTCCTGAGGGACCTGCAGTATAAGGACCTTGCCGCCCTGTCCTTCGTTTTCCTTAACTTCGGCCTTGCTAACGTTGCCAAGAAGGCCCCTGACAAAGTCCTCCAGGTTCTCATTGTATTCGACTACTATCACCTCTCTCCCGGCTATCTTCCTTGCGCTGTTGACAAGCCATCCGTTCTTGCCCACTGCCTTGCCCATTTCTCCCTTTTTCACAACAACAAACACCCTGTTGAACTTTTCATCCTTTATCAAATCCATAACTTCAACGTTGCCAAAAACTGTAAACACCTTAAGAAGCTGAAGATCGTCATTTGTGTACTTGGTTTCACTTTCCTTCATTTGCAGTCACCTTCTTCAACTCAGCCTCTATCCTTTCATTAAGGCTCCTCAGACCAAGGGCCCTGACAGGGTGATCCCTGCCTATGGCCTTGCCTAGCATATATGAACTCCCGCTGTACTCCAGCACAAGGATCTTCTGGCCCTTGATTTCTGCCTTTTCCTCGTCGCTCAAGTCCTTTGAAAGGATGACTAACCTGAGGGTTTTTAAGCTTTTCTTGACCTCCCTAATGCCCAGGCTAACCCTCCTCTCCTCGGATATTAGCTTTAACAGATCATCCAATCCCAACACCATTCACCTACATGTAAATGTCTACCATGCCTGTCCCCACTGGTATTGTGCTGCCAACTATAACGTTTTCTGTAACTCCAAGCAGGTCGTCTGAAAGGCCCTTTGAAGCCGCCTCTGCAAGGGTTGGCACTGTAATCTCAAACGCCGCCTTTGCCAGAACGCTTGACTTCATGCCCACTATGCCGTGCCTTCCTATGGGCAGTATCATGCCCCTGCTTGTCATTATGTCAGCTATAAGCGATATGTGCCTGTAATCAACTTCAAGGCCCTGTTCCTGCAAAACTCCTATGATCTCCCTTATAAGGACGTTCCTGGCGGCCTCTATCCCAAGCACGTTTGCCACCTCATGTATGTTGTTTGATATTGTCCTGCTGCTGTCCACGTGCGGGAACATAAGCACCTTCGCCAGATTTGATCCAGACGTCTCTATAACCCACTCATCGTCCCTCTTTACCACTGAGGCGTTAAGTATGCCCGGAATGCCGCTGACCTTCTGATTAAGGATCTTCTCCCTCTGCGCCTTTAGCGTTATCAGGTCATGGGAGTTCATGTTCAGGGTTATCCTGTTGCCTTTGACCTCAACTTTTCTCTTGCCCTCCAGCGCCTTTGCTATGTCCTCCACAGTAAGGCCGCGGTCGCGTGCCCTTGCCTCTGAAATTACAAACGTTATTGTGCCCTCCACAGGATCTATATAAGAGTCCTCGACAACGCTTGCGAGCCTTGTGAATATTATTGACCTAGCCACTTCCTGCGCCTTTTCCGCGGATGACCTGTACTCCTCATCAAGGTATATTTCCATTGCAGGGGTAGTTGGCTCCTTTCTGGCGTCAAGCAGCTCTATAAGCCTTGGAAGGCCCAGCGTTACATCCCTTTCCCTGACGCCAGCAAAGTGGAAGGTCCTGAGCGTCATCTGGGTGCCTGGTTCGCCCACTGACTGAGCCGCAACGACGCCAACCGCCTCGCCTGGCTCAACGAGGCTCGCCTCATACTTTTCCACGGTTAGCCTGCACGCCTCAAGCGTGGCCTTCTCGCTAAGCCCTGATTCAGGAAGGTGCTTTAGCAGGTCGTTTCTTAGCTTTGGCGTGAGCTTTGCCTCAACCGACTTGACCGCGTTTTCTATGAACTCCTTGCTTGCAGGTGATCCTGAGTCGGTTGTCTTTATTATTTCAATGAGCCTCCTTACGTTAACTGCAAGCCCATGATCGCTCTTTGAGGGATCAACGCCGTCGTCGCCGTACTTGAACTGAACTATTCCGCCCTCTGGATCCCTTACCGTAAGATCGTATTCAACCTTAAGGTGCTCCATCGCGTTTATTAGCCTTCTCTGAAGATACCCGCTTTGCTGGGTTCTGACAGCGGTGTCCACCAGCCCTTCTCTCCCCGCCATGCTGTGGAAGAAGAACTCTATTGGGGTTAGCCCATCCCTGAAGCTCTTTTCTATAAATCCTCTTGCTTCAGGGCTTTCATCGCCCTTCTTAAAGTGCGCAAGCGCCCTTCCATTAAATCCCCTGGATATCCTCTTCCCCCTTATGCTTTGCTGCCCCAGCATTGCCATCATCTGGCCCAGGTTTAACGAGCTGCCCCTTGCGCCGGTTCTTGCCATTATAAGGCCTGGGTTGCTTTCTGTTATCACCTTTTCAACAACCTTAGCGGCCCTGTCCCTTGCATTGCTGAGCTCCCTCATTATGTAGTCCTCAAGCATGTCTTCAAGCCTGACACCCTTTATAACCGGCAGCTTGCCCTGTCTGTAAAGCTCTATCCACTTTGCAACGTTCATCTGGGCCTCCTTTACTATGTCGCCCAGCTGCCTCTTTACCTCCTCCGGTATTTCAAGGTCATCATAACCATACGAAAAGCCCCTGCGAGTCAGGTATTCCTTGAATATCCTGAGTAGCGAGTCCAGAAGGCTTCTGGCCATTTCAGGGCCGTAGTCCTTAGTTATCCTGTGGAGCATGCTGTCGGGCTCCTCAGCGCCTATCATCGCTTTATCTATGTAGCCGCTGAGCAGCTGTCCGTTCTTTATAAGCACGTCGTTCTTCTTTCCAACCCATTTTGAGCTTCCTATAAAGTTAAAGTCCTTTGGAAGGAACGTTGAAACCAGGCCCCTCCCGCTTATGCTTTCGCTTTCAGGCAACGGCCCCCTGTAGCCGCCTGTATAGGCCAAGTTTGCGAACTCCTTTTTGGCCAGCTTTGTCTCCTCCTTAGTGAGGAGGAAGGCGCCGGTTATGTAATCCCTTATTGCGCCCATTATTGGCGCCCCGTACCTGGGCGAGATTATCTGGCCCTGAACCTTCATCAGGTTCATTGCTTCTGCCTGGGCCTCCTCGCTCTGCGGCACGTGGAGGTTCATTTCGTCTCCATCAAAGTCAGCGTTGTACGGCGGGCACACGGCCGGGTGAAGCCTGAACGTTCTTCCTGGAAGGACCTTCACAAAGTGCGCCATTATAGACATCCTGTGCAGGGACGGCTGCCTGTTAAACAGAACAACGTCGCCGTCCATAAGGTGCCTTTCAACCACATAGTCGTATGTAAGGTTTTCCGCAAGCTGCTCCCTGTTCTGCGCGTACTCAAGCCTTATCTTAACCCCAGCAGGAGTTATTACGTAGTTGGCCCCAGGATACTTGTCAGGGCCGTTCTTCACAAGCTGTTTAAGGAAATCTATGTTCCACGGGGTAACCCTTTCGGGCACAGTTAGCCTCATCGCAACGTCGTACGGCACGCCAACCTCTGAAATATCCAGGTTTGGATCAGGTGATATTACGGTTCTGCTTGAGAAATCAACCCTCTTGCCGGAGAGGTTGCCTCTGAACCTTCCCTCCTTGCCCTTTAACCTCTGCGCAAGCGTCCTGAGCGGCCTGCCGGACCTGTGATGGGCCTGCGGTATCCCCGACGTTTCGTTGTCAAAGTAAGTTGTCACATGCCATTGAAGAAGGTCTGCCTGATCCTGCAGTATAAGCGGTGGAGTGCCGTACTCCTTGGATTCAGCAACCCTCTGATTGATCCTGAGTATATCAACGAGCTTGTGCGTGAGATCGTCCTCAGACCTTATGCCGGTTTCAAGTATTATGCTTGGCCTTACCGTTACCGGGGGCACAGGCAGAACCTGAAGGATGTACCACTCTGGCCTTGCTGACCTTGGGTTATAACCAAGCAGCTCAACGTCAGAATCTGGGATCCTTTCAAGCCATTCCCTTATCTGAGTCGTGGTAAGGCGCACCGCGGCGCCCTCCTCAGTTATTTCAAAGAACGTCGTTGGCTTCTGAAGCTGTATATCCCTCTTCCTTGCGCCACAGTGAGGGCATATCTTTGTCTTCTTTGCCTTTGCTATGATCTCCTTCTCTATCTTTTCGGTTAACAGCTGATCGCCCTTCGCGGCATCAAGCTGCTTTTTGTACTCGTCGAGCTCCTCCTTTGGAAGGAGAAGCCTGCCACATTTCCTGCACGTCGTGTCAAGGTACTTCTGCACGTTGTCAACAAACGCTATGTGTATGACTGGTTCTGCAAGCTCGATGTACCCAAAATGACCAGGGCATGTCTGCGCCGGGTTGCCGCACGTGCCGCACTTTTGCCCCGGCTCAAGCACGCCAAGCCTGTTATCCATGAGGCCGCCCTGTATTGGCATGCCATCCTCGTCATAAGTCTCCGGTACTGTTATTTCAACAACCGCGTACTTTCTTATTTCGCTTGGAGATAATACGCTGAAGCTTATTGACGAGATCCTGTTAAGTATTGAGTTTTCGCCCCTCTCGCTCATCTTACACCGCCTCCTTAACCTGAAGCCTTGGGGCTATCCCCAGGCTCAGGATCTCCTGCAGAAGCAGCTTAAACGCATAAGCCACGTTTACCGGGACTATCTTGACGTCAGACCCGTCCTGTGGGCATTCAAGCCTCTTTGTCTTTGCGTTGTAGTGGGCAAGCATTCCGCACTTTGTGCAGACGTATATCGTTGTCTTGTCCGACTCCTCCAGGAGCCTGTCCTTCAAAACCATGGAGGCGCCGTAAGCAACAAGGCAGTCCCTTTCCATTTCCCCAAACCTGAGGCCTCCTCCCCTGGCCCTTCCTTCGGTCGGCTGCCTGGTCAGCATCTGAACCTGTCCCCTGGCCCTTGCGTGCAACTTGTCGGCCACCATATGATGAAGCTTCTGATAATAGACAACCCCTATAAATATTTGCGCCTCAAATTTTCTTCCAGTAAGTCCGTCATACATGACCTCTTTGCCTGACGGAGAGAAGCCGTACCTCTTGAGCAGCTCCTGCAGGTCCTTCACGTTTTCGCCCTCAAACGGGGTTCCATCAACCGGCGTTCCCCTCAGGGCCGCCGCCTTGCCGGCTATTGACTCAAGGAACTGGCCCACGGTCATCCTTGAAGGAAACGCATGCGGGTTTATTATTATATCAGGTATTACGCCGTCCTCCGTGTATGGCATGTCCTCAGGGTTAACTATCATTCCTACAACGCCTTTTTGCCCATGCCTTGATGCAAACTTGTCGCCAAGCTCTGGTATTCTGTAATCCCTTACCCTGACCTTGTACATCCTGTTTCCATCGCTTGTCTGGGTCATGACCACGGTGTCCACAGTGCCCTTTTCAGATGGCCTTGTTGAAACTGATGTGTCCCTCATATAAAGCCCCTTTTCCTCTATGCCCTTGTATTCCTCGCTGAACCTGGGCGGACTAAGCCTGGCTATCAACACGTCGCCTCCCCTGACATCTGCGCTTGTTGCGGCCACGCCGTCGGCCTCAAGGTTTCTGTAATACTTTTCGCCCTTATAGCCCCTTACGTTTGACTCAGGCTTTGGCACCTCAAACTTGTCCCTTACGCCGCCAAGGTATTGTTGCGCCTGGGCTTCATAAAGCCTGTAAAAGAATGACCTGCCCATTCCCCTTTCTATGCTTGCCTTGTTAACCACTATTGCGTCCTCTATGTTATATCCTTCAAAGCTTATGACCGCCACAACGGCGTTAAACCCTGTAGGCGCCTCGTTCAGCTTAAGCAGGCTAAACGCCTTTGTAGTTACAAGAGGAGTCTGAGGATATTCAAGTAGATGGCCCCTGACGTAAACCGCCTGGTTAAGGTTTGAGTTGCTGAGCCCGAGGGACTGCTTAGCCATTGCCGCCTCATAAGTATTCCTTGGAGACTGGTTATACTCAATAAACGGTATCATTGAGGCCACGGCCCCAAGCATAGCCGGCGGATATATTTCCATATGCGTTGTTTCCTGCGTTATGTGAAATTCATCTATAGCTATAAACGTGTTTTCCTCCTCGTCCGCGTCAAGCAGCTCTATTACGCCCTCTTCGAGCAGGTCCCTCCATGTTATCTGACCGGTTTCAAGCTTTCTCAGGTGCTCCTCCGTTAGCTTTGGCACTCCGTTTTCAACTATTATAAGAGGCCTGAGGACCCTCCCTGAGTTAGCGCTTATAAAGAGCCTTCTTTCCCCGCGCGGATCTGCAGGGTAGTAAACGTAAATGCCAACGTCGTAAGGAAGCTCGCCCTTTCTTCTCATGTCCCTAAGCTTTCTTGCAGTTAAGTCGGCGTCGGTATAGCCTAAAAACCTCCCGTCGACAAAGACCTTGTCCCCTTTCCCAGTTATGACCTTCTCCACTTTTTCCCTTATCTTATTTGCATCGTGTGAAACTGAAATTATGGCTGAAAGCGCAAGGTTCTTAACCAAGCCGCAGTTGCTCCCCTCTGGCGTTTCCACGGGGCACACCCTGCCCCACTGAGTCCCGTGCAGTTCCCTTGCCTCAAAGTTAGGCTGCGTCCTGCTGAGAGGTGATTGAATCCTCCTCAAGTGGCTTATTGTGGCAAGCCTGTTTGTCCTTTCTAAAAGCTGAGTTATGCCAACCCTTCCCCTGCCCCAGTTGCCTGTTGCTATGGCGTTTTCAAGCTTATCAGTTATTGTTCCTGGCCTGACTACCGCTGATACGAGGGAAGGAGACTTCTTTTGGCCAGCCCTGTCAAGCTGATACTTAAGATCTCTTACCATGTTCCTGAATGCAGTCCTAAATATATCAGCCAGCTGCTCCCCCGCGAACTTTATGACCTTGTTCCCGTAGTGGTCCCTGTCATCCTCCTGTATATAGCCAAGCTTTAGCTGAAGCAGCTTGTTTGCCATTTCAGATATGAACATCGCCTTGTCCCCCCTGTTTGACGGGCTCCTGCCAAGGTGGGGCAACAGATATGTGTCCAGCAGCTGCTCGGCTCTCTTTTTCCTTATTTCATCAACCTGGCCATGCGCAAGCCTGTTGCCTATGTACATTATCGCGTCCTCCTGGGTTGTTACGCCCTCATTCTTTTCAAGAGTCGGTATGAGCTCCTCCTGTATTTCGTCCCTGCTTGAAACCGCGTTCGCTATGTCAACGTCCTTGGCCACTCCAAGAGCTCTCATTACAATTGTAAACGGTATTTCAGTAGGCATTATTGGAAGCTTGAGATAGATTACGTTGTCTGGCTTCAGCACCATCTCCAGCTTTGACCTGAAGCCAACTATTGACGAATGCACAACGGCCTTGTACGTCACACTGCTGCCAGTGCTTTCCCGCTCAACAAGTATTTTGTTTGGTGAAATGTCTTCAAGGCCTATTATCAGCCTTTCGCTGCCGTTTATTACAAAATAGCCTCCAGGGTCATTTGGATCCTCCCCCAGGTCTATTAGCTGCTTTTCGGTGAGCCCATGGAGAACGCATATGTCGGACTTCACCATAACCGGCATGTTCCCTATGTAAACTTTAAAAGGAGCAGATATCGCTGGATCGCTGTCCTCTATTTTCATTTCAAGATAAAGCGGCGCTGAATATGAAAGGTTTCTGAGCCTAGCCTCCCGTGGCTGGATGTAGTTTTCAGATCCATCGTACTCTATCACCCTGGGCCTCCCTATCTCTATCTTCCCCAGCTTTATCTTGTAGTTCCCGTTTGGCGACTCTATTTCTACCTCCCCAACTTCGTCAACTATGCTTTGCATGCCGCGTTTTATGAATTCGTTATACGAGTTCAGGTGCTGTCTTGCTATCCCCTCCACCGTCAGGATGTTCTGAATTACAAGCCATCTTTTTTCAAATATTGAGGTCAATCCTGCACCACCACCCTATAATACTCGGACTGGCCAGCCGTCTCGCTTTCCCTTATAATTCTTATCACGTCACCGGGCTTCGCCTTAAGCGCCCTAACCACGGGATCGCTTAACTTTATCTTTGGCAACTGCTCCTTCGTAGCGTGATACTTTTCAAGGACCGCCTTAACTTCTTCATCAGTTAAGACTTCGTGTTTAGGAATATATTTATGCCTTAAAATATCCTCAGGTTTTAACCCCATGCTCATATTAACGCCGAATAGCGTAGACCTCTTTTTTATATAAGCGTTTTCGTCATTCTGCTGTTGCGCGTGCGCATGTATTTTTATGCAACGCCGGCTATCAAGCCAATTGTAGGTTACACGCAATCAAAACTGCACGTTAAAAACAAGAGTTGATGCCAACGACTGCGCGGCGCATAAACCGCATCGGCGCTGAATGCTTTTTGCCCTCCTGATTATTTTAAGTTTACAAATTTTATTTTCAAATTATTGTTTTAATTACAAATTTTTATCGCAAAATAAATGTAAAAATGGCGCAATTACTTAAAAAAATTAACTCAAATTCTCGTAAATTTGAGCACATAAATATATTAAAATGCAGACTTTTTTGCGGTTAAAATACTGTAATTAATTAATTAAAATTTTTATTTTTCATAGTAAAATTATCTAATTATTGCACTATTTTTTGAATTCTTTTTTACAAAATATATAAATATAAAAAATATTAACTAATTTTTAGAATGTACAGATCTGTACTAAAGGGCAAGTACGAGGTAATCATAAACACGGAAAGATGCAAAGGGTGTGAAATATGTGTCCACGCCTGCCCTCAACAAAACCTAGAGCTGGGGGATGATGTTAACGGGCTTGGATATCACCCCGTTAAGTTTAGTTTTCATGGAAAGGCAGGCGACTGCACTGGATGCAACATATGCTACTGGGTATGCCCTGAATACGCAATACTGGGGGTGGTCAAGGCGTGAAGACCTTCATGCAAGGCGCTGAAGCAATAGCGTTTGCTGCTGCTGAATCCGGACTTGAGGCATACTTTGGTTATCCAATAACGCCAAGTAGCGAAATAATGGAAAACCTTGCTGCAATTTATGAAAAGGGCAAATATGGAAACTTCAGGGTTTTCTTCCAGACTTCCAGTGAAATAGAATCAATAAACATGCTCTTTGGAGCAGGTGCCTCCGGACACATAGCGATGACCGCGACTTCTGGCCCTGGGCTGAGCCTTATGGCGGAGGGCATATCGTATTCGTTTTTATCTCAGGTGCCATTTTTAATTATAGATGTTAACAGAGGGGGCCCTGGGCTTGGCAACGTTGAACCTGAACAGAGCGACCTTTCGTTTGTTTACTGGTCCCTTGGCCACGGCGGCACAAGGGTGATAGCGATGTCGCCATTCACAGTAAGCGAGGCCATGACCCTGGTAAAAAAGGGCTTTGAGCTTGCGTTCAAGTACCGGATGCCCGCTGTAATGCTTACTGATGGCGTTATAGTACACATGTATGAGAACATATCCTGGAAGACCTCTGAGCCTTTAAGGCCTGAAGTTAGTTGGTCTGCAAGGGGAAGAGGGAATGGGCCAAGGCATGAGATTAACTCGATTTATCTTGAGCCCAAGGATCTCAGGGCAGTTAAGGGGGACTTGTTAAAAAAGCTTGAAGCCCTGAAGAAGGAGGCGGCCTATGAGTGCTATTATTGCGATGGGCCGCTTGATGCGCTTTACATAAGCTATGGAATAAGCGCCAGGATTGCGCTTGACGCTGTTAGGGATTTAAGAAGGTCTGGAATAAGGGCTGGCCTTTTCAGACCAATAACAATTTACCCGTTTGCGGGTGAGGCGCTTGCCAACGTGGCAAAAATGGCCAAGAAACTTGTTACAGTTGAAATGAACGAAGGGCAGATGGCTAAGATAATTAAAGCGGAGACAGGGCTTGAGCCAGAAGGCCTGGGATACCTGGGAGGTGAAGTGCCGAGGCTTGAGGAGGTGATGGAGGCATGGAGGTAAAGCAACTTTCAACGTTTTTCCCTAACGCGGCGAACACCTATTGCCCTGGCTGTGAACATGGCCTGCTGCTTAAGTTCATAGGGATGGCGCTGGAGGAGCTTGGGGTTGTCGACAGGGCCGTTATGGTGGGCTCCGTCGGATGCTCAACCCTTGCTTATAAGTTCATAAACGTGGATTACGTTCAGGCGCCGCACGGGAGGGCACCATCAATTATGCAGGCAATAAAACTTCTTGAGCCAGAAAGCGTAGTGTTTGCAATCCAAGGGGATGGTGACGCGCTTTCAATAGGCCTTCAAGAGCTCATAAATGCAGCAAACCGGGGCATACCTGTAACTGTTTTCCTATATAATAACATGGTATTTGGAATGACTGGAGGCCAGATGGCTCCGACAACGCCAAACGGCCTTAAGACAACCACAACTCCTGGAGGAATAAGGTACAAGTACCTTGGCCCGCCGCTTGACGCATGTAAGATACTTTCCGGATTTGACGGCGTGAAGTACCTTAAAAGAGTTATAATTACGCCAAGGCCAATATATACTAAGGACAGGCTGATGTACTCCTCAAAGGAGGCCATAGAATCGTACAGGGCCGTGTTAAATGCCCTGAAGACGCAGCTTAATGGTGGGTTCTCGTTCGTTGAATTTCTTGGCACATGCAACGTCAACTGGAAGATGACTATAGAGGAATCAAAGAAGTACGTCCATGAAGTAACCGCAAAGATGTTCAGGCCAGGGCTTTGCCGCGATGAATTTGGTGTTGAAAAATGAAGATGCCAATCGCATGCCTTTCATCTGGCAGAGGAGGGCTTGGAGTTGTCGAGCTGGGAAGGCTGCTTGGCCAGTACTATGTTATAAAAGGGTTTAATGTGTCTGTTATAGCCACATATGGACCTCAGACAAGGGGCGGCTACGTTAACAGCTCGGTTTCAAGCATGGCAGGGGATCTGCCTAATCCATATCCCAGTGAATATGACGTTCTTTTCATAATAGATGTTCCTGGGCTTCAGTACGTCCAGAAGGTAAGGGATGGAGGGGTCATATTCATAAATTCAACTCTAGTCTCAGAAAGAGGCCTGAGGCATGACGTTGAGGAACACGCATTGCCTTTCACCTCAATAGCTGAGTCCATGGCAAAGGGAAAGCTGAGGGAACCCAGGGTTGCCACCAACATGGCAGCGTTTGGAGCCTTCTTGAAGTGGATGGGAGCTGATGAGGGCGAGCTTCTTGATCCAATAGAGAAGTCCATGGAGGGAAGGCCGCAGGGCATCATAGACGTTAACGCTTCAATAGCAAGAGAGGGTTACAGAAGGTTTTAGAAAAGCAGCAGGCGGCGCCTGCGCAACCGTTTTTAAGCAACCAGCTTAAGAATCTGCCATGGCAAAGCTTTCAATACGAGCCCAAAGGGAACTGATATTTAAGAGGACTGGATTTAAGAGACAGGACGTAGTTGTATGGCCGGGCGTTGCTGAGGATTCGGCCGTTATGGCCACTGAAGGCAAAAGATACGTTGTTTCGCACACAGACCCAATAACCGATGCTGTGCATCATGTGGGAAAAATAGCTGTTCAGGTTTCATCAAACGACGTTGCTACAAAGGGAGCAAGGCCATCCTGGTCCCTCGTAACCCTCCTTGTTCCAACCGGTTCCAAAATTGACGCGGTTGATAGCATTATGAAGGAAGTGGATGAGGAATCAAAAAGGCTGGGAATAGCGGTAGTTGGCGGGCACACAGAGTTTACTGACGCAGTAAGAAGGCCTGTAGTGTCCATAACGCAGGTTGGCATGATGAATGGTGAGCCGCTTATGGTCTCAAACATAAGGCCCGGCGATGACATAATTATGGTAAACGAGGCAGGAATCGAGGGCACCGCCGTGATAGCATTTGACCATGAAAGCTATGCCAGGCGTGTCCTGGGTGAGAGGATTTCAGAGGCTTGGTCCATGATAGACAGGCTCAGCATAATAGATGACGCGTTAAAAGCCTATGAGCTTGGCGTTACAGCCATTCACGACACAACAGAAGGAGGGGTTGTGGCGGCGGCGCTGGAGCTATCCATTGCGACAGGGCTAAGGGCTACGCTTGACCTGACAAAGGTTCCTGTAAAGGACGTCACAAAGGACCTATGCGATGGACTTGGCCTGAACCCATATATGCTGCTTTCCAGCGGCGCATTTATAGCAGCCAGCAGAGGGGCTGCCACTGAATTAATTATAAGGGAGTTTAACGGAAAGGCCAGGGTCGTGGGAAAGTTCACCGAAGCGGGCGAGGGGCTGCTCGTCTTTAATGGAAGTACATGGAATGAAATAAATGATGTGCCAAAAGATGAAATAGAGAAGCTTACTGAGCCCTGAGCGCCTTCTTTTCCTTTATCTTCTCAAGAAGCTCCGGAACCCTGTTTAAAGGCCTGCCGCTTGCCGCATGTTTAACCATCTGTATTTCAGCAATTATGCTTAGGGCTATATCTATTGGCTCCTCGCCGCCTCCTATGTCCAAGCCCATTGGCGCCCTTATCTGGGATAGCTTTTCAATGCTGTGCTTAGAAGAGAGTGAGTCCAGGTACCTGAGAGCCTTAACCGGGCTGGCTATAACGCCTATGTATTTGTAGCTTTTCTCGAGCAGCGCATCTAGTGCCTCCTCTTCAACCCCGGCGGAATAGCTCATGAGCGCAATGTAGACGTTGTCGCCCTGCGGTATCTTTTCCACGGCATCCCGTGGCCTTGCAACAATTATGTCATGGGCCTCAGGAAACCTCTCCCTGTTCGCCAGCTCTGGCCTGTCATCCACTATAATTACCCTGTATCCCAGGCCCGTGGCAATCTTGCTGAGCTCATATGCTATGTGCCCTGCGCCGAATATTACAAGGTAATCCGGGGCCCCAACAACCTTTATGAATAGCTTAACAGCGCCGCCGCATGCCATGCCAAGCTCGCTAGTTGCCGGTATGTCTATAAGCTCGTTTTTACCTGACTTTATGTCTTCAACGGCCCTTTCTATGGAGAACCTTTCAAGCGTTCCGCCACCTACCGTGCCAACTGAAGAGCCATCCTCAGATACAAGCATCATTGCGCCTTCGTGCCTGGCGTTGTGCCCCTTATATTCCACTATAGATATAATTGCAAACCTCTTGCCTGACCTTAAGAGCTCATTAGCCCTTTCAAAAACCCTAGAGACCTCGCGATATGACATACGATTAAATCTACTGGATTAAAATTATAACCATTTCTAAACAATATTATTTTAACTTCTTGAGCGCGAGGGCTTTACGGTCTCAGTGTAGCCGCATCTCCCGCAGTAATACCTGTCCTTGTGCTGCGCCATGAAGACTCCTGCCCCGCACTTTGGGCAAAAGCGCCTGAGCCTTTTCACTGTAACTCCTTCAACTTGGTAAAACTTCCATGTTGTAACTGGCTTTCCCTTCATTTGGCCTCAGCCTTCTTCTTTCTTCTTTCGTCATATGCCTTCTTCCTTTCTTCCTTGCTTAGAGCTCTTAGGTGCAGGTACTTCTTTAAATGGCGCGCCGCCAGGTTTGGATCATCGTAGATGTAGAAAAGGCCCCTGAGGTCGTTTGTGCCGTACTCGCCTTCGAGCTTTATCACGTATATGTTGTCCTTTGGCCTGTTTAGCTCTTTTGATATTAGCTCCTTTGCGTCGTTCCTTGAAATCTTTCCGTTTGCGTTTTTAAATACATAGCTGACCTCAAGCCTCTTAAGGAGAGGGTTGTATCGCTCACTCATCCTTATAGCCTTAACTTCGGCCATCTTTTAAGCTTTGTTAAATACTTGATTAAAAGCTTTAACGCGAAACAAAAGCCTTCGAGGGGCAGCTCATTGGCTTTGCTGCTCTATGCCAAGAGCCTCCTCCATCATCTTCCTTATCATCATAAGGCCGTCAGCCCTCCCTATTGCAAGGAAGGGTAGCATGAGCCTTACAGAAAGCGCCTGCCTGAACACTTCAGGGCTTTCCCCATATCCCCTGATGAACGCGTTAACTGTAGCCCTTGCGTGGCTTTTGTTAAGAATGAACGATATTGTATAATAAAGGAACTCTGCTATGTCCCAGCCCATGTCCTCAAGCTCTGCCTTGCCATTAAACTGTTCAAGGTCAATGAACCACGGCTCTGAGCCTCTGATTATGACGTTCTCTGGCTTTGGATCACCTATGGCGGCTCCCAGCTGGTGTATGGCTCTGAGGGATCTTCCAAAGGACTCCGTTGCTTCCTCCGCCTGTGGCCCGCCGCTTTTTATAACTGAAAGGAGGTCTGAGCCATCTATGTACTCCTTTACGATAAACCTTTTCTTTAATGAAACTGCAATGGGTTCTGGAGCGTTTATGCCGTGAGCCCTGATCCACTTGAGCCCGTGAAACTCGTTATAAAGCCTCTTTATTGGCGATGTCTCGAATGGCTTTATTGGCTTCCCCACAACCCCTAGCAGGTACCATTTGATCTGTTTTTTGCCAAGAAACCTTTTCACAACAACCTTCCTGTCTCTGTAGAAGTAGTATTTTCCTCCTTTCTCTAAGGAGCGCAGCTCATCACCCTCCCACAGCTCCGCCCCATTGAGCTTTAGCAGAAGCCATGGCTTCTTAAGGTAAACGTTTTCAACCTTTGTTGAAGCGCCGCGCCTTATCTTGGAAACGGCCTCCCAGAGCACAACGTCTGGCTTAACCTTCCCGCTCTTTGAGTGGTAAACGTACTGAAGGAGAGCCCTTTTAAACGTGTCAAGCTCCTCCCCAAGCGGCCTTTCCACAAACCTGTAGCTTTCCTGAACCGATACCCACTCATTGCCGGCGCTCAGGCCTTCAATGCCCTTTGCGGCTTCCAAAAACCCGGGCAACGTCATTGAAAGGTTTCTTTCTTCGCGCTCAGGAGAATAGGTCATCGCGTAACTGTAAAGCGCGGGAGGGTATATCAGGTATCTTCTCCTCAGCTTTGAGTAAAGAAAGTACCTGTAGGGGATAAGAAGCTCGTAGATAAAGCTGCCGTGATCGGAGTAAAGGTAGCTGAGCTCTTCCTCTATAACGCGTTTTTTGTATTCAACTTCAATCCTTCTCAGCTCATCCGCGCCAAATATGGGTATATAAGGGTTAAGCAGCCTGCCCGCGAAGAATTCGCCAAGCCTTGACTCCCTGGCGTCAAGCTCTGCATCGTTCAAATCAACTACAAGGACAGAGTACATGCTGTCCTTTCCTGAAAAGTAATAGTACCTTAGCCTGTCAGCAAACCCGTTGACTAGTACAATCACATCGTAGTCGCTGTCCTCCTTTGCGTAGCCAGCAACGCGGCTGCCGTAAACCGCCATTGCCACGGTTCCCTGCAGGTTAAGCTCAGAGGTTACTTCAGTTCTAATCTTCTCTAAGTCCAATTTAGCACCCGCTTCACGCTTTCATCAGGCACAAAGTTCAGTAGGGAAGCTATGCTGAGCCTGGTAACGTTATCTTCAGGTGAAATTGTTACTACCGGAAGCCCTTTCTTAACCCACTTTGTAATTGTTCTTTTTATAAGCGGCTGATCGTTAAGCCCTCCTGAGAACTTGGTAGCAAGCAGCCGTATTATCGCCTTTGACCTAAAGACCCTTTCAGGGCTCAGCAGCTCCTCCTCATCAAGGTAGCCAGCTTCAAACGCGCTGGTGCCAATTTCTGAGCTTGAAATCCTCATCTCCTTTACCTTTGACAAAAAGTTAAGATAATGCAGGAGCTCATGGGCGGCAACTGCAGTTAGCGTGTCCTTTGAAGCGTAAAGAATAAGGGGCAGGGTGAACTCAACGTAAAACTCAAGCGAGTTGCCTCTGGTTACAGGGATAAAACGCGAAAACAGTATGGCCTGTTCCTGAAGCTCCCCACCGCTCATAAGAACCGCTGCAGGCATTGCGTACCATGCCGGATACCTGACCTTTGACGCCTTTTCAACTTTGGCTATACAGGAGCTGAGCTTTTCAACGCCCTCCTTGGCGCTTTCAAGAACATCCCTGGGTATCTTCCCCTCAGCCGCTGCTGCCTCAACAGGTCCAAGCACATTCATTCCCTAACTTCAATATATATGCTCCCTTTATAACCGCATCTTTTGCATACAAAGTAGTTGCCCGAACCGCCTGAGACAAGCTCAGAAAACGGCGTCAATGGCCCGCCGCATACTGGACAAAGCCTCACAGATGGGCTCAGTGCCGGCGTGTGCCTTGCCTTCATTCCACTATTATATTTTCCTCCTTAAATCCCATTTCCTTTAGGTACTTTATCACAGGGTCCCTGTGGTCACCCTGCAGGAGTATTGACTGATCCTTTGCTGTTCCACCGCATGCCAGCTTTCTCTTAAGGTTCTTTGCTATGTCAGTTATGTCAATATCTGCAGTATCGCTGAACTGAATTATTGTGGTCGGCTTGTTGTACTTGCGCGTTTCCAGCTTAACGAAGACCTTTACCGATTCTTTTGATATTTCCTCTGGAATAAGGTCGTTCGTGTATACATACGGTTCGAAATCATCCATCTTTTTCCTCAAATGGGTTTACAAAACCCCTGTATTTAAGTTTTGACCACAAAGAACAGCGCAGGTAAGCATTCTTTAAATGCACTAAAATTCTTAACTATTGAAAAGTAGCCTCGGGCGGGATTTGAACCCGCAATCTCCCGCTTACGAGGCGGGCGCACTGGCCAGATTATGCTACCGAGGCCTAAGAATAGGTTGAAGGGCATTTATTTAAACGCTTTGGACCATTAAAAGTCAATGCGCACCTCTCATCACAGACAGTTCCCGGGTTAAATGATTAAGATCCAGTTGTAAGCACCGCTGAACAGCCGGCTTAAAAATTTGCTGCACGTTGAATTGAATATTCGCTCATAGCACGTACTTTATATCCACTGGATAGTAGCCATCGTTGCTGACGATCACCGGGTTTATTTCAAACTCCTTGAACTTGCCCGACCCGGCTATTATAAACGATAGCCTGGATATTGCCTTGGCAAGCGAGTCCGGAATGCTGATCCCTGCTTCTGAAGATGCCGATTTAACGCCGCTTTCTGTTATTGGAGCCACGTACGTTACATGGGGAAGTTTTTCGGTGTATATGCCCCCATAGCCTATGTCTATAGCTGTGCCAAAGGTCTCATCTGATACAAAGCCTACCCTTATTTCGAACCCGTTAACCTGTCTCTGATAGTATACGCGCGCGCCTGGAAATACCCTTAACAGCTCCCTGTACTTTGCCGAGGCCTCCTCGGGGCTCCTTATGCCGGTTATGACGCCCCCGGCTTTCTGCTTGTGGACAAGCCCTGCTGCCTGAACCTTAAGCACAATTGGATAAGGTAGCCCCTTAAGGTCATCCTCCCCGTTTATCCAGCCCCAGGGCAACCTTGAAAACCCGGCATCTTCAACCATTGAGTATATTTCATCAAGCTCGGCGCTAACCGAGGCCTTTTCATTTGTAGCCTCTGCAAAAAACGGCGAAATCCTCGGAAGCGCGTAAAGGCCTGAAAGCGCCCTAGCCGCAGACTCAGGGGAGCTGAACGACATTATCCCGCTTTTCATGAACCCATCCCTGTAGGCGACTGACCAAGCGCTTGAGCCAACCTCCACGGCCACCACCGGGACATCTGGGCATGAGCTCTTTATCTTAGCTGATATCTTCTCAGGCAAAGACCCGGAAACGCCTGGGGGATAGTGCGTGGCTATTATTATAAGCCCCTGAGCACCTCCCCTACATAACTCATCTAAAGCAAGCAAGAACGATTCATCCGTTCCTGATGCTGTCAGATCTATTGGATTTTTAACGCTTGCCGCCCTGGGTATCAATCCTGATTCCCGAAGAGCTATCAGCCCTTGAGGCACCTCCGCAAGCGGGACGCCGTTTCTGCCAAGCTCATCCGATGCAAGGACACCTGCCCCTCCGCTGTTTGAAAGTATTACAACGCTGTTTATTCTGGACGTGGGCCACTTTGACCTCAGCGCGGCCACCGCCATGGCTTCATCGTAGCTTCTGGCTAGATAGGCCCCAGCCTGCTTTAACGCGTTTGTGAATAAAGCTGAGTTCCTTATCATTGAAGCCGTGTGGGAGCCAGTTGCCCTTCTTCCTTCATCGGTAATGCCACCAACTATGGCTATCACGTCCTTCCCGGCTTCCTTTGCCCTCTTTACTGCCCTCATAAGAAGCCTCCCGTCCTTTACGCCTTCAAGGTAAACGGCAATAACCCTCGTCATGCCATCTTCAGAAAAGAACTCAATGGCCTCCTCTCCTGAAATATCTTCCGAGTTCCCGGTGCAGACTAGCCCCCTAAGCCCAACACCCAAATGGGTTAGATCGTCAAGCATGGTTATGCTAAGCGCGCCGCTCTGAGCCACTATTGCAACGTCGCCAGGAGCTGGGTCAGGTATTGACTCAAGGATCTCACCAGAAATGTACTCCTTAACATGAGGTAAGAACAGCGTATTGAGCCCCCAGTGAGGGTTAACGACGCCTATTGTGTTTGGCCCCAGGACCCTTAGCCTCGGTTTCCAGTCAAGGAGGGGCTGGCCGCCGCTTTCCTTAAATCCGCCTGAAATTACAATTGCAGCTTTAGCGCCTGCCTGCTCCGCCTGCTTTACATAGCCCTTAACAAGACTTGCAGGGACAGCAATTATGACCAGATCAGAGCTGGGCACGCGGTCATTGCATCTGACGCCGGCGCACTCTTCATAAAGCGGGTTTACTGCATAAACTGCCCTGCCCCTTTTGCTGAACTCATACTGTATGTTTTTAAATATAACAGTTGCAAGGTTTTTCTCGTTTGGCGAAACGCCAACCACTGCAACGCTTTCAGGCTCAAGGATATGCTTAAGTCCGTTATTCATATATTAACCGCCTGCTAAACCAGCTCCACGGCCAGCGCCGTTGCGCCGCCTATTCCATGACAAAGGCTTGCTATGCCGCGCTTGCCCCCTCTTGACCTGAGCGCGTTTAACAGGGTAACCACTATCCTCGCGCCTGAGGCGCCTATTGGGTGGCCAAGCGCTATGGCCCCTCCAAACACGTTTATCCTGTCCCTTTTTATTCCAAGGTCATTTTCAAACACAATCGTAGAAACTGCGAAGGCCTCGTTGTTTTCAAATAAATCGTATTCATCAAGCGATGTCTTGGTCCTTTCTAAAAGAGCCTTTATCGCCAAAGGCGGGGCCTCAACAAACCTGTAGCTGTCTACCCCTATCCAGGAGTACCCTGTTATCCTTGCAATCGGCCTTATGCCTGATGCATCAACGTACCTTTCGCTTGCAAGCAACAGGGCAGCCGCGCCGTCTGCTATCTGGGATGACGTGCCTGCAGTGTGAAGGCCATCGTCGCCAAAGGCAGGCCTGAGCGCTGCCAGCTTATCCATAGAAGTATCCCTCCTTATTCCTTCATCCTTTTCAACGGATGACCCATTGGTTAGCTTAACGGGCACCATTTCCCTTGAGAACTCCCCTGAGTCAGCTGCTCTGGCGGCTCTTACATGGCTCTCTAAGGCCACTTCATCAAGCTGCTCCCTCTTTACGCCCCTTAACTTTGCGACCAGGTCAGCCTCCTGCCCCATAAGAAGCCCATTAAAAGGGTCAGTAAGGCCGTCCTTTACCATTATGTCCTCCAGCTGAACGCTTGATCCTATAAGGTGTTTCATGCCCCACCTTGCCCTGTGGCTTATGCAGAACGCGCTTTGGCTCATTGATTCCGTTCCTCCAGCAACTACAATGTCAGCGGCACCTGAGGCTATAAGGGAGTGGGCCACGCCTATGCTCATCATGCCGCTGGAACACACCATGTCCAGGCTAAACCCATCGACGCTTACCGGTATTCCAGCCATAATAGACGCCTGACGCGTTATGTCTTGGCCGTGGGATGCCCTTAACACGTTCCCCCCAATTACCAGGTTGACCCCGTTGCCATTTATGCCAGCTCTCTCAAGAGCGCCCCTTATCGCTGTTGAAAACAGCTCAGCTGGTGATACGCCCTTAAGGCTGCCACCAAACTTACCTATAGGGGTCCTTACAGCCGACAGCACATAAACGCTCATCGATGTTTATTTACAACAACTTTCTTAAATCTATATTCTAATCTGTTGAAAAATAAAAATTTGAAAAATAAATGGTGATTTATTCGCCAAAGATCATGCAACTACGTCGTGGCCTGCAAGGCTCTTTCCGCCGGTTTCAAAGCCCTTAAAGTACCATGCTACTGAGAGTAGTAGCCCCAGCAGGAATATCACCATGACTATTGCGCTTGACACGTTAAACATGTAGCTGAACTGAGCCTGTGATGACGGAAAGTAGTACACCGACAGCAATAGCGTTATGACGCCGGCAACTATCCAGACGACGGTCCTTGCATAGGACACCCATCTCCCTCTTGACTTTGTTGGGAAGACCTCAGGCTCAAGCATCGCCCTTGTGCTCCACGTAAGCTCAGTTGGTATGAACAAAATGGTTACCAGCAACAGCAGCGGAAGCCCTGCTGTGCTCCCTGTGGCAACAACGTATGCCCAAAGTAAAGCCCAGAGAACTACAAGAATGCCGTATGAAACTATCGCAAAGCTCCTCCTAGAGAGCCTGTGAACAAAGAACACGCCCACTATTATCCCCACTATTGCCATGGTTATGCCCCCGATGAGGGGTATTAGCGAGGAATAGTCAGTAAAGTAAAGGAATCCTATGTCATAGGTTATCCAGACAAACGCCACGTCCTGCACTATGCCTATAACGGTTATGAAAAGATATCTGAAGCCCATCCCTGCGGTTGGCTGCACCAGCTCCGCCTCCTCCTTTTCGACGCTCTTCCACGCCTCCTTTACATCAGTGGTAGCCTTCCCTGTAACTGCCTCCCAAGGCCTTGACTCTGTAACGAACCAATAGCCCAGCACAAGAGCAATCAGAGGCGCCACCAGGAGCAGGGCGTATGCAACCGTGTCCTGCGCGGCGCTAAGGCCTATTATTGCAGGAATAAAGACTATGGCCACACCTATGTTCCCGAAGTTCTGAACTATGGTTAGAAGGTTTCCCCTGTACTTTGGAGGTATAAATTCTGAAAGGGCAGTAAGTATTGGCGTTTCCATGCCTATCGCGGCCATTCCCACCAGTATGAACGAAATAACCAGAGCTACAGCGTTTGTGGGCGCCGCAAGGAATATTGCTGTCCCGATCAAAACCATCGCCGCAACTATCATGAACGAATTCTTCCTGCCTATCTTATCAGTCAGGTAACCTGCCAGCAGCGCTCCAAAGCCGCCAGCTATGAAAGCTACGCTCAGGCTCAGATAATAGTACTGCTGAGGTATGAGGCTTGTGACCGCAGTAACAGGCCCGTAGCTCTCCGCAACGCCATAAACCAGCATGCCCATTGCAAGGGCAAACACGGCAAGCCATGGGATTTTTGCCTTGCTAACAGCACCGGACGCCGGTTGCCCTGACGCGCGCGTTACCCTTTTTACCGCATCATGATCGTCGTTATTCTTGTTCATGTGCATGCAATAATAAATGTATCATAAATATAAATTTTTCTTATCGCAATGCCGCACATGCATGCACGTTGCACAATACGTTTAATAACACTAAACTTTCCTTTAAAGATTTCAAATGGCTTTGCATTTAATTACTCATAACCACTAGGGCTCACGCAGTTCAGGTTTTCTATATTAAAATGAATGCAGAAACACACAGAGGCCCCAGCTATCTGGTTGCGGGCTGTAACTTTAATGGTTAGCTAAGTTAAAGCGTCAGGAGCGCGGCTATGAGCCCTGTTAGGAACACTCCATCAAATACTCCAGCCCCACCTATGCTTACAAATGACGCGCCGAGCCTGTCAAGCCTGTTAAGGTTCATTAGGTCAGCCCCTATGAGCGAACCCAGGGTGCCTGATGTGTACGCTATTACTGGGGCCGCGCCGCCCCCTATCAAAATTGCCAAAAGCGCTGAGAGCACAGGTGGTAAAAAGAATGGAGTTACTATGCCGACGCCCCTTACCGGGAATGCCATGAAGTGTATCAGTACGCTCATTACAACTATTGCAAGCAGCGCCTGTGGAAGTATTTTCAGATGGGTAATCAGCAGATATGCTGATGCGAAAACTGGCACTATCGCACCTCCAAAGTTAACTGCGACTATTGTCTCTTCATAGGAATAAACCGGGACCAGAAAGTCTATGCCAAACCAGCTTATCTGTCTAAGCCCGACTATAGGTTCCTTGCTTTTGAGCGTTGCGACCGGTATGTTTACGTCAGCATCAAGAAACGATGCCATGGCAATCAGAACTATTTCTAAAGGCGTGAAGCCTATTGCGCTAAAAGAAACAAACACAGAAAAAAGCAGAAACACAAAAAGCAATACCGCAAGTATAACATAAGCCCTGTTTGTGTGATGCCTGTATACCACTGGCTTCAACGCCACCTTATGGGAAGGCCTTGAACTTAAACGCTTATCTAAAGCTTTATCCAGCCAGCGCGTGGCTCTAAGCGTTTTCAAGCTGAATTATTAACAGCCGTAATTTTTGATTGAAGCCGATATGAACAATGAGTTTTCATTTATATTATGATATTATATTTTATTGATTCAGCGGGTTATAAGCTTTACGAGTATGATATTCTCTAAACCCGAACAGGCCTTAAACGCGCAGTCACAAGACAGCAAGCCATGCACCTTTAGCCAAATAGCGCATTTAAATACATCTAGCAAGGCTAAAATTCCAAAAAGTCATCCGGTTCCAAGGTCAAGGGCCCGTTTGCGGTATGAGCCTGCCACTTTTACCATTTCTCAAACGTGCTTTTTAGCACGTTCATATCACCTGCAGCGTACCAATCAAGAATGGTATTTAGCCACATTTTATGCACATACGTTGACCACAGTCGCCTTTTGAACAAAACCCTATATGCATCAAGCCTAGAATACGGGATGGTCTCATATCGAAAGCGCTTCCAGCCCATTGCTAACCTAGAAGTGCTGCATAAGGCCATGATCTTTTTAATGAATTACTTTTCGCTTAAATGAGAGCTTGAGCCATCAGGCATTGCAGCTTGGACGCTGTACTTGACTAAGTATGGAGGGAGCGCCATATATATGCCGTTAACGGCAAGTGTAGATCCTATTAAAAATATGCCCGTCCGTTTATTTCCATAAACAAATGGATGCCATAAGATTATAGCATAGCCTATGGCTACGGCTTTCTCTATTACGTCTTTAAATGGCTCATAGTCGTAAATTTTCATGCGAGGCCGCTGAACAATTGACTCTAAAAGGCCCTGATCCAATATCCCCTTCTCGCCGCCACTTATGTCTATTATTGAAGTCGTGTGCTTTTCTAAAAATTTGACCGTGGGATTATCTCAATTAAAGCTGGCCGAGCCTATAAAGGGTAAGCGAGCGCTTTGATATAGGGCCATCTTTGAACAGATCTATCTCCTTAATCTCAGGGGTTTTATTTTTCCTTGCTATATTAAGAGTTCAACCCATTAAGCACTTAAGCTTAACCCGTTTATTGCAGCATCCTTATGAAAGTTGCTTAACCGAATCAAAAATTTGCATCTAAAGCGCACTTATGGTTTATTGCTAAGGCCCTTATGGCATCCTCGATCCTAATGAGCGACGGCTTGTCATCTTCCGTTTGTGCAGGCAACATTACGTCGACCTTATAGCTTTGAGACCTGTAGGCCTTGAGCTGGAGGGTGACGCAGGAGTCTCCTTAGCCATTGGCGCGCTGCCCCTTACGGTCAGCTGTCTTAGGCGCTTATTTTTCTAAAAAATAAAAACTTGGTTTACCTGTGTCCGTGGGCAGTGCTTGACGTTGGGCTTCCGTACGTTACGTAAAAGCTCGTCCCTGAGCCAGTCAGCGGTGAGGGGTAAGCCAGAACGATCCCTTGACTGTTAACCATTGTTATCGATACGTAGTTAAAGGCGCTTATGGCGCCTGAAGTCCCGCCTATAACGGCCGTGCATGTCCCCTGCACATTGGTGTAGCTGGAGCCGAAGTAAGCTACTGCAAAGTTCGCAAGGGTTGTCAGCGAGCCGCCAATAGCAGGCCTTTCTACTATCCACTCCGCCGAGCTCCTGTCAGCCCCGCTTACCTGAGTTGGGGGCGAAGAGAATGTCCATCCCTCGGTAAGGTCCTTTATAACGGTTGTGAACGTGTTTGATGCTGTGTTATAGTAGACCCAGGCCACAATCTCGTCGCCCGGCTTAACAACGTCGTTTGAAGGCGCGTAAACTGGTGATGCTGGGTAGAACTCGTACCAAGCGGAATAGCTCACCGATCCGTGAGAGCTTTCAGCAAGCACACCTGTCTGCTCAACAGTGCTGTCGTTGTAGCCGTCTATCCCAACCCATATTGACACATACGTTGACTGCTTGCTGGCTACAACGCTCGGCACGATGAAGGAACAGTTCACAAGGGTAACCGTCCCTTCATGAACAACGTCGGCGTATCCTGCCCAGTTAAGCGATTCACTGCTGCCGGCCCTCAGGGGTATCCTAGGGCCTCCTATGCCCACAATTGGATGGGCCGCTGCCGGCGTAACTGCAAGCCCTGGCACAATTGACATAACCAGCACAGCTACCAGCACAGCAAGCGCCGACGAAAAAGCCTTGTTCATTTTAAGTTAATTATAATGTTTAATTAATATTTAGGTTTTGTCCTCTTTTTGTTGTGTTGTGTAATTGACCTTTTGTCAGTCGCTTCAGCCAGTTAAGCGTAACTGTAACGCATTGGGTACAACAGGGGGCTGGTCAACGGAGTTGTTGATGTCTTCATTGACCTCAGCCTTCTGGTTAATTAGGAGAAGCAGCTTCAGCTCCGCATGGATCCAGGAGGCCTCAGGCGGGAATGGGACGTCCCTCTCCAGGCTGCCGGTCTTGACCCACTTCATGAACCTCTTGAAGGTCTTCTTCATGTCGGACTTTGTTATCGGCGTGTAGTCCTGGTTGTTCAGCCAGGCCATGAGCTCCTGGACGTCCTGCTTTGTTAGGTCTTTAAAGGGCTTGTTCACACGCTCGCCGAGGGTTATGATGCTATAAATGTATTTAGCCGTCCTGCCCTTGTTCAGGCCCATGGATTCAAGGATCCCGGCGAACTCCCTTATCGTGTCCTTGTTTTCCTGAATAATGCCGGCCTTTTCTATCGCCTTATAGGCGATCTTAAGGCTCTGGTCATAGTTGTGTATGTCCGGCCTTCCCATCCTATCATATATATGCGCCAATTGGAGAAGTGCACCCGTAGAAACCATGCTCCGGCCGAACTGACATAACGAACTATCAAATCTCTCCCGCACATCTTCGACCTTTCCTTTGCATCTCAATAATATAAACGCACCGCTTACTTTATTTTGTAATACAATCAATGCTGATAAAGTTAGCAAAGATGCTCATAATACCTTAGAGCAAGCGACTCAAGCGGGTTGCATATGCTCGCGCTTTATATTTTAATTTAACAAATGAGCAAAGAGCTTCGCCTTCACGGCTGGCTGTAAAGCTTCTTAAGTATCTGCCCAAGAACCGTTAGGGCTAGCTTCGCGTCGTCCTCTGAGACTGGCTCAAGCAGGTCTTCGGTCGGGTGTGCGCCGTAGTTGCCGAAGATCCTAACCCCGTGCGCAAGATTAGCCTGGGCCCCATCCAGCAACTTCTTTTCCCGCGCCTCTTCTATTTCACGCTGTAGGTTGTCCCGCGAAACCCCCTTATCCTCTAGGGCCTGCTGTAGCGCCCTCCGGGCCATGCAGGCGCTCGCCCTGTAGGCCCCCACGTTGAAGGCCCTGACAGCCTCATCGTAGTCCCTCAATACGCGTTCTGGGACGCCCTTTGGGAGGGCGAGCTCTAGGCCGTAGCTGGCCGCCCACTGCGCCATCGCGGCTGAGATGTACAGCCTTGGAACCTCAAAGGCGAACGTGTTGCGAATGTCGTAGGTTTTTTGTGTACCAAAGGTCCCAGCATAGTCTAGGAGCGAAAGCTCGAAGGTAGCAAACACCTTAACCATGCCACGTCCTCCGCTATCCTTCGCATCCTTTCGGCATAGTCCAGCGGCACGCGAAGGTAAAATTGAAGCTCAACACGTTGCCCTGAGCTAACCTGCAAGTTGTAAGCGAAGTCTTCAGAGTATCCCTGCTGTCTATCAAAAGGTACTAAGATCTGGGTTGGGAAGAGCTGGCCTATTAGATGGAGCAGTTTAGCGCTCTCGTCGTAGTATCCGGCGTAGCCCAAGACGGGAAACCACAGCTCAAACTTGTAATCCTGGGAACCTTCATTATAAATCTGCAGAGCAAACATAAGCCCGTCGAGCACGGGCCACACCCAGCTTGCAAAGAAAACGCGGTCTTTTAAGGTCTGGGGCTCCCATGTCTCTGGTCTTCCGCGCAATGACCGAAGGCCTTCTTGCATAATTTTTGAAGCGGGCCAGCTATTTATAGCTTTTAACTGCACTATTTATTAGCAGGCGCACAAAAACAAAATAACAACATAGACAAAGAAGTCATCTTAGGTATATTTATATTTGTTGTGGCTATAGTCCTAGCAGGGTGGGTGTAGCATTTTTTATTGGGTCACCTGATTTTAAGCCGTACGCTTTGGATGGGATAATATTATCAGCGAGTGTACTCATACTGCTCATTATAGCCGCTATTACAGGCTTTGGAGGCCGCTACGCGAGGTAGCCGTCGACGTAGATGTTAACCTCACCTCCGTATTTTCCGAGCAATGGGGGCGCCTTCCTGACTATATTTTCAACGTCCTTTATCCGCGCCTCGCTCATTTCAAACGCTTCTTGGCAAGATCAAATAAAAGCCAAACAACTGCAAGCAGAACCGCAACGGCGAAATAGCTAAGCCAGGCAGGGGGCATTGCGTAAGCGGGCGGGTCAGAGTATTTTATGGATATTGATTTATTGCCATTAACGTTTGTGTTCCCACTCGATGGGCTCGGCTTATAGGTGTAGTGGCCAAAGCGACTACTGAGGTAGACGTTATTCGCCTGCCATGAAACCTGCCCGTAGTAGTACCCGAAGACAATTGAGTTTCCGGCCTTAGCGTATTTGGTGGTGCCGCCTATCGTGACTGACCAGTAAACTGTCTGGCCGGCAAAGCTTGTGGGCAATCCGGATTCGGTGAAGGTTATGGTGTATCCCGCGGTTACGCTGGTTGAAGCTGATGCCGTTGCAGAACCGCTGGTTACGCTGACCTGCACGGTGTAAGCGCCTCCTGAGCTGAAGGTGTGAGAGACCTGTATCTGAGTGCTTGAAGTTGTTCCTGATGCTGAAGAAGAACCATCTCCAAAGTTCAGCGTCCATGAATAGCTTCCGGTTCCTCCGGAGAAGGTTATGGTGAACGTTACGGAAGAGCCGACCGCAATGCTTGAGGAGCTTGCCGAAATGCTCACCGAAACTGGGCTTGAGACCGTTACTTTAGTTGTTGCTGAGGTTTTCAGGCCCGAGACAGTGTCAGTTACGCTCAGGGTTACGGTGTAGGTTCCTGCCTTTGAGTAGCTGTGAGTTGCCGAAACGCTTGAGCCTGTTCCCGAGGTTGAAGAACCATCTCCAAAGTTCAGCGTCCATGAATAGTGCCCGGTTCCTCCCCAGATGAGCCCTGAAAAGCTAACGCTCTGTCCAGTGCTTGCGCTTGACGGATTAGCGCTAATTGATGCAGAAGGAGATGGATACGAGAAAGATATAGTTGTAGTTCCTGACGATGAAACTGACGAACTGGATTGGCTTGGCGTTGCCCCATCGCTCGAATCAGAAACAGACCAGTCCATCGTTCCGGTTAGGCCTTTAACCGTTACGCTTGACTGCGATGGGCTTAGAGTGTAGCTTTTGCTCCAGGTGCTGTTTGAAACCGTGAGCGTGGCTGAGTCGCCAGGCCCAAGTCCGGCTTCACTCCAGGTGTGGCTGTAAAGCGTCACGGCCTGCGTGAAGGTCACGGAAATGGTCTGAGCCGGAGGAACCGTAACCCAGCCGCTCGACGGGCTTGGATTGTAGCTTCCCTGAGACGGTATTGAGTAGTAATAGGTTCCGGCAGGCTCGTTGAACGTTATTGTAGTTCCTCCAAACGGCCAGTAGTTGGTCGCGCTCTGTGTCTGTCCATTCAGGGTTACGCTCCATGTCCAAGACCACGGCAGCCCGCTTTCGCTGAACGTTACGCTGTAAGTCTGCACCGCAAAGTTGGCAGTTATCGTTCCAGAGCTTCCGGTGTCAACAGCGTAGGTCGGGTTGTCCCTTGAAGAGTAGCCCTGAGCAGGCGAAACGTACCCTGAAAAGCCCCAGTTGCTGAAGTAGTATCCAGAGCCAGCAGTTGCGGTAAGCTCGACCTGGGCGTTGCTGGACATGTATACTGTGGTGCTTGATGATGTGGAGCCTGAAGTTGCTCCAGAGCCTGAAACAACAACGCCTGCCGCCTGAGACCACGAAATGCTTCCAGAGCCTGAAACCTGCAACGTCACAGGGTATGCCTCGGTGTAGCTCACTGAAACGCTTGCGCTTGTCGAAACGCTAACGCTGCTGCTTGCTGGGCTAGGGGCGTAGAGGTTTCCTCCATATGAAACAATGCCTATCTGATAGCTGTAAGTTCCAGCGGGTATCCCGACGAAGCTTATCGTATTCGAGGTAGATGACCGAGTTGCAATTACAGGCCCGTTGATAGTAACGCTCCACGAAACGCCGCTAGGCAGGCCTGATTCCTTGAACGTCAGCGTTATCGGAGCAAAGCTTGCATCAACATAGCCAGGCTTGTTTACGGCTATCGTTATGCTGTTCGAAGACGAGCTTATCTCCTCAAGGTTTGTCGACCAGCCCGTGAAGTAGTAGCCGGATGATGGAGTTGCTGTAAATGTGTATTGCGAAAGCAACTGATACCATCCCGAGACAGGAGAAACCGTTCCCTCTCCTGATGGAGATGCGCCAACCGAGATGTAGTCGTACTCTGTGTAGTCTTCGGAAACGACGAGCGAGTTGTTCTGGTTCCACGCTGTTATCTTAAACGTCCCGCTTGCAGTTGAATACGGACCCAGGGTAGGACCTGCCTGATAAACCCCTGTCGGAACCTCCTCAATGTTGCTCTGCGGATAAGCCGTTTCAAATGTGTATCCATAGGCTGTATTAGCTGAAAGGCCTGTTATCTTTATTTCCTGGCTGTTGCTTGCAGAGGCCGTTGTGATAACAGAGCCGCTTTGCGTTATTTGAACAGAATAGGTGTAGCTTGAAACCGAGGAGAAGGTCTGGGCATCGGCAAAGTAAACAGTGAAGTGAGCCGGCCTTGCGTTAACCGTTATCGTAACCGGGGCGTAAACTTTAACGGTTATGTAGAAGTTCGGCTCGTTGCCGGATTTCCCTTGCGAAACGCTGACCAGGCTAGCCGCGCCCGACGGGGAGAACGAAACGCCCTGATACCACCAGCCGAGGTTTGGATAGAAGTAGAAGCTCATCTGCGTGTTCGGCTGAACCAATGCCTGAGTTGGGTTAGTGGTTCCCGCAGAACCAGGGCTTACGTCAATGTTCACAACAGCGTATTCGGTGTAGGTTATCGACTTAACAGTGTTGCCCGTTACCGTTATGGTACTGCCTGTCGATGAGGTCTTCCAGACGTATCCGTTTTCAGCAACTTCGCCTGGAGCCGACCACGAATAAACCGCGCCGCTACTTGCAGAGTAAGGTATGTTGTAGAACGTTATGCTTGGAGAAGTGGACGTTACGTTGCTTCCGGCAAAGTCAACCCACCATGTTACGCCGGGAGGCAGGTTGCTTGTGAATGTTACGTTCGCATACTTAACGTTAGATTCGTACTGAACCGTCTGGTAAAACGATGGGTTGCTGGAGCCTATCGTAAAGGAGCCGTTTGAAGGAACAGCCTGGAATGCAAAGGTGTCCCCGACAGCAATGTATTCCCCGCTTGCCGGCTCGACCTGCCATGTGTAGTTTCCGAGCGGAACTCCGCTAAGATAAACTATCGTATAAGTTCCCGAAGAAGGTATTTCAACCGGGGGCTTGGCTTGCAGTGTAAATACGGTTGAATAATACAGGTTGCTACCCTGATAAATGAACAGCTCGCCGGAAATCTGAGTGTTCACGTCGTTGGCTATTTCAAACTCAATTGACGTTTTAGCGATGGTCGGCTGAATATAGTAAACGTAGTTCGGTGCTGGAACAGAGGTCGGTAGCTGAAGCGACCAAGGGTTTGCGGTGGAGGTTGTTACGATTATGCTTTTGTTCTGGCCGTTTTTCACAAATTCAGTCCACTGTGTGAATGCGTAACCGCTTGCAGGAGAATCCGAAAGCGTTACCACTTCGCCTGTCGGAAGATACGTTATGGGCGTTGAGTTTGGAAGCGCATACCCAGTAAAAGTTACACCTGAAAATGGTTGCCATGAATAAACTATTTCGCTGTTGCCTGGTAAAAACTCAACAGTATCGGCCCAACCCCAGTTGCTCGCCGAATAAACGGTTCCGCTGGCTAGGACGAATGGGTCGGGGCTTGTGAAGTCGATATAAGCGTTTTTCGTTGCAAGGCCCAGGGCGTAGTTGCCTTCTCCGATGTTCGCAACTTCCTGGTTGCTTACAAAGAAGTAATTCCCACTAGATGAATAACGTAGCTGAAACGAATTTGAATACGAACCGCCAGCCTCACCTGTTCCGCTAACATAAAGATTCGAAAAGTATTGAGCAAGGCTACCGGCATTAGGAACAGGAGAACCGTTGGCTACAAACGTAAGCTGTCCAAGCCAGGTAATGTTCCACAGGTAATTGTAATCCGTGTCGTAGATGTAAGCCGGGGAGAACTGAATTTCTGCCGGATAGATGGCAATGAACTTTGAAGGCCCGGTAGCAATAACTTTAATCCCCGGTTGAGCGCCGACAGAACCCGAAATAGCATTGTTGGTTAAGGTTGCAATGGACTGCATGTTAGAAACGAGAGCGATTTGAAACGGCTGGTTTAGCAGATTCGTTGAGTAGTTTATTGCGTAGAATTCGTAACCGTAAGCGGGCTTAGCCGAAACAATAAGTGTTGTATTCGCTGGAACCCAGGCCGTCTGAACTGAAGTCGTGTTAATTATGCGGTTCCAAGCCCATCCGTTGCTGGTTTTTTCATAGGCCCATATTTCAATATAACCGTGAGCAGGGTCTGCAACCAGAGGAACCTCACCTTTATGAAACACTTCAGAATTAAGAAAAGCAACAAGATGAGGCGAAAGAACGGCAAGAAACACGCTAACCAAAACTACTATCGCAATCGCTAGCGAACCGGTTGCCGAACGCCTCATCGAATACTAACGTTGAAAGCGCTTAAAAGCTAGACTGTGGGCGAGAAGATAGGGACGTTCTTCAAAGGCGTCATATACCAGGAACCGTTAGCGAATTTGAAGAATACCTCAAAGTTGTTGTCTAGCTGAGACGCATTGTAAAGAACCATTGAAGAATGCGGAAGTATTGTAGCGTTATAGAATTCATCATTTACAAACAAAACCCCGCCTTTATTTACGGGAGTTTCGTTCGTGTACCAAGGAGTACCAATCGGAAGACCTATCAACCATTCTGGAATTCCGCTAACCGTTGAAGTCAGCGCAACTAAAACTATCGGTTCGTTGGTATTGTTCGTCACGTTAAGGGCATAAACCGTATGAGGGCCTATCTGATAAATAGTCAAATACCTTAACGGAACCGGCGATGGTTCGTTCGGAAATATCGCAATCCCGCCGGGAGGATTTGCATAAATCGGAAATTCAACGTATTTCGCATAGGACATGTTGTCGACGTAAAACTCCTGACCCGCAACGACTTCAACGGGAGGCGGAGGAGCAGGCTTTGACGAAGCGATGCCTGTCGCGGTTTCGAAGTCGTGAACGGCGGCAAGGAACATTACCGGAAACAGAAGCGAAAACAAGGCGATTATGCCGATAAATACAACCGCTCCTACCGCAACGGGGGCGAGCTTTGAGGGCATTCTGAATTGTTTTGCAATTTTCGCTTATAAGCGTTGCGAATTTATCGTTTTAGATATCGGTTTCGATAAAACCAGGCTTAAAAGCTAACTCAGGACGTTCCGACATGCTCGACGCTGTTAAAGTATTCAAGGCCTTCGGCTGGAGCTTTTTTCCATTAATCCACGGGACGAAAAGGCCAGCGGTTAAATGGGAAGAATACATGACGAGGAGGCCGACCGATGAGGAAATAAACGAATGGCTTTCGAAAGGATATACCGATTTCGCTGTGGTCTGCGGGCCTGTCAGCAGCGACCTTGTAATCCTGGACTTCGAAAGCGAGGCCGACTTTCATGAGTTCTTCCCGCAGTGGGAGAAGCTTGCGAAAAGCACCATCGTTGTTTCGTCGGTTCACGGAGGGGTCCACGTCTACCTTCACGGGGCAGGAATCAAGAGGACAATCAGGGTTTTCGGCGAGAACCATCCCGTAGACCTGCTAGGCGAAGGGGGATATGCGGTTGCCTTTGGGAGCGAAGTAAACCACAACCTCTGCGACAAAACCAAGTGCAGCAAGAGCGGCTGGGACTCGTATCGACTGTTCCCTCAAAGCGAAGGGCTTGTGAGGGAGGCGGTTGAGGGTAATCCTCCTGTTCTCACTGATATAACGGTTGAGGCCCTCGGCAAAAGGGCAAGGGCCCTCGGCTGGAGGTTTGCGCTGGAACCGCAGGAAGAACAGGTTGAAACAAAGAGAAGGCTGACGGACGAAGCAATAGAGAAGGCCGCAAGGGTTCTGGCGCCTTACTGGACCCCCGGCTCTCGCAACTACTTCACCATCACGATCTGCGGCGCCTTCATACACAACGGCATCTACGAGGAAACGACGAAAGCTGTGATAAGGCGCATCTGCGAAATCAAGGGCGACGACACGCTTGAGGAAAGGCTCAAAACTGTCGAATATGAGTACTCCCCCAGGCGCCTTAACAAGAGGCTTACAGGTCTCCCGACCCTTCTCGACTACATGAAGCAGAAGAGCCCGAGAGGAGAGGCGGACTTCCGAGAGGTGGCCGAGCTCATAAGGCCTCCAGAGAACGAGCCGAGAGGAAACAGGGCCGTGAGGATCGGCGACTGGATACTCACTTACTTCGACGTTATAACGGTTAGGGATAACGAGGAGATATTCGTCAGGAACGAGGTCGGGATATACGTCCCTGACGAGACCAGGCTGAAGGAGGCTATATGGAACGAGTTCCGGGACGAAAACCTCAGGCGCAACGACGTTGAGGACATATTAGAATACATCAGGGCCAGAACCTACGCAGATCGCTCTATCTTTGAAATGCCGAGGGAGCTTATACCATTGCGCAACGGCGTTCTCAACGTCGAAACGATGGAGTTCCGGGGCTACTCTGAGGACGACCACTTCACCTTCTACCTTCCGATAAACTACGATCCGAACGCAAGGCTGGAGAACGGCTCCTGTCCAAACTTCCAGAAGCTGTTGAACGAATCGCTTTATCCAGAGGACGTCCCGGCGCTGCAGGAGTGGTTCGGCTATGCTTTGTGGAGGGACTACCCCAACGCAAAGGCGCTGGTTCTGCTGGGCGAAGGCTCAAACGGGAAAAGCGTTGTAATCGATACCCTGATCGCAATGCTCGGAAGGCACAACGTCTCCAGCTACTCGCTTCAGGAGCTCGAAACCAATCGCTTCGCGCTGGCAAGGCTCCACCGCAAGCTTGCAAACGTAAGGAGCGAGCTGCCACATGAAGCGCTCCGCAACACGGGGATATTCAAGCAGCTGACAGGGGGAGACCAGATAACCGCTGAGGTTAAGTTCGGAAAGAGGGACATAACCTTCACCAGCTACGCAAAGATGATATTCGCAACTAACCGGCTGCCTAAGACCTCAGACGAAAGCTTTGCGTTCTTCAGAAGGTGGACGATAATAACGTTTCCATACACCTTCTTGATAAACCCGAAGCTGGGGGAAAAGCAGGCGGATCCATCGCTTAAGGAGAAGATAATAACAAACGAGCTTCCATGTGTATTCAACTGGGCGGTCGAAGGGCTGAGAAGGCTGAAGGCGAACTCCTGGGTCTTCACGAATACGAAGTCAGCCGATGAAGTGAGGGAGGAGTACCTGAGAAGCGCAGATCCTGTAAGGGCTTTCATAAACGACGCCCTCGAAATAACAAACGTCCAGGAGGTGTACACGCTTAAGGAGGACATCTACGGCGCCTACGTAAAATACTGCAAGAAGTACAGGGTTCCCGCCCTTGGCTACGACTCGTTCTTCAGAAGGCTGAAGCAGGAGGGGGTAAAGGCTGAGGAGATAAGGGTTCAGACCGACATGGGCAAAAAGCGCGCCTTAACCGGAATAGTTGTCAAGCAGGAGGAGTGCTGGGGAAATGAGGAATGCGGACAGGAGAGCATTATTTGAAAATATTCTGATATATTCTTATTAGTTATATTTTGCTTTTCTTTGCTGTAAGCCGTGTACACCTTTTGCTTTCATTGTCTTTTTTGTCTCATGAAAGGCATGTCAAGGTCAGTTCCAGGATCCGGAAAATAACCCGGTCCAAAAGGTGTGCATAATGTTTCATGTCCCCCAAATCGATAAAAATGTCAAGATCTTTCCGACATCAGGATTATATATCTCCCATTATATGGGGGGGGTAGTATTTTAGATAGATAGTAGTTGTATAATAGCAAAAAAAGAAGAGAGTCTCGATGTTGGGTAAAGTTCTTGACATTTTTGCCATTTTTGAACACATGAAGTTTTGTGCACACCTTCAGTTCCATGCGGTTTTCAGATGGTGGTCTAATGTTGGAACTGACCTTGACATGCCTTTCATGAGACAAAAAAGACAATGAAAGCAAAAGGTGTACAAGCTTTTGAGCCTCGAGCTTTTAAGAAATTTTTCTCATGTCTTCTATGACCCTCAAGTCGGTGCTGGTGTATTCGGCGAGGGCGTTTGCAAGGGAAGCCATCACCGTAACGGGTCGTGAGGAGGACTTCATCTTCAAGGACGAGCTATACGATCGCTTCCTTGAATACTGCCGATCGAAGGGGTTGCGTCCCGTAAAGCACAACACCTTCTTCTGGGTTCTGAAGGACGAAAAGGTTTATCTAAGGTCGGCTCGCATCGTAACAGAAGAAGGAAGAAAGGGAGCGCTTGTAGGGATAGTTCTCGCTCCAACCGGAACATCTTGCCCGTGGGCTTACCTTCCGCGGGCTTCCGTGAAGGACTTCATAAGCCGCATGGTGGAGATCACCGGAAACAAAAACGACATCACTTTCAAGCGGGATCTTTATGATGCCTACTTGGACTTCTGCAAAAAGAACCACTACGTTCCGGTTCGCTATGACACCTTCTTTCGGAAGCTCAAGCAGAACGGCTTTAGCTTTCACGAAGTTCATCCAATAGGGCGCAGAGGGACGAGGGAAAGGGCGTTCGCAGGAATACAATTGAAGGAACCCCAGTGAAGCAAAAAATAAAAACAGCTTTGAGTTTTCCTAGACGCCTTGTTCAGAACAAACTATTGCTTATCCCGATCTTTTGCTTCAGTTCTTCTGATAGAACGTAAGCCTTCCCGACCCTTCTTACTAACCCTTTCTCCTGAAGGCGCTTCATAAACCATTCAAAGCTATCATAGGAGAGGTCGTAGCCCGAGTTTTTAAAATCCTTGTAAAACATCATAACGCCCCTTCTTGCCATGATGAGCAGTATTTCAAGCTCCCGCCTGGACACGCACCCTGTATCTTTTTCCATCCTTCTCCACCACCTCCCCTTCTTCTACTTTCTTCATTTCAACGCGGGGCTCCTCCTTTGCGTAAAGTATTACAACTTTACCAGGCTCCCTGACGACGTCGTAGTCGTAAATTAACAGCACCGGAACTTCCTCGGCCTGCTCAGCTGGTTCTTCCTCCTCTTCCGGCTCAGCCCCCTCCTCAGGCTGGTTCTCCTCTTTGCTGGCTCTTTTCTCCCTTTCAAGCCTTTCAACCAGCTTCCTTTCCTCAGGCAGCAGGGGACGCATAAGGGCCGGTTCGTTTGCGGGAACGTTGAACGCCGGCCTTTCAATCCCCAGGGACCTTGCCCTGGCGTCGTCGGCCCTGACGCTTGCCAGGAAGATCTCCAGGTTTGAAACGATCTTTGCTGGAACCTTGAGTGAAACAAAAACGAATACCGCGTAATCCCGTATTTCTTTTCTCGCGTCGCCTAACAAAGCGATGTGGTCGATTGTCAGCTGTCTAGCTCCCAGGGCCTTTTCAATGCCATACCACCTCCTGAGCTCCTCAACCGAAATCCTGTCCTTTACCCTCCTTGCCTCTCTCACGAAGTGTTCCGAAATGTCCCTGTGCTTTACCAGCTCTTCAACGAGCGGGCTTCCTATCCAGACCGCATATATCTTATCGTAAAGGGTCATCTCGCTCCTCACCGCGTTTTCCTCGTAAATCTTCCTGTACTTCTCCTCGCCGGCGGGCTCCTCCGTAAGAATGGCCTTTACCTTATTGAGCTTCCCCTCCCTTGCAAGCTCCTTTATCGCGAAGAGCCTTCTTACCCCAACGTAGACGTAGTATTTGCCGTTCTTTTGGTAGGCGAGAACCGGTTCCAGTTGCCCGACCTTCTCGATGCTGTTCTTGAGATCTTCGATGTCATAGATTGCTCTTATAACCGCATCCGCATCCGCCTCGCACCTTTCAGCCGGGATTTCTACATAGCTCATGGCCCAATCCCCACCTCCTTCAACGCCTCAATAAACGCCTGTTTCGCAAGCGTTGACGGCCTCTTGCCCTGGTTCCTCGCCAGCATCTTCCTGTACTTCCTCTCAAAAGCCGCCCTAACCCTTTCCGCAAGCCCGGTCTTTCTCAGGAGCTCGTCGATCCCAAGCTCCTCTGCGATCTCCCAGAACCCTGGAGCATTCCTCCTCCTTCCCAGGCCAAACCTGTACGCAAGCGAGTACAGCTCAAACTCATCAACGCCTATCCCTTTAATTCTCAGATAATCGACAACCCTTGACGGCTCAACCCCCAGGCTGTAAAGGGCCACGCCGACCTTCAGGGCCACCTGCCCCCTCACCTTCATTGCCCTGTTTATAGCATCATTTTCGTTGGCCTGAACCCTCATTGCCCTAATCGCCTCGCTGAGCTCGAGGCGAATTTCATTTTTGAGAGATTCCGTCGAGTCCTTCAGCGAGTTTGGGTTAAGCGAAGGCTCCCTCCCCAGTATCTGTCTGAGCTCGCTCCTGTTCGGGGCTGAAGGATGAGTGGGGCTGTGGTCTTCCCCAAACCACTCGCTTAGCTCGCTCACGCCCAGCTCGTTTGGATTTGCCTTAAAAGCAAAGGCGTAAGCCTCCCGCATAGGTATTTGTACGTACAAGTCCTTATTTAAACGTTACTAACAGAAAAAATATTAAAAATAGGTTTTTAAGAAAAAGTTAAATGCATTGTAAGTAAACGTACGTTATGCCTAGAAAAGGCTACATGTGTCTGAACGTGCCCCAGGCCGTTTACGAAAGGATAAAGGAGGAGGCCGACAAAAGGGGGTCAACGATCTCAAGCTTAGCTGAGCAGGTAATACTGGAGAACCTGGAGACGCAGGAGCTGATGAAGGAGTACGGGCCATTCCTCTCGTACGTGGACAACAGCGAGAACACGATATTCATAAACGACTGGAGGCTGCAGAGGATAGCCGCTGTCAGGATACAGGAGAAGCAGGACGGCTCCGTTTCCCTGTTCTGCGAGCTTGACCAGAGCGAGAACTGCGTCCACGTTGGGTTTGTGTTTGCGCTACCGAAGTTCTACAAGATACTTAAAGAAAAGGGGATAAAGCCCAGGTCCATTCGTTAAACGCTACTGACCTCCTTCCCGCTCTAAAGGGCAACGACCCCCTCAGGGCGGATTGGTTCCCCCGATCTGTTCGGACTTACATCTTTCATTTCGGGGGCAGTCGGGGCGGCCAGAGGTCCCCCCATCCTCTCGAGGTTTAATATAGCAATGACGTCCCTGTCCTCCTCAAAGCCGCATTTACTGCACTTCATTCTCCTGTATCCAACTTCAGCTAGCCTTGAGCCGCAGACTGGACATGTCGACGATGAATATGCTGGGTCCACGGCCTTCACTAGAACACCATGCTTCTGAGCCTGCCAGTCAATCCAGTATTCAAGCCTCCTGTAGGCAAGGGATATAAGCCTTGTTTTATGAGACTTTGGAAGCCTCCTTATCGCTTTAATTAATCCTGTCAGGTCCTCCCTAACTATGGCAAGCGACCTGTCCTGGGCCTCCTTAACTATTTCAAGCGAGGCCTTCTTAGCCCAATCTTCAACAATATTGTTCGCTTTTTCATGAAATGCCCCTATGCGGCCCCTTATCCTCTGCCTTGTCAGCCACGGCCTGTACCTTCCACTTGAGTACTTTTCCTGAAGCCCTTCGGCCAGCAACTTGTAGTGCGCCGCTGTTTCAAGCGGCGTTGCTATTTCCTTATGAAATTCATGGTTTCCTATCTCTATTTTTGCCTCGTTGACGTCCACTGCAAGGGCGCCCTTCGTTTCAATCGGTTTAGGCTTTGGAATTTTCTTCGTTACGAAGAGGTAAAATTCGCCATCCTCATAAACAAGCCTGGCCTCCCTGTTTTCGTATTCGTCGTACCTCCTGTCCCATCCAATTATTTTTGCCGAAACTCCTCCTGCAATCTCCAGCACGTTCCCTTTAACCCGATAGCCCTGCTTAAAGGTGAGCCACATGCTCAGCTTCTTTGGCAACGGCAACTTTCCCTTTTTAGGGTTCTTCTTCCAGCCCTTGTAAATTGCGAGCGCCTCTCTTTCGCAGTCTATTGCAATGCGGGGAGGAAGGCCGAACCATGCCTTTAGCTCTTCGTAAAGCAAGCGGTGGACTTCTTTGAGCGTTGCCTTGGTTTTTGTTTCATAAACTCTCCTTATTGCAAAAGCAAGGGCATCCCGATACCTTTTAATCAAAGCTCGGAGGGCTGCATCCGGGCTAACCTTCATCATCACGGTCACGGTTAGCGCTCCTTCATCAAGGCCCTCCACAACGTGAAGCTAAAAGCCAAAATTTAAAAGCCTTTACCCCGCCTCACAGAGGCGAAGCTTTCTGTCCTTGGTAAACGCTAATTTGTGTTTTTGTTGCTGTTCTTTTCGATGCGCTTTCTATGAACGTACTTTCCGTTTTTACTGAGCCAGTACATGTAGCCGCTTTCGATGTGAGGGCCCTCCTTCAGCTTCTCCGCAAGGTCGGGAAGATCAGAAGCCGATGCCCACTCACTGCCATCGTCGTTCCGCTTCCATGGGTTCTTCTGTTCCTTCTTTTTCTCGCCCTCAGCCCCTTCCCGCAACCTTGCAATTAAGAACGCCGGAACCGTTTTCTTCGCTTCGCCCTTCTCGGTGGTTATTTTTTCCTCGAGCAAAAGAACATCCAGGTAGACCCATCCCTCTTTCAGCTTTTTGTTTACTTCGTCAACGGTGTAAGCGATTCCGAGTTCGCCGATTTCCTCATACCGGACCATGCTTGCTCTTTAGAAAAGTCCTTAAAAGCTCAGAACGTCCTGAGCGGCCGTAGCTGGCTTTTAAACAATTTTGCAACTGTTTCGCATGAACGAATATGATGCAGGTATCCTTGTTCTGAAGAACGGTGAAGTTCGTGCAGACCGCTTCGAAAAGCTCGTCATGCTCGTATGTCCAGTCCTTGGAGTGAAGTACTACCCTCTCGAGCCAAACGAGTTCTTCATGTGGATAAACAACAGGGTAAAACTGACAAACTTTGGCGTAATGAGGCTGGCTGAGCTGAACAAGCTACTCGGACGGGGGCAGAAGAAGTCGATAGAAACGATACTGTCGCTTTCTGACGAAGAGCTCTCAGCTCTCCTTGCGCATATTCATGGCGGTACGTCGCTTCCAGAAGGCTTCAGGATTTCGAAGCGCCACGGAAACCTCTACATCTTCAAGACACAAAACCAAGCTTCTCAAAATTAAACCGCTTTTGTTGTGAATTTCTTTATTTCGTCAGGAAGGAGCTGATTATAAAATGGAATATGCCCTTCTGGAGTTATCAGAATTCCCTGGCCCGGCTTTGCCGAAAGGACCAGCCTTGCCTCGTCATCAGAAAGGCTCAGCACTTCTCTTATCAGCTTCAGACTTGCCGAGTCCTGTCTCAAAACCACCTTTGTCGCCGAGTTCTCGAATACGGTCCTGCCTGCCCCGCTGAGAAAGTCTGATACAAGCTGAGTCGCAACGATGAACGCCGTAGAGTAGTGCCTTCCGGTCCTTGCTATTTCTGGCATGTACTCTACCGCCAATGGAAAGTAGGGCTTTCCGGTCCTCGGGTTTGTCTCGACAAATGCCCAGCCCTCGTCCACAACCAGGTACTTCTTGACGTCTGCCGGCTGCCTCTTTATCACCTCCCACACCGCCCCGAGGATGAGAAACGCAACGGCATCCCTCATCATAGGGCTTGAAATGTCAGAAAGGGCAAAGGCCATCCTGTCGTAAACCTCAAAGTCCCCTTCAAAGAAGCGCATGAACGGCTCGAGCGCCGCTTCAAGCCTCTTCCTCAGCGTATCGTTTGCGTTCGCCAAAAGTTCCTCGACCCGATTTGCCTTCTTTGCCGCTTCGTAAATTTCAAGCGCCTCCTCGGATCTTTCGTCGATTCCAGCTATCTCCATTATGAACCTAGCGGCCTCCCTTTTGGGGAAGATTATGAACGGGTCCAGCCCGTACTTTACGTCCTGGTCGGTGAACCTGACGGGCCTTGCGCCAACTTCGTAAGCGAGAGAGCTTTCGTAGGTTCCGTCCGCGCCTTCGACGTATTCGGGCTTAACTATGCTGTCAAACACGTACATGAAGCTTTTATCGTCGACCTGCGCAACCCTCGAAAGAAACGACTTTATGAACATCGATTTGCCGTAGCCCGTAAGCCCCAGAACCGAAACGTTGTAGTTGTCACGCTCGAAGACGCTGAATATTACAGCGTTGCCGGTTTGAAGGTTCTGACCGATGAAAGTTCCGTTCGGGTCGACCAGGTCCATCCCGGCGAAAGGGAAAAACGGAGCGAGCCCCGACGACGTTATGTAAAGCCATCTCCCGGTTGCCCAGGCAGGACCCGAAAGACGGAAAACGGCATCCTGAACCCCCGAAGGCGCCTCAGCAAAGTCGAGAAGTTTAACCAGCTTTAGGCTCTTCTCCCTCAGCTCCTCGTACCCCTTTCCGATAACCGTCAGAACCAGTCGCATCTCGAAGAGCTTTTCGGTTCCTGATGCGACCGCTACCCTTGCGTTGTCGAGCGATTGAAGGTAAAGCTGGGTCTTTGCGTCAACCTGGGCGAGGTTTTGATATTTTGCATAAAGCGAGCGATACTGCCTTTCGACCAGCCTTTCCGATTCGGGAACCGGCCTTACGTCAAAACGTATCTCGTCGGCAATGTCGTAATACCGAGTCAGGAACCCGTATGGGAGCCTAGAAGGAAGCCCGTAGACGTTGAAAGATCTCGCTAGTTTACCGTCCTCAAGTATCATGAAGTTGCGAACGCCTCCCTTGACCTTAGGCCTCGGAACCTCCAGGAGCTTCACGAACCGAAGCCCGGAAGACGCGAGAACCCCGTCCAGGTTTTCGTCTGTTTCAAGGAAGTAGCGCTTGTACGGCTGCCTTATAACATAGTTTCCGACCATTACCTGCGAAACGTCAGTTATTATGTAGAAGCTCGCGAGCGAAGTAAGCGAGTTTAAAATCGAAACGAAAGAACCTAACACCGCGTTCCTCTCATCTTCCGCAAGGTTGAAGAAGTTAACCGGCTTAAGCTCGTATACGTTTTTCACGACTGTTTGTCCTGGGTTGGCTTTTAAGGTCTTTTTCCATAAGCAGACATGAGCTCCCTTCCTCAGTCCGGCGTTGCCATGGACAGGATCAAGCACTATCTGACCATACTCATCGTTGCCCTTCTTATACCGCTTGTTGTGAGCTTTGTGATATGGATCGTTGGTTCCGCATTTGCCACCCCAGGAGGCGTTGCGCCCGGCATAACCTACGGCATATACTCGATTCCGGGCAACGTTACGGGCGTCTCGTACCTCTGGATAAACTCCCCCGCTAACGGCGGGGTTGCGAGGAGCCCCGCGTTTCCTACGGTGATGCTCACGATACTCAACGACCTGATAGTCTTCCTTGCAATACTGGTTGCAATATTCTCCGCGATAGAGCTGTTTGGGGCGATAATGGCGTACATTGGGTCCTCCAGGTACTGAGCCCCCTTTTACGACAAGGGCGCCATGGCCTTTATGAGCGAAAGCGAGCTTCTGAAGTACGCGGTGAAGGACGAAAAAAGCGGAGGCTATCGATGTCGTCTCTGTCGTTGCGGTCCGTACGGACTTGAATATCTGAAGCGGCACTTCGACCTTCTCGGGTTTCAGCATTCGTCTTCCCTTGACTTTTCCGCTTTGAAGCAGGCCTCAACCGGGAAGAAGGCGTTTCTATTCTACTGCCCGACCTGCGGCGCCTCGTTTTTCACGAAAAGCGACCTCGATCATCACGTTCAGGGTCACAGGGAGGGATTGTTCTGAAGCGTGTTTTTCAGCGATTCGAGAGGGTCGTAGCGCTGAGGCGAAACCCCCATCGAGAGCAGCGCCCTTCCGTAGCTTCCTCCGAAGAGAACATGGAGCGAGCCGTCGTAGACCAGCTCAACTATTCCGTCTGCCGGGAAGTGGAAAGGCTCATCAATTGCAGGAACCGGAACCGCTTCGTAAACCTCTCCCGCTTCCTCTTCGTTCATTGCGATAGGCTCGAGTCCTGCCGGGGCCGATTCAACAGCTTTTGTAGGCGGAAGTACGTAAGGGCCCAGCGCCCTGACCAGGAAGAAGGACGTCTCATGTCTTGAGCCGAAGTAGTTTGGCACCTTGAGCTCCGGCATCCTGCGCTTTGCCATTTCGTAGAGCAGGTTCGGGTTCCTTGTTTCGAACGGAACCAGGCTGTCAACCTCGTCCCCAAAGGGAAGCGAGAGCCTGTACGGATCCGCTCCGATCAGGACGCCTCTCACAGCAACAGCAAAGACGTCGCTCGAAAGGCCTTCGTTTACCTTCCTGACGAGCAGGTCGATCTGAGAGGCCCAGGTCGTGTTCTTTCCCGAATAATTCAGCGTTTGTTTATCGTAGATAAGGCCTCGCTTGACCTCTTCGAGCAGGCGGTGAACCCCGGCCCTTGCGTAGATTATCTGGATCCAGGCAAACCGAGGCCGGTTCTGCTGCAGGAAAACCGCAAGCTGGTCCGCCAGCCGAACGTCCTTATCGTCCGGAGCCGGTAGAGAGAAGAAGTGCCCGCTGAGGTTTGAAACGTAAAACAGCTTCAGCCCGGAAACGTCGACCTCCTTTGTATCGTTTATTTTTCGTTTTGTTTCGTCCTTAGTCGGTTCGGCAAAGTCGGCTCGTCCAAGCCTGGGATAGGTCAGGGCTACGGTTCTTGGAGGGTTCGGGATCGGGACGCAGCGGGCTATTATAAACATAACCGCAAACGTCCCGGCAAGCTCGAGAACGGCGTAGACTTCCAGGGGCTGAAAAAGACCGAGAACGACGACCGCAACCCCTGCAAGCGCGATTAAGAAGAAGAGCGATCGTTCGGTTCTGGTCCTGAACGGAAGGCCCAGCGCTCGAAAGACCTGGTTCCAGTCGCCTCGCTTGGTTCTGTGAAGGGGGGCAAGCGGGTCGTGGCGATATAATGCGAAGTAAAATAGAATAAATAGAACCACTGGCAGGGCTGGGCTCTCCATGTGATCTTCTTTCGTCTTGGCTTTTAAGGGAAAACGCTATTCGCATGCATGACAAAGGTGGTTGAAGTCTGGGGAAACGGCAAGCTTCAAAGGGTGTTTTCCGACAAATTCTATGACTGGACGATAGAGCCTCAAGGAAACATCATAATCGTTAGAGCGAAGCAGAGACAAACAGGCGAAGCCTTCAACCTTTACGTAACAAACGGCATGGCCGTTGAGTACGAGTTTGAGGATAAATCCAGGGGCGATGGAAAGTGAGCGGTCAGCAGGATAAGCCTCACGCTAAAATAAAGCGCGTAAAGGTCACGGCATTTCCTGGAGGGGAGCCGGTTGTTTACGAGATTGTTGATAAAAAGTACATTTCGGTTCAGGACGAGCCGAGCAGGATAAAGGTGAAGTACATCGACCCTGACAACACCTGGCACACGCTGATCGTTTCAGGGACGCCCTACGTCTGCGAGTTCTCAACCGCGGCCCAGACTTAGCTTTTAAAGGGTTTTTGAACTTGTTCTTGCCTTCCCGAGCTGTGCGCCCTCGGAAGATCGGGGAGGCCGGGACGGGTTCACCTCGAAAGCCCACCCGTCTCGTCCCACATTTATAAGCGTTTTTTGCAACCGCTTTCATGTGTATTATAGCGCTGACGGAGTACCTGCAATTGGGGTTTAGGCGTCTCGTCGGTGAAGTTTTCCCGCCTCCTCCTTTCTTCAACAGTAAGAGCAAGTGCATCGCCTGTCCCCGAACTGAAAACTACATGCTTGTCGGAACTGCTTTCGACTACCTCTTTCGAAGCGAGCTTAAGAGGCTGCATCCAGATGCGATCGAAGACCGTCTTTTAGTTGGCGAAAAAAGCGTGGAGCTGGTGAGAAAAGGCATCGAGCGAGATGGATACTACAAGGCGAGGAACTGGGTTCTGCTGAGGGAGGACCTGGGGATTATGGAAGAGGCTGCAACCAGGTGGAGGAACCTTCGAGAGGAGTTCCTGAAAACCGGAGATCTCACGGATGAATTTCTCGAGGCGACCCTCTCTTTCGCAAGGCTGGACGAGCTGTTTCGCTCAGGCTACTACCGCAACCCGACGAAAGAAATTGACAGGCGCGACGTTGAAGATCTCCGGAGGCTTTACGAAATAATTCCCGAGGACGTGAAGAACCACGCTAAAAGTGTTATCCTCAACCCCGACCTTTCGAACAGCTTCGTTTGTGCGGATGCGGACTTGATCCTGGACAACCGGCTTATCGACATCAAGACGACTAAGCACTTCAGACTACCACTTGATTATTGGGCTCAGATAGTGGGCTACCTGGTTCTTGCTAGAAGGAAGGGGATAAAGCTCAACCGGGTCGGGATATACTTTTCACGATACGGTAAGCTGTGGACTGTCGATGTCGGCCCTCGAGAAAAAGAAGCGCTCTCCAGGATTGAGCAGACTCTCTGGGCAGGCTTGCCCGAAACCCGTTTGTCCCTACCGTTTAATTAAATTAAACATAATCCAATTTAATTAGATAACGTTTAACAAGCGATCAAAATGGCGTTAACCTTTGTTTAAAATTCGGTAGAAATTACGAACAAACTCTACCGAATCTTGCCGCCGCCGGAAGGTTTCGGTAGAACTTACGAACAAACCATACCGAATTATTATCGTTGTTTAATTTAATTAAACGTTGTTCTGCAAGAATTTGTAAAGCAGCGGGTTATAAGCCAGCGCCTAATGGCCCGGCATTTTAAGCGTGCTACTTTAATCGTTGTTTAAAATCGCTAATTGTTTAGACCACGGAAAACCGGAGATGGGCATAAAGGTCCAGCTTCCGGTAAAGCTCCTCCAAGCTACCGCCGTTGTCTATCGTGAAGTCCGGCTCGATCAGGTCAACCTGAACCTCGCTCGGGTGATTCTTCTGCTCCGGCGTCAGCTGAACCCTCTGCAGCCCAACTATCTTAATTATTATGAACTTATGCTTCCGGGCTAGGCGCGCTTCGTTTAAAAACCTCAGGTCGTCTATAACATATCTGCGGTTCGGCTCGGCTTCCACCTTTCGAAAGAGATATTTGGCCCAGACGTCCTCATCGATTTCGCGCATCTTCATCCCGAGCGCTTGGAGTAAAGTCCTCGGCTTTTCGGATTTTTCGAATTCTTCAGGAAACAGCTCCTTTGCAATTTCTTTGAGCTTGTCAGCAAACGCTATCTTCGTAAAGCCGTAGGTTCTGACTAGGTACATAGAGGCCGTTGTTTTTCCGACCCCAGCCTTTCCCGTGAAAGCAATTCTGTCGGCTATTTCTCATCACCTCCTGCCTTGATCCTGCGTATCAGGCGGTACGGGAAGGCCTCGACAACCCCGTCGCGCCTTAGCATTATGACCTCGCCATCGCCAACCCAGAGAATCACACCTCTGTAATCCCCGCGCTCGGAAAGTATTGTGACGACCCGATTGGCGAGAAGGTTGTGAAGCCGGAGCTCAAGCCTTGCAAGTTGCGACACTATCTTAGTCGGATCGTCCTCCATGAGTGCGCATTTATAATGCGCTTAAAAGTTGCACATCCACTTCAGCTCGACCGGGTATCTTTCGTATTCTTTTACAACCTTCCACACCTCCCGGCACGAAAGCACGGAATAATACGCCTCGATTGCGTTTATTATCATCACCACCTCGTCGACGTGCCCGTGCGGTTCGTGAAGTGGAATTGAAACGTCAGGGAAAACCCGCATGAGGGCAAGGAGGGCGCTCTTAAAATGCTCAACGACAAATAGGGGGAACTCCTTTCCAAGAACCGTTTTGTTGCCGAAGTAGTCAAAAACCTGGGTATCGTCCGTAACCCCGAGCTCATCGTAGCGAAATATACCCTTGAAGCGACCGTTTTCTATTGCTATCAACCAACCCGGCATGTATGTTACATACAACCCATCCAGTGCGGAAACTTCATCTCCAACCTTGTAAGTTTCCATGCTTGCTCCGAACGCTTTCGATTGACATTTTCTCATGCGCGCCTCGTCAACAAATGTATCAAACAGACCCATGACAGCAAGGCCGAAGACAGCTTAAAAGTCGTCAGGTTATCAGAACGACCTGGCTTGCCGTATAGGCTCCTCCGTTTGCTGAAGCCGTTACGATTATTTTGCATGAAGAACCGACAGAAGCGCCAACGTTGTTTGTTGTGTATCCCGAAAACGCAACAGAAGCCCCGGCGCCGACCGTTGAGCCAATCCCGCTGTAAGAAATCAAAGCCAGCTTTCCGTTGATTAGCGTCGTTATTGAGTTTATCGTTACCGGAACCGCCCCCGTGTTTGTCACCTGAAAGGAAACGTAAAGCCCCCCGTTTGGAAGAACCTGGGCGTTAAGAGCGGTTATCGAAAAACTCGGGCCCTTCTCGGCCCTCACGCCGTAGCTCATTACTGTTTCGTAGACCGCAAAGGAAGCGGCTATGGCTATGAAGATTAGGATCAAAGCCGAAATCATGCTTGAAATTGCTTTCACGTATGCGACTTTTGTTTTGTTTTAAAAGCCTCAAATGATCTCTTGGCTTAAGGCCCTGCGGCGGTTCTATTCGCCTACTACGTTTGTTGAGACCGTGAACGACTGCCCGTTGCCGTACTCCCCGGTGATGATTATCGTGTACGTGCCGCCAACAGTTTCGCTTAGCGTGTATGTTCCAGAAGCGCTCTGGCCCGGCTGAAGGCTGGTCGCGATTGAATTAGAAGAACCGTTAAGGGGCGTTATCGTAACTGTCCCCCCGTTGTATATCACCTGAATCGTAACCGTTGAGAACGTGTAGGAGCCCGTGTTTTTAACCGAAACCGTGAGAACGCCGTTGCTCAGCTGGGCGTTTTCAATCTCAAGGCCGGGCGAGTTCCCGAACAGAGAAACCTTGCCCATGACAATGCTGTAAACCACCAGCCCAGCAACGATTGTGATGGCTATTACGATTATCACGGCAAGGAGCTCCCCAATGCTTTTTCTTTTCCTTTGAACAGCCTTAAGACTCATGTTTGCGCATCAGAAAAACGTTTAAAAGCGCTCAGCATGTCCCAGCTGATGCACCAGTAGCTGATGTCTCGCCAGTTGCTGTGCTTTCTTTTGCTCCGTAGTATTTCTTTGCGTAAAACGCCCTCAGAACAGGGGTCAGCTCGCCAAGGGAGAACTTCCTTTCAAGCACAAGCTGCTTCAAAAGATCCTCTCTTTCGTTGAGCTCGGCAATCAGTCTTGCCTCGTTCCATCCCCACAGGTTCTCAAGTGCCTTTAACCTCACACTTCTTTTAACAACCTCCTCGGCCGTTGCTGGATATATCTTATCCTCCTTTGCGCTCCACCTGAAGATCTCGACCAGGCTTCCGGTCATCGGGTCGACCTCCTGGACGTCTATAGCTCTTCTGACCACGTCCCCGCTCTCCAGCCTTACCCTGTTAACCTGGATGAAGGCCCATACAAGCATCAGCTGGGCCTTGCCAACGTTCAGCGGTTCGGTGGTCATCCTGGCGATTGCCCCCTGAACGCTTTCTCCGTGAAACGTTGAAAGGGCGCCGTGCCCTGAAGACGCAGCCTGGAATAAAAACTGAACCTCTGCCCCTCTAGCCTCGCCAACGATGAGGTAGTCGGGCCTTATCCTGAGCGAGAGCTTTGTAAGGTCAAAGATGCTTATGTCGCTTGCAGAACCGCCGCCAAAAGTATAGCGGGTCTTGAGGCGCTCCCAGTGCTCATGTGGGATGTTTATCTCAGGTGTTTCCTCGATGGTTGTAATTTTAAGATTGGGATTAATCAGCTGAAGTAAAACGTTGAGCGTTGTTGTTTTTCCAGAGCCCGTTGCCCCGATTATGAAGACGAACCCCTTGGCCTCTAAAAGCAGCCAGGCATAAGCGGTAACGAGGGGGTTCAGCGTTCCAAGGGCGATGAGCCTTGGAGCGGTAAAGGGCTCCTTCGGGAACTTTCTTATGTCGAACGAGGAGCCAGGCATTGAGATCTCGGAGCCAAAGGTTGCCGCAAGCCTTGAGCCGTCAGGCATCGTTGCGTCAACGAAAGGAACCGCGGTTGAGATCGCCTTCCCGCTTTTCATAACTATCTTCTGAACGAATCTAGCGAGTTCGTCCTCGCTCTCAAACTTTATATTCGTATCAAGCCAGTCGTATCCCGGAAACTCCCTGTGTATTATCGCGACCGGCCTGTCCCATCCCTCGCATGAAATCTCCTCAACGCCTTCGTCGTTAATCAGGGCGTCGATTATCCCGAAGCCTAAAGCATCCCTTACTATATAATACTTCAACTTTGAGTAGCTTGCCTTGACCTGCTCGAGTATTTCCAGGTCCTCTGAGGCCCTCCAGATGAAGTTCTCAAGGGCTGAAAGGCGGTCCTTTTCGCTTTCGGGCGGCCTGAACGCGTAGTATATAGCCTCCATGAGCTCTGAGTAAAGCCGCCTTTCCTGGTCGCTCAGCTCGGGCTCCTTCACAAAGTAGTAGTGCTTGTCTCCTGCTTTTGTGACGTACACATGGGCCATGCCGACGTCGTACTCCTTTACGATTTCGCCTGCTAGAACCACAGGAACTGTTCTTACGACAAACCTGATCTCCCTTTCAGCTTGCTTTTTGTTTCCAATGCTCAGCTTGGGAAGGCTTAGCTTCATGCAAGGGGATAAATAAGGGGCTTATAAGTTGCCCTTCCGCTGGGCGAACCATGATTGATCGCCGAGCAAAAGGGCCAGCTTTAAGCGTCATTTTGCAAATTTAATTGCACAAAGCGGGGTGGGGGAGCCTGGCCTGCCCCGCCGGGCTCATAACCCGGAGATCGGTGGTTCAAATCCACCCCCCGCTGCCTTATTATATGTTCAAATTCCGCTTCTAATAGGTGTATGGCAGGGTACAAAAGCAGGCGAATTGCTAGGCGTAAACCAGCATTACGTTTCTGATGCAAACAGTGAACGCCGCGCCGGGGCTGAAGGCTGAAATAATGAAAGGCAGCCTGTCGTTACAATAGATTAGCTTAAGCTCAAATGGGAGCGCTTTTCCGCTAAACTTATATACACATACCTACATATCTATATTCGAGTGCAACTGTGGCCTATGGCCGCAGATCTGCAGGGTGATGGGGAGAGTGCTCCTCTAGCCCTGCATAAAATACTAATGTCAAGGAAATATTTTCACGCCATAACCCAGATAGTTGCCTTTTTGATAACCGTCAAACTTAGGTTCTATCTTTCTGAAGTACTGTTCCCATTTCTCTGTGTGAAAAGATGGCTTATTTCCAACTCTATAATGCTTTCTTACACAATAAGCCACACAATCAGCAAGTTGTAGAAGATTTCCCCACTTTGAGTCTGTAAAAAGTGGATCCTCGATCAGGCATTCTAGTTTTGAATACATAGTTCCTTCTTTTAGCATTTGCCTTATCCTTAAACGCAGCTTTTTATTTTTCTTTTCGTCCTCAGAATCCATAACCACCAGGCCATATTCCCTGCACGCCTGTGCTTCACCTATTTTTATATTCTGCCGTTCTATGAACCGATTGAGCCTTTCATACATCAGCCTGTATGCCCATGTCAAGCCATCCTTATCTTGATGCAGTTTTTGCTTGTCGATAATAACAGCTATTATTGTTAGATCTATGTCCTGACGCAAAATAAGGTCAAATACATCATCAAGTATCTCATATATCTTATCCCATGAAAGACCTTTGAATATGCCCGATTGATTTAGCATATCCTTTGCATGTATTTCAATCGATGAATCAGGTAGATCTGGGAAATGCTTTGTTTTTATTTCCCTTACTTCATTATCTATTATTTGCCAGTTTGTTTCGTGGGTTATTAATGATGCAAGAACAAAGTTTTCTTTATCAGTTGGCGATAAGGTGCCTGATGCATCGGTATAAACTAAGAACATACACCTTATTATGAATCATCTTTAAAATATTTTTCCAGATCAAATTATCTTGACCCCTGTACGCCTGTTTATCCCGCTAATGGTGGAGCAAGACAGTACTTTGCCATCAGCCAGAGTTCTGCCTGATCTCCTTTGGGAACAGGTTGTTGGCGTCAATCGCCGGAGGCACGCCCAGGTTTCTAACGAGATTAAAGGCGCTGAAGCCGGAAGGAGAAAACCAAAATAAAAATCATTTAGAGGAAGTCCCTGAAAGTGCGCTTTTGAAAGCTCAGTTAGATGCTCAGAACGCGCTTGCTGTGACGGAACCAGTGTAGGTCTTGGAAGCGCCGTTGGCGAAGGCTATCTGTACTACGTAGTTGTATGAAGACCCTGAGATTACACTAGTTGAGTTAATGCCCTGCGTTGATGGAAGAGAAGAGGGAGTCGCTATGCCGGACGATGACATAACATTGGTTCCAGCGACCGTAATTGTAACTTCCTGTCCTGGAGCAAGAGGAGCGGTTGAATAGGCCCAATTGACCTTCGCTATTGTTGCCCCAGACGGCGAATACAGTGTTACGTTTATGGTCTTGATGTCAGTTGTTCCGGCGTTCTTTACAGTAAGGGTAAACGTCCCCTGAGAAGCACCCGATGGAATGACTAGCGACGTTTCAAGGTTTGCGTTGTTTGCCGTTGCAGAGCTTGAGAAGAAGCCTGTAACGAAGCCGTAGAGCATCACCCCTGCAACAACGGTTATGACGATCAGTATTATCGTCGCCAGTATTGGCGATATGCCCTTTCTCCTTGCTGGGTTCCTTTTTGAAGCGATTGCGTGGTTCATCGATGCCGTATAAGGAAATCCCTTAAAAGCCGAGGGTCATGCCGGCTGTCTTTTATGGTATGTGAATCGGGCCGAACGGGCCGTAGGCGTAGATGAAGAAGCCGATGAAGAGCAGAACCGCATCTATCGAGATCCAGACGACCGGCTCCAGGATACTGCCGATTTTTTCGAGCTTCTCCGCAAGCTCCTCGACCCGCATGGAGTCGGATGGCCCATCTCTTTTAAGCCGCGTTCACCTTTACGCTCTTTATCGTTTTCCCTTCGACCACAACGACAAGGTCGTGCGCTCCCTTTTCGCTTTCCTCGGGATAGTAGTAAAGCCTATACTTCGGCAAATCAGGAGCAACGACAGCCCTTGCCCTTTCGTTTCCGTCGACCATCAGAACCACCTCGGTTGGTTTTTCGACCCTCAGCTCCCCTACGATCGCGAATGGAACGCCCGAGCCGGCAATCACTTCCGGAACGGCTTCTTTCGTTTCGATCGACTTTCTCGCAGCCTGGGCGCTTCTTGGTTTAGCTAAACGATAAAGCAGAGAGAGCTCCCAGGGAACCGTCTTTACCGGGACCATCGCCAACCCAACGCCGACGAAGAGAAGAACAAGAACCGCTGCTACCTTCCCGTAGTAGATCGGTATGAAGGCGGAGGCGATGAGGCCGAGTAAACCGCCTCCAAGAACGAACGCGACCTGCCTGGGCGAAACGAAGAACCCGAACAGCGGAATGCTCCTTGCCTCCCACCAGGACTCCTTCCTCCACCAGAGAACTTCGCTCATTTCGAAAATATCGTTCGGTTCGGGCTTTTAAGCAGGCCGGACCGTTTCGCGCGCTTAAAAGGCTTTTCCTGCCGTTTTTGCATGAGCAAAGGAATAATCGTTTCGGGCCATGGAGAAGGCTCCGAGTTCGAAAGACATATTTTCGACGAAAGCGGAAGCGAAGTCACTCCCGAATCGATGGTTCCGGTTATGGCTATGGATGGGGTCAGGAACGTCGGAGTGTTTCGGCTAGAGCCGAAGCGCTACTGGGAGATAGCTGTCTTGAGGCTTAAGGGAGAAAGAGGCAACACCATCGAGGTTCTGTTTCGGGTTGCTGTTCTGAACGCTGGATCCGAAACTTTCGTTGGCATCGAAAAAGCGCCAGGCTGGTTGCGGGAAAAGCTGAAGGAGCTGGTGCCGGAGCTTGCATGACTGCGCAATATTTATATTAAATGTCTTTGATTTTTATATATCAAGGGAGCTGGGATGAAGACGGAGGAAGAGGTAGATGTGGATATAGAGGCAGTTAAGGCCGAAATCAATAGACTGAACGGTGAAATCAGAAAAATAAACAAAGACAGGGTTGTTTCTCCGCTCGTCTTCGGCCTTCCATGGATAGTTTTCGGAATTCTCGCAATGATGACCATGGACCCGCTTACTTTTATGATAGGCGCGTTTATTTTCATACCTATGGGCTTTCTGTACATTGCTGTGCTTGCAAGGGCTCCCCCTGAGCTTAAGGCGTATAAAGAAAGGAAGTCGCTGTTGCTGAAAACCATGGAAAATTCAGGATTAAGAGTAAAGCTTGACGAAAAAGGCTATGTTGCTTCAATAAGGAGAACAAGAAGGAAGGTAATTTCATCCAGCGCCTCTACCTGAGTTTTGGTTCTGCTGTTCTGCTCTGTGCGGGATTAGCACGTTCTGGAGCGTGCCGACGATCATCCCTTCATGGCGCCCAATCGCATGAGAAGGCACCGCCTGTTCTGAAAGAACTGACGGCAGGGAGACTCCAAACGAACCGAGCCCAGTGCCAATGCCTCCTATCACGCCCCGAAGATGGTTCGTTCCTCCTGGCCCTGCCTGCGCAAGTCCCTGAATTCCGCCGCCTCCAACGCCTAGCCAGAAAGCCGAAGCGACGCCTCCAGCAATTGAAGCGACCTGGGTTGACGCCATGTAGACTGTCGAGACTAGCGGGGCGAGAACCGTTGGGGCAAGGAGCGCTCCCAGAACCGCTGAAATCGCAACCCACTGACCCTGAATTCCTGCAAGCCTGAACATGTTGTCGACCGAGCTCCAGTTTGTAAGCAGATAGTCGGCAATTCCTAACATTGAAGCTGAAAGTATCGTTGCGAGCATGAGGCCCATAAGCGTGTCCTCAATCATCTTCCCGAGCTTCTGAGTGTACCTGAAGTCTCTCAGTGCAATTGAGAGCGGGAACAGAACTACCATTCCCGCAATCAGCAGTATTCTGATTGTCCCGAGTATGAAGTTCATAATCCAGAGGATGACCGTCACGACTACATATCCGATGAAGAGAACTCCAGTTGAGAGCAGGCTTAAGGCGTTCAGCGAAGCCGGCGCAACCATGTAGCCCTCAAGCTGAGCAAGCTTTATGGAGTAGTATTGATATGGAAGCGGATAGGCGATTATCATCTGATTCAGGACGTTGAGAAGATATGCGATGTGATCGTAAATAAAGGGAAAGAGAAGTATTACTGTGGTTCCGATAGCCATCTTCACCAGGGCGCCTCCAAGACCTCCTTTATCCGGGGTCAGCACATCTGCAAGAGCTAGGGGGATAAGCACTATTATCCCCACAATCGCCATAAGGTTGTAGTATGGCGAAAGCGGAAGCGCAGGGAACGCGTTGGAAGTTTCGGATGCCCAGGCTCCGAGCATTGTGTCGTTGAACTGGGGAAGCGCAACTATGGTGTTGTAGAGGTCGATGAAGAGCCATGCGCTGGTGTTGGCGCTTGCGGTTGCGGTGAGAGGCTGTCCGACAGTTTCGTTGTTTGCCGGGTTAGTCATCTCAATGTAGACAACAACATAGAGAGGGGTTTTCCCTATCGACTCCGATGTGAAGGTCGAATCGTTCCCCACGTAGAACAGCTGAGCTGATTTAACGGCTCCGCCCGGGAAGTTAAATATGTGGTATTTTCCTCCAGAGAACGAAAGCGGCTCGGTTACCGGGTTTCCGCTAGCAAAGTAGAAAGTTGCGTAGCCGTAAAGCGTTAGTGGAGCAGGAACCTGGGTCTGAGAAACAACCGAAGCAGAAGTTGAAGACCTGCTTGAGCCTCCAGACGCGGAGACGGAAAGGTTACCTGCGCTTGCCGAGCCTCCGGTTCCGCTTGCTGTGCTAGTTGAATTAGCAGTTGCCCTGGTGGTGTTGAGGTAGTACCAGGAGCCCCCGATGTAGACCTGTCCCTGAACGAAGTAAGAACGCGAAAGCCCCAGAAATTGGGACTGGTTTGCGATCTGAACCGATATCAGCTGAAGCTGTGGCGTTCCGTAAGGCCCGGTCAACTGAGACGAAGCGCTTGAGGGAACTAGAGAGACGAACAGAAGTGAGATGATCATGAGTAGCCCGAGCCTCTTCATCCCGACGAAGAAGCGGGTTCCAAACTTCATCCCTGCAAGCAAAGTCAGGCTATTGCTTTTAAGGCCTGTCGAAACGCTCTTTCATGAACCTCATCGTCCTCATACTTGCATTGCTGTTTCTTCCTATGGCGATCTAGGGCAAGCGGGTTGTAAAAATCGCTCCAAAGGAGAAACGAAGGCCAGCGTTTCTTTACGGTTGTGCTCACTTGGCTAAGGCAAAAAGCGAGGTCGGCATGAACTTCACCAGGAGCGCGCTTCCGAAGGTCGTGAAGAAGAATATCGCAAGGCTTGCGAGCAGAACCGTAAAGGCGACCATCCACATGTTCTTTATCGTGAAATCCCTTGCCTCAATTGCGCTTAACGACATGAAGATGCTTGAAATTATCACCATTATGTAGCTAGCCTGAAAGAGAGCCGGGGGAATTACAACGCCGCTTGAAGAACTTGAAACCGCCCCGAGCTGAAGGCCTCCCGTCGGCAGCGAAAACGGAAGGAACTTCATCATCGAAACCATTGAGGCCATGACGAATATCAAGAGCGCTAGCCCTACCGGAGTGAATATCGAAAGCATCTGGTAAATCCTCATCCTGCTCTTCACGGTTCTCTTTGCAAATGTATATCTCTCGACGAACCTGTGAACCGCCTCAAGCTCCCTTGCGGATCCTCCCCCTGTGTCCTCTATCTGTCCAAGCAAAAAGAAGACCTGTCTTCCTATCCAGGAGTTCCCTGCCCTTAATTCTGAAAGCCTCATCCCTAGCTGAAGCCTTGCGGCGATTCTTCTCAACGTTTCAACAAACGACCTTGCGTATTTCCCTTCCTGAGATAGCCTTTCGATAGCCCTGGTTATCGTATATCCCGCCTTTCTGTATTCCGCTAAATCCCTCACAAAGCCCTCAAGGCTTGCCTCTTCCTCGTCCGCAACCCTCTTTTGAAAGAACACGTTTACTGAATAGGCCATGGTTCCTGCAACAGCGCCTGACGCTATCAACGCCCAGTAAGGGGCTTTAAGGAGGAACAGCGCTATAGCTGAAACTGCGCCTGCCGCGATTCCTGCTTTCAGGTCCCCCTTGAAAATGTCCAGGCTCTTCGGCTGCATCGAGCGTATCTGAAATATCATCGCAACCCCAACTATCGGTATCACGAGGGCGTTCATCATCCAGACTACGCTTACGGCAACTGAAGGGCTAACGAAAGCCATCGCCAGAACCAGGGTCGGCAAAATGAAGAACATCGCCGTCATCATCTCGCCTATGTCGCTTACGGAGTCGCCGTACTTCTCGAACCGGAACTCAAGCCACTGAAGCAGCTCGTCCGCCTTGTCCGATAGGTAGCCGGCAACGTCCCCTCCAGACCTTATCTCAGAGGTGTATCCAAAGAGCATGTCGCTCATCTGCTTTGACGGATGCGTTCTCGCGAGCTCATCCATTGCGGTTATCTGGTCCTGCCCCATGAACTCGACAGCTCTCACCAGGTAAGAGGCATCCTTCTCGATCTGCCTGAATATCCCCTCGCCCACAAGCCTTTTGAAAGCGCTGTAAAGCGAAATCCCAGCATCTGCAAGAACCGCGGAGTAAAGCGCAAAGAACGGGAGCTCGTCGTCTATCGCTCTTTTCCTGTCCCCCCTGCTCGAGCGTATCTGAAACTGAGGGCCAAAGAGAACAAAGAACGGAGTTAGAGCAATTAACAGCGGGAACTCGGACTTGAGAACGAACGCTAAAACAAACGCAGTTGGAAGAGAACCAGCAAGGGCGTAGAGGAAGTAGGTTGCCCACTTGTAATAAAACATGGAAGGCGTTTCGGTTATTCCAGCTGTGAGGATGTCGGTTCTGGCGCCACGAAAGATCCTTGACGAAAGCTTCGAAATGACAGGGCTCTTTTTCTTCGCCTTAGCCCTTTTCACTACCGGCTTAGGAAGTTCTATCCTGCTGGACTTCAGGTCGTGATAGTAATAGGCGAACCCCCCAATGAGAAGCCCAATGCTGGTCCCTGCAAGGGCTGACCCGAAAAGACCTCCGAACACGTTCGTTGCGCTTTTCTGGGCTACCGCAAACCCGAAGAACGCCAGCACCACGAGAGGGCCGGCAACCGCGATGAACAGATGCCTTCCCCTGAACTTCAGCTTCATGAATAAACGATCGGTTTACCGCTTATAAACGGCCGGCCTTGTTGGAAAATTCATTCGGCCCTGTTGATCGTTTCTCTACTTCTGGAGCAGAAGCTAACATCAGGGGCAGAAGTAGCTTCTGAGGATAGAAGTATATCATTCCCGCTACGCCTGTTACGGAAATCTGGTAGTATATCACGGTAACGCCCGGCCTTGCAGTTCCGCTCGGGTTCTCAGGCCTGTACGTCTGTCCGCTGTACGTTGCGCTCTGGGCCGTGTATGAAAGCGAGGTCGAAGCGCTCCATACCGTTATGTTGTTCGGGGCGGTTGCGGAATAGCTGGTTCCTTCAGCCGTTATGCCCCAGGCCGCCCCGTCAGGAAGGCCCTGCTCTTCAAAGATGTACTCGTATTCAATGGCGTAGTTCCCGGTTACGGTTCCGTTTGCCGTGGCCTTAAGGCTTCCAGACTGCCCAAGCGAAAGGCTGAGCGTGTCGCCGGTGGAAGTCCAGAGCCATTTGTAATTGCCGCTTGACAAAACCGGCGATTGATACGCGAAGCTTATTGTCGTGTTGTACGGAACCAAAACGGAATAAGGCAACTGCGAGTAGCCGAGGTCGTATGTGCTTCCTCCGTAGGTTAGCGATAGAACCGTCCCGCTGGCGGAGGCGTTGAGCCCGGACGCCTCGAAGGTTATCGCAACGATCTCGATCCGGTATTCCGCAACCTCGGTTATCGGGCCGTACATTGCAACCGTTGCTGTTGCTGAAGTTCCGGTATAGCTTCCCGAACCAGAACCGCTCCATTCGACAAAGGCGTATCCTGCATTAGGCGTCTCACTTATCGGCACTCTTTCGCTTGCGTTATACCAGTGAGAACCAATCGAAGGATTAGTGCTTCCCGCGCCGCTTGGACTGACTTCCATCGTCAGCTGATACTGAGTTCTGTACAACCCGGTAATTTCGGCGTTTTCGGGAGGCATCGTGAAGCTGCCGTTCTGTCCAAGCGAAGCCGAGAAGTTATCGGTCGTCCTTATCCATATGTCTCTCTGACCGCTTGCTATCGATACAGGCGAAATCCACGAATAGGTAACTGTCGCCCCGGCCGGAACCTGGAAGGAGTACGGAAGGCCTTCGCCCGTTAAGTAATACGTGTTTCCACCGAACGAAAGCTCGAGGATATCGTTTGCCGTTGCCGTTGCGTTTGAATATATCGTCAGCTTCGGAATGAAGAAGTATGCCGTTTCGTTTATCGGGTTGTTCATAACGACCGTTGCAGATGAGCCAGTCCCGGTATAGCTACCCGAGCCCGAGCCGACCCACTTAACGAAAACGCATCCGCTAGAAGGAGTTTCGCTGATGCTTACCGAAGTTCCCGGCGCGTACCAGTTCGTTCCGGACGGCGTTGTGGTTCCGCCGTTCGGTGGATTAGCTGACATTAAAAGGCGGTATTGCGTTGTATAGGTCGCGTTAATCCATCCGTTTTGCGTCGCAACTACCGACCCGCTCTGCTGGTTCGAAAGGCCCGCAGTCGAAGCCCAGACATATCTAACGCCGCTCGAAGCGTATACCGGCGAAAGCCAGGCAAAGTCAATCATGTCGCCGTAAGGAACCCTGAGAGAAAGAGGAAGCTGAGACGAAGAGTAATCAGTTCCGTTTACCGAAAGAACCGTCCCTGCCGATCCAGTTTCGGAGAAGTTGATCTCGACGCCGAAGTACGCCTCCTCCGTTATGTTCGACCAGACGTATATCACGCCCGTCTCGTTTGTTCCGCTGTAAGACCGATAGCCTGTCCCGCTCCAGCCAGCGAAGTAGTATCCGGAGTTAGGGGTCGCCGTTATCGTCACCTTCGAGCCAAAGGGGTAGACGTAGGTTCCTGCTGAGGGGCTCGTGGTTCCAAGCGGGGCGTTCTCCTCAATCGTTACGTAGAACTTCTGAAGCGCCGGGTTGGTCGTCCCAAAGCTCGACCAGAACTCGTTGCCATAAGCAGTTAAAACCGCGTAAGAATAGCCAGACTGTAGCACATTCGAAAGCGTCAGGTTTTCGCCCGGAAGTATCGTTTTATCCACCGGGATAAGTGAAACTGATCCGCTCGGCGAAACGGAAAGCAAATAGGTTATCGTCGTCGGGTGGCTCCAGGCGTTGATTACAATCAGCGAGCTTCCCGAAGCTATCGTCTGAACCTGCTCCTCATCTTTCAGAAGAAGAAAGCGCTCAAGCTGGGCCTCCTGAGAGACGCCAAAAAGCCCGGAGTAGAACATGGCCGTAACCGCCCCTATCGAAACGAGAACTAAAGCTATCACCAGGACTCCCGCAACAACGCTTGACACCGCTTTCATGAACGAAACTGCAGGGCCCGCTTTTAAGGGGTTTTAGAACGCCTGATCATGGCGGTCGCAAGGCTTCTGGAAAAGGCAAAGGGGAAGCCCGTAGTTGTTGGGTTGAAAAACAAGAAGGCAACCGGAACGCTAGAGGAGGCGGACGCAAACCTCAATGTAGTTTTAAGCGATGCGGATTTAACAGACGCTGAAGGAAACACGGCCCACTACGCGATGATGGCGTTGCGGGGAAGCGCAATAGAATACATGGCGTTCTCAGGCTGAAAACAGCGCCTCAGGAGTGCTCTAAATCGTTTTTTGTTCAGCTTGCCGTTTCGATTGTTTTCTTCAGCTTCTCCTCGAGCATTTCCCTGTCGTACCCGAAGGCCTCAGGCTCCTTCTCCAGAACCTCGAGCAGGACCTTTGCGATCTCGGCTTTCCCCTTTTCATTGAGCTTCCTCGGCCTTCCGTTCGCGAAGGCCCTGTTTGCCGGGTCGTCCGAAATTTTCCGCAGCCTCTCCCTTGCGCTCTCAAGGGCCTCGCTCACAGGCATCTTGTTCCTGCGAACGACTGTGCAGAGCCAGCAGCCGAAGCGAACCGAGGTGTAAGGGGTTTCGCTTTCGAGAACCGAGTACTTCATCGAGCCAATCCCCTGATGGCAGAACGCGTTCGGCGTGCACGCGTCGTTGAGCTCGTAGCCGTAAAGGCTTATCAGGTAGTCAAAGGGCCTTCCGTCCCATCGAACGTGAGTTTTGATGTATTCAACGACGTCCCGCTCCGTCCATTGAATTATCGGCCTTAACGTTGGATTCTCGCCTCCCACGATTGCAGGGTGCGAGCCTTTAACCATGGTAGTCCTCTTACGCTCGACGCTTTCGTCAGCCCGAACGCCGAGAACTCTAACGCTTTTTCCGATCGAACCCATGAAGCGCTTGACCGGGCGGATCTTCAGGCGATCGACGCACCATCGGAAGTACCAGGACGGAACCGGATACCCCCTGTCCAGAACCATCGAAACGTAGTCCTCCCCTTTCGCCGGCTTCAGAACTACCGGCTCAACCCCAGGCAGCCCCTTAAGGCTTTCCAGAGCTTCAATCGTTTCTTTGTGAAGAACCGGGTGCTCCAGAAGGGTGTCGGCATAAACAGCGTAAAGCCTTGAAATCCTTGCCCCGGCCCGCATCGCCTCTATCAAAAGGGAAAGCGCCGTCGTTGAGTCCTTTCCTCCCGAGAAGCCAAGGACGAAGGGCATGCCTGAAAACCTCTCGGATGCCTCCCGAATTATTTCAATGCTTTCGGCGACCCTGTCCATGGAGGAGGCTAAGAAAACAGCTTAAAACAAAACAAAAAAAGGGCTTCCGCGTTACGGGGCAGGAAAGTCTGGGTTGTAGTAGCGGCATATTTTGGCCACGTCCGTGGGCTCAAAGGGCTTCATCCTTTTCGTCTTCTCCGTCAGGTAGTCCTGCTCAACGAAGGGGATCAGGCCCCTCACGATGTAGCAGACGGGGAAGTGGACGCACTTCAGGCATGAGACCTCCTGCATTATCCTTTCGTCAATCTTCGTGCTCTGCATTCGCAACCCACTTCTGCAGCACGGCCGTGGCCTCCTCCGTCCACTGGACTCGGGTTGACAGCTTGAGCTGGCGATGCGATATGTTGTACGTTATGTCGTTGTACACGCTCCACAGGTCCTTGTTCTCGTAGTCAACGACGACCGGGACGCCCTGTTCCCTCTTCACTGTAATTGACGGCGCAATGATTGGGGATGGAAAGCGCCTTGCCAGTATCTGCGCAAGCTCGGCGTTGAGCCTGTACCTCTTGAGGGCCCTGAAGAACTCAAGCTTTTCCTCAAGATGCGCGCGCTTTCTCTCAGCCATCCCCAGAACCTTCTTTGTCATTTCTTCGACGTCGTAGCTTTTTTTGATCGCAACCTGCTCCGGCTCTTCGGGCGCCACAAGGCCGTTTGTGCACTTGAGCCTGAGAAGAAACGTCCTCATCCTGAAGCTCCCCACCGGGCTGTTCTCCAGGATAAGCCCCCAGGCGACGTAGTCACCAACCTCCACCTGGGCCCTTTCGTTCCCCCTGAGCAGCAGATAATACCGGTCGTTGCTGTTGGCGTTCACCTCCTCCTGAACCTTCATCCCGAGCTCGCTTGCCAGCCGGTGCCCGATCGCAGACGCCACCTGGTTAGGAACAGGTATGAACCCCGGGCCTTTGACGACGTTTTCGGCAAACTCCCCGTCGCTTATGGTTATGACCTTGTACCACTTTGGGTTGTCGCCAAACCGTCCTACCCTTTCTGTTATGCCGTAGTCCCTCCATTCATCGATCTCATCCGTAACTCGGAAGCCCAGCGTTGCGAAACCCTCGGAAGATTTCTCTGACATCTTCATCACCTCGCAAAAGAACCGCAGGAAAACCCCTTAAAAGCCAGAGGAGCAGGCAAAAAAGGGGATGAAGGCTTAAAGGTATTCAGCAAGGGCTTCCCGTGCCTTTTTGAGGTACTTTTTGTAAATGCCGCTCCGCAAAGAAACGCTTGGCCAAATCATTTCGCATTCCTGCATCGCAAACGAAGAGGAATGCCCCAGCTCGTATTTGTTGTAGAGGTAGCAAAGGGCGCGCTTCTTGTCATCCCTGGGTCCCTCCAGGAGGTTAGAATAGTAAAGCAGCGGCGTAAAGGAAAGGGATGAGCTAAAGCTTGCAAGGCCCTGAAGGGAAAGCCTTGAAAACAAAATGACCAGATCGGCGTGCAGGTTGAGCCTGTCGAAGCGAGAGGATGCCTTTTCAGCTCTCATTACAAGTTCCTCAAAGGTTTTTTTGGGAACATATGCTGTGTATTTTTCATCCCCGTGAACAAGAAGCAAATGTCCAAAGTGCCTTCCTGGCTTCAGGACATACGAGCCGTCACCACATGAAACAACATACGTTCTGCCCTTCCTGGATATTTTTACGGCATCGCCTTCATCCCCGTTTTTGTTAGGACCCTCGGATATCTGCGTTCTCCATCACCTCGGCGGAACCGTAGGGGTTTGTTTTAAAAGACGAGCCGGGCTTTTAAGCTCATTTGGAAGCGTTTTGCATGAAGGCGGTAAGCGATGTGGTTGCGTCCGTGATGCTGATAATGGTAGTGGTGGTCGCATTCTTCGGGATAGTCTGGCCCCTCTACCTGAGGTATCAGTCGGCTTCTCAATCCGCGGTTCAGGGGTCTCAGAAAGAAATGCTTGCGAGCGAAACGCTGATAACGCCTGTTTATCAGTACGCAAGGCAGTCAAACGGCCAAACCGTGTTTTACGTCTACCTGTACAACTACGGCAAAACGACCTTCACGCCGTCTCAGCTGATCCTCTCGCTGCCAAGCGGGAACGTGTACTCGATAACCGGCTTCTCCATGTTCAACGCCCAGTCCGGTTCTGCTGTTTCGAGCATGGCCCCTTCGACCGTCACCGAGGTTGTTTTCTCCGTTTCGTATTCAGGAGCCGTCCCAAGCTACTACAACTTAACGGCAATCGGAAACGGCATCTCGCTCACGTGGCAATTATAGTTTATCTTTTTAATCGCATATAACAAATAGGATTGGTAAACGGCGCCTTTAAAAGAAGTGCTGTTTGGGGATAAAGCGGTAGTAATAAATAGTCCTGTTAGAACAAAAATTATATGGCAAGTCGAAAAAGGATAAGGAACCCCGTAACAGGCAGGTATTATGAGATTAGACAAAAAACAACGTCTTCAGGCAGAAAAGGGCAGATTAAGGGGCTATGGAAGCCAAAATCCAGCAAAAGAAAGAAGTGGAGCTGGTGATGAAAATTAAAAAAGTCTTATCTGCTTGACTCCAACGTTGTGGCTTACTGGTGTATTTCGAAATACATCCTAAGGGACATAGTTAAAGAGCTGGGGCTCACAAAGGAATTTGTCAAAACGTACGCTGAGCGCTACTCTTCATCTATTAATTTGCTTGACAGCATAATTAAATCCAGCTTCAATGACAAAGAATTCTATGTGTTTGACTTCAGTTTCTATGAAACGTTAAAGGCCATAAAGGACGAAATTAAGACGCTGTACCTGTTTAAAAATGGCGTGCCGATCTCCAAGTGGTCAAGAGAGCAGACAGTAGAAATTTCTAACGAAATCAGGGAACTTGTTTATGATAAATATAATAGGGCAATGGACAGGCTTTTTAAAAACGACAATGTAAAGCTGCTGAGGCATCCGATGGAAGAAGAAAGGGACTGGGATGTATTCTTTGATGTATACTCGTTTTTGCTTTTAGGCGTTCCAAACCTCTCAACGCAGGACGCGATCATAATATCAGGCGCAATTGTTAGCGATATAAATTACATTGTTTCAAGCGACACGGCGTTGAAAAAGCTAAATGAACAGATAAATGAAGTATTTAAGGAGGAAAAAATAAGAGTGGAGATCATCGATCCAAGCATCGCGCTGAAGTTATAAAGGTGAACGGTTAAAGGCCGTAAGGCAATGCATTAAAGCATAGATTTGAGCCTTGCCTGTGGTTTACAAGACAGCAACAGAATACCTGTCCCCTCCGATCATTTCCTTCAGCTTCTCTTCAGCCTTTATGTCAGGAACCACGAATACGACCGGGTATCCCTTCGCAAGGTTCTTCTCCAGATTGTGTCTTATCTGCTCAGCTGAGTTGGTCATCGTCTCAACTTCATAGGCCACAGGCCTCTCCCACTCATCCGGGTCCCGGATCACCTTTATCACGTCCCTAAGCCTTTCGACGGTTTCCGCAGGCCTGAAGACCAGCAGGTCGGGCTTTTCCCCAGGCTCGTCGCCGGTATCCACCTCAACGTAGTAGCCCGACTCCCAGAACCTGCGGACCAGCCTCCTGACCATTTCGTTATGAAGCGCTCCTCCCGCCCTTTTCGAGGCTACGCTCTCCGTCGAGGTGAAGAACCTGGACATCGCCTCTTCGCTAAGCGAGTAAAACAGGCCGCTCGACGTCTTAATCGCCCTTGTGTAGCCCATGTCGAGAAGGCAGTTTAAAGCGGATATCGTAACGCTTTCGTCCCAGGCGTACTTCCGGAACATTTCGTTCTTTATATCGTCGTACGGCACGTTCGGGCCGTGGAGAAACAGATACGCAAGAACCGCCCACTGAGCTGGAGAAAACGGGACGACGGAACCGGTAGAATATATCGGGCTGCGGTCCTCCTCGAGCGTTACGTTTGTCTTTATTGTGTTTTCGATTTCTGCTAGTGCGACTTGGGGATACCTTGCCTTCGGGACCCGGAAGTAGTAGACCCTGTCCATCCGCTTCACTATTGCGGCGTAGTTCGGGAGCATCGTTAAGGTCGCCTCCAGCTTCGGGTCTCCCATCGCCTTCGCAAGCTCGTGAGCATCGTCCGGCCCGACGCGAAATGAGACCAGCAACTTGGAGTTGGTTTCGAGCGACTTTAACAGGGTTTCGGGTATCTGGGCCAGGTGCTGGTTTGCGGAGTAGAGAAAGAGCCCGAACTTCCTGGCCTCCGAAAGTATCTCGTCAAGCGTGTCCAAATAGGCGATCGTCTGAAACTCATCTATAACGAGAAAGACCGGATGAAGCGGAATGCCCTTCGAGTCGTATATCTTCTTGCGCCTCTCCACCGCGTAGAACACGTTTATCACAATCGTTGCCGTCAGTATTTTCCTGAAGTCGTCGGGGAGCTGATTGCGAGAGAGACGAAATACCGAAACTTTTCCTGTCTCCGTTAGTCCGAGGAAGTCAACCGTCGTCTTTCTCACGCAGAACGTTCTCGAAGTGTAGGAGCCTGCCGGCAGCACAAAGTTGGATATTCGGTTCATGACAGCGGTGAAGGCCGTCGGCTCCAGCTCGCTCATTGCTTCAGCCGACCTTCTTATCACCTCCTCGCTCCCCCGCATCAATCGCTTCACCTTTGAAGGATCCGATAGCAGGTCCGAAAGCAGAAAGTACAGGTCGAGAAAGGTCGGCGTGTCCGAAAGCGAATAAAGGTAGTAAAGCAATCCTCTAAATATCCAGAGAAGACGAGGCGCTTTCGACTGTTCTACGCCAAACAGGTCCTTCATCATATCCACTACCTCACCGACTTTTCTCTGAACAAGCTGGGTTCTCTCCTCTGGGCTTTCGTAAGAACCGAGGTCCAGCGGGTTCAGAGCGAACGGCGAAAGAACCGGGTCGTAAACAGCTGTCGACGGAACCGTTCCCTTCAGATCAAGAGCCAGGTCGCCGTGAGGGTCTATCGCTATTATCGTCGCGTTGCGAGAAGAAAGGTACTGCATCAGGTGAAGCAGCAGGTTCGTCTTTCCCGCTCCCGTCGACCCGACTATGAAGACGTGACCCTGAAGATCGTCATCCGTTAATATCGCCATGAAAAAGCGTCTCACCTTGTTTTAAAAGGCGTCCCAGAATTCTCGATCGTGAAGGCCGTTTCGAGCGTCTTCGTCGCAATACTCCTGCTACTGCTTTCATTTGGAGCGATCTTTGCGATAATCTATGCTATGAGCTACGCGAAGGTTCCGCCGCCCGAAGCCGTTAGGCCGGTCGTTTCGATAAAGTACAGTCTTACGACCCAGTACCTAAACGTAACTAACGAGGGGCCGACCGCTCTAACGATAGAAGGCCTTGGGTTCTTCTACGGGCAAAGCGGCTACGTGATACCGTATAAGGCAACGCTCGAGCCCGGGCAGACGGCCCCGCTATACCTCTACGACTCGCTTTATCCAAACGAAACGGTTGTGGTTCTCACGAACTTCGGGGCTTACCGCTTCAGGCTCTCGTAGGTAAGCAACGCTACAAAATACAGTACGTCTCGCAATGCCTCGGCCGGATCGAAGCGCCTCATGGAAGATTGTTTTCGAAAGCCTTTAAAGCGATAGCTCCGCTCGAAACTAACACCGTGTTAGGCCGCTAACGCCCCGTTAGTTTTTAAGGGAAAGCGGGACGCTCCCGCATGAGAGAGGGAATCGTCGCGTTTCGGAACGGATACTTCGAGTATGCGTTCCGCTTTGAGAAGAATCTCATCGAGTACTTCAAGATGAGAGGGGCGAAGTGGAGCTGAAAAGGGCGCGTTTGGGTTTCGAAAGAACCGATCCCTCTGCCTTCCGGCTTTGAGGAGGTTGACGGAGACAGGATTTATAATAAACGAAAACCTCGCCTTTTAAGGCGGGGATGGCAGCGCTTAAATAACGTAAATTAAAACATTTCATCAATGCAGGCGGCCAAGTACCAGCTCATAGCCCAGAAGAGAAAAGAAACAAAGGAGCGGCACTCGAGGATGGCCGTAAGGGCCTACGAGCTCAAGGCGGAGAGGAACCACCTTGGGGCGGCCGTCCTCGAGAAGCTTGAAAGGCTATTCATTGAGGCAAAGTGGTTCACTAACTACGCAATCGCTGAGGGGCCGTTTGCAGTCAGCTGGAAGGTTAAGTGCGTCCCTGTTAAGGCCGGGGGCCACGTTGAGGAAAGGGAGCTTAAAGTGCTTTCGTCGCAGATGAGGCAGGGGATACTGAAGCGCCTTCAGGACAACATAAAGGCCCTTGCGGTTCAGAAGAGGAAGGGCATTAAGGTCGGCAAAATAAGGTTCAGGAGGGAGGTAAGGTCAATACCTCTTCCGCAGAGGGACTACACCTACAAAGTTCTTGACAAAGGCCACATAAGGGTTCAGAACGTGGGCATCCTCAAGGTTTCTGGGCTTGACCAGATACCCCCTGGGGCTGAGCTTGCCAACGCCGTTTTGATCCACAGGCACGGCGACTGCTACATCCACATAACAGCTTTCCTGCCAAAGAAGGATGAAGAAAAGCCACCATACTTCGTTGGAATAGACTTTGGGATACACGACCAGCTGACACTTTCAAACTGGATAAAGGTCAGCTTTGAAGTCCCGCACGCAAGCAAAAGCATCAGACACCTCATGAGGAGCCTTGCAAGGAAGAGGCCCGGCTCAAAACGTTATCGTATTACGCTACAAAGGCTTGAGAAGGAGTTTGAGCACTTAGCGAACATAAGGAAGGACATAGCCTACAAGATTGGACATGTGCTTACTGTGCATTTTGCTCTAATAGCATTTCAAGACGACGACATTCATGGATGGGAAAGGCTCTGGGGCAGAAAGGTAATGACAACCGCTCTCGGAAGGCTGAAGCAGTTCCTCGAATGGCACGGCGCCGTTGCCGTAGAGCAATACTATCCTTCAACGCAGGAGTGCTCGCTTTGCCATAGAAGGGTTGGCAAGCTCCCGTTGGATGAAAGGACTTTTAAATGCCCGTACTGCGGGGCCGAGCTTGACAGGGACGTTAACGCGGCTAAAAATATAGCTGAGTGGGGCCTGCGGAGCGCAGGCTCCCGGGCCGAACGGCCCTTAAGGCCCGCCGATGAGGCGGCCTCTGCGCTCTTGCAAAGGGAGCTCTTAAGTGTTCCCTATGTGAGGGCGCAAGTTGCCTCAGTGAAGCGGGAAGCCTCGCCGTTAACGGCGGGGTAGCTCAATATACGCTGTCTTCGGCGAGTCGAAGGCCTTAGCGGCTGTTTTCGAGGCCGTCCGGGGGCTTGCCTTGGTCGACTACGCAAAGGAGAGGCTGGTTGTCCTCGAAATTCACCCGACGTGGGATGCAATCGACTTGCTGAAGTCCGCATTTCACGAACCGCAAAGAAGCCCTGAGCGAGAAGCGGGCTAAAACACTTCGCCCCAAACCGAATCGTTTATTTCGATCGCAACGTAATCATCGCTACGCTTCGCAAAACTCAGGAGCTCCTGCCTCCTCTTCTCCCCCAGGTTGCGGGATATTTTCTGCAATAGCCGCTCCGAGTCCTTACTGTGTATAACGATGTAGCCGACGACGCCTTGATAGTCCTCCGACATGTCCCTGCTCGAAACGTTTCGTTTTGCCGTTGCCGTGAGAACGTAGAAAGCCGTTATCGCATCCCTCAGCCTGGGATTCCCTTCAGGGATAAGCTCGAACGCGAGAAACGCCCCCTCGTTCTCGGCAAGAATGCGGATGATCTTGAACTTCGTGTTTTCGACGATTACGCTCGTTTCTATCGGGTAAGGCTTAAACAGAAGGCCGAGGTCCATCGCAAAAACCGAAAGTGGTCGCTCGGTCTTGATTAAAAAGCGAAGCCTGAAAAGATAGCCAACCTTTATTCGCTCAAAACCGTCGCAAATTACCGTTTCGGGCCATTCGGTAGCTTTACCTAAAACTAAAAGCTTAAACCAATCGCTCATAAACGCCATTTCAAAAGATGCTTAAAAGACAAGGAGACGAGCGGCTTTCGATTTTAAAGGCCTCTCGAAACTATCCGTTATGAAGTTCAAAAGACTTCGGAAAAGAAGCAGGCGAAAAGCGGTAGCGGACGTGGTCGGCGCGGTATTCATGCTGCTCGTAATATTCGCAAGCGCCCTGGTTCTTTCGTTTGTTACCGCCGAGTACTTCGCCTACCGCTCGGCATACAACGACATTATAGAATACAACGCCATGTTTGACCAGCAGAACCTCACGGTTTATTACGTTCAGGCGCTTCCCCCTTACGGGAGCCCCGGGATCGCTGTGACAAACTACGGCATTCCGGTCGAAATTTCTTATTTCGTTTCGGAGGTCAACGGGGCCCTCTCATTCACTCCGGCAAACAGATACCTGGAGTACGGGCAGACGGCGTACTTCTACACGGATGATCCAGACTCGGGAGTTCTCACAGGCCTGGGAGGGCTCTTCATGGCGAACTCATCGCCGCCTGAAGGCATGGTTCCGGTGTCGAAGTTAGCGATAAACGTATCCGTCAGCTTCCCTCCTGAGCTGGAATACGTCCCGAAAGGATCGGGGCCCTGGATAACCTACGCCTCAGCGCCCGTCAAGTGGTACGTCAACGGGACTTATGCTGGAGCGGGCCGCTACCTTGAAATCCAGGTAATAAACGGGCCTACGACCATAACGGCGGTTCCGGTGTTCAGCTACCCTCATCCGCCAAAGCCCTGAGCGCGCGTGCAAGTTTTGCCGAGGCCGGGATCCCCTCCGCAAAGGCTATCTGCAACAGAATTGATTAAGCCTTAAATGAGGATAAGGCTGCCGTGCATACTGTCCAAGGGGGCATCAGGGTTTGTGATTTGGCTTACAGGAGCCGCGGTGCTGTGCGTTGACCTGTTGGCGTGGTTCATCTTTAAGGCGCCAGCCGGGGCCTTTGGGGCACTTGCCGGCTCGGGCACAACGCTCTTGGCAACGGGGCTCGGCGCCTCCTCAAGCTACTGTAGCTCCACGACCGAGCTTAAGCTCCTCAAGGGGCTGGAGCCCGAAAAAATATGGGAAGACGTGTACAGGTTCTATGCGGTGGTCCAAAACGCCGGCATAGCTGAAGCGCGAAGCGCCAAGGCATATATGACCATAAACGTTAAGGGCAACAGCAAGGACAGGCTGGCAGATTTTCTAGTTAGTGATTTTAGTAATTGCCCTGCGCTAAACAATGATGGGGACGGATTTTGCTTTAATATGGTTTCCTACAATCAGGAAAGGAGGGTGAGGGGGTCCGTGGAGAGTCCAACACTTCCAGATTTAGCTCCACGGGAAGATCACTACCTCTTCAGCGAAGGGAGAGAGGAAGTCAGGGGCGAGCCCATTGCTTGGACCTCTACTCTTGGACCCCAGAAGGAAGCTTCGCTGTCGCAGGGGCAGGAGGGCAAGCTTATGCTCTTTGACTACCACTGCAAGGGCGACATCGTGAGCCTGTTAGGCGAATTGGGCGGTAGCGGGCCGTACTTGGTTTGCTTAAACATTAAAAATGCAGAGATTGAAGTACAAATTACCGTATCAGGCGCAGGGCTGAGGGAGCCGTTGAGGTTCAGCGTTAAGCTGAGCCAGCAGGTTCTAAATAATCTTGTCAAATGCGAAGAGGGCAAAACAGCTAAGGGGCGCCTTCAGCATAAAGCGTAAGGCTTAGCCTTGGCACGCCTCCCGGTTTTTAAGGCTTTCCAGAACGCTCACGTATGAAGGTTGAGGAGGAAAGGGATGAGGTCGTATTGAGGCTTTCGAAGGAGGAAGCCGAGGAGATGGTAAAGTTGCTCGAGGAGGTTAAGGAGGGCCTTGAGAGGCTTTCCAGGAGGCTCTAGCGCTTCTTCTTCAGAGACTCAGCAAGGGATCCAAGGATCCTCGTCAGCTGGTCGACCTTTTCCTTGAGCTCCTGAATTTCAACCGTTGACTTGGCGAGCTCCTCAGCTGTCAGCGGCGTCCCGCACTTTGAGCAGTACCTTGTGCCCGGCGTGTTCTCGGCCCCGCAGCGGGGGCATATGATTGGCGCAAACTTCGGCTTCGGCGGCTCAACCGGGCGACCAGAATAGACGCTTGCCAACTTTTCGTCCAAGTCCCTCTGGGACAGGTGCACGTACCTTGCAGGGACATCGCTTTCGCTTGACCATCCATAGCGGACCCTGAGCTCGTACTCAGTTAAGAACCTGGCGTTTGAGGTTGCCGAGGAGTGCCTGAAGAGGTGGGGGTAGATGCGCTTCCTTATTCCGGCCCTCTCAGCTGTCTCCTTCAGGATTTTCCGGACCATCTGGTACGAAAGCATCCCGCTCTTGCGGGAGAACCAGAGCCACGCGTTTGGGTTGTCCTTCTCGGGATGCTCGTCTATCCACCTGGCAAGCAAGGGGGCGCTTGCGATAAGCCTGACGACCCTTGAGCCCGTCTTCCCATGGACCTTTATCTTTGCCCCCATTTCGTCAAACTCAACTTCGCCCACCCTCCTCGGGAGTATCTCGCCTATCCTGAACCCGCCATCGAAGAGAACAGCGATAAGCGCCTTGTCCCTTGTGGTTGGCGCCTTATCGATCAGCGCCTTCACCTCGTCCTCTGTTAGTATCTCTGGCTCCTCAAGCTCGCTCTTCTTCACCCCCACCTTTATCCACGAGACTATTGGAGGGTACTGGGAGCCCCGGTCGAGCGTCCCGTTTATCAGCCATCGGTAAAAGAACTTGACCATCTTAAGCTCGGTGTCCCTTGTTAACGGCTTCTTCCCCTTAAGTGAAAGCACAAACCTTTCAAGGTCATCCCTTGTGGCATCCCGGAGCCTCTTTCCTATGAGCTCCTCAAGCTCAACCAGCGTTATCACGTACCTTAACGTCCTTGGGAGCGAGTAGTTCGCCGCCTGAAGGGCCTTGGCGAACTCGTGTATGTCCTTATCATCGGTGCGCTTCAGGTAGTTCTCCAGAGTCCTTTCAAAGTGGTAGAGGTCCTTGCTCATTTCAGGTCAACCGCTAAATACGGTACATAAGTTTTCCTTAAAAGCCGAAAGATACTATAATTTATAATATTTGCTCCGGCCGGGATTTGAACCCGGGTCTTCGGCTCGAGAGGCCGACATACTTGACCGAACTATACGACCGGAGCCCATCTTTTTGTTTTTGCGTTGATTTATTAATCTTTACCATTATTTGCGTTAGCTGTACAGCTCAACACCTGCAACATAAATACTCAAAAAGCTGAGGCGAGCCCAGCCTGCTGTTTGGCATTACTCGAGCGATAGCTATTCATTGCTTAATATTAAACAGGTGATATATCCCTTCTCCTTCTTAACCCCACTATGTTTGTTCCTCCAGCAGGAAGAGCTCTTTGAAAGTCCTCAAGCGGGGGAACGCTGCCGCCAAAGTTCTTTGAAATAGTTGCCCTTATCTTCTTTGCTGCCTCCGCCTGGCTTAACCTCCCTGGTTCTATTTCAACATACCATTCACAGTGCTTTGCAGCGGCTGTTATTGGGCCACAGAAGACCTTTGCCTTCCCATTGACCTCAGCTATTCCTACGCCAAGCTGAAGCTTGACCCCTTTTATGTAATTTTTCTCGCCGTATATCATTGCGGCGCCGCCTGCAAGGTATTCCCCTGATGGCGCCTTAAAGCTCACCTGGTCAGACCTTACATAATACACATCGCTTGCGGTTAGCCCCAGCCTCCAGGCCCTGCTGAATGAGGCGGTCGCAATAGCGGTTTCAATTACTGAGGCCTGTCCAGCGCTTCCAGGCAAAATAAAAAACGGAGATCCAGGAAGTTCTGCATGGAACACGAGGTCGTTGCTTTTCATGTACCTTCTTAAAATGATGATGTTGCTGCTTGCGTCCCTTCCGCCAACGGCAAGAAGCCCTTCTGAAGTTATAAACCACCTGTACTTCTCAAACCACTCCCTTTTGATGACCTCCCTCACGCGCGGCCCATGCCGCTCCTTTGGCTTTGGCCTTGACGCGAGCGCGTTCTTGGCGCCAAGCTCAAGCTCCTTTGCCAGATCGTAAAGGCCTGAAGCTGCTGCCTGCGGCGATGGAGCGGCTATCCTCCTGCCGTCTATGTATATGTAGCCGCCTTCGTATTTGCCGCCAGCTCCTTCAATTGCGGACTTGATGTCGCCCCCCATAAAGACGCTGGACGCCACCTCCCTTATCCTTTTAGCCCTTTCAATATATGCCTGGGCAAGCTTAATTCGCTTGTCCTCTTCATCCTCCTCTTTTTTCTCCTCCCCAAACAGAAGGGCATCAAACTCATGCTGAACGCCGGCCAGCAGGTCATCGTATTTTCTCAAAAGGGGCCTGTTGTGGAGCTCAACGATGGAGTAAGCAAGATCGTCGCCTCCGTAAACATAAAGCGAGTTTGAGCTAAGCGCTTCATTTACGACTTCGCGCATGGCCCTTGAAATCCTCTCCTTCTCATCGCCGGACAATGAGTTGGCTGGCTTTAATGGATCAACGCCTGCCCTGTAAAGCACCTCATCTGCAAGCTTCTTCTGTATCGAAACTCTGTACATTACATGCTTTATCAACGGGGCCTGCTCGTCGTAAGGAAGCTCGGGGATGTCAAGCAACGGAGCCCCCTTCTGCTTTGGCAGCAGGTACTTTTCTCCCCTTTTTATGGCCCTTGCCCTTAGTTCGACCTCCGTTAAAGCGCAGGTGATTGTCCCATCCCTGTCAAAGCAGATGACGTTGCCCTTTCCAAACAGCTCAAACGAAACGCCCCCTCTGTTTGTCCTCACAACTATAACCCTGTCCCCCTTTACAGGAACAATGGACTCAATTCGCGAGCCCTCTAAGAAGGCCCTGAGCTCCTTAAGAAACTCGTCCTCTGTCCTTTCCTTGACATACCTTTCGGAGGTCCAGAGCCCCACCTCAAGCATCGCGTTCAACGAGTACTGGCTGTCCTTTAGCACCACGGAGTACCTGCCCGTGTCGTTCGAGTAAACGTTATTAACGTACGCCCCGCTTACTAATTGACTAACCTTGAGTGAGAGAACCCACAGCTCCAAGTCGGACAGGAAGTCCATCGAGGACGTAAAGGCTGGCCTTCTTAATAAGCTGTACTGGATAAGGGTTATCGCCTCCATAGCGGCCGGCTTTTTCAGCGCCTATCTTTACATGACTTCGCTTTTTCAGCTATCGCTTGTAGTTCCCATAGCGTTTTATGCCGCTACGCTTGTGGTGTTTGGTTTAAAAGGGTACAGGGACATAGTTGGAAGGAAAAAGGCCTCGTACCACGGGATAGGAACCTATATAATTGGATGGTTTTCAACTTACATCCTGTTCCTTTCAATACTTGTGTACGTGCTTTAAGGCGTTTATTGTCGCTGTATGCCCGCTACGGGAAAAGCCCTTAGCTGCTTGCAAAGTCAGTTCGCGGCAAAGGCGCCTAAACAGGGCGCTAATTCAGCAGGCGGCTCAGCCAGAGCCTTTGAGTTTCCGCTTCAAATTGCCCTGGCGCGCGCATGCGATTTTATGCGCTGAACCGCGTGAAATGAATTGAGTTGTTTAGAAAAGCTTAAATTTAGTTTAAAAAATGAAGTAAAAAGGTGGGTTAATTGTTTGAAATTTTAATGCTGGAGGACATAGTTCGCATCCCTCCAAAGGACTTTTCAAGGGACCTTAACGAAGTGGCGTTAAATGAGTTAAAGGCAAAGTATGAGAGCACCGTTTCGAGCGATTACGGGTTTCTCATAAAGGTGCTGAAGACTGAAGTGGATAAAGTTGGCAAGGTTCTTCATGGAGATGGTGCTAAATACCACAGGGCCAAGTTTGAGGCCCTCTCGTTTTACCCACGCATTTCAGAGATAATTGAGGGCGAAGTGGTTGAAATAACCGACTTTGGCGCTTTTATAAAGATAGGGCCCCTTGACGCGCTTTTGCACTTAAGCCAGGTGATGGACGATTACGTTACTGTTGACCTTAAAGGGGGCGTTATTGTAGGGCAAAACACAAAGAGGCAGCTTAAGGTTGGCGACAAGGTCAGGGCAAAGATAATAGCGGTAAGCATAGGAAAGGGCATGGCAATGGCCAAGATAGGTGTTACCTGCAGGCAGCCGTTTCTCGGGTCCCTTGCCTGGATAGAGGAGGAGGTAAAGAAGGCTGAACAGGCAGCCCAAGGGTGATCGCGTTGGTAAGTGAAAAGGCGTGCAGAAAGTGCCATGCCCTGACAAAGGAAAGCAAGTGCCCCGTTTGCGGCTCAACAGACCTCAGCATTAACTGGTCAGGGATAGCGATAATAGTGGATCCTGAAAACTCTGAAGTTGCAAAGCTCTTGGGGATAAAGGCCCCAGGCAGGTATGCGATAAATGTGCTATAGGCTGGCAGACGAAAAGCTTAGGGACGAGCTCAAGAAGCCCCTGGGAATTCTTCTAAAGGGGGATGAAGTTGCAAAATTTATCCTAAGCTCATCCGGGGGCAGGCCCGTAATTACTGTTGGCGATATGACAACCGACACGGTGGTCGGCCTTGGCGTTAAGCCAAGGGTTGAGGTGGTTGACATGAAGGAAAGGAGAAATCCGAGGGACGAGCCAAGGAGCTCAGCTGAAAGGGTTGTGCGGGTAGCTAACGAGCCGGGCACGATATCGGCCTCAGCGTTTGAAGCAATAAGGGCAGCTATTTCAAGTAAATGGCGTACCAGAATTGTCGTTGAAGGGGAGGAGGACCTGCTTGCGCTCCCTGCAATAGCGCTTGCGCCCGATGGCTCGCTCGTGTTCTATGGACAGCCCAACGAGGGCCTGGTTTGCGTTGAAGTCAATGCCGCGTCCAGGGAAAACGCTATCAGGCTTCTAAGCATGTTTAAGCTTGACGTCTGCTAAGGCCTTTAAACAAAACCCTTAGAATTGTTTATAATTTAGCAACATGCGTTTATTGTCATGGTAAACCTGGAATACGAGGGCCTTTTCGTTAAGGTTGTTGCGCTTCTTGGGGACGAGGACTACGTAAGGGTTGCCAGGGCGTTGCTTAACAACCCTGACGCAACGGATGAAGAGATAGCCAGCGCCACCGGGCTTAAGATAAACAAGGTGAGGAAGGTCCTTTACGATCTGTTTGAAAAGGGGCTTGTAATAGGCATAAAGGACAAGGATGAAAAGAAGGGCTGGTATGTTTACAAGTGGAGGGTTCAGGAGGAAAACGCCGAAGTCTTCCTCAAGAGGATCAGAGAGACCATACTCTCAAAGCTTAACGAGAGGCTTGAGTACGAAAAGTCTCATGAATTTTACTGGTGCGGAACCCCAACTTGCAAAAAGTACACGTTTGAGGAGGCAATTGAGCACTTTTTTGTGTGCCCTGAGTGCGGAAACCCGCTTAAACAGGATGATAACTCAAAGATCATAAGCGCGCTTGAATGGAAAATAAAACAAATAATAGAAGAGGAAAGAGAAAACGATGAAAAAATGAAGAAAGCTACGGCCTTTACCCAGTAGAGCCGAGTATGCTTGTTCCCTTTTTGCCCTCTACAAGCTCTATGATATCGTAAAGGTGGCCTATTGTTGATATTTCCCCGCCAGCTTCAACGAACCTTATGGCGGCCAGCATCTTTGGCCCCATGCTTCCCTCCTTGAAGTGCCCTTCGCTGTAGTACTTCTTTGCCTCCTCAATTGTCAGCCTTTCAAGCTTCTTCTGCTGCGGAGTTCCCCAGTTAAGGTAAGCGCCGTCCACGTCGGTCGCTATTATGAACTTGTTTGCGCCAAGCAGGGTCGCAAGCCTCTGCCCTGCAAGGTCCTTGTCGATTACAGCTTCAACTCCATGGGCCTCGGTGCCCCTTTCAACTATTGGTATGCCGCCTCCTCCTGAGGCAACAACTATGAACCCTGAATCAACAAGGGTCTTTATTGCGTACCTTTCAGCTATAAGCTTTGGATCCGGGGAAGGCACAACCCTCCTCCAGCCCCTTCCCGCATCCTCCTTAAGTACCCAGTTGGGGAACTGCTGCTTTATCTTGTCTGCGTCCTCCTTGGTATAAAACGGCCCGACTGGCTTTGTCGGGTTCTTAAACGCCGGGTCGTTTTCGTCAACTATTGTCCTTGTGACTATCGTGACCACATACTTGTCTATCCCTCTTGCCTTAAGCTCGTTTCTCAGGGCCTGCTGAATCATGTATCCTATAAAGCCCTGCGTCTCAGCGCCTGCGACGTCCATTGGGAACGCAGGCACATTGTATATCTTTGCTCCAGCGTCATGCCTTAGAAGGGTTGCCCCAACCTGGGGGCCGTTCCCGTGCGTTATAACAACCCTATAACCCTTTTCAATTACATCTGCGATCTTCTTTGCAGTTATTCTTGTGTTTTCATACTGCTCCTCGAAAGTCCCCTTTTGACCTCTCTGCAGAAGGGCGTTTCCACCCAATGCGATTACAACGAGGTTTTTGTTTTGCATATTTCCCTCGTTTACCCCATAATTAGGATATTTATTAATTTTTCCTCCGAAGCCAGGCGGGCTCACGCAAGAGTGTTACATTAATGCGGGGCCTGGACGGGCAAGTTATACGCTTTTCTGCCATGTAGTGTATTATGGCAAATACAAAAAGGCGCTTGGCGGCAGCCCCTGCAGGAACCGCGCATTTACCCATTTGGCGCTTACTGAGGTTCCCCTGACCTTTTCCTGAGCCCTTCAGCCATTTCCCTCAGCCTTCTTTCAGAGACCAGCGGCTCGTGAAAGCCTAAACGAAGCACCATAAGCCTGAACGAATAAACGCCTGCCAAGTCAATCGCGGCCCCCAAAGGGACGGCAAGGAGCGCCACCGGCTGAATTGCTAGGGCTATAACGTACATGGCCAGGGAGACCACAGCGCCCGAAAACGACAGCTGCAACAGAGCCCGGCCTCCCCCGTAAAGCATCTCCCTTAACGCGCTCTCAACAGACCTGTAAACGCGCTGCTTTTGCCTTAGCTCTTGTATATAGACGAAAAGGAATACAATGAGTATGACGTTTATTAATGCTGAAGCGTAAACGATTTGGTCCCCTGAGCGGTATAAAAGGGAAAGCGCTGCGCCAAGCGATGAGCCGCCTGATATGGCGTACAAGAGGGTCAAAGCGGAAGTCCACCAGCTTCTCCACAGCTTTATGTCCTTAACTTCATACAGAAGCATCACAGGGTATATAAGCACAGGAAATGAAAATGCGAACTCCACAGCGTAAAGCGGAAAGTAGTTGCCTACGCGTAGTGCGTAAAGCGAGACCATGGCCAGCCATATTAACGTGTATGCCAGGTTAAATATCGCCCCGCGGGCCATCCAGGATGCCCTGTAGTTGTAAATCGAGCGCCAGAAGTTTGAGGGCCTTCCGAGCTCAGAGAGGAGCACTGCCAGCCCGGCCAGGACAAGCGCCGGGCCAACCATGTACACTGCGCTTACTCCCCCGCCTGCCAGAAAGTAAACTATGAACAGCGATGATCCGGAACCGCTCAGCAGGAAGTCAAGGGCAACGCGCCAGCCAAACTCCTGCTGCCTAAAGGGCTCCATGCGCATCACCATATATAGTAAACTGAAGGGTTAAACCCTTCATCCTCTTTCAGCGGCTTTGCCCTTGCCATAAGTCCATGAACCCTGCTGTTAGGGTCGTCAGCGTCCCCAAAGGTCCTGGCCTCATAAGGGCATGCCTTGACGCATGCAGGGAGGTCGCCCTCCCTTACCCTGTCTATGCAGAAGTCGCACTTTTCCACCGTTCCAAGCCTTTCATCCTCTAGGTCCATCCTGGGAACCCCCAAAGGCCTCTTTAAGTCGTTGTAAAAGTACCTTGCCATGTAGGGGCATGCCACCACGCAGTACCTGCACCCCATGCACCTGTCCCTGTCAATGAGGACAACCCCTTCCTTTGTCCTGAACGTTGCGCCGGTGGGGCAAACCTTCAAGCACTCTGGGTTCTCGCAGTGCATGCACAGTATTGGCAGGTAGAACTTTGTTACATCAGGGAACCTCCCGGCCTCAACCTCCAGGACCTGCCCGTACTTGACCCCAAAGCCCGTGGAGTTGTCTATCTTGCATGCGGCTGTACAGGCGTTGCACCCAACGCACTTTGTCAGGTCTATCACCATAGCGTACTTCATTTGCCCTCCCTCCTTATGTTGCACAGAAGCCCACGAAGCGTTGTGCTCCCTATCCCTGTCGCGCAGGCCGTGTTGTCGGTTAGCCTGTTGTCGTTAGCCTCATCAGGCCAGCCGTGCTGAACGGCAACCACGCGCGGGTGTATCCCCTGCGTGAGCTTGGCCTTCATTATTACGTATCCTCTCCTCGTTTCAACCCTGACCATGTCGCCGTTGGATATGCCAAGCTCCCTTGCCGTGTCACTGTTTATTTCAACTACTGGCTCCGGGTTTATGTCCCTCAGGGCCGGCACGTTTCTCTGCGCGGTGTGGAAGTACGTGGACACCCTCCTGCCGGTTGTGAGCACAAACGGGTACTGCTTTGCTACTTCAGGGGTGCTGTATGGGCTTTCAAAAGGCTCTGTGTAAAACGGCAACGGGTCGTACCCCCACTCCTTTAGCGTCTGCGAATAAAGCTCTATCTTTCCTGATGGCGTGTTAAACCCGTTCTTTAGCCTTGACCCGACGCTTGGCTCATGGTATATAGCGCCTCCCCTTTCCCTCAGCTGCTCAAATGTCATCCCTGTGGGGCTCAATATGTAGTCCAAGTACTCCCTTTCAGAGCTCCAGAAGCCCTTGAGCTTCATCCGCTTTGCCAGCTCTATCATTATCCAGGTGTCGGACCTGGCCTCGCCAACTGTCGCCGCCTTTTGCCTTATCCTCAGGTGGCCGTAGGTGGCCTGAACTGAATCAGCCAGCCCATCGTATTCAAGCCAGCTGGCAGCAGGAAGGACCACGTCAGCCATCTCGGCAGTCTTTGAAAGGAAGAGGTCTGCAACGGCCAGAAACTCAAGCCTGCTAAGTGCTTCAGCGGCCATTTCCGAGTTAGCTATAGAAAGCATCGGGTTCCCTCCCATTATGAACATGGCCCTTACCCTGTAGGGCCTGCCAGTTATGATGGACTCAAGTATTGTGGGATAGTGGGCCATTGGAAAGTTTATCTTCAGGTACTTACTCAGGATGGGGTACCTGTCGGCCCCAAGCCTTTTGGAGTCAAGCTCCTTTGGAAGGTCATCAATCATTATGAAGTCGTTTGTATCTATGGACACCTGGCCTGCCGTTTCAGGAAATATGTTGCCACCCCTCACGTCCACGTTCCCGGTTATGGCTGAAATTATTGAAACTGCCCTGCCGAGCTGTATGGGGTCAACTATTTCATCAAATGTTGCCGAGATCACTATTGATGATGGCCTATTGGTCGCAAAGAGCCTCGCGGCCTCAATTATCCTTTCTTTTGGGACCCAGGTTATTTCTGAAACCCTCTCAGGGGTGTATTCTGAAACCCTCTCCTTCAGGCTTTCAAACCCCACCGTGTATTTCTCAATGTATTCAGAATCATAAAGCCTTTCGTTTATTATCACGTTTATCATGCCGAGCGCAAGGGCAACGTCGGTCCCCGGCCTTACCGGCAGCCATACGTCCGCCTTGGACGCCATGTTGCTCATAACTGGGTCCACCACTATGAGCCTAGCGCCGTTTGACCTAGCTCTGATTATCTTCACTGACTTTGGAGACCACGTTGCAGGCGGGTTTGCTCCCCAGACCATTATCGTCCTTGAGTTCTCGACGTCGGGCCATTCAAGCGCCAGCCCCCCTAAGGTCAGCCTCTGGGCTATGCTCCTTGGCGTGAAGCACTGCGCCCCGCCTGACTCAGTCCAGTTGGGCGTGCCAAAGGAGTTTGCAAAGCGGTTGAAGAGCCTTATCCAGGATCCCCTGTTTGTGCCCCTGGCCATAACCACGGCCTCCGGCCCGTACTTCTCCTTTATCTCAAGGAGCCTGCTGGCCACTGTATCAAGCGCTTCCTCCCAAGTTATCCTAATCCATTTCCCTGACCCCCTAGGGCCATCTCTTTTCAAAGGGTACTTCAGCCTGTCGGGGTGGTAGAGGAGCTGCACTGAGGCTATGGACTTAGGGCATATGGAGCCCTTTGTCATAGGATCATCCCTGTTTGGCATTATTTCAACAACCTTCCCGTTGACGCGCTTGACGATAACGCCGCACTGGTTATGACCACATATGGAACATGTGGTCCTTATATACTCAACTTGAGACACGCTTATAATTTACAGGCCTCCTTAAAAGGCTTTTTGCTTTTCACAAGAGCACCGCTGCTCCCCTGATCTAACTAAAAATAAAAAAACTGTTGGTCCTCAGCTTTTGCCCTTTGCCCACTTGGGTATAAGGTTCACTAACAGATTAAGGAATATCGCTACGAGCGTTGCCAGCACTATCGGGCTGATTATTGCCGCTTTAAGGTACAGTGGCATTCCCGCAAAGGCCGCTGGTGAAACAGAGGAGATTCCAAGACCCACTGCAAGGGAAATTGCCACTATCAGCATATTCTTGTTGTTCCACTCCATGCCAGATATTATCCTCAGCCCGGTAATCAGCAGCATTGCATATATTACAAGAAATGCAGAGCCAAGAACCGCACCAGGAATTGAAACTATAAACGCGCCTATCTTTGGTATCAGGCCAAGCACGATCAGCAGGATGCCGGTTGCTGTGAAAACACACCTCGCCCCAACCCTGGTGATTTGTACGGCGCCCACGTTCTGGGCAAAGGTTGTAGTGCTCATGCCGCCTATGAGCAATGCTATCAGCGAACCTATTATTTCCCCTGTAAGCCCTTTCCTGACCCTGGAGTCGTCAACCTTTACGTGGTCAAGATCGCCAACAGTATAGTAAACTCCCACAGCCTCAGTTGCAAGCATCAGCGTGGCTATAAATACAGCCAGCATCGCGGTTTCAATGCCCACGGATGATATTTGCGCACCGTACCTGATAAAAAATGGCACAGGGAAAGCGAAAATAGGATAAGAAATTACCTTTGACATGCTCATTATGCCAGTGGCGTATGAATATACAGCGCCTATCAGCAAGCCTATTATGATTGAACCGAACCTCAGGATGCCCTTTTTGAAAATAAATATTAGAGCAAGTATCAAAGCTATGGTAATAATTGCCCCTATGTCTGGAAGCAGCTTGTAACCGCTGCTATTAATTAAGCCTATTGCACTTCCTATCAGGACAACGCCTATGATTGTTATAAGCACACCATACACTTGTGGATCCCTGACAAGCACTAGCAAGTATTCAATGATGCTCTTCCTTCCGGTCTTGGAAGGTATGAACGGTATGAGGAAGATGCCAATTATTATTATTGCGATTATTGCTGAAGAAATGAATGAAGAAAAACTCACCCCAAGCGCTGCAAGCGTTACACCGACGCCTGTTATGGAAGCGCCGATGCCCTGCGCCACAGGAAGCTTTAGCAGGACTGCCGACTGGAGGAGGGTAGTTATCCCGGAACCGATCAAAACAGCCTGAATCAGGTAAATAAGGTTTGCTGAGGAGAGGTGAAACGCTACGCCTAGCACCACTGGAAGTGCAAAAACGCTGTCCATCACGAGCAGCTGTTCAAACCCATAAACGATGTATTCCCAGAGAGAGAGTTTGTCTTCAAAATGGTAGTAAAGTGCCTCCTCGTTGGAGTTAGATTCTGCCATTTTTATTTTTATTTTATAAAGCTATTTAATAAATTTTGCTGTACAAATGTTCTAACCTGTTAACTTTGCAGCTAATACCTTAATTTAAAAGGAGCCCTTACCTCGTTTTATTAGTGTCCAACTTCAAGTTAGGGTAAGAACCCCCATGGTCCTTATTCTGTACGCAATATATCAATATTATCGAACAAAGAGCCTGAGGATGGCGGCTGAGAACCTTTCCAGGTACGTTGAAAGGAGCCACGTTGCGATATAGAAGTGGGTACAGAGGTACAGCAGCATCCTTGGGCTGGCGTCAAGGCCTGCCAAGAAAGACGTGAAGGTGTTCTTGTGGACAAGACCTTTGTGTAGCTTGGAAGTGTCATGGTTGCGGTATGGGTTGCTTACGACCCAACGATAAAGGCTGTGCTTGGATTTCACGTGAGCAGGGAGCCAAACTCGGTTGATGCCTACCTTTTACTTCTCAAGCCTGTCATAACTTATGGCAAAAGGTCGGTCTACACCGACGGCGCGATGCGGTACTATGATGCCTGCAGGTGGCATGGGCTTTACCATGCGATGTGCAGATTTGACGGGAACAAGGCGTTCATTGAGGACATGATTGGCAGGTAAAGGACAACATCGGGCCCTTTGACCGCTGTTGCCCTTCAAGTCCGAGTTCAGGAACGGCCTTGAGCACATAAGGAACTGGGCCGGCGCGCTTGCCTTCATGATGAACGAGTTTTTCCTTAATGAAAAATGGCCTAATCCGTTATCAGTGGTTCACATCATGAAGGAGTCGTAATGGGGGATGAGCTTAAGTTAACAGCCCGGGGCACGCTAAATATCTTCTTATTAAAAATTATTTAACCCTCTCGGAGGTACAATGTCTGCGCTGTAACTTTCTACCCGAATTCGTCTAGCGGGAGCGTTTCGAGTACAGCGACAATATGCATAACATTCAAGGATCCACCGGGCATATGAGATGCCCCGGCACGTATTATAAATTAGACCTTGATGCTTTTCAGTCAGTCGGTAACATACCGTGCTCGCGCTTAATTTTTAATTGGCTGACTCCTTTTTCTGATAAACTAAGAGGCTGAAGAGCTTGACGATCTCCTCAGGCATATGAATGACTTCTATGTTTCCAACTGCTTTAACCTCCTTCATGGAGTAGCTAACTATGGCGTCCGGAGGCCCTAGCTCCGCGATTTGCCTTAGCGCAGAGCCTTCGTCCTTCACACAAAGCACCTTTATTGCTCCTTTAAGCAAGCTCGCCTCTTCCTTGAACCCTTCAACGAAAACATATTCAACCCCCATTTCTTCAAGGTACTTTAAAGCTTCAGCCAAGCCCGGCCTTTTTCCCCTTAAAATGGAAATGGTTTCATAAGGGGATATCGCGATAATCGCGCCCGCCCCTGCTCTCGCAAACCTGGCCGTGTCCTTGTCGCTGGCATCAAACCCCTCTGCGTGTATATGCTTAATAACGCCGACGCTGGCCCCTGCAAGCTCATTTAACAGTAGCTCTATAGTTGTAGTCTTTCCTGAACCGCTTTCGCCGAACACATGAACGACCTTCAAGCCTATATGTTAATGTCAACCTCTCCTTAATATGCACGTTGCTTATGGCACATCGAGCTTAACGCTTATGTATTATGCTGAACAACGCTAAAATCGAGAATTGGTTCTAATAAGGGACGAGGAGGCCGAGGCCCTTATAGATTCAATGAAGCTGCCAAAGTTAAGGGAAAGGGAGGTTCCTGTCTGTGAAATCCAGTGGCTTATATCTGCAGCTGAAGTCACAGCCCCCTCAGACATGCCAAGCCGTGACATAGCCGCACAGGACGGCTATGCCATAAGCCTCGTGGAAGGGCTAAAGGAATACAAGATTAAGGAGCAGGCAGAGAGCCTTAAGCCGGGCGAGGCAAAATATGTTGGGACTGGCTGGCCCCTTCCCGCCGGTGCAAACGCAGTTGTAAGGGTTGAGGCCTCCAGGGTTGAGGGGGACGCGCTTACCTTTTCGGGTGAAGTAAAGCCCTGGTATGACGTTGAAAGGGCTGGGGAAGACATAAGGAAGGGTGACGCGGTTCTCAGAAGGGGAGAATTGATAACGCCCTATCATATAGCCACGCTTGTTGCCACGGGCGTTGAGCGAGTAAGGGTTTTTGAAATCTGTATTGGTATAATAAGCGTTGGGGATGAAATTGTTCCATGTGATTCAAAAAATGGCGTGAGGGATTCCCTGACCCCGCTTCTAAGGGGCCTCATGCCATTTGCCCATGTTGAGGTAGCTCACACCCCGGACGACAAGGGGAGAATAGTTTCAGCAATAAATGAAATGGTATCTTCATGTGACATGGTTGTAACAATAGGTGGCTCGTCAGTGGGCTCAAGGGACTTCACTAAGGAGGCTATAAGGGAGGCCGGGGACTTGGTCTTTGAAGGGGTTCAGACGAACGTTGTTAAAAGAGGGGGAGTCGGCCTTGTAAACGGGAAGCCTGTTCTTTCGCTTCCAGGCAGGCCTGTATCTGCGGTTGCCGTGTTTCACGTTCACGGCCTTCACATCCTTTCAAGGATGGCTGGAGTCGAGCTCAGGAAGTACGTTGAAGTTGAGCTCGCGGAGGACCTGCAGGTCATGCACAAGATGAATTCCACATACCTCTTCAGGCTTGACGGAAGCAGGGCCTACCCCCTCAGGTGGGGGACGGGGCTGTACAGCCAGCTTATCCTTGCTGATGCCCTTGCAAGGCTTCAGAGGGGAAGGCTTTACATGAAGGGGGAGATGATAAGGGCTCAGTTACTCTTTGGCAAGCGTGTTTAAAGCAAAATACTTTAAGGTCGTTGATTTGTAACATTTCTCAATCGCACATTCCACAGCAACGCCAATGAAGTAAAACCCTGAAAGTATAAGCCCTATTGTCGTCTCTATTATCCTACCTGTTGCGCCGTGGTTATGATCCAGGATATTATGAACGCCTTGAGGCTAATCGTTGACTCAACGCCAAGCACCCTTGTATAGAGCATGACAAACCTAATCATGAACGGTACTATAAGTAGGCAAATGCCGAGCCCACGGCAAATAATCCAAACGCAAGTGCAACTATGTATTTGACCTGCCTTTTTCGTGCTTGTATAGCCCGGGGCTACAAACCCCATATTTCCCATACAAGGAGTGATATTACTACAAAGAGGTAAAGAAAAACGAAACATAAAAGGAGGTAAAGAGCGGGTCAAAGGTGTTTATGTTTATGAAAACAAAGCCCTTTGGGAGCCCGTGTTGTGGCAAAGGTCAAGTCTGATAAGTTGATGCCTACACCCTTGCCGATTTGCTCAGGGGATACATAACTAAAAACTATGTTCCCCCCAAAGGGATGTCATGGAGCTCAGGGATTTAGTGAGGCACAGGGCTTGCCAGGATGAGGATGATGCTGAAGAACAGGGCACACGCAAGGCTGCTGATGACAATCCCAGGGATATCGTTTTACTCTGCACTGCTGATAAAGGCGGAGATATGGGACGTATCAAGGTTCCCTGACTCAGGCCACCTGGTTTCATACGCGTGCCTTGCACCATCCATTAGGGAATCTGGCGGAAAGGCGATGTATGAGCCAATCACAAAGCAGGGGAGCTCATACTTCAGGTGGATACTTGTTCAGGCCGCATGGACAAACATTAGAAGCTACCCAGATGGCAGCATCGCCAGGTTTTATCGGAGGATGAGGGAGAGGAAGGGCGGAAAGAAGGCGATAACCACAGCAGCGGCAAAGCCTCTAAGGGCAATACTGGATCCTGAAGAAGAAAAGGCCATACGTTTTATCATCAGATTACGGTTAATTGACCATGACCTCTGCATCGCGTTTGGGAATATGCTCCGGCAAGTTAATTGCGGTATGGCCAGGGCGCAGAAGAGCGCGAGGATGAGGGAGAGTCCCGGATGGGTAAGTTGCGTGTTCACATTCCTGAAAGGAGGTGACAGGTAAGCTTATAAGAGACGCACGTGGGTAACGCGATGTCGTAACACTCAATAAAACATTAATAAACGTGTGCAAACATAATGTGGGATGAATTGAAATCTGCTCCTACACACAGAGTTAAGGATCTTGGACTTGTCTGGGATGGAAAGAAAAAGATAGAGTGGGTGGCCGAAAGGATGAAGGTGTTAAACGCGTTCGTTGAAGAACTTAAAGGGGAGGCGCCTCTCTCGGGCCTTAAGGTCGGGATAAGCCTTCACCTTGAGGCAAAGACGGCTTACCTTGCCATGGCGTTTAAGATCCTTGGAGCTGAAGTGAGCATAACGAGCAGCAACCCCCTGACGGCCCAGGACGACGTTGCCGCAGCCCTGACCCAGCACGTAGACCACGTATATGCTTGGAGGGGGGAGACTGAAAAGGAGTACGAGGAAAATCACATGATGATACTTGAGCAAAGGCCAAACATCATCGTTGATGATGGGGCTGACCTTAGCGTTTACGCGATAAGCAGGGGGCTTTACCAAGGGATAATTGGCGTTGCGGAAGAAACAACAACCGGTGTTAAAAGGCTTAAGGCCCTTGAGGCCGAAGGGCTCCTCCGGTTCCCGGCAATAGCAGTTAACGATGCTAAGGGAAAGTACCTGTACGACAACAGGTTTGGAAGCGGGCAAAGCGTTGTGGACGGAATAATGAGGGCCACAAACATGATGCTGGGCGGAAAGGAGGCGGTTGTGGTTGGCTATGGGTGGGTGGGAAAGGGCGTTGCGGAAAGGCTCAGAGGCATGGGCGCTAGGGTCGACGTAGTTGAGGTTGATCCGTTTAAGGCTCTTGAGGCCTACTTTGATGGCTATAACGTTTTGGACATGTCAGAAGCGGCAAAAAGAGGCGATGTCTTTGTAACGTGCACCGGCGATGTCAGGGTCATAACCGGAGAACACTTTAAGCTGATGAAGGACGGGGCCGTCCTTGCAAACGCAGGGCACTTTGACGTTGAAGTAGACATAAGGTGGCTAAAGGATCATGCTGAGTCGTTTAGGGAAGCGAGGCCAAACGTCTGGGAGTTCAAGGTTAATGGAAAGAGGCTTTATGTTCTTGCTGAAGGAAGGCTGGTTAACCTTGGGGCTGCCGATGGCCACCCGATAGAAATTATGGACCTTTCATTTTCGTTGCAGTTAAACAGCGTCATTTACCTTGCTGAAAACAGGGGAAAGCTGGAGAACAGGGTTTACTCCGTTCCTCCGGAAGTCGACGAATCCGTTGTAAGGAAGTTCCTTGAAGTGAACGGGATAAGGCTTGAGAGGCTAACCGAGGAGCAGGAAAAGTACCTGAAAAGCTGGTAAAATTAAAAAATAAAAAAGAAAAAATTGGAGGCTCGCTTTTTAATCCACGTAGCCCCTTCCGTTTATCCTCAGGTGAAGCATGTACCTGAGCATTATCCAAGAGCCGATCAGTACCATTATCATGAACAGAAAGCTTGAGACGGCCATCTGTATGTTCCCGCTCAGTATGTGCCCTGAAGCACAGCCGTTTGCCATCCTGGCGCCAAACAGCACCATGAACGTCCCTATGAAGGCCCCAAGGGCTCTCTTTGCAGGTGAAGGCCCAAAGGTGTGCTGCCACACGCTTGGGACCTGCTGCTTAAAGCCCATGAACCTCTTGCTTATTACAAGGGATGAGACAAGTCCTCCCAGGAAAGTGCCCAGGTCAGAGAAGGGCTCCCATCCTATTTCGCTGAACGGCGAGTTTACTGGGACGCCGTTAACTATGTGCATGCCGCCAAAGAGCTGGAAGTACGGGTTTGAAGCCGCCCAGTACGGGTTTATCAGGTATGAAATCTGCGCCCCTATCCATGAGTATGTTGTTGACTCGCCGAATATCTGCCTTAGTATTATCACCGCAACGGCGGTTATCGTGAACTCGATGCCGAGCAGTATTATTGACCTAGCGTTCTCAATGCTGCTTTCGTTTATCAGCTTCGTTATGTACGGCCTTGCGTTTGGGTACTTCCTGCTTTCCTCATCTATGACCTCGTCAAACCTTACCGATTCCTTGTTTGCTCCAGCAAGGTGGTAGGCGCATGCCTGCCGTGTTGGCTGCTTTGGATACCTTGGCAGGAACAGGAACAGCAAAAGCATTATGACCCCAAACGCTATGCTCACTGCAAATGTCTCAGGCCTTGTAACCATTCCAAGCGCAGATGCCCAGGTTACTGGTCCAAAGTTAAGCGTGTCCCAGAAGAACCACTTTACGCTTCCAAATATGACAGACCATGTGAACGCGCCAAGCAGACCTCCAATTACCGCATAAATCGCGTCCCTCCTGCCCTGTCCAAGCGCTATCCACACGGTGCCGGGGAAGTATCCCGCTATGCCAACGCCCATGCCAAAGATCAGTCCCCCTATCACAATTCCAAAGACAAACAGGTCCTTTATCCCGAAGTTTGGATGGGGCACAAACAGGTTAAGGCCGTAAAGCAGGATTGCGCCAAGCCCTATGGCAAAGCCAAAACAGACCATTAGGAACCTGTCCTGGAACGCCATTACCCTGAACAGCGTGTCAGGATCTGAAAAGTTCCAGATCTCAAGAGGTATTGCCAAGAGCATCCCCGCAACTATGCCCAGAACCAGCGGCGCCTTGTACACGTGAAGCACCGTCTGCTGGTATATGCCGTAGAACAGCATCAAAAGTGAAACAATAAACAGGATCGAGCTTGCCGCCCAGAAAACTCTCTTTCCTGTTATATCGTCATTGTTTTGCATTTTTGGTCATTGTTGTGTCTAGACAAGTTAGGTATAAGTTTTTCTTATAAATTTAATTTTTTGAATAATATTCATAAAATTGACAATATTACATCTAACTGATTGAGCGATGCAACGCAATTAACAGTTATTGAGGCAAAGCTTTATTTTAAATCAATGTAATGCAGTTACGTGATAGAGCTTCAAAGGCTTACAAAGGTTTACCGTGGAGGCCAGCTGGCCCTTAACGATGTCTCAGCCAAGCTAACAAAGAAGGTAACTGCAGTTATAGGAAGAAACGGCGCCGGCAAGACAACGCTTATGCGGATACTTTCCACGCAGCTTTTGCCAACTTCAGGAACAGCCACTATAAATGGGTTTGACATACTGAGGGACAAGGGCAAGATAAGGAAGTTCCTGGTAAGCGTGCCCCAGGAGGGGAGGCCAATAGGGATGCTTACGCCTTTTGAACACCTCAGAATATACCTCACCGCAAGGGGAATGTCGTTTAGCGACGCGACGGAGGCGGCAAGGAAGGCCCTGAAGGAGCTGGAGCTTTGGGAGTTCAGGGACAGGCCAGCTGACATGCTTTCTGGCGGCATGAAGAGAAAGCTCTTTGTCGCCATGGCCATCGCGGCCGGCGCCGACTACGTCTTCCTTGACGAGCCGACAACAGGGCTTGACCCGCTTTCAAGGATTGAGGTCTGGGCCGCGATAAAGGAGCTGAGGGCTGACGTGTTGCTAACAACGCATTATATGGAGGAGGCTGTCGAGCTTTCTGAAGAGATAGTCTTCATGGACGGCGGCAAAATAATTGCTCAGGGGGAGCTTAACAGCCTGCTTGAAGGGTTTAAGGGGATGATAAGGGTTGAATCAAGCTCCCCGGTTGATGGGTGGATGAGGGTCGGGAACATCTACTTTACATATGCAAGCGCTGACGAGGCTGAGGCTTACCTGAAGAAGGGCTTTTCCATCAAGCAAATAACGCTTGAAGATCTGTTTATAAGGCATGGGGTGATGGAGATTGAACCTTAGGTTTATACTTTCAATGGGATGGTATTATGGATTTTATTCCATCATCAGGGGACCGTCCTACGTAATTGCTTCGCTGAGCATGCCCATGACCATGCTTTTCCTGGTTTACATGCTTAGCAGGGGAAGCCTGATCTCCTACGCTATAATAGGCGGGTTTATATCGATGATGTCTACCAACGCGCTTTCAAGCGCCGGCGACGCGGCTTTCTTCAGGCTCGAGCTCAAGGTTCAGGACCTGTTTGTTGTTTCATCAATATCCTCCACGGACTACATGCTTGGCATAATGCTCAGCTATCTGGTTTTCTCGATACCCGGAATTGCGGTTTACGCCGCGCTGAGCTACATCTATAAGGTGCTTACCCCGCTTTCAGCCCTAGCTCTTATAGCAGTGATTTTAATAATGCTTGTGTCAACAAGCTCCATTTCATTCATATTGGCCGGCATGTTAACTCACATAAGAAACGTCTGGGGGATAGTTTCTATACTGTCAATTGTGCTGAGCATAATACCGCCCATATTTTATCCCTACACCTATCTCCCAAAGTATATCGTCTATGTCCTTGCGTTATCGCCGGCCACGCCGGCAGCGGTCATAATGCAGGGGCTGGCTGGCCTGCAGCCGCTTCAGCCAATAATGGCAGTGATCCTTGTTGCGGAGACGGTTGCGTATTTTATGCTGGCAAGGAAGTTTATACGCTGGACAGAGGTATGACAAAAACAAGACTGGCGCCGGGGGTGGGATTTGAACCCACAAGGGCTTTTAGCCCACAGGCTCTCAAGGCCTGCCCCATACCAGGTTAGGGGACCCCGGCAGCCTTACATCCAGCTCTTTAGCTCAGCCCGTCTTAATAGCTCTTCTGCATATTTGTTTGCCTTTTCATATACCTCCTCTTCGTTTATGGTAAGAACCTTTCCGCTCATCTTTAGGAACCTGCCATCAACGATTAGGTCGGTACAGTCTGAGCCCTGTCCTGAGTAAATCAGGTTTGAAAGCGGGTTAACCGATGGCATAAGATGAGGCGCCCTCATGTTAAACACCGCAATATCCGCCCTCATGCCTGGCTTTATCTGCCCAACCAAGTCCTCTATGCCCATGGCAAATGCCCCATTCCTTGTAGCCATCCTTACAGCGGTCAACACGTCTATGGCTGTTGGATCGAGGGAGTTAACCTTTTGTAGCAAAAGCGCAAGCCTCATCTCCCTCACCATGTCGTAGCTGTCGTTGCTAGGTCCCCCATCAGTTCCCAGCGCCACGTTGACGCCCCTTGCGATCATTGCCCTTACAGGAGCTATGCCGCTCCCCAGCTTGCTGTTTGACGATGGGTTGTGAGAGACCGTTGTGCCTGTTCTGGCAAATATGTCCATGTCCTCCTCGTTAAGCCAGACGCCATGCACGTACACAAACTTTCTGCCGACCATCCCCAGGTCCCTTACAAACCTCCCAGGGGTTGTCCCCCTCCCCGAAAAGTACCTTATGTCATCCCTGACCTCTGCCAGATGCATCGTGACGCCCGAATCCTTTTCCCTCACTATTTCCCCTATTTTCCTGTAAAGCTCGTCACTAACTGCGCCTGGGGTTCTTGGCGAAAACCATATCCACATCCTGTTATCCTTTCCGTGCCATCGCGAGTGCATTTCATTAAATATCTTTAAAGAAAGGTCAGGGTCCTCAATAAGGCCCTTGTGAAGTATCTGGGGCTTATCAGCATAGCCGGGTATATCCATTATCTGCTTGCCTATGGCGGCCCTGACCCCGCTTTTGTAAACCTCCTCAATTACTCTTTCCGTCCCATACCTTGCGTTTATGGAAGTGGCCACAAAGGATGAGGTTCCTGTGTTTATCATTTCAAGAAGGGTCAGCTTTGTGCTGACCTCCATTATTTCCTCGTCTATGTTCCCCTGAAGGGGCCAGACCCAGTCCTTTAACCATTCTATTAAAGCCACGTTGTCCGGCACAAGGCCTCTAAGTATGCCCTGAGCGAGGTGGACGTGCGTGTTTATAAGGCCTGGCATAACAAGCTTGTCCTTGCCATCTATCACGTGCTCGGCCCTTTCCTTTATCCCCTTTCCAACTTCCACTATTTGCCCGTCGTCTATGTATACATCGCCGCCCTTTATTATTTCGTTTTTGTCGTTTGCAGTTACTATGTAGGCTCCCTTAATCAAAATGGAGCCGCTCATCGCGTTACGTCTCACGTTGGCGTTTATAACCTTTTTAGCCCGGGCATAATACAGGCAGGCGCTTTAAGTTATGGACAACCGGCTTTCATGAAACATAATAGAACTCGCCCGTGGCCTTTTGCTCCCTGTCAAGCCTGCTCCCAAGCTTGTTAACCCTTGGCCTTTTTGTCTGCTCATCCCTCCTGTACGTTACCCCGACTGACTTCAGAAATTCATTCATTGCCTCCCTTTTGCCAAGCGGGCCGATCGCCTTGCCGTGCGCGTTTGGCTCCCCCATGAATATCATTATTCTGTCTGTAAGCAAATCCACAAGCATCAGGTCATGGTCTATAATTATGCCGGCCCTGCCGGTTTTCTTTACATAATTGCCTATAATCCTTGAGAGCGCGAGCCTTTCTTCTACGTCCAGAAACGCCGATGGCTCGTCAAAAACGTAAAGCGTTGCATCCCTGAGCAGCGTGGCCGTTATCGCGACCTTCTGAAGCTCGCCGCCGCTGAGGCTTCCAAGATCCTTGTTAAGCAGCTTATCTATTCTCAAAGGCGTTATCAGCATCATGTAGTTTTCGTTTGAATTCCAGTCAAGCGATGAAAGCGCCTGCTCCACAGTAACGCCGGGCGTTGGCTGCAGGTACTGCGGCTTATAGGACACCTTCACGGGCATGCTCACCTTGCCTTCATCGTCCTTTTCAACCCCGGCTATGACCTTCAGGAACGTCGTCTTGCCTATTCCGTTTGGCCCAAGGCCCCCTATCAGCTCACCCTCCATTATGTCCCCTCCGCCGGCTTCCAGCCTAAACCTGGAATAGCTTTTTACGAACTGCGGTATGCTGAACAGGACCCTTGCCTCCTCTCCCTGCCCCTTTTCAGGCTCCCTGAACCTTATAGGGCTCTGCCTTATCCTGACGTTTTCCTGCCTTATTTCGCCCTCAATAAGCGAGTTTATCCCATCGCCAACGTTCATGAGCCTTGAGACAATGCCGTAGACGGCCGGCTCGCCATATATTATGTGTATGTAATCGCTTACGTAATCAAGAACCGTCAGGTCATGCTCAACAACCAGAACCCCTGCCCTTTTGGCCAGCTGCCTTATAACCCTGGCAACGCTAAGCCTCGCGTAAACATCCAGATAAGAGCTAGGCTCGTCCAGAAAGTAATAGTCAGCCATTTTTGAGGCGGCTGCGGCCACAGCGACCTTCTGAAGCTCGCCGCCGCTGAGCTCGTCCACATGCATGTCTAGGAGGGGCTTTATGTGCAGCTCATCCTCAACCTCATCTGAAACCCCTCCGGATATGCTGTCCACCAGCTCTCTTACAGTCCCTTTAAACGCAGTGGGGATTGAATATATTGGCTGAGGCTTGATTGATACTTTAGCTTCACCGCGATATAGCTCCCTGAAATAGTCGGCAAACGATGTGCCCTTAAACGCCTTTATCACGTCGTCCTCGCTCGCGCCATCATCATATCTTCCAAGGTTTGGAACCAGGTTGCCTGAGAGTATTTTGAGCGCTGTGCTTTTGCCTATTCCGTTCATTCCAACTAACCCAACGACAGCGCCCTTTCTTACCGTTGGGAGCCTGTAAAGCCTGAATGTGTTTGGCCCATACTGATGGACCTTTTCCTTCCCGTACTCTGAAGGCAGGTTAACTATCCTTATCGCTTCAAACGGGCACTTCTTCTCGCATATGCCGCACCCTATGCACAGCGTCTCTGAAATTACAGGATACCCGTCTTCGCCAAACTCAACAACCTTTTGCCCTGATATCTGAGGAGGGCAGAACCTTTGGCATTCATGGTTGCACTTATCAAACCTGCATACATCTCTATCTATTACAGCAACCTTTAGCCCCTTATAGGACATAAATTAGTCACCACACTAAGATTTATATGGGTCAGTTCGTCGCGAGCTCCTCATCGCCCAATGCTCAGGCTGGAGCGGTATACACCTCATTCCCATCCAGCGTTTTCCTCGCACGCTTATATTTGTTGCTGAGCAAATCGGCGTTTTGAACGCTAATCTACATATAAAATAGGCGTCGCGCACAACCGGAGGCTCAGCTCAGCCTTTCAATTATGTCCTTAAGCCATGATGATGCATCAGAAGACAGCTGCACGTTGCTGAGATCGTTTGAAAGCGGCGTTATGGATATTTCGTTTAGCTCATATATGGCCTTTGTGTCGCTATCCTCTGGATAGCTTTGAATCCTCTTGCCCCAAAGCCAGTAATAGTCCCTCCCGCGCGGGTCGAGCCTTTTGTCCACCTGGTGCTCGTACTTTATCATAGATGCCCTTGTGATTCTTGAGACCGTCCTTTCACTTACATTTGTTGGGAAGTTGACGTTAAGCAGGCTTACGCCTGGGGGAAGGCCTCTGTCCAAAACAAACCTCACAATCTTTGCGGCTATCCTGCTGGGGGTGTCAAAGTCCCCGCTTTCTGCCCAAGGATAAAGTATGTATTCATCAGGTATCCTTTTTGAAAACGCGATTGCGGGATACCCGAGAAGCGATGCCTGAAGGGCCCCTGCCACAGTCCCGCTTGAAAATATGTCCTGAAGGCTTGTGTTATCCCCAAGGTTTATCCCGGTGGCCACAACTTCGGGCTTTTTGTCTAAAATTATATGGGCCAGCACCATTGCATCCGCAGGCGAGCCTGAACACACACGTCCTCTGACTCCAGCAATCTCAATCTCCCTTATCCTGAGCGGCTTGTGAAGCGTTAAGCTCATGCTGCTGCCGCTCCTTGGCCCTTCCGGTATAAAGAACGTTACTTCGTCAACTTCAGAAAGCGCCTTTATAAGCGCCCTCAGGCCGGGGCTTGAGGGCCCATCGTCATTGCTAATAAGTATCATTTTGCTGTCTTCCTTTTATAGATTGACAACCCTGTTCTTATCCTTTACAGTTGAAAGGATCTTATCCGCTTCCTCAGGGGTTGCTATATACGTGTAAAGGTATCTGCCCGTCCTTAGCTTGAGCTTAACCGTGTCCCCCCTCTTTACCACTATTATCTTTTTTGCTTTGTCCAGCATGGACAGCACGCTTTGTGAATCAAACACCTGTCTTGGCATATGATGCTAAACACGCATTTGGTTTTAAACTTTATTTGGACTCCTTGCGCTGATCACGAATTCCTCATTGCTATTTTAAGCGCGGCGTTTATGTCCTTTTTATGGCCTGCTCTGCCCTTTGGCGTCGTGTTCTTTTCATTAACTACAACCAGGTAGTCTGTGTTTCTTATACAGCTTGAAAGCTCCTTGATTATTTCAGGGTAAATGTGTATGTCGCCGTTCCCAACCTTTATGTAAATGCTCTTCAGCCTTGCCTGGAGCATTGAAATCAGCTCGTGCAACCTCTTGATGTCAGAAATAGCAAGCACGCTTACCGGCATCCCGTTTACCGTTATTGCCACGCCTATTGTTTTGCCTGGATCTATGCCTACCACCGCCTCGCTGTTATGAAGGATCTTTGAATAAAGTATTACCCTGTCTACAAGTACGTCCTTTGTGAGATCCTCATAAAATAACGTATTGCAGGCATCGCCGGCTTCCTCCCTCGTAGTTAGACAAACAGACCCGCGCTCAGTGTGCTCACCTGGCACTATGGCCTTAAACTGTATGTTTGTTCCTTTAAGTAACCTGAAATAATAATAAAGGGCGCGTCCCCCAAGAGTGCATATGTAAACGCGCGGCACTGTCCGTGTACTCAAGCTTTATCGACAATTCCATGGCTGTGTATTTAAGTGTTTGGGATGTCTTTTGGACCAGCTAAATTGGTATTTTAGCAACGCCATTAAAAAATAAAAATGGATGACGCAACGGCTATGTAATAGGCCAGGGTGGCCTCGTCCTCATCTTTGCCATCAAGGCTTAAGGCATAGCCGGCCGTTGAAGGCACTAGGATCAGGGCTGAATATATTGAGTGAATAAGCGCCAGTGTCAGGATAAGCGCAATAAAAGCCGACGTGATTTCACGAGCGTGTCGCCTTCTGAACCCGCTTTCCTCCTTTAAGTGATGCCTGAACCTAAGAAGCGATGCATCAAGCCCAAATATTATTGACGCCACCGCCTGAGAGTATCCCCAGTGGGCCCCAAACGCTATAAGCGATCCATATACAAGCAATGGGCCAAAGTCCATAAACGTTGAAATTTCCCCCAGCCCTCTTTTGTAAAGCTCCAATGGCTTTAGAAGGTATGCCGCCATAATTACGATTGCGGCAACCCCAACAAGGACCAGCGTTACGCTCTTTGTTATCAGTATTGCCGCCAGCGCCGTGGCAAGCGCCAGCAAGCCCGCAACGGCCCGCAAAGCGCCCATCCCGCCGCACCTGTATTCACAAGGGCCAGTTGTAATAAATGAATCGCAGTTTATTGGAGCTATTCCTCTTAGCAGGTCATGCCTGTCCATCTCCAAGTTCATCAAAAGCTGCGCCGCAAGCACAAAAACCAGCGCGTCAATGAAAATGAGCCCCCCTTTATATTCTGCCTCAACCCATGCCCAAACCAGTGGAAGCACCGATGCTATGAAGAGCGGAACCTTAACGTATCTCGCAACCGCAAGCGCGCCACAGCCTTGATTCATTTTAAATTAGCCTTATAATAATTACAGCCGCCAGGAAAGCTATTGTAAAGTACATGTGAAGAGCTGTGAAGAACCCTGTTTTAACGTCCAAGACCTTTCTGTTCCAGTTTTTCTCATTTAACGCAACCCTTGTAAGCTTTATTGCCCAGGGAACAGTTAACAGGCTCCCAAGGATTGGCCAGTCAGAGCGGTCAAGAACAACTGCTAGGGCAAACGTGATATAGCTAAGCCAGATAAGGCCAAGGTAATAGTACTTAGATCCCCTCTCGCCAAGAAGCGTTGCCATGGTCTTAACGCCGGCCGATGAGTCGCTCTTTATGTCCCTCCAGTTATTTGCGTGAAGCACGGCAACTATCACCATTCCTATGCCTATTGATACAAGGAGGTCTGCGACTGTTGGCGCCGCTCCCACCAGCAGCACCGCGCCAAGAACTATGCCGGGCCCAAACGCAAGAAATACACCAAGGTCCCCGAGCGCGTTGAACTTAAGGCCTATCCTCGGAACGGAATAAAGCAGGCCTGCGGCAACGCCGACAGCAACTGCTATGGATATCTGGGGGGCCATTGCTATTAGAAGCGCCGCTAGGGCCACCGCGGCAGAAAGCATTGCAACCGCGTACTTGATGTGAAATGACGGGCTTATCAGCCTATCAACAAGGACCCTTGAGCCAGACGAGCCCATTCCAAGAGGGCTATCCACATTAAGCCTGAAGTCCATGTAATCGCTTAGCATATTAAATGCACCATGCGCCATGACAAGCGCCAAAATCGCAGGCACTATCAGCAGGCTAAACCGGTGAGCAAGCAGGACGCCTAGAATAAACGCGGAAACGCTCATCTGAAGGCTCCACGGCCTTATAGCCCTTACTATGGCCAGCTGCGGCTTTTCAGTTAGCTCATCTGGGGAAACGGCTACCGAATACCTTTTTGGCTCATCCCTTACATCTGACACGCTTATAAGCGTTGGGACAAGCCTAACTAGATAAGCAGACTCCAGAAGAAGCGCCGCTTGCGGCACTTTGCTTATAAGCAACCCTCTTTCGCTGTCATGTGAAGCAGGACTACCAAGGACCTGAAGCTTACCTGTTCCCTGCACTGTAAGGCTAGGATTTTTGGTTTCTATTAAAAATGAAAACTCCCTGCCCTTGGCCGCCAGTTCAAGCGCCGCGCTCCCCTTTTCGAGCAAAAATATAAAACCGTGGTCAAGCGCATAATAAACCCTTTCAGACAAGGGCGAGCTGTCACATGACGATATTACCATGGTCCTCTGCTTTTTTAAAAAGCCGAGGAGATCGCTGTTCAATCTCAATATGCTGAACTCTGCCATAAATTAAACCTTATTGTTCCTCTTAATGCCTGCGACTGGCCCCCATAGCGCGCGCTTCTAACTCAAAGAGTTTAACGCGCGCTGGACTTCATCTGAATTCAACACCTGCGCGCCGTAAACTCTCTTAAAGTATTCCTCCCAGCTTTTGTCCAAATACGCTGCGGTTGCATCCCTTATTACGTAAATATAGTAGCCCCTGTAAAACGCATCTGCAGCGGTGTGCCTTACGCATATGTCAGCGTCAAGCCCAAGAAGGAAAACGTGAGTGACTCCTTTGCTTCTCAGTATATAGTCAAGCGGCGTCCCAAAGAACCCAGAATACACGTGCTTTTCTATCACCGGTTCATCGACATCTGGCCTTAAATCCTCAACTATTCTCGAGCTATCTTCGTAGCTCATGGCGTGCTTCCCCCAGACCCTTAGCTCAAAGTCCGTGTCATAATGAGAGTCCTTAAGATATATAATTGGAAGCTTCCTTCTCCTGAACTCCTCTATAACTTTCTTTGCTGGACCAATTATGGACCTTGCTTCTTGTGTTGAAAGCCTTCCGTTTACAAACTCCTCAAGCACGTCTATCACAAGAAGCGCAGGCTTCGGCATTCTGTGCCTTGATATCAATCTCAATGTTAAAAGCGTTAGCTTTGTTTTTTATTGGCGAGTATTAATAACCGGAAGCCGCTAAGACAGCGAAAGCCTTAGCCTTACCAGATCCCTTATTATTGAGGCTGCAGTTTCCATGCCTCCTGCGCCCTTGCCTATAAGGTAAACGCTTCCAAGTTCCTCAACGTCAAATTCGACAGCGTTGTATGTGAAACCAACGTTAAGTGGATCAGTCGCGCTTATCTCTTCAAGAGAAACCGATGGCCTTGGAGATGTTCGGGCTATGAGCTTTATGACTCTGCCTGATGATGGGGTTGGAACGCCATTTAAAAGCCCTGATACCTCCACGTCCTTGAGTGTAACCCTTTTCTTAAGAACATGATTCATCATTATTACAAGCTTTGCGGCGGCGTCAAGGCCGCTCAGGTCAAGATAGGGATTTGCCTCAGCTATGCCAAGCCTTTTAGCCTCAGACAGGGCCGATTCCATCGAGATGCCCTCTTCAAGCATCCTTGTCAAAATGAAGTTTGTGGTTCCGTTAAGTATACCCCTGAACGATTTGACAGCGTTTCCCTTTAATGTATCCTCAGCAAAGCTAAGAAAAGGAGTCCCACCGCCAACAGTGCCGCTGTAAAAAAGGCGAGCCCCGTTTATTCTTGCCTGGTCAAGCAAATATGGCATGTAAAGAGCAAGGGGCGCCTTGTTTGTTGTTATTACATGTATTCCGCTTTTAAGAGCGGATTCAATGTAAGTTCGCCCGGGTTCTCCATCGGAAAAGTTTGATGGCGTGCATTCTACAAGAACATCCAGCATGCCCTCGCCTATGATCTTAAGCGGTGACACGCCATTGCCATTCTCCACACTCCCCTTGGACTTTTTCATGATGGCCTCTTCGTATGGTATCCCATCGTCGTTAAAGGCACAGCCGGTGCTGTCACAAACAGAAACAACCTGTGGAACTATGCCATAAAGTGACTTTAGCCAGTGAGACCTTTCCTCTAGCAGGCGATGAAAGGAGCTGCCTACCGTTCCATACCCAATTATCGCTATTCTCACTACCTAAACACCCGTGCTGGGCTCAAAATCGCGCCCGCTATAGCTTCCTTTGTGGGCTCAACGGTCAACTCCTTTTTTGGAACCTTTGCCGCCGATTCTGGATCCTTCAAGCCGTGGCCCGTCAATATTGCAACCACCATCTCGTTCCCCTTGAACAGGCCCTGTGTTGAAAGCTTCCTGAGCCCTGCAAAGGAAGCCGCGCTGGCTGGCTCAACAAATACCCCCTCCTTTGATGAAAGCGAATAATATGCGCTCATTATCTCTTCATCGCTAACCGCCACCATGATCCCATGGGATTCTCTTATGGCTTTAAGTGCCCTTCTCCAGCTGGCTGGCTTTCCTATCCTTATTGCTGTAGCTACAGTGCTTGGGTTGTTAACTGGCTCAATTGAGCTCGCGCCATTTATAAAGGCCCTGTATATCGGGGCCGCGCCCTCTGCCTGGACGCCAATAAGCCTTGGCAGCTTCTTTGCCACGCCAATGCGGTAAAGCTCCTTAAAGCCTTTCCAAAGAGCGGTGATGTTCCCTGCATTACCAACTGGAATTGAAATCCAGTCAGGAATGCCCACGTCTTCGTATATTTCAAAGGCCATAGTCTTTTGACCCTCTATTCTGTACGGGTTTATTGAGTTTACCAGATAAAGCTCGTTGCTTTCCATAGCCAATGAAGAAACAGCCTTCAGCGCGTCATCAAAGTTCCCCTTTATATGGATTATTTCCGCTCCATAAGCGCGAGCCTGCATCAGCTTACCAGTTGCTACAGCGCCTTCAGGCACAACCACGTATCCGGCTATTCCTGCTCTTGCAGCATAGGCTGCAAGGCTCGCGGCTGTGTTGCCTGTTGAAGCGCATATTACCCCATGAGCCCCTTCCTGAAACGCCTTTGTAACAGCAACCGTCATTCCCCTGTCCTTAAAGCTTGCAGTGGGATTAAGCCCCTCGTTTTTAAACATAAGCGAGCCCACGCCTATCTCCCGGTATAGCCTTACGCTTTGATGCAGCTGCGTCCCCCCTTCATTTAACGAAATTGCCCCCTTTCCTGTTATGGGAAGCATGCTTGAATACCTCCAAACCCCCTTCCCAGATGGGATAAAGCTCATCTCTTTATCATCAAACATTATGGTTAGCGGATCCCCGCAAACCGGGCAGATGTAAAGCCTTTTATCTAGGCTCGCTACAAAGCCACAGTTTTCGCATACATATTGCGGCAACCCATACACTTTTATGGGCGCGTTTTAAAAATTTTAGCCCATACTGCTTTATTGCATTGTTATTAATGTTCGCAAATTTATTAACAATTTACGTGCTAAAATGACCATTCTAATCGCAACAAAACGTGCTAGTGATATGTTTTTATTAATTTTAAAACGAGTTTTTAATAACACATAAATCATTCACAAGATAATGATATAAGGCTGCTAGATAACAAAATGAAACAGGCATTGACACAGGCCCGTGAATAAGATATCAGGACTGGACATCCATCATAAACTTCCGTGAGTTGATGAAGCTCTCGCTTTGCCTTGCTAGCAACGGTTAATTGGCCATGGCCGCAGCATCGCGTTTAGGCATAATCCTTGACAGGTTATTTGCGAATGGAAGGTTAACAGGACCCAGGAGGAAGCAAGCGTGAGGGATAACTTGAGGTGATAGGTAAGCCTATAAGCGAGCAAGCGGGTAATGCGTTGCCTCAGGGAGGTGAGGCTTGCTTATTCTTTTGTCAACCTTTTTTGGTTTGCATGCTTTTTTAATAAGAAAAGTTAGATAAAAAGGAGTTGCCATCATCAACGGTGATTTACCTTAGCCCGCCCTTAGCCCTTAATAGGCTGTTTCTATCCGAGCGGTTCGGGAGGATCATTAATGATACAAACGTGATTGACCGTTACTTTGACGGCAGGCTTACAAAAGAGATCTTTGAGCGATACAGCAAAAACTTGTACAGGCCCATAGCCTCCGCCCTTTCAGTGGCCATCAAACAGGGAAGCAGCGTCTACGTTGCAGCAACGGGGTTATTCTATGAGCTTGCCAACAAGTACGATCCTGAACTTTTAAGTTCATTGCTCATGCTTGCGAAAACCGAGAGGTTAAAGGTGGGCCTCAGCACACTTTACGGAGGCCTTTATGGCCTGTGTGAGGGTTCTGAAGCCGAAATTCAAGACCAGGTCAAGGTAAATGCTGGGCTTGTTGAGAAGTTTGGCATAAAGCCTGAAGGGTTTGCGGTAATGCCGTTCTTTATGTATAATGCAAACATAGAAAGGGGCCTCAAGGGAACAGGCGTTCAGTACCTAATAACTGAGGAGTTTAATGGCTTTAACGATCACCGGTTTGTTTACACGTCGCAGGGCGGTGAGCTGAAGATTCTATCACGCAACAGAAATGCCTCGTTGGCCCTGCAGTCAGCGAGGTTTGAGGAGGTAAAGGGCGCTGACGGCGTTTTGGCAATAAGAGCTGAAAACATATCAGGAAAAGGGCAGCAGTTTGTTGAAGTCCTTGCAAACTACATATTTAACGGGGGCCTTAACCTAGCTGACATTGAAAACTCGGTGTTGTCGCCGTCTGGAACGCTTTATGTGCCTAATGGATTTTCAATTTACGATCTTGAGCTAGGAACCAACCCTGCCTGGAGTTCGAATCTTTTTCAGCGTATCCTCACAGGCAAGCTTTGCCAGCTCCTTGAATACATAAGGTCGGTGGGAGATGCAAAGCTGCTTCAGATATGGAGGCTGTTGATGCAGGGAGACGCGTTGCTCAGCATGGACGGATCGATCCCAGATAGCCTAAGGCTTGTAGCGGATAGCGAAGAGGCAAAGCTCTTGATAAGCTATCTGGTGGGGGATTTTGAAGGAAGGGTTGCAAACACTGTTTTAAGGAAAAGAGCCAAGACGCTGAATTCATCCCAACCATAGGCAAAGTTCAACACATAGCTGTTTTAAATTCGATAAAAATTTAAAACGCCTTATATACCAAAAGCATATCTCAGATAATTGTGGAAGAGGAAAAACCTCGTGGCGTATTTGCTGCGTTTGATCTTCAAAACCCAAAGCTCTTTCTCCCCACATTTGTAGCGATCATGCTCGTTCTGTTTTTTGTCGGCATGGCGGTATTTAACAGACCATATATGGCAAGCATTTACTGGTCGATTTATCTTTTAACGCTTTCAATAGTGTTTACGCTAGCGACATACTCTAACCCTGAAATAAGGGCAACGCGCATGTATGTTGGCGCTATACTCCTCTTTTATCTAGTTCTTGTGGCGGCCGGAGCAATGCCGGGGTTTTACCTTTCAAAGTTTCTGGCCACAACAGTTCAGAGCGCGGAAAATCAGATACTGCAGGTAAGAGAGAGTTACAGAACTATTTTCGGGCTTGGCAATGCTATATTTATGAACAACGTAAAAATAGATGCGGTGAGCTTTTTGCCGCTGATAGGGCCCTTTGTGCTAGGTTTTTCCATAATTAATACAGCCGCAATAGTGTGGGGGATCTCGTTTTCTGAAATGAGCGTAACACCGTTCTGGTTCTTCGGGCCAATGGCTGTTATCCTGGCGCCAGACACTTTCACTGAGTTTTCTTCATACATTTTATCGCTTATAGGAGGAGCCTATCTCTTTAAGGGGATAACTTCACCGCAAAGGGACATGCATAAGGTGATAGTTGGCCTTGAGTTCTTTGCGGCCTCTCTTGCGCTTCTTTACGCTTCAGCACTTCTTGAAGCCTTTTTAATTATAGCGTTCAACCTTTAAATCCTGATCTCCTTAGACGACAGAAGCCTTTCGATCTCCGCCGCTGCCATCCTGATTTACCCGTCCGCTCCGATGTTGCGCGTTTAACTTGAATATTTAAGCTGTTTGCCGCTAGTCCTGAGCGCATTCCCCCGGCGACAGGAGCCCATTCAGCCGCCATCGATCCCCTTAGCAGAATCACGATACTGCTTGATCATTAAAACGTTGCCGCTCTTTGACCCCAGGGTTGAATCAAGCTTTTAAAGAAACAAATAAAACACACGGAAAGACGACCTCTCATGAATTCCCTTTAAAATGGCATAAAGGAGGCCGCAAATTTGCCGCTGCATGCAGGCGCTGCTAACATCCTGCTAAAAGTTTATTTAAAAAACGCGCAACCATAGGTATGCCTGTGGATGACCTTTATAGAGGCAAACACTTACAGGTTGCGCTTGATCTTACTGACATAAAAGACGCCATTTCAATTGCAAGGGCATCAGCCGAAGAAGGCGCAAAGATTGTGGAGGCAGGAACTCCTTTAATTAAAAAGTATGGCATGGCCGCCGTGGCCGAAATAAAAAACTCGGTTGGATTTAATTCCTATGTGCTAGCTGACATTAAGGCAGCTGATGTAGGTGAGCTAGAGGTTGACATGGCAGCTGATGCTGGCGCTGACGCTGTAACAGTTCTGGGATGCGCCCCAGATTCTACCATAAAGGCTGCCGCAAACGAATCTAAAAGACGCGGCGTGGCTCTTTTTGTCGACATGCTTGGCGTCCAAGATCCAGTTAAAAGAGCGCATGAAGTATATGAAGCTGGCGCTAAAGGGGTCGTTCTACACGTAGGGATAGATGTTCAAAGGGAGCTTGGGATCACAGCTGAAATGCTTGGAAACGTAGCATCGTTAATGCCGGAAGGCCTGCTAGTGGCAGTTGCAGGCGGGTTAACAGCTGAAGGAATATCTAGGATAAAGGGAGAAAGAATAAACATCTTCATAGTTGGCGGCGCTATAACCAAAAGCAAGAACTATAGGGAATCGATAAGGCGCATAATCAAGTCCATAAATGACCCATAGGGCAATTCTGAAGTCGGCTTGCCTTAAGGACTTTAAAGGCAGGGTCATATATTCCGGGGAAAAAGCGATAGACGCCGTAGGTGATGAGCTCGCAGCTGTGCTGGTAAAAGACATAAAAGAAATGGGCCCCTATGGCATCCTTTTAAGCGACATTCCAAGATCTATTGAAGTTGGTTCCGAAGCTGTGTTAAATGGCGGTGAACTGGTAATTGGCGACTTCCGAATTGACATTTCTGCCGCACCATTATGGACCACAAATGGCATAACTGTGAAGACCCTAAGCCAAGGGCTTTTAAATTTCATGACAAACAAGCTTAAGGAGCTTAGCTCGATTCACTATGCAGCGCTTATGCGCCCTGAGGAGCTGAGCAATGCGGTTTACAGAAAGATAGGACTCGCGCTGCTCAGCGGAAGGGCTTCGGCGCTTAACGATATAGTTGGATTGGGGTACGGCATGACTCCAAGCGGTGACGATGCCATTGTTGGCTTTATGTCTGCAGTGAGGGGCCATGCAATAGTTGAGTCAGGCGCATTTGATCGCATAAGCGCAAGGACTACCACTCTCAGCGCGCTTGCGGTAAAATGTGCTGCTGCAGGCGAAATACCATGGAGGCTTGCCAGCCTTATAGGAGCTGTTAATCTATCAGATGAGCGCAAGATAGCATTAGCTATAAACGAACTCTCTAAGGCAGGCCATAGCTCGGGCCTTGATATGCTGACCGGCTTCTTGGCTGGCTATAGGTCAATTCTCAGGACGTCTTCTCCCTGATCGTTTCAAGCATAGACATGATGTTCCAGATAAGAACCCTTATATGGGATGGGATATTTGGATCTTGTAATATTTCATCTAAAACGCTTACCATGTTGGCAGCCTTTATGGCAGGGCTTACGTCCTTATCCTCCATCTGGCCCAAGGCTTCTTTCAACAGGTTCCTAAGGTTTCTTGGAATGCCCTTGTTCGTTAACAACGGAGTAAGCTGCTGCACCGCCTGTTCTATTTTAGCCTCATCTGAGTTTGTTATTGCCGAAGACATGGCTTTATTTATTTATGCTGCTCTTATTAATTTTAATTAAAAATCACTTCGTAGATGCCATTCATAAAGCTGTGTTTCACGTCAGTTGCTGGACACCTGGCGCTGGCTTAAAATTTCATTGCACATTCATTGACTATTTCTACACAATAAAGGATATATTGAGAGGTGAGGAAGCAATGGTAATGCAAAAGATCAGGGCTGCTGTTTTTGGCGTTGGCAACTCATTTAAGAGCCTTGTTTATGGCCTAACTACAGACATTGCCCCATGGCATCGCATTGTAGGCGGCTTTGACAAGTCATCCATAGAAATAGTTGGGGCGTACGACATAGATTCAGCAAAGGTCGGCAAAACAGTAAAGGATGTTCTATCTTTCGGTCCTGAGATAAGCGTAGAAAGGTCTATTGTATATCCAGATGAAGTAAGCAGGGAACTAAGGGACAAGCTTAGCATAAGCCCAATTGATGAAGGATCTTTGCAAAAAAGCCTGTGTGAAAAGGCGCCAGACGTGGTAATTAACCTGATCAATTCTGGGCAGCAACGGGCGACAAGGGCCATAGCTCTTGCTACCGCCAGATGCGGCGCGAGCCTTGTAAATGCCACCCCTGAAAGGCTGGTCACTGATAGCAACATCGTTGAGGCCTTTAAGGCCGCAAAGGCGGTAATAGCAGGGGATGACCTTCAAAGCCAGATAGGCGGCACCTGGCTTCACAAAGTGCTTTTACGTTCATTTAAAATGTGGGGAAGCCAGGTCGTCAAGTCCTATCAGCTTGATGTTGGCGGCTCCTTGGAGACGCTTAACACCCTTGATGAAAGGATAAGACAGGAAAAGAAGTCAGTGAAGGGCGCATCCATATCCACAGAAGATAAGGAAGCTGAGGTGGTTGCAGGCACCACTGACTATATTCCGTTTCTTGAGGACTGGAGAGTTAGCCACTTTTACATGGAGGTGCTTGGGCCATTTGGCGAAACGTTCACAATAGATGCTGAATATAAAACCCGGGATGGCTCTAATGCATTTAACGTGCTTATTGACGTTGTCAGGGCAGTTAAGCACGAGCAGCTTCAAGGAAGCACAGGCACTGTGATGGAGATAAACGCTTACGGATTTAAATCCCCAGGAAGGGACGTTGACCTGTTTGAAGCACTGAACGCTTTTGAGACAAAGTACTGTAGCGCATAATCACTATGCCTTTGCTGGCGCTTTTGAGAATGAATTAATAACATCAAATGGCAAATTTAACAGTATTAAGGCGCTGGTAAGACCATGAAAGTAAGCGCGGATAGAAAGCTGAAGCAGATAAGGATAAAGGCGGAAAATGCAGATGACCTGTGGGAGCTTTATAATGTGCTTTATGTTGGCGACATAATAGTTGGAAGAACAACCAGAGAGGTAAAGACGTCTACAAGCAGCTGGCGAAGACCTGTTACTTTAACGCTGAGGATAGAGTGGGCAGAGATGCAGCCTATGGGGGACAGACTAAGGGTTCACGGCATAATACTTGAATGCCCGGAGGACCTTGATGCGCGCGGGAAACATCACACCCTTACGATAAAGCCTGGCGATGAAGTTGTCCTGATAAAGGACAAAAGCTGGAGCGACGCCGATGTTAACAGATTAAAAGAGGCACAGGCACGGACACCATCCAACGTTTTTATAGTTTCGGTTGACGACACAGGTGCCACCATTGCAGCGCTAACTAACTCGGGCATGGCCGTGATTTTTGAGGAGGAGAACAAGCTAATAGACAAGGCAGAGGGATCCATATACAGGGAAAGGCTAAAAGAGCTTGCAGCAAAGGTCGCTGCTGTTTTAAACGAAAAGCGCGCGATAGTAGTGGCGTTTGTAGGCCCTTCGTTCTTTAAGGACGATCTGAAGGATGAAGTGGTTAAACTGGTTAAGGGAATAAGGGCAATAACCGCTGATACCTCCTATGGTGGCTATGCAGGTATACTTGAGGCGATGAAAAGGGACGAAATAAAGAAGGCGTTTGTGGAAAACCAGGTTATTTTCGAAAGTTCACTTGTTGAAGAGTTTACTAAAAGGATAGCAAAGGACGAGCCAATAGCTTATGGCATTGATGCTGTAGAAGCCGCCGCACGGGCAGGGGCCGTGGAAACGCTTGTTGTCTCAAGAGATATATTGCAAAACCAAGAAACAAGGCAAAGGGTAATGGCCGTTATGGATGAAGTGTATAAAAGGCATGGCGTTGTCAGGTTGTTTAGCGCAAACCGAGAGGCTTTGACATGGCTAAATGGGTTTGGAGGCATTGCTGCCCTTTTAAGGTTCAGCGTTTCTTAAGCATCTGCTTAATGTCGTGAATTAAATTGTGTATAAATACCAAGGCTTATCCTCAGATCCCTTAAATTTTTGCATCGTTGAGTCCGGACTGTGCATTTATCCCGATGGGTGCCTAGAGACTGTGCTGCTGCAGGCTACGCACAGCTGCGTGGCTACGATTGCTCTTAATGTAACATGAAGGACTATCCCTGAGTTTCCTGCGAGCATGCACTTATAATGAAAGCCTGTTGACACATTCTGCTGTTTATGGTCTTGCCGTTAATTTTTCAACCTCAGGCTTGATCTTATTTAAAAGGTAATTGCCCTGCTGCGGCGTAAGCTCGGCCCTCTTCCTAAACCAAGTAAATTCAGGCTCATCCAGCCATGCCGGTAAAACATGCACATGAACGTGAAAGATAACCTGGGCCGCCGCCTTCCCAACGTTTGTAAAAATCCTAACCCCGTCGGCTCTTAGCGCGTTTTTTACAGCGATCCCAATTAACCTTGAGACCGACGCAAGTTCGTACAGATCTTCTTTATTGCTTAAGGACAGAATGTCGCTGTAATGCCTTTTTGTCACAACTAGTGTATGCCCCGGCGATATAGGAAATTTGTCAAGTATTGCGATCACCCTTTCGCTTTCGTAAACCACGAAGGCTGGCTCCCTTTTGTCTACTATTTCGCAAAAAACACATCTGTCGCTCAAGCTAGGTCCTATTCTGGATATGACTTGAGCAGC
>DAJU01000008.1 GCA_002499005.1 Thaumarchaeota archaeon UBA164
TGACGAGAAGATAGAGAGCGTGTCAGAGGAAATAAGGAGGGTTGCAAAGGACGACGAAGATGCAAGGCTGCTCATGACCATCCCAGGCATATCGTTTTACTCAGCCCTTTTGATAAAGGCGGAGATAGGCGAAATTTCAAGGTTCCCTGACTCGGACCATCTGGTTTCATATGCAGGCCTTGCCCCATCAGTGAGGGCATCTGGCGGCAAGGCGATGTATGGCCCAATAACGAAGCAGGGGAGCTCATACCTCAGGTGGATACTTGTTCAGGCCGCATGGGCAAACGTTAGAAGCTACCCAGATGGCAGCATCGCCAGGTTTTATCGGAGGATGAGGGAGAGGAAGGGCGGAAAGAAGGCGATAACAGCTGCAGCTGCAAAGCTTCTCAGGGTAATATACTGGATCCTGAAGAAGAAAAGGTCATACGTTTTATCATCAGATTACGGTTAATTGGCCATGACCGCAGGGTGCCGTTTGGGGACATGCCCCGGTAAGTTAATTGCGGTATGGCCGGTTAACAAGGCGCAGAAGGGTGCGACAGTGGGGGAGAGCCCCGGATGGGTAAGTTGTGTATTCTCATTCCTGAAAGGAGGTGATCGCTAAGCTTATAAACGGCGCACATGGGTAAATAGAGGCTTTCAGTGTTTAAAAAGCTGATCCCCTTCTTGCCCCAAATAGTGAAAATACCATTTAAAACGTCCATCCACTGAGCGCATGGCCTCTTAGTAGGGCTAAGTTTTTTGTAGGCATTTGATTGCGTTTAAGCCAACTTTAGCACTCTCCTTTCATTCCTTTTGGAAGGCCAACGCCTTTCTGGCCAAGGTAAATGCCAGCATATGTGGCTTTTCCTTCCATCCTTTCTAACACAACGTGCAGAAACCTCATTCCGCGCCTTAATATAATGTAGTTCTTGCTGTTGTTTATTATCTCTATTGTGACGTTGCCGGCAAATCCGGCGTCTATTATTGTTGGGCTTATGCTTAGGCCGTACCTTGCTAGGGTTGAGCGCAGGTTGCAAAGGCCAACCAGGTCATCTGGAAACTTCACTTGCTCCATTGTAGTTAACAGCACAAACCTGTGAGGGGGGACGGGTATCCTTCCATCTATGGCTTCAACCACCTCAAAGAGCCCCTTTGAATCGTTCAACTCACACGGGTCAACTATTTGTCCTGAAAATGAGTACTCAGCGTACTGCCCCCCTATTCTGAGGTCTATCCCGTTTTCCCTGACAATTGAATCGTCAAACGGATCAATCTTAAGTTTTCCGTCTTTAATTTCCTTTATTATTGCATCGTGCGAAAGTATTGCCATAATAAGGATACGGTTGCAACGCTTTAAAGCCTTACAGCCAAAGGCCCTTGTCAAAAAAGCAAACATTTTAGCGATTTTATCTGAATGCCTGCATTTGTTGAAGCGAGGATCAGCGGTTTAGAACCTCGTCAACCAGAGCCCTTAGTGGGGCTGGCACCTCCATCTCCCATGCGCTAAAGGCATCAGTCACGCTAAGGGCCCTGCAGTCGTTTGTAAAATATTTTCTGCTTAACTCTTCGGCATTTCTGCAATAATCGGGATGTAACGCTGGCAAGTTATCCCATACCCATTTGGCTGTAATGGGAAAAACATTCAAAAGCGAATTAAAAACAAGCCAGGCCACCACCCTTATTTCATGAAACGCACCAAGGCCTGTCCTCAAAGGTATAAAATTTATAAGCGCTTCCCTTGCATTCATCTGAACCCATATCCTGCTTGCCACCAGGTTCGGGAGCACGTACCTGGCATCTTCAGGCTTCATCGCCTCCCTTGCCCTTAGATAAAGCACTGATGAAGACTTTACCTGTTTAAGCAATTCAGGGGATTTCCTCGGAACAACAAACCTAAGCTGGCCCTTTCTGTAATCCACATACCTCTGGCTTTCCTGCCAATAACTTGCCATCCTGTGCCTCACAAGTTCATGAGTCATTGCCCTGCTTCCTTCAATTATCCACGAGGCGCCCATGAATTCAAAAACGCTGTAGTGACCATCCCTCAGGAAGTTCTTTATCCTCCTCTCAACAAGCTCAGGGCTAGCCCTGACCCTGTCAAGCGCGCTTTTGGATGAATAGCCCCGGTAAATGACATCGGTCATTGCGGCAATAAGCTCTTCGCTCCCCCAGTACAGATCAAGCTCCACCCTTGGCTTTATAATGATGTCTTCCTCCATACTAGCAGCTTTAAAATTGCCTTATTGAAGAATATAAAAGCTTAAGGGCTAACATTTTGAGCAAAACGTAAACCGAAAAAGCCCGCGCGCATTAAATGAACAGGTCACTTAATTGTCCAATAAGCATATTTAGTGCCACGCTTAGCCATAATCCGTGATAATAGGCAGGGGCACTTGGCTGGACAAAGTTGCTTACAGGGTAATAGAAAGGGAGAAGTCGCTTGGAAGGGACATGAGCCTGCTCAGGGTGGAAAGCGGCCTTGGGGCCTCCGGCATACCCCACCTTGGAAGCTTTTCAGACGTATCAAGGGCCTACGGCGTGAAGATGGCGCTTGAAACCCAGGGATACAGGTCAGAGCTCATAGCCTTTTCAGACGACATGGACGGGCTCAGGAAGGTTCCGGCTGGCTTTCCTTCATCCCTTGAGGCGCATCTGGCGGAGCCGGTATCCAGAATACCGGATCCCTTTGGGTGCCACAGCAGCTATGGGGCGCACATGAGCTCCCTGCTGCTTGATTCGCTTGACAAGGTAGGGATAGATTACAGGCACATGAGCGGGTCCGAGGCCTACAGGAAAGGGCTGCTCCTTGAACAGGAGAGAACCGTGCTTGCAAGCTCTGACAGGATAGGGGAAACCCTGAAGGGGACGCTTGGCCAGGAAAAGTTCGTAAAGGTCCTGCCTTACTTCGCCATATGCCCCAGGTGCGGCAGGATATACACAACTGAGGCCCTGAGCTACGATGAAAAAACCGGCACGGTGCACTTCAGGTGCACTGGCACCACAATAAGGGGGAAGTTCATACCCGGCTGTGGCTATGAGGGTGACGCAAAGCTTTCAGAGGGTGAGGGAAAGCTGAGCTGGAAGGTGGAGCTCGCGGCAAGGTGGGCCGCGCTTGGGATAAGGTTTGAGGCGTACGGCAAGGACATAGCGGACTCCGTCAAATTTAACGACTGGGTCAGCGATGAAGTTCTGAAGTACCCTCACCCGTATCACGTGAGGTACGAAATGTTCCTGGACAAGTCAGGCAAGAAGATTTCCAAGTCCAGCGGCAACGTGATAACGCCCCAGATGTGGCTCAGGTACGGCACAAAGCAGAGCCTGATGCTCCTGATGTACAAGAGGATAAAGGGGGCAAGGCACGTCGGCCTTGACGACGTCCCAAACTATATGGACGAGTACGACAGAATGGAGGAGGCCTACTTTAAGGGCACAGCCCCGCCAAAGGTCAAGGGGCTTTATGAATACGTTAACCTGCTGAGGGTCCCTGAGAGCATGCCGCCTCACGTGCCGTACAGGCTCCTCCTGTCGCTTGCGTCCGTTGCGCCCGACGACAGCTATATGGAATTTATAAAGAAGAGGCTTGCCTCGTACGGGTACAGGGACATCGATAATCCTGCTGTGGCCGAAAGGATCGAGAAGGCGCACAACATGGCAAAGGACATGGTTGCTCAGCCGCCGTCAGTAAGGGTTGAGCTCAGCGAGCAGGAGAAGAAGGCAGTTCAGGAGCTAATATCAGTGCTGGAAAAGGCAACAGACGGCGAAGCGATACAGTCTGCCATATATTCCATAGCCAGGTCAAACGGCATAAAGCCGGGCGAGTTCTTCAAGAGGCTTTACCAGCTGCTGCTTAATTCAGACAGCGGGCCAAGGCTTGGCTACTACATTGCTGACATTGGCCCCGCCAAGGTCGCTGAAGCGTTAAAAAGGGCAACGCAGTGAAAGCCGTTCCATAAAATTCCGCCGGTTTTTGGTGTTTAAACGGCAAAGCGCATTATGCAAAAATATTCGTTCAAATAGTTTAAATAGTGCATCAACAAAGGCACTGCAAGGCAAAAGTCCTTGAGCCTTAACCGCTCCGGACGTTTTGCGTAAAAGTGAATAAAAAGTGAATAAAAATGTGTTTGAATCGCTTGGATTAAGTGAGAGCTTAATCCTTGCGCTAAATGAAATGAAGTTTACCGCCCCAACCCCGATCCAGCTGGCGGCCATACCGCCGATGCTTAACGGGAAGGACGTCATAGGGCAGGCCAAAACCGGGTCAGGCAAAACAGCCGCCTACGGCCTCCCCCTGCTTGAGCGAGTTAAAGGCCAGAGGGGGACCATCGCGCTTGTTCTTTTGCCAACCAGGGAGCTTGCGGTTCAGGTTGCCGGCGAGCTTTTGAAGATGGGGAAGCACACAGGGGTGTCGGTTGCAGTTATATACGGCGGCCAGCCCCTTGGGCCTCAGGCAAGGGCGCTGGGCAAAGGCCCGCAGATAGTTGTTGGAACGCCTGGCAGAACCCTTGACCTGGCGGAAAGAGGCGCGCTTGACTTGGAATCAATGAGCTACGTTGTTCTTGACGAGGCTGACCGCATGCTTGACATGGGCTTTATAGATGACGTTGACAGGATACTCGGGTCAATAAAGGAGATCAAGCAGATGGCCCTGTTTTCCGCAACAATGCCGAAGGAGGTTATCTCGCTTGCTTCAAAGTACATGAAAGATCCTGAAACGATAATGATTGACTCAGACGAGCTATCTGTGGAAAAGCTGGATCAGTACTACACGCTTGTAAGCGAGCGCGCAAAGCTCCAGGCGTTAAAGCGCATAATATCGTCAAGAAGGCCAAAGAGCTGCCTTGTCTTCTGCAGGACAAGGGCAAGGGCCTGGAGGGTTTCAGAGGAGCTCAGGAGAAGCTTCAGCGGAGTCGAGGTCATACATGGTGGCCTTCCACAGCGAAGGAGGGAAATGGCGCTTAAGGCGTTCATGCAGGGGCGTTCTGGAATACTTGTTGCAACCGAGGTTGTTGCCAGAGGCATAGATGCCCCCAACATAGAGCTTGTGATAAACTACGACTTCCCGGATGATCCGCTTATGTACTTCCACAGGGTTGGGAGAACCGCAAGGGCTGGTCGCGGAGGCGCTTCTATCTCGTTTATAACTGATGAAGAGGTGAACTTATTGAGGCAGGTGGAGGGGATGACTGAGGCGCAGATCAAGCCCCTTAGCCCGGATGACGAAGAGGGCATAATGCGCAGCATGATGTCAACAGCCCGCGTTGACAGGCATGAAGAGGAATGGTTTATTGAATAGCTCGTGTGCCGCGCCATTAAGCGCTTTATCGTTGGCAAGAAATAAGCCTTAAGTGGATTCCTTGGACACTATGCCCTTCCGCTGGGCCAGCAAAGGCGGCTATAATAGACAAGATTGTTGTGTAGCAGGGCGCAAAAGCCTTTAACCACTGTTTTTGCTGAACAAGAAGCCCCGGGCGGGATTTGAACCCGCGGCCGACAGCTTACAAGGCTGTCGCTCTGCCAGCTGAGCTACCGGGGCTGCTCGAATATTATCTCCCTTACCGCATATTTAAAAACTTGACTTAGCTCTTCAGGTTCAACGCTCACTGTATCATACAATTTAAGCTCAATTGCCTCCCTTAGCACCTTCATGTGAACGCACTCCTTTTTCCTGAAGTTAAAGTCAGCACACGTGCAGAAGTGCCCTGTGGTTATGTGGTCCCCGCTGCTCCCGACAACTATGAAGAACCTTCCCCTGCCATTGACGGCGTAGCACTTTACGGAGCTCACGTTAACCTTTTACGGGCCTGATCTAATAAGCTTGTTTTTATTTAAAATGTCCAAGACGCTTAATAATCATGAACCATTTAGCTAAAACGGCAATGATTAAAGCCGGTATTTATGAGCGAACGCGATGATATGTGACACCAAATATGAGCCTTCTGTCGTGTTGTCCGGCAGGCTGGCGTGTAAAAAGCCGCGTTTACAGTTACGCGAAAACGCCCGTTAACCGATTTAGGCCGTGCTTATGGCCGTGGCCCGCTGGTACCCCTTTGCCATCATCCTGGCGAGCTTTACGCTTCTTCTTAGAGCCTTGAAAACCAGCGGAAGCATGTACCTCTTTTTCACAAGATACCCAAGCCTCAGGTAAAATTCACGGTAGGCCTTTGTAAGCATCCCTGAAACCAGCTTTGCGGGGTACCCAAAGGCCTCATATTTGATGACCGGATGAAGAACCGTGTACAGGTCCCAGTTCTTTGTCGATATCAGGCCCTTTGAATCAAGCTCGTAGTACACTGGCGTCCCGGGAAACGGGGTGAGTATTGAATACTGAGCCCAGTCGGAGTTCAGCTTTATCGAGAACTTTATGGTCTGGTTCATCTCATCAACTGTTTCGCCCGGATATCCAAGTATGTAAGAGCACAGCACGTTTAGGCCAACGTCCTTTGCGGTTCTTACGGCATCGATTGCCTGCTCAAGCTTTATGCCCTTTCTCATCATGTCAAGAACCCTCTGCGACCCTGATTCAATGCCAAAGTACACGTTCTGGGTTCCACCGGCAACCAGCTCCTGCGCCAGCTCCCTGTTTATCGTGTTAACCCTGCTGGAAAGCGAAAGCCGAACGTCCAGCCCTTCGTTCCTTATCGCCTTCATCATCTCAGAGGCCCTCTTCATGTTAAGCGTGAACGTGTCATCTATGAACTCTATGTCCTTTACTTTGTACTTTTCCTGAACCTCCTTTATCTCGTCAATTACGTTCTGAACGCTTCTGAACCTGTACCTCCTGCCCATTATCTGGGAGGACGAGCAGTATGAGCACTGAAACGTGCATCCACGTGACGTCAGAATAGGGGCCTCCAGAACCCCGTTCCATCTGTACTTTTCATAGTCAACTATTTGCCTCGCCGGAAACGGTATCTCATCAAGGTTCTGTATGTAAGGCCTTGGCGGGGTCATCCTTATAGATCCGTCGGCCCTGTACGCTATCCCCCTTACCCCATCTATCTGCCTCCCCTTGATGTATGCCTCTGCCAGCTCTTTCAACGTCTCCTCGCCCTCACCTATGGCAACAACGTCAATCCCCTGCACCGAAAGGGCCTCATCCGGCATAAACGTCACGTGAGGCCCCCCTATAACCACAAGCGAGCTGGGGAGCACCTCCTTTATGAGCTTTGCAAGCTGATAGGACCTGTTGATAGTTGAGGTAAAGCCGGTGATCCCAACCACGGCCGGCGACGCAGAGCTCAGGTACGACCTGAGCTCGTCCTCGGTCATCTCGTTCACGTCAAGGTCAAGAACCTTAACGCTGAACCCGTTCTTGAGGAGGTACCCAGCCAGGTAAAGCGACGCCATGGGGGGCCCGTGCAGCTCGAGCAGGGTTTTAAGCTCGGCGTTTTGCGGGGGGTTTATGAGCAGCACGTCAGTAGAGTTCATATAGAAATTTTTTTAATTAACAAATAAAAGCATTTTTACCCTTTTATAACAAATGTAGTTAACGGTACGCCTCTTGCCCCTGCCTTTTTACAAGCTCCTTTGGAACCTTCATTGTCTTTACCACGTTTGCCGCCTGGACCTGATAAACCGGCATGCCGGTGTTTGGGTCATTGCCAACCTTTATAACCGCTGTCACGATCGTCTTAACCTTCAGCACCGAGCCATCAGAAACCTTTACAGTTATTTCACAGCCTTCGCCTTCCGTCGAAAATTCAAGGACCTCAGCGTTCCCGGAATACATCATTATGCCTATTAAATTCTTTTATTAATAAACGTTCCCAAAGCGGCATCCGCCCCAGGCGGCCTGCTTTGGATAACGCCAAAGAAGCGCGCTAATTCAGTCCTTCAGCTCAACGCTTTCTATCTTTATTCCGTCCTTAGTTATGGTCATTATATCAGCCACGTCGCCGCTGCCCGCATCCCTCTTTACCGCTGCCCTTATGGACCTCATAACCAGATCCCTGGCCTCGGAAACGGTTATGTCATCCCTGTATCCGTTCTCTATAACGCCTATGGCTATCTCCTCACCGGTCCCAACGGCAGCGTATTTATCAGGTATCACTGAGCCGAGCGGGTCAAGCGCGTAGATCTTTCCGCTCCCGTCCTCATCAACTCCTCCAACTATGACCTGGGTGAGCAGCGGGAAAAGCCTGTTTTCAAACATTATTACTGACATCAGCTTTGCAACGCTGTTTGGCCTGGTTCTCCTGCCGGTCTCCAGCTCCCTCCTCTTTATGTACGTCTGGACCAGCTTTACCAGCACCTGCATGTCGCCAACCATGCCTGCGCACGCAGCGCCCACGTTTTCAGTTATCTTAAAGACCTTTATCGCGTTCTTGCTTACTATATAATTCCCATAAGAATACCTCCTTTCAGCTGCAATTACCACGCCGTCCTTTGCAACAACACCAACTACAGTGGCTCCTGGAAAATACTGTTGCATCATTACAGGCTATTAAACCTGTATTATTAATAAACGTTAGCGCAATATTGCCGGCCGCATGTGCTCAGCGCATGGCTTTCCTTCAGTGTAGTGACAGGTGCAGCCAGATATTTTTTTGCAAAATCTTTGCATTAAACGCCACGGCTTCACGGCTTATTTCACCTAACGCTTAAATTAACAGCGCAGGTCAGTGAATTCATGCCGTCATGCCTGAAAAAGCACGTGCTGTCGATGCTTAGCAGAGGGGACCTGGAGCTCGCGCCTCACAGCATTTACGGGTTTAGGGTGCCAAAGCTTCAGGAAGCGATTGAGGCAAAGGACTTTGAAATAAGGGACACAGTAAACGAGCTCATAAACGATGGACAGGTTGAGCTTGTCAAGGAGTACATGACTCCAACGTGTCCGGCCTGCGGCTCGCCGGATCCCATTGCAAGGCTTAACTGCCCGAAGTGCGGCTCAGCCAACCTTGACATAAGCAACGGGAGCTTCAAGTGCAAGGACTGTGGGACCGCTGGATCCCTTAACGACGCGCTTATGTTTTCCTGCAAGACCTGTGGCAAGCAGTTTACGCTAGGCGAGTCCCATCAGATGGCCCTTGGCAGGATAAGGCTAAAGACAAGGGCGTTTTCACTTGAGCCCATAGCCGAGAGCCTGCTGAAGGCAGGCGCGCTGTATTACAGGTGCGCAAGGCTAACGGGCAAGTCAGGCTACACTCACAGCTTTGACTTTTACGTTAGGGGAAGGGGAGGGGATGTGTACATAGACATAGCCTATGAGGAGGGAGGTGTAAAGCTTGGAACGCTTTTCGAATTTTTAACAAAGGCCTTCGACGCGGGAATAAGCTATTCGCTGTTCATAGCTATCCCGGGGCTGGCCATCAAGGTAGATCCAGGGGTTAAATGGGCAAGCGTGCTTGAGGCCGGGAGCGTGGAGGAGGCAGCGTCAGTAATTTTGAACGAAATTAAGGCAACCGGGATTATTACTAAATAACGTTTATAAAAAATCCTCAATAAAAAACTAACGTTCAAAAACGTACAGCAAATCTTATAAAATGGTTAAAAATAAAGGGCTGGCATGCCATATGAAGTCGGTGACGGCATAAAGCCCAGGGAAGTTACCCAGGAGCAGGTGCTGAGCCTTTCAAAGAAAGTCAAGTTTGTGGACATGCAATTCGTTAATCTTGCCGGCAGGCTTCAGCACTTTACTACGCCTTCGTATATGATAACCGAAAGCTCCCTCAGCAAGGGCTTTGCAAAGGTGGACGGCTCAAGCATAAGGGGGTTTACCGAGATAAACGAATCCGATTTAGTGTTTGTGCCTGACCCTGGAACGTTTTCCTTTATACCGTGGAACCAGAACTACGCCAGGCTGCTGGGCCGCATAATGTACAGGGAGTCAAGCGAGCGGCTGCCAACGGACACAAGGGGGGTTGCGGAGGGCGTTGAGGCAATGCTCAAGGAACGGGGGATGACGGCCTTCTTTGGGCCAGAGGTTGAGTTCTTTGTCTTTGACAAGGTGGAGTGGGATGCCTCAAACGGCAATAGCCAGCGCTACAGCGTTTACTCAGCGGAGTCCCCCATCTCCGACGAAGCGCTCAGGATGAGGGAAAAGGAGGGCTACTACCCTGCATCGCCCATTGACCGGCTTGCTCAGTTCCGCGACCTTGTTACTGAGTGGCTTCTGAGCTTTGGGATAGTTCCTGAGGTGCATCACCACGAGGTTTCCCCATACGGCCAGGTTGAAATAAACTTCCTGAGGGATACGCTAGTTGGGTCCGCGGATTCCGTGGTTACGCTCAAGTACGTTGCAAGAAACGCAGCCTTCAGCCTTGGGAAGCACGTGACGTTCATGCCAAAGCCGATCTTTGGCGACAACGGGAGCGGCATGCACGTGCACGTAAGCCTCTGGGAGGGCTCCGGCTACGACGCGAAAAGAAACATATTTTACGATAAGGACGACGAATACGCTGAGCTGAGCCAGGAAGGCCGGTATTTTATAGGGGGCCTCCTTGAGCACAGCAGAAGCCTTGCGGCCATAGTTGCGCCAACTACAAACAGCTACAAGAGGCTTGTTCCCGGGTACGAAGCGCCAATATACATAGCCTGGAGCAGGGGGAACCGGAGCGCAAACGTGAGGGTTCCAGTTTACAGGAAGGGCTCCGAAGCCGAAAAGAGGGTTGAGTTCAGGACTCCAGATCCCAGCACAAACCCCTACCTGGCGCTTTCAGCCATACTCCTGGCAGGCCTGGACGGCATAGCAAAGAAGATAGACCCAGGAGATCCTGTGGACGCCGACATATACAAGCTAAGCCAGGAGGAGGTCAGGAGGCTTGGAATAAGGAAGCTTCCCACAGGGCTTCTTGAAGCTGTTCAGGAGCTGCTTTCAGACAACGATTACCTTAAGCCCTTCTTCAACAACGAGCTCATAGAAAAGTTCACAGATGCGCAGCTGAAGGAGTTTTATGAAGTTAACGCCAGGCCACATCCATATGAATTTAAACTGTACTTTGACTCATAGCGCAGCCCTGAGTGGAGCTCATGACGCCCTGCCTTCTGAGCTCCATGCATATTTCACAGAAGTTCTCGTCATTGGCGCCGGTTGTTGCCAGCTTCTTTGCTGACCTTTCTGCATACTCCTTAAGAAGCTTTACAGAAGCGTACTTGGAAACGCCCTTCCCTCTTTTGTTTGTTATGTAGTAGCTAACCACAGCCTGTGAAATCTCCATGAGCTTTGCAGTCTGCTGCTGCGTGAAGCCGTACTCATAAACCAGGGCGTTTGCCACCATGCTCCTGTAGGCAGGCAATACGTATTTGACAACCTCCTCGCATGCTATTTTCATTTTTATAAAAAATAACTGGGTTATAATAATAAGCATTGCTAAACTTTTATTAATCGATTTTATCTTTGTGCATCCCTTCAGCGCATCGCCCCGGGCGGCCTGGCGTTAATGGTCCTGTGTTACGGTTGTTCAATAAAGCTTTAAGCGGCGGCGGCATTATTGATGGCCATGCAGTACTCGAGGCTTGGGTGGAGCAGCGTAAAGATCTCCAGGATAGGGCTTGGGGGCATGTCTTACGGCTCAAAGGAGCCCTGGATGGCCCCAAAGGACGCGGCCATGCGGATAATAAAGAAGGCGCTGGATCTCGGGATAAACTTCATAGACACTGCTGATGGGTACTCCGATGGGGAGTCTGAAAGGATAATAGGGGAGGCAATAAGGGGCCAGAACAGGGACGAGCTGATAATAGCCACAAAGGTTGGCTGGGAATTTGGGAGCTCCGTGAATAACAGGGGGCTTTCCAGAAAGAGGCTTTACACACAGCTAAGGGGCTCGCTTGAAAGGCTTGGCACGGATTACGTTGACATATACCAGATGCACAGATGGGACTATGAATCGGACCCGGAGGAGTACGTTTCCACGCTTACGCAGTTTGTAAGGGAGGGCCTGATAAGGTACATAGGGGCGACCGCGCTTTACGCTTTCCAGATACAGAGGCTCTGGGACATGGCGCTTTACAGGGGGTATGAGAGGCCAGTTTACTATTCGCCCAGGTATAACCTAGCATACAGGGAGGAGGAGAGGGAAACGATACCGCTTTGCAGGGAGCTGAACATAGCCATAGTTCCTTACAGCCCCCTCGCAAGGGGCTTCCTCACAGGGAAGTACAGGAGAAACGAGCAGCCAGACACCGTCAGGTACAGGACGGACAGGTACTTTGCAGCTGGCTACTTCAAGCCTGAGGACTTTGACGTCGTAGAAACTCTGGAGGAGGTTGCAAGGGAAAAGGGCGTTCCTGTGCCCCAGCTGGCCCTTGCATGGCTGTTTAACAAGCCGTACATAACATCCATACTGCTTGGCGCAACAAAGCCTGAGCACGTTGACGATGCGGTGCAGGCGCTTGAAATAAAGCTAAGCGAGGACGACATGAAAAGGCTGGAGGCGCCATACAGGCCTCATGAGCTTCATGGGCCCACAAGGCATCCCCTTGCGCCGTGATCCTTGGCGCCTGGGCCCGCTGTGCGCCCAAGGAAGCAAAAAGGTATTAAATGCCGGCCGGTAAAACAGGCCATGAACAATGCCCTGTTCAGCAAGCCGCGTGCCTGGCCGCGCGCATGCCGCCTTTGCTGTATTTGTGTAGCCGCAAAACGGTGATCTCCTTATGAAGATAATAAAGAGAAATGGGCAAACTGAAGAGTTCAGCGCCGAAAAGGTCGTTAGAAGCCTCGAGTGCTGCACGGGCCACGAGCTGGCTCTCAGGATAGCGAGGGATGTTGAAGAAAAGGTAAGGGACGGAACAACCACAGCTCAAATACACGAGATTGTGCTCATGGAGCTCTGGGAAAAAGACCCCGCGGCGGCTATCAGGTATTCGCTTAGGGAGTCCATGATGAAGCTTGGGCCAGCCGGCTACAGGTTTGAGGACTTCTACGCCCGGCTTTTGCAGGAGAGGGGCATTTCCCCAAGCGTCAGGCAGCTGTACAGGGGATCATGCGCCGTGCATGAGCTTGACGTGGTCTACACGGTGAACGGCGGCCTTGTATTTTCTGAGATGAAATACCACAACGCGTTTGGCATATATACAGGGCTCAAGGAGGCAATGTACACATACATGAGGCTAATTGACCTCCGTGAAGCAGGGCATCAATTTGTAAGGGCCGAGCTCGTTACAAACACAAAGATATCAGATGATGGCATAGCCTTCAGCTCCTGCAGGGGCATGGGCGTCATCGGCTGGAAGTACCCGCCAGGGGGTGGCCTCGAAAGGATGATAGAGCAGCACCGGCTTTATCCTGTCACGTCCCTGGCCCCCATGGTAGGCGATGAAGGCGTAAGGGAGCTTCTTGGCTCAGGGATCATAACGGTTAAGGACCTTGTGGCGGCGTACAGGGAGGGCAGGCTCGACAGGAACAAATACGAATCTGCGTACCGCATTTCACTTGGCCTGGACGGCACGCCCCTCAGCTCAGGTACTTTGCGCTGAGGTACGATATGAGGGCATCAGGGCTGTATGATGAGCCAAACGACTTCATGAGAAGCTCCCTGGGCTGATAAGTTGCGCCGTAAATATGAACTCTTTCTTTCATGAACTCCTTTATTTCGCCAAACCTGGAGCCTGCAACTAGCTCTTTAACGCGTTCTTTTCCAATCGCCGACCACATCATCGCGGCCACTATGTTCCCAAGCGTGTACGTGGGGAAGTACCCTATGCTACCATGCGCCCAGTGTATGTCCTGCAGGACGCCCTCTGCGTCGTTTCTTGGCCTTATCCCCAGCAGCTCTTCGCTCATTCTGTTCCACAGCTCCGGAAGCTCATCAACCTTGACCTCCCCCCTTATCATCCCCTTTTCCAGCTCAAACCTGAGTATTATGTGCAGGTTGTAGGTGAGCTCATCAGCCTCTGTCCTCACCGGCTGGGGCTTTACCAGCGCAAAGTACCTGTACAGCTCCTCGACGTCGGTGCCCCTGGTGAGCTTGAGCTTCTCATCAAGAAGCGGCTTTACAAGCGTCGCAAACTCCCTGCTTCTGCCTATAACGTTCTCCCAGAACCTGCTCTGTCCTTCATGTATGCCCAGGCTTACGCCATCGCCTATGGGGGTCATAAAGAGCTCCCTGTCTATCTGAAGCGCATATGTTGCATGGCCGAACTCATGTATAACGCTAAAAAGGGACCTTTTAAAGTCCCTTCCCTCATATCTTGTTGTTATCCTTACATCGTCTATGCCGAGCTCTATTGTAAATGGATGAGGGCTTACGTCAAGCCTGGCCCTGTCAGCCGGATACCCCAGCATTTCAAGAACTGCCCTGTTAACTTGGCCCATTGCGCCTGTGTCGTATGAGGCCTCCTCAAGCGCGGAGGGCCTTATGTAATAGCCATCAGCTGAAACTCTCTCATATATGCGCTTCAGCTCTCCTCTGATCCCTTCCAGCACGCGCGACGCCTCGCCTGTGGTCAGTCCCTCCTCATGCAGGTCCAGCAAGGCGTCATACGGCTCCTCCCTGTAGCCCAGCGCCTCTGCAATCTTCCTGTTTATTTCAACAAGCTCCTTCAGGTAAGGCGAGAACTTGGAGAACTCGGACTTCTCCCGGGCCTCCCTCCACGCCTCAAACGCTAGGCCTGATGTCCTTTCAAGTCTGTAAAGCAGCTGCGCGGGTATCTTGGTGTACCTGTCAACCTCCCTCCTCATAACCCTGATAACTCCCCTTTCGTAATCGTTCAGGCCTTCAAAGCCCTCAGCTGCTTCAAGCAGGGCAACAACATCTGGCGCGGTTATGGCCTGCTGATAAAGCGCCTCCAGCTCAGCCGAGGCGTAAGAGCGCCCATCTATCCCGGCCCTGGGCATGTAAGTCTCCGTGTCCCAGCTCATCAGGGCAGACGCATGCCTTATTGCCCAGAGCCGCCTGTGCTTTTCAATCAGCTTTAATACAACAGGGTTGGAAAACTTTGACATGCAGTTCACTGAGCCATGCCAGGATAATAATTTTATCTTTTGTAACTATCTTTTAGCACAGAATAGCCTTTGCACTTGCTGTAATTACCGGCAGATTTAAGCATGCCGTTAATTTAAGCCCACCCACGCAAGGTTCCCAAACAAGGCAAACGCCGCCTGCACCGGATCGTCATTCTGCCAAAGGGCCTGAATGAATTCAGGAATAGGAAGAAGCAGCTAGGCCAGTTTCTTATATGCCCAAGGCCGCGTCTGAACTTTGACTTTAAAGTAAAGCAGCCATTAAAGGGCCCGGTGTTGCCATTTACGTGAGCGTTTATCCTTTTAATTAGCGCCTTGCCATGCATGTCATAGACTTCATGGTAAAGCCCAAGCCGCCTGCAGGCGTCATTGTGCAATTCGTGTTATCAGGTTGCACCGGTCCTTTGCCGTAGGTTATGAGAAAAACAGGAAGGGGTAAGCGTCAACGGCTTCCTGCTTAACATGGAACCTAAAAACTGCCTTTATCTTTGGGCCACAGGCCATCCATATGGCAGCCTTGCCACTTCTAAGCTATACAAGGCCCCATCAACGAAGAGCGCCTTCACGTCTTTCCTGGCAGGCCTTGGAGCAATTCAAAGCATGTTGCCGCGCCTCTGTATTTATTATCGCAACGTAGGGCCTCTTTACCACTTGAGACAGCAGGCTTGAGGCCTTCCTGAGGCCGAGGGAACGGCATACAGATAACATTGCGTGCAGCATAAGGAGCATGGGGTCCTTGCCCTGATCTGGAGTTGCTCATGAATTGGGGTAATGAACCCTCTTAAATTAGCGCACTGCTCTTAAGTTAACGAAGCCTCTGAGATCTGGAAAAGCTTAAAGTTAATGAAGAGAAATCGTGAATGTGCCTGAAAGACGCTACGTCCTTGCAGTTGATCAGGGGACAACAAACACAAAGGCTACAGTCACTGAGCATAATGGATCAATTGTTGCAATTTCCCATATGGAGCACAGGCAGATTTACCCTAAACCAGGCTGGGTTGAACAGGATCCTTATGAAATCTGGAGAAACGCGCTTGCGTGCATGAAAGGAGCGCTTGAAAAAAGCGGAGTGGGCCCGGAAGGCCTAGCCGCGATTGGAGTAACAAACCAGAGGGAAAGCGTGGTTGCCTGGGATCCCGTGAGTGGCAGACCCCTTTACAACGTAATAGTCTGGCAGGACAGGAGGACGTCGGGCCTTGCTGACTCCCTCAGGAGGGAGCACATGAAGGAGATAAAGGATAGGACAGGCCTTTTCCCTGATGCTTACTTCTCTGCAACAAAGATCCACTGGCTCTTGGAGAACGTTGAGGGGCTGAGGGAGATGACAAGGGAGGGAAGGGCCATCTTTGGAACAGTTGACTCCTGGATAATATGGAACCTGACCAGGGGCTCAAGGGACGTTCTTACGCCTGAGATGGGCGGGGCGTTTGTAACAGACTACTCAAATGCCTCAAGGACAATGTTATTTGACATAGGGAGGCTTGATTGGGACGATGACCTACTTGTGATAAACGGGGGAATACCAAGAGAATCGCTTCCACTCCCAAGACCATCAAGCGATAGGGATGGCTACGGCATCATCGGGCCTGAAGCTGCAAGCATGCTTGGCGTTTCTGATATTCCTGTTGCCGGGGATGCGGGGGACCAGCAGGCGGCGCTCTTTGGTCAAGCCTGCTACGAGCCTGGCGAAGTGAAGTCAACTTACGGGACAGGCAACTTCATCCTTATGAACACCGGGAACAGAATGGTGAAGTCCAAAAGGCTCCTAAGCACCGTTTTTTACTCGATGGAAAGGGGAAGGGCACAGTACGCGCTTGAAGGGAGCGTGTTCATAACAGGGGCGGCAGTTCAATGGCTCAGGGATGGCCTTGGACTGATAAGTGATCTTGGCGAAATCGAGGGCCTTGCAGATGAGACAGGCAACACGGGAGGGGTTTACGTCGTCCCTGCGTTTACAGGGCTTGGTGCGCCCCATTGGGATCAGTACGCTAGGGGGCTTATAATAGGGATAACTGGCGGGACCGGCAGGGCCCAGATTGCAAGGGCTGTGCTTGAATCAATAGCTTACCTGAACAGGGATGTGATAGAGGTGATGAAAAAGGAGACAGGAACCAGGCCAGGCGCATTAAGGGCTGATGGAGGGGCGGCTTCAAACGACTTTCTGATGCAGTTTCAGGCTGACATAACCGGCATAAGCGTGCTAAGGCCAAGGATTCTTGAAACTACATCACTTGGGGCCAGCTACCTTGCTGGGCTTGCCGTGGGGCTCTGGAATGGGCTTGAGGAGCTCAAGGGGAAATGGGCCCTTGAAAGGGAGTTCTCGCCCAAAATGGACAGGGCCACAAGGGAAATGCTTTACAGGGGCTGGAGGGCCGCCCTCAGAAGATCCCTTGGCTGGGCAAAGGAAGTTCCATGGGCTTACCCATCATAATCCAGTGATCACAGCTTATAACCAGCGCCGTTAACTGCATTATGCATTGAAACCTCCTAATTCCCAAGGCCTGCCCGCTGGGAAGGCACCTTACTTAGCCATTTCAGCGTTTGGCTACTTCTTGGATGGCTACAACATAAGCGTCATTTCAATGTTCACCTTCGTGCTTGTCTCAACGGGTTTCTTCAGGTACAGCGGGCTTCTTCTTGGCCTTACAAGCGGCTCCGTGTTTCTGGGGGCCATAATTGGAGCCGTGCTTTTTGGTCATTATGCTGACAGGCTGGGAAGAAGGCTAATCTACATCCTTTACCCGCTTTTCTTTGTAGCCTTTGGAGCCCTTAGTGCTCTGGCAACAAGCATTACGCAGCTCATAGTTTTTAGGTTCTTTCTTGGCTGGGGCGCTGGCGCCGACTACGCGCTAAGCCCTGTTTATGCGTCTGAAATTTACCCTGCGAGAGAAAGGGGTAAGGGGTATGGATGGATCTTTGCCTTCTGGAACCTCGGGGCGCTCTCCTCTTTCATCGTTGGCTATGTTTCTTACCTTTGCTGCCCGGCCAAGTCATGGAGGATCGCCGTTGGAGCCGGCGCCGTCCTTGCCGTTGCTCTAATTTTCTTAAGGCGCAGGGCGCCCGAGTCGCCCAGATGGAGCATCGTTGAGGGTAGGTCAGGGCATGAAGAGGCAAGCAGAATTCTTTACAACGCCGGGCTTTCAGATGATGAGGTAAGGGGAATCTTGGAGGAGAGGAAAAGGCAAGAGGGAATCACGGCCGGCTCTCTTTCTGAGCTTTTTAAAGGTGAATGGGGGAAAAGGACAGCCGTCGCGTGGGCACAGTGGATACTTTATGACATAGGGGATTACGGGGTTGGCCTTTACGTCCCGCTCGTCGTTGCGCTTCTGGGGATGACAGGTGGCGTTACCCTTCTGGCATCAGCTACATGGTATGCAATTGGCTTTTTGGGCGCATACGGCGCTGCACAGCTTAATGACAAGTTGGGCAGGAGAAAGCTGCAGCTCATGGGGTTTGTGGGCATGGCGCTTGCAACGGTTTTGCTGACCCTTGCTTTAGGGCTCAGCCTAATGCCCCTTGGACTGCTAGCCCTTGCCCTCTGGTATGGCCTTGGAAACCTTGGCCCTGGAAACACATCTGGCCTTTACGCGATAGAGCTTTTCCCAACAAAGCTGAGGTCAACCTCAATGGGGTCAGCAACGGCAATAACAAGGTTTGTCTCCTTCCTTTCGGCCTTTGAGTTCCCATACATAACACTTATCCTCGGAAAGCTGGCATTCTTTGAGGTCCTGTTCGTGGTCATGCTTTTCGCAGCAGCATTCACGTTCTTCTTCACCCCGGAGACAAAGGGCCTTTCACTTGAGCAGATAGCTACGTACAGGTACAGGATAGTTGGTGGCAGGCCAAAGCTTGTGCCCCCTGAGTAAACGTTTAGAAAGCCCTATTCACCCGCTTTAGGTAAATGCGGCGGTCGTGATAGGCTCTTGGGGATTTCCGACAAAGTGATGAGCCAATCAGCTCACATTGAGCCGCGCCTCCATAAAACAGTCTAGCTTAATGCCATAATCAAGAAACTGTAGCACGAGGTGCCAGCTGAGCTAAGGCATGGAACAGGTGACTGCGCAGGTACCATTTCCTAAAGTAGACCATGAATTACGGGTTTTGGCTTCTAGAAGGATAAGCCTCTGACGGCCCAGGAACCGATGAAGTCCTTGGAGGCAGCGGTGAGGCCTTCCTGAGGCCGAGGGAACGGCATACAGATAACATTGCGTGCAGCATAAGGAGCATGGGGTCCTTGCCCTGATCTGGAGCTGCTCATGAATTGGGGTAATGAACCCTCTTAAATTAGCGCACTGCTCTTAAGTTAACCGGAGGGCTTAAGAAAGGAAAACAATATATAATAAATAAAATATATTGAAAACGATGAGCGACGAGCAAAAGGTGGTTACCGACGTAACCGTAAGGCTTGACAGAATGCCTCTAACTCGCTGGCACTATTACGTCCTTCTAATTCTTGGGAGCGGGCTTTTCCTTGAAGGGTTCAGCGTCAGCATAGCCGGCAGCCAGCTGGGGACCATAGCAAAGCTTTTGAGCCTGAACACGGTGCAGGCTCTGTCCGTAACTCCTATATTTCTAATAGGAGAGCTATTTGGCGCAATAATACTGGGCCACCTGGCAGACACAAGCGGCAGGAGAATGCTCTTCATGACAAGCCTTGCAATAATAATGATTGGGGACGTGCTTGTGGGCGTACTTTTCATAGTTCACGGGCTTAACTACTATTCCCTGGTTACCCTGAGGGCCATAACTGGCTTTGGCGTTGGCGGCGAGTTCGGCGCTTCAATAGCCGCGCTTCAGGAGTTCACCCCAGCAAGGGTAAGGGGGCTGTTCACGGGCACGGGCAACGCGGTCCTGTTCGACCTTGGAGGCGTGATAGCATCGCTTGTGGCGGCCGCGCTGCTTTCAATACTCCCAACGTCAACAGCGGTTGGCACGGCTTTCCTTGTCGGCGTGGTTATGGCGGTTGCAATATACATAGGCAGGCTCTGGCTTCCTGAATCCCCAAGATACCTTCTTTCAAAGGGAAGGAAGGCTGAAGCTGAGAAGATAGTTGAAATGATTGAAAGCCACGCCAATGAAAAGCTGCCCCCAGTTCAGCCAATAGAGCTTGACTTTTCAAAGGGCTCTGAAGCAGGCGGCTACAGGAGGCTTTTTACAACGTACAGGAACAGGCTTATACTTGCCTGGACTCTCAACTTCACCGAAACATGGCCTTACTACTCCGCGTTCTCAGTGATATCCTTCATACTAACAAAGATCTTCAAGTTCCCCGGGTCAAGGGTGGCGCTTTTGCTTGCGGCCATAACAGGCGCGGGCGTGGTTGGCGTCTTTGTAATGTCATGGGCGCTTGACGTAATAGGCAGAAGGCCTGCGATAACCCTTTCATACGGCCTGGGAGGCCTGCTTTCCATAATAATAGGGCTCATAGTCAGGAGCATTTCGTTTGACGCGTTTCTGGCGCTTCTTGTCATACTCTACTTTTTTGTGTACGCGGCGGCCGGCATACTTTACCCGCAGATAGGCGAAATGTTCCCCACCAAGGCAAGGGGATCTGCGATGGGCACTGCAGTTGGGTTTGGAAGGCTTGGCGGCATAATAGCACCGTTTGCGCTGGCGGCATACGTAAACACGATAGGCGGCCTTCTCCCAATATTTGTGATCACAGGAATAGTCATGCTCATAGGAGCTTTAGCTGAAATAGCGCTTGGGCCTGAGCTTAAGAAGAAGAGCCTGGAAGAGGCGGCCAAAGTATAGGCGCACAAACTCCTGTTTTTATTTTTTTATTTTATTTCTACAACATGATAATTGCCGTGAGATTCGGCTATAACCATCCGAGGAGCGAACCGTTGCCAGGCGCTAACGCTTCAACGCATAAACGCTTAAAAATAACACGCTTCAAGCGTAAAGGGTGAAGGCCGCGGAGGAAAGGGCTTCAAGATACGATGCAGAGCTTGTTAAAGGCCTTTCAACATTTGATCTACTGATGATAGTGATCGGGTCAGTTCTTGGCGGCTCGTGGTTATTTGGAGCTTATTACTCAGCCATTAAGGCCGGCCCCGCGTCAATAATTTCATGGGTCCTTGCTGGGATCCTGCTGATGTTTGTGGGGCTGGTTTACGGGGAGCTTGGATCAGCAGTTCACAAGTCAGGAGGCCTTGTAAGGCTTCCGCAGTACGCCCAGGGATCGCTGGCCTCATTTATCCAAGGGTGGGCTTATCTACTCGGGATAATAACGGTGGCTCCAACTGAAACGCTTGGCGCAGTCCAGTACCTTTCACCGTTTATGCCGTGGGCTTTTTCAAATGGTACCATAACGCTTTATGGCGGCCTTGTCGTGTTTTCGCTTCTGACGCTCTTCTTCCTCCTTAACTACTTTAGCGTAAAGCTCTTCGGGAAGGTCAACACAGTCATAGGGCTCTGGAAGCTTGTAATACCTCTGCTTTCAGTGCTTCTCCTGTTTGTGCTTTACTTTCATCCGCAGAACATGACAGGCCTTCCAGGGGGATTTATGCCATATGGCGCTTCCCCCGTGTTTCTGGCAATACCGATGTCCGGCATAATATACTCTTACCTGGGGTTCAGGGAGTCCGTTGATTACGCTGGTGAAAGCGAGAACCCAAAAAGGGCAATACCGGTTTCAGTGATAGGCGGCCTTGCAGTAATGATAGCCCTGTACACAATAATTGCCCTCGGGTTCATTTACGCCATTGACTGGGCAAAGCTTGGCGTCCCTCCTGGCGACTGGGCCGCGCTGAAAGAGCCCCTTCAGAACGGCCCATTTCTTACAATATTTGAGCTCTCGGGGATAACAGCACTTGTTGTTTTTATTCCAGTTTTGATATTTGATGCTGTGATTTCCCCGTCAGGAACCTCAATAATCACGACAGGTGTTTCAACCAGGACCTTTTATGGCCTGGCGGCTGACGGTCATCTGCCGGAGCTCTTCCTAAAGCTTAACAAATGGAAGATCCCGGTTTATTCGCTGGTGGCGTCATGGCTCCTCGGCGCGCTTTTTATAGTTCCATATCCAACCTGGCAGGCGCTTTCCAGCTTCATAAGCTCTACGACGGTTATCGCCTACCTGGGAGGCGGCCCCATACTAATCGCGTTAAGGAAGCTCGCGCCAGATCTGAAAAGGGGGTTCACGCTGCCCTTTGCAAACGTCATCTCCCCTCTGGCGTTCATTTCGTCAACCCTGCTTGTTTACTGGTCAACATACTCTTTGCTTTATGGCGTCATAGCCCTTGTGCTTGGCGGCATCCCGCTGTTCTTCATATACACCGCACGGAGGTACGGCAGAAAGCTGAAGGTCGCGCTGGTTTCTTCGGCTATCTACACATCAGCTCTAGCATACATTGCATATGAGCTATCCCTGGCCTCAGGGCTTTTTGACTTTTCAATTTACGTCTTAGCCCTTTCAGCTGACATCGCCTTCATTGTTCTGGTCAACTATCGCGTGCTTTCAGATGCCGGGAAGAAGCATGTAAGGGCCGCCACATGGATACTTGCAATGCTGCCGGCAATTTTGATTCTGTCGTTTATAGGTCCATACGGCCCGCTTTCAGCGCCCCTGATGCCATTCCCCTGGGATAACCTGGCGGTGGCTGTTGTTTCGCTTGCCTTTTACTGGTGGGCTGTAAAGTCCTCATTTGAGACTGAAGATCTCTCAGCGCTTTTAAGGCAAGCTCGTGGATCCTCCTGAGAGGAAACCCAGTACAAGGCTTCTGTAAAGCTTGGCCGCAAGCTCAACCTGCTGGAATGGCACGTACTCCGCCTCGGAGTGAGCCTGAGAAATGCTTCCAGGTCCAACTACAACAGAAGGCGTTCCCGCCCTGGACATCGTGGCCCCGTCTGTCCAGTACGGCAGCCCTACAGGCTCTGCCTGGCTTCCAGTTACTGCGCCCAGCGCGGCTGAAGCTGCCCTGGCTATTTGCGATGTTTTATCTGTTTCGAGAGGAGGATATTCAAACACAAGGCCTAGCTCGGCCCTGAGGTTAGGGCACTTGTTTCTGGCCCTTGCAACTGCCTCCTCTGCCTCGGCCCTGACGGTCTCCCAGTTTTCTCCAGGAAGCGTTCTTCTCTCGAGCCCAATAACGCACCTGTCTGGAACCTTTGACCACTCGCTTCCTCCTGCAATTGTTGAGGTGTGCAGGACTGCCTTCCCCAGGAGCGGATGCGTTCTCTCCGGCTTTGCCGCTAGCAACTCTGAAAGAAGGCAGCAGGACATTGCTATTGCGTCAACACCAAGCTCTGGCACCGAGCCGTGCGCTGCCCTTCCAAACACAGTTACTGTAAACCTAACCACGCCCTTGTGCGCAATTCCAACCCTGAGCTCCGTGGGCTCGCCCACAACCCCGCCGTCTCCCCTGTAGCTTTCCACAAGCTTTAGGGTGCCCAGCCCTCTGTGCTCTTCATCAACAACCGCGGCCAGAACCACCCTTCCGTTAAGCTTTACCTGATCGCCTGAAATCGATTCCAGGGCCTCAATCATTGCGGCCAGCCCGCCCTTCATATCCGCGGCCCCTCTTCCGTATATATTGCCTTTTGCATCCTCGTTTGCCTTAAACGGGTCGATGGTCATGTTTTCAACCCCTACTGTGTCCATATGGCCGTTAAGGATAAGCGTGGGCCCAGGCCCTCCTTCAAGAACGCCTATTACGTTTTTTCTTTCGCCAGCAACCCGCTGATATGAAACCTTTAGCCCATGGGCGCTGAGCTCCTGATATATATGTTCAGCGATCTCCTTTTCCCCATTTCCATTTCCGTCAAACGGGTTAACGCTTGGTATGCGGATCAGGTCTTTAAGAGTTCTTTTAAGCCTTTCATCGTCAACTCCAGTCATAGCCTTAGCTCAATTTATGTCATATAAAAATTAACAAATAAAAAATTAGATTTAGATTGCGCTTACCGTTATGGTGGCGTTTGACTTTGGCGCAGAAAGTACCCTGAACCAGTAGCTCTGACCTGCCAGGGGGACGATGTAGATGTGCATCCGCATCCTTGAATGTGATGCAATAAAGCTTGCGTGCGGCAGATTTATCGTGCCGCTGAACACCAGGCTCACCGTCTGTCCTGGTTCCAGCGTATATCCCTCATACCCTAAAACCGCAAGGCCGTGCTCCCTGTGGAACGGCTGGGTGAAGTTCCAGCTTAACGCTGAAAAGTTGCTGAACTGCGGTGCAAAGCTAGGGCTAAGCTGGCTCACCGGTCTAAGGCCAAATGGCTTAAACACAACCGGGAACTGCACAAGCTGTGTTCCGTTAACTGCAAAGAACATGGGCATTGGCACCTCGGCGCCCAGGCGGAGTTTGACGAAACCGTTAGGAATAGAGAGGATGACCGACCCGGCTATGTCCCAGGTTCCGTTAACGGTCACGCCATAGATCATGGCCGGCTCGCTCCCTTCGTTCTTTATCGTTATGTTAATGAAGGTCTGGTTGCCGCTCACCTTTATCACGGCGCTTTCTATTACGAGGTCAGCTCTGCTTTCGTTTAGCAGCCGCATAAGGTGCTTTGGCACTGGAACTGTTGACCCTACAGGCTGGGACTCATTAAAGGGAACAGCCGCAACAACGGGCGTCAGTATGTAGGTTGGCTGTCCTCCAACGTATGCTTCAACAACGTGGGCCTGCAGGTCAACAAGCGCTCCAAGTGAAGCAGTAGCGTTTGTTACCGGTATCTTGATTACCCCGCTTGGTATGAACAGCGGGTAGTTCTGCCCGCCGACTTCAATTGTAGCGTTTGAAATGTAAAGCCGCACCTGCGTCACAGTTGAATTCTTGGGTATGCTGAACACTGCTATTGCCTTTGAAATGTTAACAAGCTGCATCAGGTTAAGCTCTTCCGAAACGGTAGAATACAGCCAGGACCCGTTGGTCAGGTGTATTGCAACGGCTGAAACGTTAATGTATATAGCCTGGGTTCCCTGCGGCACAGTCGGTGGGTCAGTCAGAAAAACTGAATAGTTCTCAACGGCTGTAACCGATGGCGGGGTAACGCTGGTGGTTTTGCTTGGCGTATGAGGCAAGACGTAGTAATAGTAGTACCCGCTGACTCCGGCTATTACAACTATGGATATCACAAGCGCAACAAGCGCGTTTTTTGTCCTCATTTTCAATCCGGTTTGCGTGCGTTTAAATATAAGACGCTTTATGAAACCAAAAAGGAACGATCGTGAAACCAGGCTTTCACTGCGGCGGCTAGGCTGGCCTAAAGGGAGCTCCATATTCAGGAGCGCAGACGCGCTGGGACAGAAAGGATATATAAGCCCCAGGTGGCTAATATAAAACATGCTGCGGGTTGTTACCAAGGACATAGAGCTCTGGAACACAGTGGTCAAGGCTGCCTCAGCTTTGCTTGAAGAAATAGCGCTGGAGTTTCATCCTGACAGGATAACCATGAGGAGCATGGACCCATCGCACATAGCGATGCTTAACCTTGACTGGCTGGCACAGTCGTTTGATGAATACTCATGTGATGGCGAGTACGTTCTGGCTCTCAGGATAGAGGACCTGGAGAACGTCATAAAGAGGGCTTCAAGGGGCGAAAGCATGGAGATAACGCTTGGCGAGGGCAACACGATAGTTTTTAAGGTAAGTGATGGGTACGAAAAGGAGTACACGCTGCACATACTTGAATCTGCCCACACTGCAATACCGGTTCCAAAGGTAAGCTTTGCCGCCAAGTTTGTCATAACCCTTAAGGGGTTCAGGGATGCGCTTGACGACATCTCCACGGTCTCAGACCAGGTAAACATAAAGGCGGAGCAGGGCCGCATAACCATGATAGGCTCAAGCGAATACGGCAACGTAAAGGTAACCATGACGACCTCAACCCCGGACATAAAGGAGATAACTGTTCAAGATCAGGCATCGTCTTCTTACAGCGTTGAATATCTCCAAAAGTTCGTAAAATCACTGAAAAGCGGGCTTGACTTTATAACAGTTGAGTTTGGGTCCAGACTGCCAATAAAGGTTCAGGCGGCTTTTGACGACAAGGGCTCAAAGTTCGAATACTACCTGGCCCCACGCCTTGACTAAACGTTTATAACCGCGCCGCAATAAATCAGGCTGGTCAGGATGAACGTTTGGAAGACTCTGGCAAAAATATTCAGGCCCGAGAACATATATTTAGCGCTCTTTGTTGTGCTGCTTTCAGGGCTTACCGGCTTTGTAGTAGGCCTGCCGTCGGTTCCGCTAACTTCAACCTTTATAAACAGCCAGGAGTACGAAAGCCTGTTTGAATTCATAATACTGTTGCTGATAAACGCACTGGGGGTTTACGGCGCCCTTCTTATAACCAGGTCAAGGTCAGCTCCAAGCGCAAGAATGGCCAGGATATACATAGCCGCGGGCATTATGATGGTTGTGGTCTGGGCTGCGCTGATATACGCTCTCTACTTTACTGTTTATTAGCAGCGCGTGTGTCTTCAGCGCGTAGGTAATTTATAATTAAAAGTTAATTATACGCAAATGCTGATAAGGTCATAATGGAACAGCACGTGCTGGCCGTAAGCAACCTTGTCGTGAAGTATGGGGAAAAGGTGGCCGTTAGCGGGCTATCATTTACAATAGGCCCAGGCGAGATTTATGGCCTTCTCGGCCCAAACGGAGCAGGGAAAACATCCACAATAAGGGCTATACTTGGCCTTGTGAATTTCACTGGCGACGTTGACCTCCTTGGCCAGGGAAGGCCCCGGGGGACGCTGCTTAACATGATAGGAGCGGTGCTGGAAACTCCAGCGCTGCTCGAAACGCTTACTGTAAAGGAGTTCCTGGAGCTTGTTGCTTCAGTGAGGAGGTTCAACGACGTTAAGAGAATAGAGGCCCTTGTGCACGCTTTTGAGCTTGAACAGTACATGGGAACCTACATAGCCAGCCTTTCCCAGGGCAACAAGCAAAAGGTGGCCATAGTGTCAGCCTTAATGCACAGGCCAAAGCTGCTGATACTCGATGAGCCATTTAACGCGCTGGACGTGAAGTCTGCAAGGGTGTTTAAGGAAATAATCGCAAACCACAAGAGGGATGGGGGCGCTGTCCTGTTTTCAACCCACATAATGGAAATAGCCGAAAAACTGTGTGACAGGATCGGGATCATAGACAGGGGCAAGATGGTTGTAGAGGGCACAACCGCCCAGATCATGGAGCAGGTCCACGCCGGCTCGCTTGAAGACGCCTTCCTGAAGGCCATTCATGCAGAGGAGGAGATAAAGGAGCTCACGGAGGCGCTCTGAGCTAAGTTGAAAGGAGTGGCAAGGGCGCTTGCTGATGAGCTTATATACCAGGGCTATACCGTCAGCCGGGCCTCAGGCTTCAGGCCGGTTTCGGTTCAAAGCGCGATAAGGAACTCCAGGGTCAACAAGCTGCTCAGCGCCGTCGTTTCATCCGCGCTTATAGCGCTTTACATGTTCCTGTATTACGAGTCAGCAGCCGGCCAGCTGCGCTTGAGGGTTAGCCCTGTGGCCGTTGCCATTGTCGTTTTTGCCTGGTCAGGCTTCTCCGTTGTCATGATGCTTACAATGGCAATATACTCGCTTCAGGGCACCGGGTACATAAGGGACTTCATTTACACTCTGCCGTTTGAGAGCTGGGAGGTGGAAAGGGTTTCCATAATGTCCGTGTTTTCCATTATAGACCTGCAGCTGTACGCCATGGTGGCCTTGGCGCTGCTCAGCCTGTTCATATTCAGATCCGCGCTGATATTCTTTTCAATAGTTTTTGGGCTTGAAACGGCGATCCTTGTGTTTGAGGCGCTGTCAAGGGTCATGAGCAGGAGGCGCCTTGACCTTAAAAGCGCTGTGAGAAGCAGGCTAGTTGTATCTGTGATACCCTTAATTTACGTGCTTATATTTGTGCTGATCCAGCCTTTTTCGCAGATATCGCCTGCAGGCGTTGCGGGCGAGCTCATCCCATTGCTCGACTTCGCGTTAACAGGGTCCCCGGTTGCAACCGCTTCATCGCTTGTGTGGATTATTGTCACCGGATACGTTGCAATAAGGCTGTTCAAATCAACGGCTCTTAGCTTCTTTACAATATCGCACGAAGCGCTTGTTGTTCCTGTAAAGGAAAGGGGCTGGAGGATAACAGGCCCAACCTTTGCTATGCTTCAAACCGACATAAGGCAGGTCTTCAGGTCCAACCTGGCTGGGATGTTTCTGGCCCCTCTGCTGCTCGCCGCAATTGTGCTGTTTCAGCTGCACGGGGTTCAGGCAGGCGAGCTCCGCTTTGTTGCTGTCGCGTACGGGATAGAGCTGGCCCTCCTTTCAGCCTTGCCGGCGTACTCAATTTACATGGCCGAAATGCGCGGCGCCCTGGCCATCAGGATCATGCCCCTAAGCAGGGCCAGGCTGGCCCTGCCCAAGATAGTGATCGCCATATTATCATATTATATATTTGAAGGAGCCCTGATTGTGGCGCTTTTGATCAGGGGCGCAGGCATCCTGTACATCCTGCCGCTTATACTGGGATCACTTGGCCCTGCCGCATCAGTGCTTCTGGTAAGCATAATATTCGAAAAGACGATAATGTCAGGCGGCGCGCTAAGCATGCCTGTCTCAATGCTCGCGCTTTTGCTTGAGCTTATAGTAGTGGCCCTCCCGTTCGCGTTTTACTTTGCGGCTCTCCTGCTTGGCCTGGGGGCGATTTACGCATCGCTGTTTGAGCTTGTAATATCTGCCATGGAGCTTGCGCTCCTGTACTACATCGTTTCATCTTACGAAAGGGGGTAGCCAGCAGCGCAACAGCAAGATCTGGCTCGTTAGTAATATTTAATAAGACCATTCTTATACTCCTTCAAGGTGAATGCCAATGAGCCAAAAGCCCCAGTATGTGAAGTTTGACACACCGCCGGAGGTAGCACAAGCAGCGCTTGAAGCTGTAAAGGTCGCAAAGGACTCGGGCAAGGTGAGGAAGGGCACAAATGAGGTCACAAAGGCCATCGAGCGGGGCGAGGCGAAGCTTGTTGTGATAGCTGAGGACGTTGACCCGCCGGAGATAGTCATGCACCTGCCAGTTATATGCGCTGAAAGGAAAACTCCATACGTGTACGTTAAGTCAAAGAAGGACCTGGGCTCCGCTGCCGGGCTGCAGGTACAGGCAGCTGCGGTTGCCATAGTTGATCCGGGGGACGCAAAGGGCATAGTGGAAGACATAGTAAAAAGAGTAAGTCCATTGCTGGGTGTATGAGCTAAATGAGCGAGCAAGGCCTCACGCCAGCGCAGGTTGTGCAGATAGTTGGAAGGACAGGCGTAGCTGGCGAAATAACACAGGTGAGGGTCAAGATACTTGAAGGCCCAGAAAAGGGCAGGATACTTACAAGGGATGTAAAAGGGCCTATCAAACTGGGCGACGTTGTCATGTTAAGGGAGACTGAAAGGGAGGCAAGAAAGATAAAGTGATCTGAGATGCTGTCGCAAAAGACATGCTCTTTTTGTGGTGCTGAGATCAAGCCTGGAAAGGGCATAACTCTGTTTATGAACGATGGAACAGCCCTCAGGTTTTGCAGCCATAAGTGCATGGTGTCGATGCTGAAGCTTAAAAGGGATCCCAGAAAGCTTAAATGGACGAAAAAGTATGTGAAGACGAAATGAGCGAAAGAACCCTTATCGTTATAAAACCAGACGCCGTTCAGCGCGGCCTCGTGGGCAAGATACTTTCCAGATTTGAGGAAAAGGGGTTCAAGATTCTGGACCTCAGGATGATCCGCATGGACAAGGGCCAGGCCGAGAACTTTTACAGCGTTCACGCAGGGAAGCCTTTCTTTAACGACCTTGTAAGCTTTATAACGTCCGGGCCTGTGGTGGCCGCGGTACTTGAGGGAAGAAACGCCATAGAATCAGTAAGGATAATGATAGGCAGCACCGACGCGTCAAAGGCACCTCCGGGCTCAATCAGGGGGGACTATTCGCTTGGCCTTACCGACAACTCGATACACGCCAGCGATTCTCCTGAGAGCTTTAGGAGGGAGACTAAAGCGCTGGGACTAGTTGAGTGGGCTTAAGGAGTTCGGCACATACAACGGGCTTGTTTATTACAGCGAGCCAATAAGGGCTCCAGCAATAGTCTTTGATGTGGACGGCACGCTTGTTGACTCAAGGTGGTCATACAACGCCACAATAGTTAACACAGTTAAGGCCTTTTTTGGCTGGGCAACTGGCGTATTTCCTTCTGAAGAGGAGATACTTGGCGCTGTTTCAAAGCTAAGGCTAACAGGTGGGTTTAACAACGATTGGGACACTTCATTCACCGTGCTTATTGGTCTCCTATCAGGGCTTGCAGACCAGGCGCTTCGATCAATTGCAGGGGACGACTTTGAGTTCTTTAGCGGGAAACCGTCATCGAGGCTTAAGCGGGAACAGCTGGCGGACAGCTATAAGGCATTAAACTACCTTCTTATGTATGCTGACAGCAGGGGGCTACAGAGCGTAATGGACGGGCTTGAAAAGCTCTATAACAAAAAGGAAAAGCTGGCTTACATAAAGTCAATCGCGTCAAAAAAGCTAGGCTACCCCGGGCTTCCAAAGGAGAGCGTTCTGTCCAGAACCTTTGAGGAGCTTTACCTTGGTGAGGACCTGTTCCGGGCGGTGTGGTCTGTTGAGCCGAGGTTTAGGATAAAAAGAGGCGCAATAGAGGATGAGAAGGTCGTTATTGATCAGGAGACCTCGGCGCTTATAAAAAGGACATTTGGGCAAAAGGTGGGGATAGCAAGCGGCAGGCCAAGGGTAACTGCAGAGAAATCGCTAGGGAAGCTGATGGGCGATCTGTTCAGCCCTGAGGCATCTGTTTTTATAGACGACGCGGTAAAGGAGTCGCCTGACAAATGGCTTGGAAAGCCAAACGAATACATGCTTGTAAAGTCAATGGAAGCTATGGGAGTAAATGAGTGCATTTATGTGGGCGATTCTGTTGAGGACATGCTGATGGCCAGGAACGCCGTTGCAAAGGGCTACAGCGTCCACTTTATAGGCTCCTACTCCTACACAATACGGCCTGGGGACTACGTGAAGTCGTTTATCGAAGGGGGCGCCGACGCGATCCTGCCAACGGTTAATGAGCTGAAATTCGTACTTTCCCAGCGCTAAGCTTAATTCCTTGAATACGCTTAAATCATATGTCATTTTAATGTTTTTGTGGAGCAGGGGTACCTCACGGAGCACTCAGCAGGCGGCGTAGTATACAAGCTTATGAGAGGAGGTAGCCCAGTTTATCTGATTCTCATAAACAGAAGAAAACGCTGGGAGTTCCCCAAAGGCCATATAGAGGCAGGCGAAACTCCGCTTGACGCAGCCATAAGGGAGGTTAAGGAGGAGACAGGCCTCACCGTGCTTGAGGTTCTGCCTAACTTTCAGCAAAAGGTCAACTACACCTTTTTAAAGGAGGGGAAAATGGTGAAAAAGGACGTGATATACTTTTTGATGAAGACTGCTGAGGACTCTGTGCGGGTAAACGACGAGCACCTGGGCTACATGTGGCTTGACTACGAGAAGGCCATAAACACGCTTTCCCACAAGAACTCAAGGGTTGTTCTTAAGGCTGCGGATAAATGGATAAACATGTATGAAAAGGCATGGCGCATATAAGCGAACATGATCCCCGTGGCGCAATGTTAATTTAGAGGCATTACAAGAGAATTTTAGCTTGAGTGCAATTTCAAACAAAAGGCTTAAGGTCATATTCTCGGTCCTAGCCTCCCCAAGCAGGCTTGAAATACTGAAGATACTTGCAGCAAGAGGGGGCATGAGCTACACGGAGCTAAAGGAGGCATCTGGGTTCACGCCAAAAAGGGAGTCGGGCAAGTTCGCATATCATTTAAAGAAGCTTGTGCAGCAAAACCTGGTAATCCAGAACAGGCAGGAAAGGAAGTACATGCTGGCGCCGCTCGGAAGGCTTGTGCTGTCTTTGGCAAAGCAAATAGAGGAGCACTCTCTCATGTCGTCGGGGAGGCTTTTTGTAAGGGAGAGCAACCAGAGCATGGAGGAGTTTGACCCCTCAAAGATAGTTCAGAGCCTTGTAAAGGAGGCAAAGGTTCCCCTCGAAATGGCGCAGAACATAGCTAGCGAGGCCGAGTCCAGAATATACAAGTTCCAGATAACCTATCTGACATCCCCTCTCATCAGAGAGATCGTGAACTCAATACTGCTTGAACAGGGCCTTGTGGATTACTGGAAAAGGCTGAGCAGGATAGGGATGCCCGTCTACGACCTGGAGCAGCTGATGGATGAGGTTGGCAAGGATGGCCTGGGAACTGAGGAGCTTGTGTACAGGGCCGCTTCAAAGCTATTCTCTGACTACCTGACTCGTGCAAACATCTCTCAGGACGTTATAGACGCGCACTTCAATGGGGACATTCACCTTCCGTATGCCGAAAGCTGGTTACTTAAGCCCGACGTAATAGTGCTTGACTACTCCAAGCTGGCCGACCTTCCGTTTGGGGAAAAGTACAAGGGGCCTGAGGGGCTCATGAAGCTGGTTTACGGCCTCTCAAGGGAAGCTGTAAGGGAGGTCTACGTCTACAACGTAAGCATTGACAGCACAGGAGGCAACCCGTTCCTCATGTTTCACAACCTGCTTCCAAACTACACCAGAGCGCCGATCCTGACGCTGGAGTCCGGTCAGGAGATGATCGACCAGTACGAAAAGTATTACCTTTCAGTTAAGGATCAGCGGGTTTATCTGGCGGTAAGGGGCAAGGCCTCCGCAAGAGCGCCAATCTTCATAAACAACGACAACTCAACGGTTACTGGGCTCAGGATATACGGGGAAAGGCACGTCAGCCTCGGGATAGAAATAGCATCGGTTAACCTTCCAAGGATAGCTGAGGACGTTCAGGGCGAGGAGTCTTACTTTAACGTAAGGCTTCTCCTCCTAAAGGACGTGCTTCAACAGGCGCTTGAGCACAGGCTTCAGTCTGTTTCTTCAAGGATAAGCCTTGGTCAGCTTCCGTTTCTGAGGTCAATAATGCTCAAGAACCCGCGCGACTACATGGAGCACGCGTTTAACATAACCGGGCTCAGGGACGCCATGGTAAGGCTCAACATAGGAGACTCTGATGTTGAAAAAGAGGAGCAGGGCATAGCGGCTACGTTCCAGGACAGGGCCGGCATGCCAGTGGCCCTCATAAGTGACGACGGCGCTTCAAGGCTTGCCGCCTTGGACTACCAGAGGATGGGCAAGAGGGCCCCAGGCATCTCCTACAGCCAGGGGATAGTAGTTGATTCACATGACACAGGCATAAAGGGGCTGTATTCGGCGTTTAAAGGGGGAGTTAAGGTCGTAAGCTATGCCGGGCCCCTTGACCTAGGGGTTAGCTACCTGCTGGGTGTAAAGGAAGTTGTGTGCAGCGCCTGCGGCTGGCCAAACCCTGAATGGGCTGAAAGGTGCAGGAACTGCGGCTCTTTGCTGAGAAAAAGCTAAATTTGCTGGCCACAATCACTTACCTGTGCAGCTTGCGTTAACTGTTAATTCTCAGACGCCGCCAGTAAGGCTAAACATAACATATCATCAGATGCTTGAAAAGTATGGCAAGTTAGATTACCCGTTAAAGATTGAATCGCTTGATGAATCTGACTATCAGGAGACTGTAGGCGGCGTGTCAAGGATGGTGAGCCAGTTTCTCAAGTTTTACGGGATAAAGGCCTCATGGGTCGCGCTTGGGCCTGGATATCCTTCGCTTGCAGAGTACAGGGGCATGAGGCTCAGGTTCGTTGACCTTGATCCGCGCGTGCTTTCAGGATACACCGAGTTCAAGGAGGGGCTTTATCAGGAAAGCCATGGCCTTATGAAATATGAGTTTAATCCCAAGTCTTACATCGACTACACGGTGTACAACTGGAGGTCAGCCGAGCTGCTCTTAAGGGAATTTGAAAACACGGACGTGTACTTTATAAACGACTTTCAGCAGCTGCTTGTTGGCGGCCTGATTGGGCCATCGGCGCCGGCAGTTCTCTGGTATCATATACCGCTTTTGCCAGAGCGGATGTCCATGAAGATGGCTTCGTTTATAAAAAGGGCCATGGAGGGCTTTGACGCTGTTATGCTCAGCACAAAAAGGGACCTGGAAGGGCTGATAAGGCTGGGAGCTGCCACAAAGGTAAAGCAGGTTTACCCTTTCATAGACCCAGGCTCATATAAGGAACAGCCAAGCTCATATGTTGATGAGGTGCTTGATAAGTACAATATAAAGGCTGACGAAAAGAAGGTTCTTGTTGTGGCCAGGATGGACCCGATAAAGGGGCAGGACATCGCGATAAGGGCAATGAAAAGGCAAAACGCAACGCTTATACTTGCTGGGGACGGGAGCTTTTCTAACGCCGCCCTGGGCGTGGGCAAGGCAAGGTCATGGCGCAACCAGCTGGCCAGCCTTGCAAGGGAGCTGGGGGTAGAGAACAAGGTCAGGTTCACCGGCTACGTGACTGAAAGCGAGCTAAGCGCGCTTTATCAGGCCGCTGACGTGGTCCTTTTGCCTTCAAGGCTTGAGGGGTTTGGGCTAACCGTGTGCGAGGGGTGGCGGTTCAAAAAGCCCGTTGTGGCAAGCACAGGCGCGGGCGTGTCCGAAGTCATCATAGACGGGGTTAACGGGTACAAGTTCACCACAGAGGACGAGCTTGTAACGGCGCTTAACAGGGCCCTTTCTGGCCCTGATTCGCTTGGAGAGTCAGGCTATATGACGCTGAACGAGCTGTGCAGCCTCCGCTCAAACGCCCCAAAGCTCATGGAGGTCATGGAGGAAATACACAGGCAGTACACAGGCCAAGAATCTGGCTAGCGCTGTTCTTAAACCAATAAATCAAAAGCTGGTCAGCGCGGTTATCACCGCGAAGCGCCAAACTCCTTTAACAGCTCTTTAAGTATTTTACTCCTGCATATCTCCTGCCTGTTCCCCTTGCACAGGGCTATAATCCTGAGCACAAACCCACCCCCGCTAACAGCTTCGTCTATCAGCACATCAGGCTCTCCAATCACGTCTTCACATCTTAAAACGGCGTTCCTTGCGCGCTTAAGGGCCTCTTCAGGGTCCTGCCCTGGCTGAACCTGGAACCTGACAAACGTCGTTATTTTATCGCTGTACTTTCTTAAAAGCGCCTGCACCAAAACGCTGTTTGGTATTTCAATGGTTCCGTGTTCATCATCGCTCATCAGCGTGTAAAAAAGACCTATGTGTTCCACAGTGCCCGTGTATCCGTTAAGCAGGTAGTCGCTTGAAAAGAACTTTGGTGGGTACGATGGGAAGACGTTTCCAAACTGCCAGGTCACAACTGTTAGCCTTTCTCCAGGCCGCAGCGGCCTTGCTATCATCAGCGCGATGCCGGCTATTATGTTTGAAAGCACCGTCTGCGCCGCAAGGCCTATAACTATAGAGGCAAACGCTGAGCCCAGTATAACAGAGCTTACGTTGACCCCAAATATAGCGGCTATTGCAACCCCAAGGGCGCCAAGCCATACGATGAGTATAAGCTGCTTGACCGTAAAGATGGCGTTTTCGGGGGCCTCCTTCATGATGCTGTCGATTAAAAAGTAAAAGAACCGCAATATTACATAAAAGAGGGCCACCGCCACTATGGCCTCTATAATCACTGAGTATTCGATCTTTATTACAGGAACTATGTAGGTAAGAGAGTAAATTATAGCAATGACAAACGAGAGCAAAAGCAGAGAAACATAAAGCCTGTAAAGGCTTTTTTGCATGGCATTCTTTTGAAGCCTGTAGCTTAAAGCTTTACCTCCTGCAATTTAATCTGACATAATAATAAAAAAACACAAACAAGGTTTAATTTAAGTTCAGTGACAAAAAACAAGTAAGTCTTGGAAAGAAAGCGGCTCTTTCAGGTGTTTGGAGGCGCTGCATTAGCCGCAGAAATGTGGGCCTCCCTTTACGCTTTAAAATATTATGTGCCGGTAGTCTTTCTTTCCGGATTTTTGCTTCTGTGGTGGTGGAGGAACGGCCTTTACCTCAAGCACTATGTTTCAATAGCCGCTGTTGTGCTGGCATTCCTGGGGACATACAACGCCTACTTTGCCTTTGCTGTTGCTGTCGTGATGTTTGCGGCCAACTTCTACACCGAATACTGGGGCGTTATAGCGGTCACCATGGCGCTTCTCATGCCATTTACGCAGATATATATGGCGGCTTTCCCGCTGATTTCAACCCTGGCCGCAGTAAAAAGGCTGCGCCACAGCTATATGTCGGTTGCCGCCAGCATAATTACATATGCCCTGTTTGGCACAGGAAATGCGCCGTTCATGTACAGGGTTGCCGCAGCCGCATTGCCGGTTTCAGAAATTTTTCGCAGCGCGTCGTCTGTCGCTTTTGCTGCTGGCGTTGCCCTTTCAATAGTTGTTTTGCTTTTTATCAGGGGAATCTCAACCGCGCTTGTTAGGACACCAAGGATCGGCAACCTTGGCTATGCCATAGGCGCAGCCATGTCAGGCCTTTACCCGGCTGGGCTTTTAATGCCATTTGTGTTTGTGCTTGAGTTCGTTGCAATTTCACTGCTGTGGTCCTGGGGCGTGGTTTCCTTCTCAGAGGTGAGCAAGGGGGCGGCGATAACAAAGGGGATAACCTCAGTTAAGAGGGACGCGGCGGTCTCTGAGGCAAAGAAGTTTGAGGCGCAGGAGGGCGTTGTTGAGGCCAAGAAAGGGAGCGCCGTTATAAACGGCAGCTGGGAAAAGCTTGCCGGCATAGACGAGCTTAAGGCAAAGCTGGAGATGGAGGTGATAGCGCCGTTTAAAGATGGCCAGCTTGCCAAGAAGTACGGGGTTGAGCCGCCGCACGGCATACTCCTTTACGGTCCCCCTGGAACCGGCAAGACAACCCTAATGAGGGGGATAGCTGAAAGGCTCGGGTTTAACTATGTGGAAATAAACCCGGGGGAAATACTCTCAAAGTGGTACGGCGAAAGCGAGCACAGGGTAAGGGATGCGTTTGAAAGGGCAATAGAAATGAGGCCATCGGTTATAGCCATGGACGAAATAGACGGAATAGGAAAGGAAAGGTCCTCATATACTTCTGACGATGTAACTCCCAGGGTTCTGAACGTCGTGCTCATGGAGATGGACAGGATAAGGGAGCTTAACGCTGAAGTGCTGGTAGTTGCTACAACAAACAGGCCTCAGATGCTTGACTCAGCTATTTTAAGAAGCGGCCGCCTTGACAGGGTTTACTTTGTTGGGTTGCCTGACAGGCGGTCACGCGCTGAGATATTCAGGAAGCTTATAACAAGCAGGGGGGTCAAGGTGGATGAGCTGGACTACGACAGGCTTGCGGTGCTTTCGGAAAGGTTCAGCGGCGCTGACATTGAATCCGTGGTCAATTCGGTGTTTGCAAGGGCCATGTACTATGAGCTTCAGACAGGAAAGGAGCCCAGGATAAGCCAGGAGCACTTTGAGGAGGCCATAAAGAGGACAAGGCCCTCAGCAAGCTATGTTGACATTGAAGAGTTTGAGAAGTTCAGGGTCAGGTTCACAAGGGAAAGGGAGGTGGAGCTGAGGGAGGAGGTCGGCGTTCCAGAGGTAACGTTTGACGACGTTGGCGACCTTGAGGATATAAAAAGGGACCTCCGGGAGTCAATAGAGCTGCCCCTGATGTATCAGGGTCTTGCTGAGAAGGTCGGGCTAAGGATAACCAAGGGCATACTTCTGTACGGCCCTCCAGGCAACGGCAAGACTCTTCTTGCCAAAGCTGTGGCAAACTCCCTTAAGGTAAACTTTTTCCACCTGAGCGGTGCTGACCTGGTTAAAAGGGGGATAGAGGAGGCCCCTGTCATAATAAAGGAGACGTTTAACCTTGCAAAGGACAACCGGCCATCCATAGTGTTTATAGACGAAATAGACCAGGTCGCGCCAAGGAGGGGCCTGACAAAGAGCGAGGGCTTGAGAATGATAACGGCGCAGCTGCTGCAGGAGGTGGATGGCCTGAAGTCAATGAACGGCGTCGTGGTGCTTGCGGCAACAAACATGCCTGAGGACGTTGACCCTGCAATACTTCGGTCTGGGAGGCTTGAGAAGCACATATATGTTCCGCCCCCGAACTTTGAGGCAAGAAAGAAAATCCTTTTAATACACCTGAAGGGGCTTACCGTGAAAGGGAGCCTCGACAGGGTTGCTGAGCTTACAGAGGGATTTTCTGGGGCAGACCTTGAGAACCTGGCAAACGAGGTAAAAAAGAAGCTTGTAAAGGAGGCCGCGGAGGGCAAGGAGCTGAGGACTGAAGTTAGCGAGGAGGAGCTGATAGAGGGGATAGCCGCCATAAAGGGAAGGGTGCAGAGCTGATGGAAGAGGACCTGATAGTGCAGGAGGAGCCAGGCATAATAAAGGCAACCGATTACCGAAGGGTTATAACGGTTGACTATGAGGGGAGGATAATATTTTTTGCAAACAGGGGGAAGACGTACAGAAGGAGCCTGTTTAACAGATACCTGGAGGTCGGATACAGGGGAGGCCTAAGGGTTGCAAGGCCGCTGAGCGCTGAGGAGGGCCGCAGGGTTGCCGAGGAGGCGTACGCGTTTTTACAGGAAGCAAGCCTGAGAATGAACGAGGAGTCAAGGGGCTTTATAAGCGATGCCCTGAGCAGGGGCCCTGGCTTTCTCGAAGAAGACGCAAAGAAGTTTATTAAGGTATATGGCGGCGAAGTGCCAATAGTTCCACCTGATCAGTACTTTCCGGTTTATGTTCAGGCGTCAGTTGGCTGCTACTGGAACAGGTGCACCTTTTGTAACCTTTACCGCGGCAAGTCCTACGGCGTAAAGGGCGTCGGCGATCTTAAGGATCACATAAGGATGATAAAGGAAGCCTTTGGCCGGGGAATAAGCTCAAGAAGGAGCGTCTTTCTCGGCGACGCAAACGCGCTGGCTGCGCCTCAGGGGCTTATAAGGGAGTGGCTTGGGATGGTGAAGGATGAGCTTGGGCTTCCTGTTTACTCCTTTGTTGATGCCATAACAACTCAGCTTACAAAGGGGATTGATGAGCTGAAGGAGCTGAGGGCTCTTGGGCTTAACCGAATTTACCTGGGGCTTGAATCCGGCAGCGCTGATGTGCTGCGGCTGCTTGGAAAGCCGGAAACGCCACAGGGCGCTGTGGAGCTTCTTAATAACGCAAAGGCGGCAGGGCTTAGCGTTGGGATAATAATTCTTATAGGAGCCGGCGGAAAGGCGTATTATAAAGAGCACGTTTTCAGGACGGCGGAGCTAATTTCCAGGATCCCCCTGGGAAGGTCAGATATAATATTTTTGTCGCCAATTTACATATACTCCTGGCTTCCATATTACGTTGAATCAAAGGAGCTGGGCCTTCTTTCATTTAACGAAAAGATGAAGCAAATTGAGGAAATTTCAAGCCGTATAAAGGAGGCTTACCGCATGGTGCACGGGGAGGACCTCAGCGCCCCCATTGTCCCGTATGATTTGGCAGAGGCCATTTACTAGACGACGCGACTCACCTGCCTTAAACGAGGCTTCCAGCCATCTTGAGTAAAAGTATATAAAGGAAAGGGAGGAAAAGTGCTAACAGCCGGGGTAGCTCAGCTGGTCAGAGCGCCAGACTCATAATCTGGAGAGGCATAGCCCCCAGAAGTCGTGGGTTCGAAGCCCACCCCCGGCAAGTTTTTCATGCGACGCTTTAGCTGCAGGCGCATTGATCTGTTCCTTGGCGCATTTTAAGGGCATTTTATAAATGGCATCCAGAAACTCGACATCGGTAAAAAACGTTGTATTTTTACTGGTATTAATTTATAAATAACCAATTAAAGCCGATTTTAGTAAAAAATGCTTATATCAAAGCGATCTGTAAGAAAAAATTGATGTCAGCTGCCATTTTAACCCTTGCAAGAATGGTGTCAGCAGTTGGCATCCTGACGCACCTAGCCCTGGCCTCAACATTTCTTGGCACAATTGCCCTTGCGCTTGTATTTGAATACAAGCACATAAGGAGCGGTGACCCCGACTACCTCAGCCTTTCGAGAAAGTTTTCAGTTATATCAACTATTGTCTTTGGGGTGGGGGCTGCGTATGGTACGCTTGTGGAGTTCGGCCTTGTCACCGTGTGGAGCAGCTTTGTAACCGCAATAGGTGCCATCTCCCTGCCGTTTTTCCTTGAGCTTTTTGCCTTTCTATTTGAGGTTGTGGTCCTTCCTCTTTACGCGTTTACCTGGGGCAAGATAAAGAACGGATGGAATCACTTCCTGATAGGGGTAGTCGCGGCGTTTGGCGGCTATTGGAGCGCTTACAACATACTTGCGGTAATGGCATCGCTCAGCATGAAACCCCCAGGCCTTGAAATAGTTAACCTTCAGGCCCAGGGGCAGAGCATAGGTGGCGTCATACCATTTGCTCTTGAGTGGGCCAGCCCGTCCGACATATTTAACATGTACTGGTATGGGGCTCAGGTGTTCATCTTTCACGGCATCCTGGCTGCAGTTATCCTCAGCTGGTCAATAGTTGCAGGGTTTTACATAAACAACTACATGAAGGAAAGGGATCAGCAGCACAAAAAGGCACTTAACGTGATTCTTATTCCCATAGCAGTGCTCACTGCGATTCAGGGGCTTGTAATAGGGCATTATCAGGGCGAGCTTGTGCTTGCAGACGACCCTCTCAAACTTGCTGCGCTTGAGGGGTTCTTCTGGAACGGCCTTAAGGTTGACCCGCTTTTGAGCTTCCTTGCCTACGGGACCTTAAACCATCAGTTCTGGGGGCTCTATAGCTGGCCTTCATACATGTGGCCTCCGTTTTATGTAACTGCGGCATACCTTGTAATGATGGTCGGGTTCGGGATAGTCCTGGGCATAATAACCCTAGCCGCCGGGCTTTACCTTGCTTTTGGTGAGAGGCTATCAAGGATATGGCTTGGCTGGCTTAACAGGATTGGCCCATCGCTTCTGAGCATAGGCAGGTACCTCATACCGGCTTCGGCATCGATATCTGCAATAGGCGGGGCGCTGAGCGCCGAGAGCGGCAGGTTTCCGTTTATATTTGTTTCATCAGTTCCGCAGGTAAACGGCCCGCCTCAGATAGTTGGCGTCCCTGTAACTGAACTTCTAAACGTTAACCTGAGCCTTCCAGCATGGCTAGTCGTGCTCATGGTGCTTGCAGAGCTGCTGATCCCGCTCACTGCCGCGTACGGCATTTACCTTTACACAAAGAGGGGTGGTGAATGATGGTTCAGGCGTCAACGGTTTCAACCTGGCTGATAACGTGGGCATTTGGCGTGCACCTGCCCCTTGTGTACAGCGTGCTCGGGCTGCTCTGGTTAATGCCGTTTATGGAGCTTCTCTCATCAAAGAACCAAACATATGGCAAAATGCTCAGGCCGCTCTACAGGTACCTGATAACAATTTACGCCATAGGCGGCGTCTTTGGCACAATAGTCACTGTTTTCCTGGCAGGCCTTATGCCTGTGTTCACAAACCTCGCCGGCGTGCTTCTCTGGCCGATATGGGCAACCGCAATACTGGCCGGCGTCGTCATCACGATACCGCTTATAGGGCTTTACTACAGGAGCTTTGGGCGCTGGGGCACCAGAAACCACGTGATACTGGGCATAATACTTGCCATTTCAGCCACCACAATACCTGCGATGTTCAGGCTCGTTTTCGCCTATACCGCATATCCCTACGGCACTTCAGTTATCAAGGACGCATCATCGCTTGTAGGCTTTGACCTGAAGGTAAACGTGGTGCAGGCCCTGGGGAACCCGCTTTACCCGCCCATCTTTCTGGCTACTGTGTTTGCTGCCATAGCGCTAACCGGGTCAGCGATGGCGTTTGGATACTACCTCAGGGGCCCGCCTGAGTACCGCGAAGCTGGCGTAAAGCTCGGGTCGAGGATAGCGCTGATCTTTGGAATCCTTTATGTTCCTTTTGCGGCGCTTTACCTCTACGAGCTGGGCCAGTACTCCCCGACAATTTACTGGGCAATAACAGGGCATCCGCCGTCGTCCCTGCCAAGCGCCTTTTATTCTGTGTACATGCCGACATATAACCTGAGCTGGGCGCTTTACCTGGGCGTTGCGCTTGCGGCGCTCTACTTTATTGTAGTTGTTGCCTCAGCTTTCCGCCCTGGGAAACACACGCTTCTAGCCCTTCCGCTTGCGCTTGCGATCTTGGAGCTTGCAGAGGGGTCAAACCTCATGGGCCACATGCCATACGCTGTTGTGCCGCCGCCAGCGCTTGCCCAGCAGCTTATAGCGCAGTACGGCCTTCAGTTCACCATTAGCGTTGCCAAGACCCTGCAGGTTTCAACGCTGTCATCCGTGCTTGACTACCTGATACTTGGCATAAACAGCTTCCCGGCCCTGCTTTACATCTCAATAGCTCTATTTACGCTCTTTAACGCGCTCATAGTGGTCGTTGTGTACATTTCACTTGCCTGGAGACAGAGGGGCTAAAAACTATTTATATTTTTTTATCCTAAGGGTACTATGGAGAGGGAAGTAATAAGCTGGAACCAGCTTGGCCTGCTTATCCTGGAGCTTGTCAAAAAGATCAGATCATCAAGCATGAAGCCAGACGTTGTGGTTGGCATAGCAAGAGGCGGGCTTCCAATTTCAATGGTCATCGCGGACAGGCTGAGGGTTCCCCTTGACTTTATAAACATAAAGTCTTACAAGGCGCCTGGCGTAAAGGAGACGCTAAGGGTTTATGACGTAATGTTTGAAAACGTTTCAGGGAAAACCGTCCTGATTGTAGATGACATAGCTGATACGGGCGAAACGCTTCTGTTTGCGTCAAACTATATGATTAGAAACAAGGGCGCAAAGGAGGCTTACCTTGCATGTCTTTTCATGAAACCGTGGAGCAAGGTGAGGCCTAACTTTTACGTTAAGGAAACCAGAAGCTGGATTGTTTTTCCATGGGAGCTGGGCGAGCTTTCGCTTGAGTCATATGAAGGGGAGATAGTTAAATGAACGAAAACCTTAAAGATTGCCTCAGGCCTTAGGCCATCAGATTGGCAAAGTGTGATTACTGCGGCAAGGAGGTCTATATGCCCTTCAAGTGCCCGTACTGTGGTGGGCTCTTTTGTGAAGAACACAGGCTTCCTGAAGCGCATAACTGTCCAAGCCTTAAGGCGGCCAGATATGTGCCGCACTACAGCGAAGTTCACGCGGAGATCAGACCGCACAGGGCCTCCAGGACCGAGGAGATCCTTTCATTTGCGCTCCTTGCGGCCTCAGTGGCCCTGGCTATGGCGTTTGTGCTGGTAAGGCTTTAGCTACGGATTCAAAATCCATGTGTTAAATAATTGCAGGAAGGTTAATAGGTTTAAAATTCTATTAAATAGAATAATGACACTGGTTTATGATTTGGTTATACTGTTTATTGCCATTATAATAGCCGTTATCCTGTTAAGCGGCATTAAGATTCTTAACGAGTGGGAAAGGGCGCCTGTGCTAACCCTGGGCAGGTACGTCGGCATGAAGGGGCCCGGCATAATTTACGTTGTGCCGTTCATAAGCCGGGTTCCTATGAGAATATCGACGAGAATTCAGACGTACTCGTTTGTTATAGAGCAAACGCTCACAAAGGACAACGTTCCTGTTGACGTTGACGCTGTAATGTACTTTATGGCCGTTGACCCGGAAAAGTGCGTTCTAAAGGCAGAAAACTATATAGACGCGACAAAATACGCGGCCCAGACCACGCTCAGGGAAGTCATAGGCCAGACGATGTTTGATGAGCTGCTGACCGAAAGGGAAAAGGTGGGCGAGATAGCAAGGGGGATAATCGACGAAAAGACAGAGGTATGGGGGGTGAAGGTCACTTCAGTTGAAGTCAGGGACATAAAGATCCCACAGAACCTTCAGGAAGCCATCTCCAGGCAGGCCCAGGCAGAAAGGGAGAGAAGGGCAAGGGTCACGCTTGCGCTTGCCGAGGTTCAGGCTGCTGAGAAGATGGTTCAGGCTGCGGAGCTTTACAAAAACAACGACAGGGGCTTCCAGCTCAGGTGGATGAACATGCTTTACGAGCTAGGGCTTCAGGGGAGGGGAACCCTAATAATAATTCCCGCGAACATACCTTCAGCCGGCATGGCAAACCTGGGGCTTATAAACATAGGGGACCTGTTAAAGCAGCAGGAGGAGAAAAAGGGAAGCGCCGAAGCCGGTAAGGGGCAATGAAGGCGTGGGCAATAATAGCCCTGATTCTCCTGACAGCGACGGCTGCCGTGGCGCAGCCCTCAGCGCACCAGGTTGTAGTGATTAACTTTAACTCAGAGGTTGACCTGGGCTCAAGGTCCCTATTCCAGCAGGCCATAAGCTATGCAATATCTTCAAAGGCATCAGCTATAGTGATTTACATGAACTCCCCTGGGGGATATCTGAGCGACATGCTCTCAATAATATCATTCATAACAAAGGCAAACCAGAGCGGGATCCCGGTTTACACCTATGTTCCGCAAAACGGGCTGGCCGCCTCAGCTGCAAGTTACATAGCCATGGCCACAAACAAGATAATAATGGGCCCTGGCTCTGAAATAGGGCCGTCAACGCCAATAGTGGTTGGCGGCACGCCTCTTGAAGAAAACCACACCGAAAGCGCGATGCTTTCGCTTATGGCAAGCGAGGCCAGCGAATGGGGAAGGAACGTTACAGCCGCCTCAGAGATGGTCCTTGATGACAGGGCGTTCAGCGCATCGGAGGCGTATAGGTACGGCCTTATAAGCGGGACTGCCGACAACCTCACCGCGGCTCTTAACATGCTTGGCCTTTCCGGGTATAGCGTTGTTTACTTCTCAGAAAACACATACGATCAGTTCCTGAGCGTGCTTAGCAACTCAACGGTGGACGGCCTGCTGATGCTTCTTGGATTTATACTGATAGCGCTTGACATTCTTCATCCAACTTTTCTGCTCTCAGCGGTTGGGATTGTTCTTATAGTGCTTGGCTTTGTTGGGGCAGAGCTCATAGGCGCATCGGCCATAGGGTACGTGCTATTGCTGATATCGGCGGTTTTGATATTTCTTGAGCTGAAAACCGGCCATGGGTTTTCCTTCCTCGCAGGAGTTATAGTTGGCGTTGTGGGCATCTACATGCTTGGCTCAGGGCTTGTTGTATCGCCAACGCCTTACGGGATAGCATACGTTGCCGAGTCAACAGGAGTTATTGGCGCTGGCTCAGGCCTGGCAGTTTACATAAGGGCAATTTTGGGAAGAAGGCGCAGGGCCCTTACCGGGAAGGAGTCGCTTATTGGCACTAGGGGCACTGTGGTAAAGGACCTAAAGCCGTGCGGGGAGGTTAGGATCGAAGGCGTTGTGTGGAGGGCCTGCATAAAGGAAGGGGTGGCAAAAAAGGGCGAGCAGGTAACTGTTGAATCAATGGATGGCCTGACCCTTATAGTTAAAAAGCCATGAGGCCTTCTATGCTGTTACCTCAAATTTTTTGTCAAATTTTAGAAATCCAGAATAAACGCCCCACTCTGTAAGGAGTATCTGAAGGCCATGAAGCCCCTCAGCTGAGTTAAAATCGTTTATCCCCTTCTGCACCAGCCTCTCGTTTAACGACTTGAGCGTGAACTCCTTCATTTCCATAGCCGTTTTAAACGGCTCAATGCGGTGCAGGGCGTTTTTTATTATCTCCTTACGTTTTTTGAGCGTTGAGCTTAGAAACTCAATGCCAAGGTCAGTTATTATTATGTCGCCCCCTCCTATTGTAACAAAGCCCAGCTCGTTTGCCGCGTAAACTATTGGCATAAAGTCATCCAGGTCAACTTCAAGCTTTCTTTCAAGCTCATAAAGGTCAGAGGCCCCGTCAAATTCATTTTTAAGCGTCAGAAGAAGGGCTAAAAGATCGGCAACCCTGGCTGATGGGTGCATGACACTTGGCATTTATCATTTATAGCTTGTAGTATTTCGTTTAAAAATATTTTTATTCCATTCAGCAATCAGGCCTTGCCTGTTGCCCTTTTTACCTTGTACTCCATGGTCTCGTCCTTATCCCGCCTGTCGTCTATCCTCACAGTGCTCACTATCCTTTTTACCCCAAGCCTGTAAGCCGTATCGTGAACCAGCTTTAGCAGGCCACCAACTTCATCTATGCTCTTCAGCTCAACTGAAGTCCCCATGGGGCCCACGTTAACATTGAGCCCTGCGTCCTGTAGCGCCTTAACTATTGGCGCGATAAAGTCGCCAACGCTTGTTGTGCACGTGCCTATCGGATCAACAGCAATCTCAACTATAACGCTCATGAATTTATTTGTCATCCCAGCTGTTATAAGCTTTACCGGCTCAGTTGTTGATAATGAGCATGTTCAACAATTTACGGAGGATGCTTCTGGAGGTACCTGTAGTTCCTTGGCGTTCCTGCCCTTGATAGTATGCCCTCCCTTACTAGATCGGTCAGCGAATGCGCTATCGCTGAGCGATCATAGTGATAGCCACGTCTCTGAAGCTCTTCATCAACCTCAGAAAGTCCGCGAGGTTCAGAAAACCATCCCTCCTCCCACAGCCCCTTTATCAGATCTCTGCAGGTTGCCCCTGATCGCTCCTTCTTTTCTTCTTGCGGCTCTTGTTGCTGAGAAACTGGCAGCGTTGCAAGCACCTTTTCCAGCACTTCCTGTATTTTATCCTCAGGGCATTCAACTTCCACCTCCCAGTCGCCCTTCTTGAGCTTTATCTTCACGTTCTCGCTGTTGTTGCTGTTGTTGTGCAAATTGAGCAACATTTATAAACCTCCATTGATTATATATTGATGGTCATGTTGAACAAAGGTATAAACCTTTCTGATGATGCGTTTAGGCTCACCGAGTTTTATGACGGAGGATCGTTGTTCAACATCATAACTGAGGCGATAGGTATAGAAAGAATTGACGGGAAAAAGGTTGTTTTTGTGAACGATGAAAAGGGCGAGATAAGGCCCATAAACGGCTGGGGGTTTGCCATGAAGCTTAACACGTTTAAAATACCGACAGACGCTGGGGAAAGAAATGATCTTGTTGCCATAGATTCAAGCGCAATACCAATAGCAGAAACCGAGGAAGGCGGCGTTTACGCAGTTAAGGCTGGGGCAGTAGAAGTTATATCTGGAAGGCGCTCTTACAGAACGCTTGGTCCGTTCATAGCCTACCTGGGGCTTTCTAATATAAATGCCGTTGAGGAGGTTCTCGGGTCAAAGCTGGGATACGGTGTGATAATAGACAAACAATCAGCCATGAGGCTCCTGAGGGGGATTGCTGAGTCAACGCTAATGAAGATTGAGCTGCAGGAGCTTCGAAGCGGCATCATGCTGGTAGACGGATCCCTCAAGGATTCCGGCGTGGAACTGGGGAACCTTTCCTTAAGGCGGATAGTTTACTCAGCACCATCAGGCGTGAAGTTCATAGCGATAAGCAAGGGCAGCAGCATAAAGGCTATACACTCGCTTTATTCGGGGCTGCTGGAGGACGAAAGGATTGGAGTAGAAATAACAGACCTTGTCCGCGGGCTTAGCAAGGGTGAATTTGGCCGCAAGTTCTTGGTCAAGCTTGAAGGCAGGGGGCTTATACTGAGGGCTGACCTGCCTGAAGCCGTGGACCCTGTAAGCGCCTTTGGATCGCTTATAAAAAGCGATGCGCTGGTAAACGGATACCCTGAAAGCCTTAAAGGAGCTCACATACTTTCCATATTCCTCGAAAACGAAGCAAGGAGCGCAAGGACTATAGTGGCAAGGCGCGCGGGCGCTGTTCTTGCAGGCGAAAATGTAAGAAAGGTTCTGCTTGGCGGGCTAAAGGTGATAGAGAAATGAGGATACTGTCAAAAAGGGACGATGAAATCTACATACTTGCCCTTCCGCATGAAAAGATAGAAAAGGGCAGCTATATTTTGCTGGAGGACGAGGCCAGCTCAATAAGCCTTCTTTCACAGATATACGACGTTGCATATCTCGATCCATCCGGGATAGATGAGGAAATACTGCGGGACGAGCTATTTTCGTCTGGCGGCGAAATAAAAAGCATAGGGTCGGACGGCATAGAAACGCTGAGCGTTATGCTTAAGGATTCGCGAATTTACAAGGCAAAGCTGAGGGGCAGCATCATCAACGGCAGGTTCACGCCTGAAGTCCTTATGCTGCCCAGCAGGGTTTACAGCAAGGTCAGAATAATTGGAATGGATGAGGTAAACAAAAACCTGGGCACAGCTCCAAGGATTCCAATACAGCTAGGGACAACAGGTGATGGAAGGGAACTAAGCATAGACGCCGTTGACCTTGACGGAAGCCTCAATATAATAACTGGAAGAAAGGAGTCCGGGAAGTCCCATCTTTCAAAGCTTCTCGTTTCAGAGCTCGTGAAGCATGGCGCATATGTGTTTATTTTTGACATAAATAACGAGTATTCGGGCCTGATATACAGCAGGTCGGGCGGGCCATCGGATATACATGAAAGGGTTCAAATACTTGAGCCTGGCTCAAACCTGGTCTTCACGCTCAGGTACATAGGCAAAAGGGTATTTGCGGAAATACTCACACATGCCTTTGACACCCCTGCAATAACCGTAAGGGAGTTCATGAAGGTGTGGGACAGCATGGAGGAGGAAGGGGACGTTAGCATAAGCAACCTGAGGAGCAAGATATTTGATGCAAAGGTTAATGAAATGGTTAAAGAGGCGTTCCTGTCAAGATATCATTCCCTTATTTCAACAAAGCTGTTTACAAATTCTGAATACACAAACTTCGACATCAAGGCTTCAATTGATAACAGGCAAAAAGGCGCGGCGTTTATAATGTCAATGGCAAAGATGGGCCCCCTTGCCAGAAGGGCGCTGGTGCAGATAGTTATATCAAAGCTCATTGACCTGCTTGAAAAGGGAGAGATACCCCCGGTGTTTCTCTTTGCAGAAGAAGCTCACCTTTACTTTGACAACACTTACTGGGAGGACGCGATAACCAGGATGAGGCATTTTGGCATGTTCATGACGTTCATAACAAATCAGCCGGATTCGCTTAATCAGACCGTTTACAGGCAGGCCGACAACGTCTTTCTATTTAATTTCCTTAATGAGAAGGACCTGGAAATGATATCCCAGGCATCAAGGGCCGACGCGGACACAGTTAAGTCAATTGTAAAGAGCCTTCCCCCAAGGCGCTGTCTGGTAATAGGCAAAGTCGTCAAGGACCTGCCAGTAGTTGTTAACGTAAGGGATCTGAACTACATGGCGCTTGGCGCCACAAAGAGGTTCTTCAAGGTTGGGCCTTAAGCTCTATGTACTCCTGGCCATTCATATACGGCCTTAACACCTTTGGTATAATCACCCTGCCGTCCTCATAGTAGTTCTCGAGAATTGCTATGAGAGCCCTTTCAGTCGCAACAAGCGTTGAGTTCAGCGTGTGGACATAAACCGTGTTGCCATCCTTGTCCTTGTACCTTATCTTGCCCCTGAAGGCCTGCCAGTCAAGGCAGTTTGAGCAAGAAACTGCTTCCCGGTACTTTCTCTGCCCGGGTAACCAGACTTCAAGGTCGTACTTCTTTGCGGCCGGCGCCCCAAGCTCTCCTGATGCTATGTTGACCACCCTGTATGGTATGCCAAGTGACTGGAAGAACTCCTCGGCGTTTTTAATTAGCTCCTCGTGGTACTTCCATGAATCCTCAGGCCTGCTGTATATGAACTGTTCAACCTTTTCAAACACATGTACCCTGAATATCCCCTTTGTGTCCCTTCCATGGGCTCCTGCCTCTCTCCTGAAGCATGATGAAATTCCCAGGTACTTTAATGGAAGTTCAGATTCATCAAGTATTTCGTTGTAGTGATACCCAAGTATTGCGTGCTCTGATGTGGTTATCAGGTAAAGGTCCTCGCCCTCTATTTTGTATATTGCATCCTCAAACGCGGAAAGGTCAACCGCGGCCTCCATGACCTCCTTCTTAAGCATGTACGGCGGCTGGAGCAACCTGAACCCCCTTTTCATGCCAAAGTCCAGCCCATATGAAATAAGCGCGTAGTTAAGCCTGACCAGGTCGTTTTTCAGGAAGTAAAACCTTGCGCCGCTGGTCTTTGCTGCCCTTTCAAGGTCTATAAGGTCAAGCTTGAGGCCGATCTCTATATGATCAGGGCCAACCCTGCTGTTGTCGCCCCATGTCCGTACAACCTGGTTATAGCTCTCGTCAGGGCCCACAGGGACAGATGGGTCAACGACGTTTGGCATCTTAAGAAGCAGCGATGCAAGCTCGCTTTCAACTGATCCAAGTTCTGCTTCCAGAGCCCTTATCTTTTCCCCGAGCTCCTTTGCGGCCTCCCTTTCCTTTGTTATGTCCTTTCCATCCTTTGCGGCGCTGGCCAGCCTTGAATCGATCTCGTTTTTCTGTCTTCTCAGCTCGTTAAGGTTTCTTATCAGCTCTCTTCTTTTATCGTCAAGCTCAACCGCCTTGTCTACGGGAAAGTCAGAGTACCTTTTCTTCAGCATCTCCTTATATTCAGCTAAGTTATCCTTAACCCACCTGGGCAACATTTCACTTTATCAACCTTTCAGCTGTTTTAGCCAACTCTAGTATTTCGTCAGCCATATTTAATATTGTCGAAATCTTAGAGACAGAGCCCTCAATGCGCACAACGTATCTTCCATCAGAAAACTCAGTTGTCAGGGATGTACCCTGCGGCAGATCCCTGTTGTCAGGCTCAAGCGAATCCCTTATGCTCTTTACAACAGAGCTGTCGCCCTCTATCACGAGCCTTATCGAAATCCTGCCCTCACTCACGTACATACGTGCCTCTCTCAGATATTAATCGATTGCCCCACAAGCACTTCATAGACGTAAAGGCTCTCAAAGAAAAGCCTCCTCTCAGCTCTGGCATAGCGTAGGCCAGCCCTGTTGAGAAACCCCTCTATTTTTGCGGTATCTGTTAAGCTTGAAACAACAAAGTATATGGCGCCCCCGGGCCTTACAGCGTTAAGCGCGGAAGCCAAGAAGGCCAGCGGGACATCGGCCCCTCCCCGGCCACCGTCAACCGCAACGTCAGAGATCCCCTCAGAAGGAAGGTAAGGCGGGTTAAACAGGACAAGGTCAAACCCGTTGTTCCTGAAAGGCGGCCTCCTGGCGTCGCACCTTATAACGTCAGCCCCCTGCCCCTCCCGGGAAGGCATAAGGTCACAGCCAACCGCAAGCCTGGCCCCCAAAGCGGCCAGCCTGTTTATAATATAACATGTCCCGCACCCAAACTCCAGGACCTTTTTGCCCTTAACGTCATTTTTTTCAACAGCATCAAGCAGAAAAAACGTGTCGTCCCCGGGCCTATAGGGCTCCCATTGCAATGCGGACAACCTCTGATGGGCTAAGCTGAAACACTTTAAACCCTTCAGCGTTTCGCTTTTTCCTGCTCATAAGCCCCTGTATTGTCATAAACGTGTTTTTAGTGATCAGAACCTCGCTTACTCTGCTTATCCTTATATAGTAGGAGAAAACCCTGGGCCTTGGCATAAAGGCCTCAGGCGGGATGGACAGGAGGGTTTCTGTGCTAAAAAGAGCCTGAAACACAACTGACACCGCGGTGTACCTTTCACTTCCAGGGCCGGTCATGAGCTTTTCAACGAACTCCCTCTGAAGAACTACATACGCATCATTGAACTTCTGCCCGGCTATCCATTCTATAAACTCCCTGGACCTGCTATAGGGGAGGCTTGCAAATATGGTTTCGTCGGGGTTAACACGGGCCTTAAATGCGTCGCCATTTACAAGCCGCACGTTGGTCAGGCCCCTGAGCCTTTTAAGCGCCATGGCATAAAGCTCCCGGTCTATTTCAAACGACCTGACGCTTCTTGACTTTTTTGCCAGAAGCTCCGTAATGTTTCCAACGCCGGCGCCTATTTCAAAAACGTTTCTTCCGTCAGGAAATAGCTCAACGAGTTTCCTGGCCCATTCCTCCAGCATCATTATCTTATCCCCTTTCATCTAAGGTCACCAATGGCAAAGATTCCAGAGCTTATCGCGCCTTCACTGCGAGCCTTCAACGAGCCTCTTAAATGAAGTAGCATTCTCAAACATGTAAACGTTATTGAACATCACGTATGCGACCGTCGCGTTTTTTGTAACGCTAAGAAGCCTGAGCAGGTCCTGGTCAGTGTAGTTGTACCTGTAATTTGTTTCCTGGTTGCCTATTCCGTGAAGACGGAAGTAAACAGGGTCAGCGCTCATTGGGAGCCTCCTAAAGGGGTCCACTATGTGAACTATCCCAGTTTTGGTGAAAAGCCTGTTAAGCAGGTCTATGCTGTTGTATGCAACTCCCCGTGGCTCCCAGCCTATTGTTACGCCCTTTTTCCTTATTGCGGAAAAGAACTCTGTCGCCTGCTCTATCTGATCCCTGCTTCCAAAGGAAGGAGGGCTCTGAAAGACGTACATCACCGGATTTAACAGGGACGCAGCGTCATAAAACTCATCCCAGATCTTCATGTTTTCTTCAGTTGGCCTGAGCAGACCAAAGTTTCCCTCTCCCCTGAACCTTTTTGCCTTCTTAAAGGTTGGCATGGAGGGGTCGTGGGTAAGGCCCTGAAACACCTTAACTGAAAATGAAAATCCATCTGGCGCCTCTTCTCTTAGCTTTTTCATCCTTTCCTTTGTTGGCATGTCATAAAAAGTTTCCTGAAGTTCAACCGCGTCAAGCTCTCTGTATATCTTGTTCCTGGCGGCGGCAAAGCCACACGTGCCAACCTTTATCATCGTTTAAGCACCGAAGTAAAAAAGAAAAGCTTCGCGCTCTTCTCCACCGAGACGGTTCTCATGAGCGCAACATCAAGCGTCTCCCCCACGGTCACAAGCCCGTGAAGCCTCAGGAGAACGGCCTCATATCCGTCTTTAACCTTTAAGGCCACAGCGTCAGCAAGCTCCTGGGTTCCGGGCTCTATATAGGGCAACACCGAAACGCCCTTTTTAAAGTAAATCTTTGCCTCGCTGTGCAGCAGGTCTATCCTCCCGGTGGCCTCTGCAACCGACAGTGAGTAAACCGGGTGCGTGTGGACAACGTAGTTTACCCATGGCGCCATTCTGTAAATGGCAAGGTGCATCCTGTACTCTGAAGACGGCGGCCTCTCCCCCTGATGCCTGCCGTCCATGTCAACAAAAACGTAGTCCTGCTCTGTCATGTCAGACATGAACGCGTTTGTGGCCTTTACGTAAAACCCGCCGTTAGCCCTAACGCTCAGGTTTCCCTCCCTTCCTTCAACGTATTCAAGGGATGCCAAGTACTTGCCAGCGTCAACAAGATCCTTAAGAGACAATTCAGACTACCTTTTTGTATGATCCGAGTATTTTTAAAAACGTTACCTCCCTTTTCAGCGCGTCAAGGCTTTGCTTTACCCTTTCATCTTCAAGGTGCCCGTCAAAATCTATAAAGAAGTAGTACTCCCAGGGCCTGTCCTTTGTGGGCCTGCTTTCTATCTTGGTCAGGTTTATTCCGTTTTCGGCAAAGTGCTTTAAGGCATAGTAAAGCGCCCCAGGCCTGTCCCTTACCCCAAATATAACGGTTGTCTTGTCCCTGCCTGTCGGCTGTGCGCCGTCCTTTCCAAGCACAATGAACCTGGTGAAGTTGTTCTTAGAATCCTCGATGCCCCTTTCAACAACCTTTAGCCCATAGTACTCAGCAGCCCTGCAGCTGGCTATGGCGCCTGCCTTTTTCATGCCCATTTCGCGTATCATCTTGGCGCTTCCAGCTGTGTCGTAGTAAGGCACTGGCCTCAGCCTTCTTGACTCTATAAACCCCCTGCACTGAGAGAGCGCCTGAGGGTGTGACCAGACTTCAACCACCTCACTTGGATCCGAATCGCTGAGTATCATAAAGCAGTGCGATATCCTTAACGCGTGCTCCCCGACTATTTTTGCCGTTGTTCTGAGAAGCAGATCGTACGTTTCGCTTACGCTTCCTTCAATTGTATTTTCTATTGGAACAATGGCCATATCAACCATGCCGTTTTCCACAGCCTTGAATACGTCAGAAAGGTAAGGCATTGGGTAAAGCTCGACGCCGCTGCCAAAGTACTCAAGCGCGGCCTCTTCGCTGTAGGCCCCTCTTTCTCCTTGGAATGCCACACTTACCATACAGGCTCAAGCCAGTCCAGGTGTTCCTTTACTTCCCCTCTCGCGATCTTCTGATAGTGTTCCTTTATCATTTTTGCCGTAGGCCCAACTTTGCCGTCGCCAATCTGCCTGTCGTCAACCCGCAGTATTGGAGTGACCTCAGCGGCAGTGCCTACAAAGAAAAGCTCATCTGCAGTATAAAGCTGGGACCTTTCTATGCTCTGCTCCCTTATGTCAACGCCTATCTCCTTTGAGAGCTCCATTATGGTTCTTCTGGTTATGCCGTCAAGTATGCCGTCGGATATTGGTGGGGTGTAAACCACCCCTGATTTAACCATCATGATGTTCTCCCCTGTTCCCTCGCACACATGCCCTTCATCGTTTAGCAGTATGGCATCGTCATAGCCACGGGTTAGCGCTTCAAGCTTTGCAAGCACGCTGTTCGCATAGTGACCTGTGGCCTTTGCGGTAACCGGCAGGGCCCTTTTGTCTATTCTCCTCCAGCTTGAAACTATTACGGAGATGCCCTCCTTTTCAAAGTACCTCCCATAAGGCATTGCTACGATAAAAACCTCAGTCCTTAGCTTTCTTACATCAAGCCCTATGGGCCCATACCCCTTAAACGCTATTGGCCTTATGTAGACGTCTGTCCGCAGCTCATTTGCCCTTAGAGTTTCAACAACAGCCTTTCTGAGCTCTTCAGGCGTGTAGTCAATTCCATAGCCGTATATCTTTAAGGAGTTCATGAACCTTGCAATGTGATCCCTTAACCTGAAAACGTAAAGCTGTGATCCATTCCAGTAAGCCCTTATGCCTTCAAATGCTCCTGTTCCATAATGCAGGCCGTTTGTCATTACATGAACCTTTGCGTCGTTCCAAGGTACAAGCTCGCCGTTGTGCCATATGTACTTTGTCTCAAATCCAAGACTCATACGTGCTTCTATTGGAGCTGCAGTCTTTTTAACGTTTTCCAGCTTGCCCTTACAGCGCTTGTGAACACAGCCGCCCTTCCCATTCTTTCAATGAACTCCCTTGTAATTGGGTCAGAAGGATAGCCTGAACCGAAGTCGCCGTAAAGGCTTTGTAACATTTCAATCCTTTTATCGCGAGTAACCTTTGCGATTATGCTCGCGGCAGAAACAACAGCGTAGTTTTTATCGGCATAGTGCGAGCTTATGAGCGCTATCCTCTTCTTTGACCTAGAAATTATATCAGCGCCAAACGCCGCCTCGTTGACGCTGGCGGCGTCAACAACAGCCAGCGTGCCCGGCAGGCAATCTATAATCCTTGCCATTGCCTTTGCCTCCAGGGCGTTAAGTCCTCCGCTCGTTCTGTTCCTGACGTAGGCATCTATCAAGCGGGGGCTTATAATCACGGCCTTGACCTTTACGCCTGGGATTGAAAGGATCATATGGAAAAGCTCTTCCCTGCGTTTTTTAGAAAGGAGCTTTGAATCCCTGACGCCCAGCCTTAACAGTTCATTTACGTCAGTTGCCGACACGCCAGCAACAACGAGAGGCCCTATGAGCGAACCCCTTCCTGCCTCATCAATCCCTATGATCCTCAAGCCCTTTGCCATTATTTTTAGGTAGCGGGAATAAAAACTTTTAAGTAAAGAAATCTTTATCAAGCAAAACAGTTGAGGCGCAGGCCAAGCATCTACGGGGAGCTAAAGCAAAGGGAGCTTGAAAACCTTCTTGAAGCCATAAGACATGACAAGTACTGGAGGGTTTCACCAGGGGACGACAGACTTTTCTACGCTGTAATACTTACAAGGGCCAGGACACCATCCTCACGGGGAAGGCTTGTAAGGGTCACCGGCTTTGGCCAGGTCGTTGCGTCAGGCATGGCCGCCGCATTTTGCAGAAGGTACAGGGTTGGCGTTATCGACTCAAAGGATGGCAGGCTTGTTGCGGTGCTTACCTGGCGCGCGTTTAGCTGGATAATGAGGAACTGCCCTGAGGCGGTTTATGCAGGGCTCGTTTCAGGTTCTGCGCCAAGCTATTTGAACGTAATGCAGGCCAAGTCCCTTTGCTCAGAGCACGGTAAGATCCCTTGATGAGTTTGTGATCATTACAGGGCCTGTTTTAGTCATGCATATGGAGTCCTCTATTCTGACCCCCAGCCTGTCCCTGTAGTAAAGGCCCGGCTCAACGGTAAAGCAGCTGCCAACCTCTATCAGGTCCTTGCTTGCCTTTGAAAGCAGCGGGCGCTCATGAACCTCAAGCCCAACTCCGTGCCCAAGCGAATGCACAAAGAGCTCCCGCTTATCGCCAAACGTGTTTTCAGCTATTTCATGCAGCTCCTTTCCCCCCACGCCGGGCCTTATAGCGGATATAGCCCTTTGCTGGGCCTCCCTAACAAGCTCATACGTCTCCCTCTCAAACTTCCCGGCGCTTTTGAAAAACATGGTCCTTGTAAAGTCAACAACGTATCCACCGTACCTGAGGGTCAGGTCCAGAAGCACTGCATCCCCGTCTTTCAGGGCCCTGTTTGATGGGGGCGAGTAGTGCGGGTAGCTTGAGTTTCCTCCAAACGCAACTATTTCTGTTCCAACGGTGTCCTCGTATGGTATTATGTCCCCTCCAAGCTCAATGATGTCCTTTACAATTGACGCATAGAGCTCCCTTTCAGTTATGCCTGGCTTTATGCGGGCCTTGGCGTTTTCAAACACCCTATCCATAACCTTGCCCCCTTCAATAAGCGCCCTGACTTCAGCCTCGTCCTTTACGCTCCTGACCCTTTCAAAAAGGTCAGTGGGGGAGAGGTTTACCTGCTTTGCAGCCTCAAACATAAATGAGCCAAGCCCATTATCGCAGGCCACACGCTTTCCGGCAAGCATCCCCTTTAGCTTTTCGTAAAAAGACCCTGGCTCGTAAAGCTCAACTTCAACGGCTGAGTTTGCCCGTGCCCTTTCAAGCTCAAGCTTGTTTACCAGCAAAGTTCCTGTTCCATCGCGCCCAACGAAAACGCCAGAACCCCAGAAACCGGTCATGTAATAAACGTTAAACGCGCGCGTTGCGCACACAGCGTCAAAGCCGTCCTTTTCCGCGGCTGCAAGCGCGTTTCTGAGCCTGTTTTCATACTGCGCATTCATTATGAATGCCTTATGACGGCAATTGTATTTAAATATTTAAGCATGTATTACAATTGCTCTATAACATATGTGCAGGATATTTGGCGCGGCGCTAAAGGAGGGAAAGGCAAGCCCGCTTCTTAAGGCAGGGCTTAAAAGGCTTGAGTACGGCGGCTATGATTCAGCTGGAATGGCAACAATCCACGACGGAACGATAGAGGTCAGAAAGGGAGCAGGAAAAATAGACGAAGTTGATATGCGCGTTAAGTTTGAGGAAATGGAGGGAAGAACAGGGATAGCGCACAACCGCTGGGCAACGCATGGATATCCTACGACAACAAACGCTCACCCTCACGTTGACTGCACAGGCAGCATAGCGGTTGTTCATAACGGAGTGATTGAGAACTTCATGGAGCTCAAGGAGGAGCTTCTGCTTAAGGGCCACCAGTTCAAGTCCAGGACTGATACTGAAGTGATAGCCCATCTTATAGAGGACAACCTTAAGGACAAGCGCGACTTTCTGGCTGCCCTTTTTGCGTCAATCGCAAGGCTTAGGGGCTCCTACGCCCTTGGGATACTATACTCCGGAGAGCCTGAAAGGATATTTCTCGTTAAGGAAAAGAGCCCCCTTTACATAGGCGTGGGGGATGGCGCGTACGCCGCTTCGGACCCAATAGCCTTTGCGGGGCTGGCCACCGGCTATCTGGCTCTTGAAGATGGAGAAGTTGCTGTAATAGACAGCGGCGGCTACTCCATCTATAACGCCGCAACAGGTGCGCAGATAAAAAGGCAGCTGGCCCCCATGAGCATAGGCGCAAACGAGGTTTCAAAGGGGGAGTACCAGCATTATATGTTAAAGGAAATAATGGAGCAGCCTGAATCGCTTAGCTACACTTTAAGCGTCCAGAGGCCTTACGTTTACGCCACCGCGGAGATCATGACAAGGTCAAAGGTCAACTTTCTCATAGGCGCCGGCAGCTCTTATCACTCTTGCATTGCAGGGAGCTATATGTATTCAACAATAGGAGGGCTTCCTACAATACCGGTTGTTGCAAGTGAATTCATACAACAGTACGGCGATTCGCTTGATGCTGACGCCTCACTCCTTCTGGTTTCCCAGTCAGGCGAAACGGCGGACGTGCTGAGGGTTGCCAGCTTTGCAAGGATGAAGGCCAGCAACGTTATGGCCATAACAAACGTTGTAAGCTCAACCATAACAAGGCTTGTAAGGCACTACATAGTGCAGCAGGCAGGCCCTGAGATAGGTGTTGCAGCAACAAAGACCTACACATCGCAGCTGCTGGTTCACCTTATAATTGCCAGGGAGATAGGGCTCAGAAAGGAAAGGCTGACCCATGAAGAGGCGGCCACGCTTTTAAATGAAATGAACAGGCTCCCTGAGCTTGTGCATCGCATACTGAACAGCGTCGATGAAAAAATGAGGGAGCTTGCAGGCCAGCTTTACAACGCAAGCCACATATTTTACTTGGGCCGCGGCATCAACACGGCAACCGCGCTTGAGGGGAGGCTTAAGATGCTTGAGATAGCATATATACCGTCAAGCGCCTTTTCGGCTGGCGAAAGCAAGCACGGCCCTATAGCTCTTATAGAGAAGAACGTACCTGCAATATTCATTGCGCCTCGTGACAGAACAAGGAAGGTTATGCTTGGGAACATAATGGAGATAAAGGCAAGGGAGGGAAGGGCTATAGTTTTTGGAGAGGAGGGCGACAGGGAGCTAATGGAGGTCGCTGACGTTTACGTCCCTATGCCGAAAATGCATGAAATGATAACGCCAATAGCGTATGCGGTGCCGTTGCAGCTGCTTGCCTATTACACGTCTGTAAAGAAGGGCCTTGACCCTGACAAGCCGAGAAACCTTGCCAAGTCAGTAACTGTTGAATAACCACTTTAAAATGTCCGTTATGTGGGCTGTTAAGGGCGTTGCATTATTTATGGGAGGCCCTTATCCTGTACACCACAATATTTCCAACAAAAGAGCTTGAGGAAGGCGTCAAGCCTGTTGGCTCAATTAATAAAGAGGTCCCACGTTGCGATATGGAAGTGGGTTCAGAGGTACGGACAGCTGCTTGGAATGGCTTTGAGGCCTGCCAGGAAGTACGTGAAGACGTTCTTCGTAGACGAGACCTTTGTGCAGCTTGGAAAGAATAAGGTTGCGGTATGGATAGCATATGACCCTATCATAAAGGCAGTCCTTGGATTTCACGTGAGCAGGGAGCCAAACTCTGTGGATGCTTACCTCTTCCTTCTAAGGCTTGTCATAACATACGGCAAAAGGCCGGTCTACACGTACAGTGCGATGTGGCACAACGGCGCCTGCAGGTGGCCTGGGCTTGACCGCATCGTTTACGGCTTTGACAGCGACAAGGTCATAATTGAGAGGATAATGGATCGCATAAAGGATCGCGCCTAGGCGTTTGACGACCTGTTCCCCCTCAGGTCTGAGTTCAGAAATGGCCTTGGGCACATAAGGAGCTGCCTGGGGCCTTTGTGTTCATGCTAAACGCGTTTGAGTAGGAGGCGTTTAAGTTGAGCCTATGCTGGCCGCATATGTCATGGGGAACGCGCTAATGGAGGTGAGCTAAAGTTGACAGAGCCGGCGCAAGCCGTGGTGCATGTCCTGAGGCTGAAATTTATGGACAACTGATTTAAGCGCGCCGCTTGGATTCAAGCACATGGCCAAGGTGCTCTTCGTAGTTATGGGCGATCCTTCAAGCCTTTCCGAATCGATAAAGGCAGCTCACGCCTTTCACTATGCAGTTGAGCTTTCTGAAAAAGGCAACGAAGTGCTTGTTTATCTTGATGGACTTGGTACAAAGATACCGATTTCCGATAGCCCATACAAGGTGCTCAGGCCTGCGTTTGAGGAGGTTGTCAGAAAGGGCCTTTTGCTCGGAGCCTGCGGCTACTGTGCCTCCCCTCCTCACCTTAACATAAGGGACAGGTTGCAGGTGAAGCTCATAGGCAACGAGAACAACCACTATGCGTTCCAAGACCTAGTAGAAAAGGGCTACCAGCTTGTGCTGGTTTAGCTGGGCACATTAATAACATAGTTTTGCTGCGCCCTCAGGCTTAAAGGCAACTTTAAATGTAGCGTTTAACAGCTGAACCGCGTTGAGCGATCTGAGCCCTCTCTTTCTATCTAACGGTTATATCCAAGAGCCACCAGCGCTTGCTTTCAACATATTTAATAACATCCAACATGTGGTGGGTTACAGGGAGCTTGCTCACGCGAAATCCGTGAACCGCCTTTATGGCAGGTCTAGGCTATCAATATGGCAAACCCTGACACCTCCAAGGGCTCATCCGCAAGTAATGCCTTAGCCTCACGCCTCTTGGCACAGGCCCCAAACACGTTGTCGTACTTCTGTGCCAATATTGAAACTTGGAGCCTCCTTATGAGCTGAGCCAACAGGCTTGACGCCTTCCTCAAGCTCTTTTGTTGGAAATATTGTGGTGTACAGGATAAGGGCCTCCCATAAATAATGCAACGCCCTTAACAGCCCACAGCTATGCAGGCAAAACCTTTAAAATAACAGATTTAAAAATAAAGGGTAATGAGCAAGCCTGTTGAACTGGGCGACATAAAGGAAGGAACATATGTTATAATAGAGGGCTCTCCGTGCAGGGTTGTTGAGCTTGAAAAGAGCAAACCCGGGAAACACGGGAGCGCAAAGGTAAGGCTGGTAGGCATTGACATATTCACAGGATCAAAGAAAAGCTATGTTGGGCCTTCTGAGTCACGCATAGAGGTCCCAATAATAGAAAAGGGCAGCGCGCAGATCCTGAGCGTTACCGGCAACGTGGTTCAGCTTATGGATCTGCAGAACTTTCAGACGTTTGAAACTGAATACGTAGAAGAGGACGTTAGGCCAAGGCTGCAGCCAGGGCAGGAAGTTGAATACTGGAAGGTTCTGGGCAAGTCAAAGATAGTAAGGATAAAGGCCTGAAACGCTACGTTAAGCTTAGGAGCTCTGAGGCTCCAAAATATTTTTAAATCCAAGCGCAACATCTATAAACCCAAACGGCTACTAAAGTCACGACGACCCCATAAATGAATGGGGCAACGGCCCGGCCAGTGGTGTGCCAAAATCGATGGGCGGTCTGACCCAAATGGGATGAAGAAAGCGCATAAAATCGGCTAATGGGCCGGTAGTTCAGTGGTAGAATGCCCGCCTCGCACGCGGGAGGTCGGGGGTTCGAGTCCCCCCCGGTCCACTAAACTTTTTATTTTTAAAAGGGGCTATCAGGGCTATGGAAATCAAAGAGCTTGATCACATGGGGGACGCGTTGTTTGAGATAAGAGGTGGCAGCCTTTCTGAGTGCTTTATCGGCGCGGCTGTCGCATTCCTTGGTCTTACATATGACCTTAACAGGGTATCCACTATCCAGGAGATAACCGTGGAAGTCACGGGGGATGATTTGGAAAACCTCCTGTACAGGTGGCTTGAGAAGCTTCTTATTCTTTTAACCGCTGATGGATTTGCAGCTGGCAGAATAGATGTTTTGGAGCTGGGCAACAACAGGATCAGGGCAAGGCTTTTTGGCGAAGCATATTCCAGGGAAAAGCACGGTTTTAAAACTGAGGTCAAGGGCATAACTTACCATATGATGAGCGTCAAGTCAAATGGGGGATGCGTCATGACATTTCTTGCGGACCTTTAATGTTTGCGCTCTGCGCACCTCAATTTTGCGATGGGATTCCAGATTACGGTTTAAGCCTTTAAATACGCAACAGATCGTTGTTGTCTGGCAGTCCAGCATTGGGGCAAAATCCGCATAGCTTTTAAGCCAGGGCAGCCGCAAGCTATTTGTGGAAGACGAAATTAGAGCCAGCTTTGCGCTTGCAAAGGCCGAGAAGGACGCCGTAAAAAGATACAGGCAAGTGGAGCTCCTTATATTCCTTATAAAATTAAAGGGAGGGCTGGAAGTGCCATTTGAGCGCGCATACGGTGGGGACATAGAGAGGGCTGAAATGCTCTACAACGCAGGCGACTATGCCGGGGCCGTAAGGGAACTCAGAAAGGTAAAGGCGGACATAATAAAAAGCATCAGGGCTGCGTCTCGGCAAGTGCGGTGAATATTGCCCTGGCGGCGCTTAGCACATAACCCTTAAGCTCCTTTGCAGTAAGGAGCTGCGTTGGGACAAACACGTTGTTGCTTATTATTAAGGCACACGCGGCCCTCAACCCTGAAGTTTGTGACATGTAGGCAAGGGTTGCGCACTCCATTTCAACGGCCCTGATATTAAGCCTCTTAGCTTCCTTGGCTATTTCGTTTCCAGCATAAAAGCTGTTCGTGGACACAACAGGGCCTGTCGAAACCCTCATGCCCGCGCTTACAAACCTTTCATGTAAGTTCCTGGTAAGCTCAAAGTCCGGCGCTGCGGAAAGCGCAACGCGCAGGCCTGGCAGAAGCTTGGAGTAGCTTATCGAGTCTGGGACAAGCACTTCGCCAACCTGAAGGTTTTCGTCAAGCGCACCAGCTGTTCCTAGCCTGACGATCAACCTTCCCCCAAGGCCCATTATCCTGTTTATTTGAAATGACGCAGAGCCCATGCCTATCCCGTGAACCCCTATAAAGATCCTTTCGCCGTCAAACTTTCCAGTGTACACCGGCAAAAAATCGGCAACCTCCTGCCTTAGCTCATCTACTATTTCCCCTATCTGCTTTGCGCGTTCAGGGTCCCCAACCACGATTCCCTTTGGTGGTAGCATAAACACACTATTACGCAACATGCCCGATTTTAAGCTTATCAGTCGGCACGTTGTTGCGTTAGCTATTTATCTGTGGGCGCATTTAAGAATTTTAAAAATGAAAATATCGGAGCACATATACAGGATAGACGGCACAAACGCAAACGTCTATGTTATATTTAGTGAGTCCGGCGTTGTGCAGATAGATTCTGGCTTCAGGGGTCAGCTCCAAAGAATAAGGGCGTTTTACAGCTCGCTGGGGGTAAGGCCAGGCTTTGTCCTGATAACGCACTCTCACATTGACCACATATGGGAGCTTGCCCGGGTTGTGGATGAGTACTCGCCAGAGGTCTATGCTCATCCGCTTGAGGCTCAGGTAATAGAAGGGCAGAGGCCCATGTATTCATCGTCGCTGCTCCTCGGCGTCTTTGGCAGGCTGCTAAGGCCAAGGCCGGTCAAGGGCATCAAGGGCATAATAAGCATGAACATAAAGGGCCTGGAGGCTGTCGAAACGCCAGGCCACACCCCAGGGAGCACGTCATTCATATATGTTGACGATGGGAAGAAGTACATTTTTGCAGGAGATGCGGCGTTTGAAGCAAACGGGCGCCTGTTTGTAAACAGGCGGTATGCAACTGACGTAAGTGTGGCTGAAAGGTCCCTTGATAAAATAATCCACATGGGGCCGGGGATTGTGCTTCCCGGTCATGGCAACCCAGTTGTTGTATGAATCTTACTGCTCCACCACCGCCAAAAAGGACAAGGCGCCTATAAGCTCAATGACCATTATTATCATTAAGGGTATTGCCACTTCAGCCGAATAGCTCTGGGCAAGGTAATAGAAAACTGCCGTTGAAACAAGGCCCTGAGCAAAGAAGGCTCCTGAAAACACGGCAAGCCCAACAGTGAACTTTGTCCTGTACTCCATCATCTTCCTTACATAAAAGGAAAACGCTACAGCCATTACCACCGAGCTTACAACCGCAAGCGCTATGTCTATCGACCAAAAGGCACCTATCATATTATTCACTCACCTTTCCTCCGTTGACAATCTTTGAAAACGCAGAGTACGATGAGTAAAACATCTGCGACAGGAAGAAGACCTTGCCATACCGCGGGCCTTCAGATTTGACGATGCCGTTTTCTTCCAGCAACGTCAGGTGATGCATAACTGTTCTGTAGTTAACGCCAAGCCTTTTTGCAAGCTGGTTGGCGTTTGCAGGGGACGTCATCAATTCCTTAACTATCATTTCTCTCATTCGCCCTCCCTTCGTCCCGACAAACAACCACCAGTAAAGGTGTTCTGCCGACTCAAACTGCAAACCTGTCGAATATTAATTTTATCATTTAATATATATTTTATTAAAAATTTAAAAACAAAAAAATTTTGAAGAAAATTTTGGGTGTTCAAGTTATTTCACGTATACTGCGGGCTGCTGTAACCGGGCGCGGCTTCACTTATTGGAGCTGGTGCCACCTGCCATGTTTCATGCGTTAAAGTCCAGGTGCCCGTGCTGGGGCTGAACGTGTACACCAGAGTGTCGTTTACGTTAAGGAGCACCGCGTGTGGGGTTGGGTTTGCTGAGGTTGGGAACGGGAACACTATAAACTGAAGCTGTGCTGAAGCCATGGCGGTTGTGCCGCTTACAGTTACAGTTGGCGGTTCCTCTGCATACCACACCACGTATTCATAGAAGTTTGCGAACTTGGTCCATGTTGCGTTTATCTGCTGTATTCCTGTGTAGTTGCCGTGTAGCGGCCCTCCTATCCATGTAAGAGTTGAAGACGGCCCGTACTCCTGCATTATGAGGCTCACGTTTTCAATGGCTATGTTGTTCCAGTGCGCGTACGCATTTGTAAGAACCTCGTCCTCTATAAGGGTGTTCTGCCCAGGATATCCCGCTATCACAGCGGTTAACGGCAGCGGGCTAACCTTCCACACTTCGTTTGCTATTAGCTGAGAGGTTGGGGTTACTGCAATCCCAAGCGTTTCTGTAACGTTAAGAACGAAAATGTTTTCAGGGTTGCTTGTTGGTGCCACGAAGAACTGCAGCGGCGCCGTTACCACATAGTAAGATGAGTTCATTTCTGTTACAGTTGGCGGTGATACGGCGTACCAGTAAACTGTCTCGTAAAGGTTTGAGAACTTGGTCCAGACAGATGATATCTGGGATGTTCCAGTATAAGTGCCGCTCAGAGGGCCACCCACCCAGTTCAGCACGGCGTTGCTTGTGTACTGCTGAACTATTGGCTGGACGCTTTCAATCGCTATGTTGTTCCAGTGAGACATTGCGGCCGCAAGCGCCGCCTGAGCTGAGTAAGACGACAGCTCAGAGCTAAGCTGCTGTATCTCAGCAGTATCGGCAGAGACCTGGGAGGCCTTGGTGTTATATGCTGAAACCTCAGAGTAGTACATTGATGCAAATAGCCCGGTTGTTATCACAAGCACTATTGCTATTATCGAGAGCGCAATTGTTGATGCCTTCATTTTTTCTCGTATCTTGATTTGGTTCGTGTTTATAAAACCATTTTTCAAAATAAATAGCAATTTGTATACAAATAATGTGCAAATCGTCTTATCTATTTATGCTTAAAATCGATTTTATAAGCCGCGTGTTCTCCTGCCTTTTTCTAACGGAGAACCTTATCATTTCTGGAAGACCAAAGCTTGTGCAATCCCTGACAAGAATTCCTTCACGCCTTAAAGCCATGGTGGCTTGCTTGGCGTTGCCCACATTCATGATAAAAAAGTTGGCGTCGCTCCTGACGTTCAGGACCCTTTCAATCCTTGCCTTTTCCTTCATTATGCGCCTTAACGTTTGATTTAAAAAAACGCTGTCGTGCAGAATGCCCTCAAGCGCGGCGCAGCCGATTGAGCCAATGGCCCAGGGAGCCCTGTACTCCCTTATTCGCCTTGCCACATCCCCTGCGGCAACTGCATAGCCTATTCGAATTCCCGGTATACCGTATTCCTTTGTGAAGCTTCTAAGGACTATCGCCCTGTCGCTTTTTGGGTTAAAGTAAGGCCTTCCTGTGAACGCGATAAACGCCTCATCTAGGATCAGGTAGCCGTCAGAGCGCTCAACCTCTTCAAGAAGCCTTGGCATATATTCATAGTACCTTCCCGTGGGATTGTTTGGATTTCCAAAGAATACAACGTCGCCCTTCCTGATTTCGCCGAGGATGTCTTCAAGCGATGGATCAAGCGCCTTAACCTTCACAACCTGGGCGTCGGGGTTAAAAAGCCTCCATACCCGCTCGTATTCTGAGTACGTGTGCGCCAGCATTACTGCCCTTCTTCCCCTCAGCGCGTAGGCAGCAGCGTAAAGGCCTTCGGTTATTCCTGCGGTGATTATGACGTCCCCGTAAACACCATACCTTTCCTTGATCCTTACTTCAAGGCTGTCCTCACAGTATGGATACCTTTCATGCCTGGCATTCTTCAGGTATTTGTTAAGGAACCTGGGATAGTACGGGTTTGCTGAGTAGGAAAAGTCAAGAAATAGCTCCTCCCCTGGCCTAGAACCACCGTGGTAAGCCATAAAAATATGAAATAAGAACAGATATTAAAGCAAACGCGTAAAGCAACGCCGCGGTAAGCGTCACTGCCCTTTTTACGTCACTGGCTTCTGGCAGGCGCCCATCACCTATAACGTAATAGCCTTTCTTTACAAGCCTGAGGTTAAGGGCCTTTGCATAAAAAAGCATGGGGTGCACGCCGTTCATCCTGAGTCCTCTCTTCAGCCTTGCCGATCCATAGCTTTTTTTGCCCCACGTAGCTAGGTTAATTAAATAAAATATCAGCGCAGCTGGTCTGTTAGCCACATAGTCAATTAAAGCGGCAGCCTTTCCAAACCGCACATGTGCTTCGTCTGTGTAGCCCACCATTGCGTCAGCGGTGTTTATTGCCCGGTAGACCAGTGCTCCAGGAAGTCCAAAAATCAGGTAATATATGATTGGGCTTAACGCAGAGTCGACCGTGTTTTCTGCGGCGGACTCCACGGCAGCAGAATAAAGAAAACCCTTCTGCAGCGAGCTCAGGTCTCTCCCAACGATCTTCCCCACGTTTGTCCTGAGCTCTTCATAGTTTTCAGTTTCGCACGCCCTGACGTGTCTTATCAGGCCTCCTATTGAAAAGCTTGACTTTAGCAGGAAAACATATACAGCCGCTCGGGCGATCCACCAAGGAATTATAAAGGGCAAAAGGCTCAGCCCAATGGCCACCAGGATCAGAACCAGCTCCGAAGTTGCCCCGAGCGCAACCTCCCCTATTTTGCCTATTCCAGGCCTTTTCTTATCTATAATCCCTATTATCCTACCAAAAAGAACAGTTGGATGAATCGCGTTTGGGTACTCTAAAAGCGCGTCAACCGCGACCGCGACAGCAAGGAACAACCATTCGTCCAAATCCGCTCCCTTACCATTCTAAGGTCAGCGTATGTATTTATTGATAAAGGCTCCCCAAGATCTTTCAGGTAAACCAGCTCGTCGCTTGGCGATCCCTTTACTGCTATGTTAAGGCCTGTATAGGCAATCGTTCCATTTACCATTGTGACGGCGGAAGTGCTTCTGCCAGAAAACCTTGAAATAAGAAGCTCTATATGCACAGGATTTATGAAAACGGAATCAGCTGCAAGGGTTAAAATAGGGCTTCCAACGGATTCAAGGAGCTCGCCGACGTCGTATGAATAGGACGTACCCCGCGTCATAACTGGTATAAACCCAAACGCATCCCTGTAATTTGCAACGCTTGCGGTGTTTTTTGTATACGCGACGTAAACCCTTTCAAAAACGGCCTTAAGGCTCATAAGCGGCCAGTAAAAAAGCGGAAACCCGCAAATTTCGATGAACAGCTTCTGCGTGCCAAACCTCCTTGCGCTGCCCCCTGCCATTAAAACCGGGAACATATCAAGAACACCGTAACTGCTCTTGAAATTTCGCTTGCCGCGCCAAGCGGATCCCCGCTTGCACCTCCAAAGGCTGACACTGCAGCCCTGTAAATTATGATGGACACAAGCGCTCCAACGGCTAACGAGGCCAGTATCGAAACGCCAGTAAGCGGGTAAAACAGGAGCGAGATTAGGGCAAAGGCGGCTGCATGAATGGGCCTTGTCCTTTCGCTGAAGTATTTGCCAATCCCCTCGTTAAACCTTTTTCCCTGAAGCATTAATGTCATGGAGAACTTGGCTGATACATCAGCCGAAAGCAGAACCTTCAGGAGGGGCAAAAAGCCCGATCCAGAGTTCAGAATTGAGATAAATTCAATGAAAAGCACAATGAAGAGCGCAGAGGCCCCGGCAGCTCCTATATGGGGATCCTTGAGCACAGCTCGCCTTTTTTCTGCATCGCCCTTTGCATAAAGGCCATCAAAGAAGTCCGCAAGGCCATCAAGGTGCAAAGCACCTGTCTGTAAGTATATTACAGCAAGCGCAACAGCCTGGACCGCGGGCGCCAGGGCAAGCGAAAGCGAGAACCCCACTGCCGCTGCAACAGCGGAGATAAATAAGGAAATTAACGGAAGAGCATAAAGATGGCTAGCCGCCTCGTCCAGATCCCCCTTGACAGGATATCTAGTAAAGAACGCTAAGAGGCCCTTGAGCCACCCAAGCAACTGCTTACTCCACTTTTATCTGTGTCAGCTCCTTAACTGGCAGCCTTACCGTCAAAACGCCGTCCTCATACTTTGCGGCTATTCCCTCCTCAGGCACCTTGACCTTTACTGGAAGCAGTATTCTCCTGTAAACTCTTAAAGGCCGCTGCTGCCAGAAGTAAGTCACACCCTTTTCCTCATCCCTTTCAGCACTTATCGTTAGATAGCTTTCCGTTATTGAGACCTTGATGTCCTCCTTCCTGAAGCCAGCTAGGTCAACCTTTACTACCAGCTCAGCGCCGTCTTGGTATATGTCAGCAGGCGGCATTATAATTTCATATACGTCCCTGGACTTTGTGCTTATCTCCTTTGCTAACTCACGTGCAAGATCTCCTATCATTTGAGTCATTTAAAACATAAAACAAATAAAAACGTTTCCAACGTTTGTTTGCGTTTATTTCTGCCGGCGTAGCTGACAGCCTTATGATATTCAATCCTTAGTAAGTCTTAAAAGGAATACGATCTTTTATTAAAGCTTAACAATGCAGGATGAGCTTTTCGAAAAGGCAAAGCTTGCAAGAGAGGCCTTCTACAGGATCTCGTCTTCTTCTGCGGTTCAAAGAAGGAAGGCCATTGAGCGGATGGCTGACATAATAATGGGCAGCATGGAAGACATACTTAGGGCAAACGAGGAAGACGTTCGGGCCTTTAAGGAAAGGAGCCCTGACGACCCGCTTGTTGACAGGCTTATTTTAAATGAAAAAAGGCTTAAGGGCGCCGCCGATGGGCTAAGAAAGGTGGCGGCTCTGCCTGATCCCGTGGGGGAGGTTGTTGAAGGCTGGACGACAGTTCACGGGCTAAAGATACAGAAGGTCAGAGTTCCAATAGGGGTAATTGGCGTTGTATATGAATCAAGGCCTAATGTTACAATAGACATCGCGGGCCTTGTCATAAAGTCCGGCAACACGGCAGTTTTAAGAGGAGGATCGGAGGCCATAAGGTCAAATGTGGCAATAGCCAGGGCCATAAGGTCAGCACTGGCCGAAACTCTGGATGCGGAAGCCGTGCAGCTGATAGAGAGCACAGAAAGAGGCATTGTTGAAAGGATGCTTAAGCTTAACGGGTACATAGACGTAATAGTTCCCCGTGGCAGTTCCTCGTTTATAGATTATGTAAGAAAAAACGCAACTGTGCCTGTAATAGAAACAGGTGCAGGCAACAACCACATATTTGTAAACTACGACGCCGACTTTGACATGGCCATAAGGATAATAGTAAACGCAAAGGTTCAGAGGCCGGCCGTTTGTAATGCCGTCAGGAAGGTCCTTGTCCACAGCGCAATAGCAAGGCAGTTTATACCAATGATGGTTGACTCGCTGCTAAAGTACGGGGTTAAGATAAAGGGCGACGAGAGGTCGCGCGAAATAGATAACAGGATACTGCCTGCAGAAGAGCGGGACTGGGACACAGAATACCTGGACCTCACGCTTGCAGTAAAGGTGGTTGACTCCCTTGATGAGGCTGTAAGCCATATAAACTTGCATGGGACAAAGCACTCAGAGGCAATAATAACCAGAAACATTCACGACGCCCAAAGGTTCACATGGGAGGTGGACGCGGCGTGCACATACGTTAACGCGTCAATCCGGTTCACTGACGGAGAGCAATTCGGATTTGGCGCTGAAGTTGGGATAAGCACCCAAAAGCTGCACGCAAGGGGCCCCATGGGGGTAAAGGAGCTCACAACAACAAAGTACATCGTTTACGGTGAGGGGCAGGTCAGGGAGATTTAGTCTGTTCTACAGCCGTCTTCTTCAGCCCCTTTGATACAAAGAACCATCCAACGATTGTTATTGCGTTAGTTACCAAAATTACAAGAGTGGTAATTGTAACTATCAGCGTTGCGTTAGGTATGTTGTAGTAAAGGGCAAGGGAGGAAAGCACGGCTGGCGTGAGCCCCTGCGCCATCAATATGAATATAGGCCTTTCAAAAACTTTGAATCCCTTGGTTGATGCCTTGGTGGCAACGTACCTGGATCCTACAAGGATTCCAAGTATGATTGCAAGTGCAACGTAAAGGTCAGCGCTTAAGAGGTATGAAACAGTGAAGACAAGCCCCAGCAGCACATAAAAGTACGTTCGTAGGAAAAATGAGAGCTCGCCCTGGAAGCTTTTTATGTAGTTAAGCTGGTCCTCAAAGTCCACAATGCCCTTCCAGAAAAGCGCTGTGAACCACTCATAGTTTGAATAAACTATGCCAAGCGTCAGCACAGCAAGTATGCTGCTGCCGTTTATCAGGTCAACAAAGGCGTACACCGCAAGGACGTAGCCTATTGTTGCTATGTAAAAGTAGTTATGGGTCCCAAACCTCTTTGTTATCTCAAGCCAGAGAAGCGCGGCAATGAACCCTATAACAACCCCAACGGAAATCTGCGAAAAGAACGACGAAAGGTAAGGCGTAAGATTGTAAACGCTTATCGTCTGGCCGGCAACGTACGCGTTAAGCACCATTGTGAAAAGAACTATGAGTATAACGCTGTTTAATGTGGACTCAAGCGTCACGTTTGTAAAGAGCCGATCGTCCCTGTAGGACTTGGCGATATACGGCACCACAGTGGTCGTGGTTTCCCCGCCTATTATCGTTGCCATGAACAGGCCTGAATAAAGCGGCCACCCAATAAGCCTCAGGGCCAGCGCTATCAAAGTCACGCTCATGAATACATATATGACAGTCCTAAGCACGGCGGATGCGTACTGCTGAATGACCTTCATAACCCTCAGCTCCATTCCAAGCTCAAACATTATCATTGCCAGCGTGAGCTGGCTTATGTATGGCAGGATTGAAACTATGGCCTTGGTTGGAAATACGCCAAATATAGGTCCAAGTATTATGCCTATGGCTATCAGGAAAAGTATTTCAGAAAGGCCAGATGCCCTGAACAGTATCTCTCCGAAAAACCCTATGAATATAACGGCGGCGGTGATGAAGAAGATAAAGGTAACCGATATCATTGATATACACCATAACTTTTATTCACAGCTTATAACCTTTTGCCCCTTAGTTGATGGCATGAGGAAGGGGCTTCAGGAAGAGCTTCTTAGGGAGGGGCTATGCGACTGGTGTATCGGCAGGTACTACAGGCTGGCCTCTAAGGGCACGTTGGAAGCCGCAAAGGCAAACAGAAATTCATGCATAGTTTGCAGGGGAGCGGCGTTTTACGATTACAGGCAAATGCTGTCAAAGGAGCTTGAAAGGAGGACGTTCAGAACTTATAACATAGGCGTCAGGGTCAGCGACAAAGCCCTTGTGACAGAGGAGAACATAGTGCTAAAATATGGCATAAAAAATTACACGCCGCTCAAGCAGGCGCTGCGCTCCAAGATCATGGAAGAGATGAAGGACGTGATCCCGGGCTCGCCTGCGCGGGAAAGGCCAGAGGTTAATTTTATATTTGATTTTTCAGATAGCCCCAGGGTCAAGGTAGCTGAAAGGTCATATCAGATATGCGTTTGGATAAGGAAGGACGAAAGTGTAAGATTAACAGCGCCCACATGTCCTCATTGCAACGGAAGGGGATGCAGCTACTGTGACTGGATAGGAAAGGAAAATGACGGGTCTCTTGAATCCTTTCTTTTGTTTGTATTCCCGCGACTTTATGGCACAGGCACGCCTACAATAACCTTGCCGTTTAAGGAAATTCCCGGGCTTAAGATAAGCGGCACCGGAATTCCAGTTTATATGAGCTTTAGCAGCGTCAGCGATAGGGTGTATATGCCCCTTAAGCTCAGCTTCAAGCCCATCGACGGAGTAGAAATCACTCAGGCATACACGCTCAGCTCAAAAAGCGAGTACACACGCAGATACTTTTTGACGTTTTATGTCGAGCTGCTTCTGACTGAAGCGCCAAGCAACAAGGTGGTGAATTCGCTTTACAGCATAAGCCAAGTAAGGCTATTTGGGGAAAGGGGCAGGGTTTGGGCAAAATCCCTAAAGGTGTCGCGCGTTGAACTTACAGGCAACAAGATAAGGCTTGTTTTAACCATAGAAAGCGGGATTAGCCTTTATTCGTTGTTGGGCCTACCCTCAGAGAACTCAATTAAAAAGGTTGAAAGGCCGTTGTTGCCAGATGGGCTTGCAAAAAGCATCACTCACTTGGAGCTTCTCCGGCTTGTTGAAGCCTAACGTTGTCAAGTTTTGTTCACATAACATTTTATAAGGACGTCAAGGGCAAAATGTTGATAAATACTTTTATTGCGCCTGCTTAAAATTCAAAACATGGGAGGTAATAAAAAGAAGACGCTTGCTGCCATGGAAAAGGAGCAAGCAAGGGAAGAGCTCAGAAAACAGGGCTCAGAAAAAAAGAAAAAGGACGAGAAGAAAGAGGATAAGCTTAGGTCAAAGTCAGAGTACATAATGAGCCTTTCAGAAGCTGATGTGATGAAGGTGATAAAGTCGGTTCCATATATAACTCCCTATACGCTTTCAAAGCTCACAGGCGTAAAGGTCAGCGTGGCAAGAATACTTTTAAAGCAGTATGAAGAGAAGGGCCTGCTGAACAAAGTGGGCGGTTATTCAGGAAGAGGAATCTATACATCAAAGGTTGCCGCATGAAAAGGGCGTTTTCCTTTTAATTTTTGTTTTTACCCGCGTTTTTTGCTTGGCAAAATTGTCCTTGATCAAAGGTGTGAAATTTATCACAGTTAAGTTTAAAAATGCATGGGTTTTATGCTTTAACAAATAAAGAAATGGAAAAAGAAGATCTAATCTATAAGGAAAAGAAAACCCCTTTTACAAGAGTTAATCTATCTTCACAGGACCTTTATTCACTTGCAGAAAAGGTTGGAACGCCATATTACCTGATAGACGAGCGGGTGATGGCGGAAAACTACTACAGGCTTCTTAACGCCTACCGCGGGTACATTGGAAGCGTAAGCGTTGCATATTCTGTCAAGGCCAACTTTAATCCATACGTTCTTGGGACTTACGCAAAGCTTGGCACAAAGTTCGACGTAACGTCACCTGAGGAGCTTTACTTTCTTTTGAAATCCGGCGGAGCTCCAGAAAACGTTATTTACACTTCTGTAACAGAAGGGAAAGAGGAGTACGCTGAAGTTCTTTCAAAAGGCGTAAGGCGTGTAGTCGTGAGCTCACAAAATGGGCTGAACAACCTGATTGAAGCGGCATCAGCTCTTAATGTTGTGCCAACGGTTGGGATAAGGGTCAATCCAGAGGTCCAGGTCAAGGCCGAGGTCAAGTCGTCATTTAAGATAAGCAAGTTTGGTGTGCCGTTTAATGGCGGAGCGCCAGAATCTGCCTATAAGCTCACAAAACAGATACTTGGGAGTGACAAGGTAACTTTTGGCGGCGTGCACTTCCACCTGGGATCCCAGGTCGAAACGCCAGCGGCATACATTATGGCGCTTGAAAAAGTGAAGAACTTCATCATGAGAATAAAGAAAGAACTTGGCGCCGGGCTTCTGTTTTTGGACATAGGCGGCGGAACCCCGGTAAACTATGGTATAAAGGTCCCAACGCCAGAGGAAATGGCATCACAGATAGTTGACAAGCTTAATGACATAGCGATGATAAACGGCTCCCCGTATAACCTGATAATTGAATCTGGCCGCTACCTTGTTGCTGAATCCACAATACTTGTAAGCAAGATAGTCAACGTAAAATACTACAACAGCAAGAAGATAATATACCTAGACACAGGATACCATCAGCTGCTCGACATCGCGTTGCTCCAACAGATATACCCGCTGGAGGTTGTGCCTTCAGATGAGTCAGAAGCGGCGGAGAAGCCATTAGTTGCCGGGAGGCTCTGTGACTCGATGGACGTTTTCCAGATAGGGCCGGAGTCAAAGCTTGAGGGAGCTGATATAGGCAAGCTCATGGTTATAAAAAACGTGGGGGCCTACTCCATAGTTTTTAACATGCCATTCCACAGCCAAGTAAAGCCAGCGGTTGTCTTCAGGGATTCAAAGGGCAACTACTACCTTGCAAGAAAACGCCAGGATCTTGAGGAGCTTTACGACGAAGAAGGCGGAAGCCTTTACGCTAAAAAGGAAGCAATAGCTTAATCCGTTTCGGCATAAAGTTCTTCATTTTGCTTTATTGATGGGGGGAATTCTACTGGCTTGATAAGCAGATAAGGATTTGATACAGGTCCAAACGTTTCCAGCACCTTTCCCACAGGCTTTTTCCTTTTTGTGTAGACAATTGTATCTGGATCAAGCGGCATCACTGCTGATGCCACTATGTTTCGGTTTGCTGTCACGTGCAAGACCCTTCCCACAAGTTTCATGGTCACAAGTTGTAGGCAACAGCTTATAAATGCTCAGATTTGTTTGTTCGTCATGGCAGTGTTTGCGGCCCTGGCCGCAGCCGCTGTGCTCGTAATAGTTTACCTGCTGATATTTGTGCGAAACATAGGAGGAGTAAGGCTTGAGCTGTGGCACGCAATGGGCATAGGGGCGGCACTTTCGCTTGCCCTTGGACTTATAACTCCTGAGCAGGCTGTTTATGCAGTTAATTATCACATAATACTTTATCTATTAGGCATGTTTTTCATTGGTGCCGCGTTAAACGAAAGCGGGCTTCTTAGGGACTATCTATTGAAAGTAGTAAAGGGCTCATCATCTTTAAGATCGTTCTACTTTAAGCTGATAATCTATGTGGGAATCACCTCAGCGCTGCTCATGAACGATACGTTGGCAGTTATGCTCACGCCTGCCCTTATATCAATAAGCAGGGAACTTGGCGTTGATGACAGACCTCTCTTGGTTGCTCTTGCGTTTTCCGTTACGGTTGGAAGCGTCATGAGCCCCATAGGAAATCCACAGAACCTCATAATAGCGCTTTCAATGCCAAACCCGTTTTATTACTTTATATTATATCTGGCAGTTCCGACGTTAATAAACCTCACAATCACATATTTTGCGCTTTCATACACATTTTTGGGCAGGATCAGATCAAAGCCAAATGCCGAAGCGCTTAGAGCCAGCGCAGGCGAAAAAACAAGGCTTTACAGACTTGCAACGGTATCTCTGTATCTCCTGGTTGGGCTTTCGTTTTTGCAGTTTGCCTCCTTTGCGGCCTTCAAGGAATCATTTCCTGTTAGCATAATAGCCATAGTCGCGGCGGTTCCCCTTTTCTTTTCAGGCAGAGTAAAGAGCCTGATAAGGGGCGTGGACTGGAGAACCATTTTGTTCTTTATTTTTATGTTCATAACCATGCAGGCGGTTTACAATTCAGGGCTTCTTCAAACTTTTCTCCCAGATGAAATCAACGGATCGCTGCAGATAATGGCAATAGGCGTCCTGTTAAGCCAGGTCCTTTCAAACGTGCCATTTGTGGACCTGTTTATCAGGCTTGTCAAGCCCACAATTGCAAATTATGTGGCTCTGGCTGCCGGCAGCACTCTTGCAGGGAACTTTATGGTGTTGGGCGCGGCAAGCAACATTATAATAATACAAAACGCTGAAAGGCTAAACGGCCATCCGCCTACAGCAATGGACTTTTTAAAGCTTGGCGTACCTCTCACCATAATCAACGTCCTTGTTTACTGGGCTTTTATCACGTTAATCACAGGGCCTCTATAAACCTTAAATTTTAAAACTGACAGCTTTTGAGTGTGCAGAACAGGGCAGGCGGGCTTCACATTTCAGTAAGCATACCTGATTCCATTTTAAGCGAAAAGGACAGCCTCCTGTTAAAGACGCAGATAACAGGTTACATAGCAAGGGCCTTGGCGATATTTGGTGCCGAGGAGCTTAAGATTTATCATGACGCCAAATACGGAGCAAAGGGGGACATGGAGCTGCTTGAGCTCATACTCAGGTATGTTCTTACGCCGCCTTATCTCAGAAAACAGGCATTTGGCATGAGGAAGGAGCTTAAATATGTAGGAACAATGCCGCCGGTCACAATACCTAGCCACACCGTGGAGAAAAACGACAGGATCAGGTTTGGGCACGTATTTAAACAGCGCGGCGGGATGTTTGTTCATGCAGGGCTTGACAGGCCAATTGAGCTCGTAGGCTTCACAGGTGATGCTGGGGACATAATACCGGTTGAAATAGTTGAGGCAAGGGGGCGCCTTTATGCTAGGCCTGCAAGCTTTTCCAAGTACTCCGGGTTTTCAATAAGAAAGTTTCATAGCCTGAGTAGCCTGCTTGGAAGCCTCGAAGGCGGTTCGGCTGTAATATTCACTTCTAGGGTTGGCAGGCCTGTAAGCGAGGTTTATCTTGACATCGCGGGGGAAATTAAATCAAAGGGATCAGTTGAAGTCCTTTTTGGAGGGCCAAAAAGCGGGCTTGAGGACGTGCTTGGTGATGAACAGAGGAAAATGGGCCACTGGCTTAATACAGTTGAGGGGCAGCAGGTAAAAACAGTTAGAACCGAGGAAGCGCTTCTGATAACTCTTGGAATAATCAACATGCTTTACAGAATTTAATTCATCCTGGCAACGTCCTTCAGAAGCGAAAAAGTTTCTGTTATATGCCTTTCCATTAAGGCACCAAACCTGAGCTCGTATAAAAGGTCAAATAGTCTTTCCTTTCCTATGGATTCAACAACAGTTAAGAGGTAAAGGCTTGCCTTTAAAGGCCATCGCGCCTGAAGCTCAGCAATGTTGTTCGTGAAAATTTTGGCATCGGCTTCCGGGAGCACGTTTTGTAAAACAGAGGCCCTGTGAGTTAAAAGCCCCAGGTCCTCTGCAAGGTTAAGAAGTTCAAGGGCTTTGCCCGCGTGTTCGCCGCCGGCGTCGGCAAGCTGGTCGTACATGTGGGAAGGGGAAGGCTCGATCCCCTTTAAGAAAAGTATGGCCTTTGCAACGTTTAGCGTTGCCAGCTTGGTGGCCAGTGCCCCAAGCCTCGTTCCCTCAAGCAGGTAGTCAATGGCCCTGATAAGGCTTTCCTTTGTGGCGACTTTGAAGTATTTTTCATCGTCAACAACCGCCTCTGCATAGTAAAAGTTGTAGTCGTTTATGAGCTTAGTTGATGACCTTGGGAACTGCTGGGGCCTGTTAACAGGTATCAACGCTATCCTCCTCTTTTCATCTATGATCGTTTTTTTGCCGTCAAGCGGATAGACGACCACATCGTAGTAGCACCATTCATGGCTGTTATGCCTTGCCCTGCAGCCAACAAGGAATACGGCCTTGTGTTTAAACTCCTCCACAAGCCTCTGCATTACGTCATCTGGAAGCTCAGCGCTCAAAGCGCACACGATTAAAAAATACTCAATAAAGACTTTATTTCCTTTGTGTATTTTAGCCATATGCCGCTTATCAAGTTTGGGGACGCTGAGCCGTTTGTACACAGGACAGCGTATGTTGCAGATGGGGCTTACATAATCGGGGCCGTGAGGCTAAAGGAGCACTCAAGCGTGTGGTACAACGCGGTGTTGAGGGGCGATACGGGGCAAATAGAGATAGGCGAATACAGCAACGTGCAGGAATGCGTTGTAATATCGCCTTCATCAGGCATGACTAAGGTAGGCAGCAGGACAACAATAGGCGCTGGATCAATAGTAAGGAGCGCGATAATAGGCAACAGCGTCCTGATTGGACCGCGTGTGATAATTATGGACGGCTCAAGAATAGAGGACGGCAGCATAGTGTCGCCTGGCAGCTTTATCCCTGCTGGCTTTGAGGCTCAGCCAGGAAGCTATATAGCGGGCTTTCCGGCAAAGGTAATAGGCCAAGTAAAGCCAACCCAGGCAAAGCTAATAGAGGAGAATTGGAGGAAACTGTTTATATTAAAGGATGAATATATATCAGGCACAAAGGTTCAAAGATGAAGAAAGAAGACGACACGGGGAACATCGAGTACAAGCTTTTACTTGATAACCTGGACGAGGAAAAGCTGGAGAAACTTGCCGCGCAGATGCTTTACAGGCTAAACGAAGGGCATGGGGAGGCGTATTACGTGCTCGGGCTTTCAGACGAAGGGGAGCCAATAGGCCTTAGCGACGACGCGCTTAAGCGATCGCTTGATAATTTGGACATTGTTGCAAGAAGAATAGGAGCTATAACAAAGGTCTTAAGAACTGAAATGGGCGAGAAAGGCGCCATAGCGGAGGTTTACGTTAGAAGAACGCGAGGCTCAATGCCTACCGAAATTTCAATAGCGCTTCTGGGGAACGCAGACGCCGGCAAAAGCACGCTCAAAGGCGTTTTAACATATGCCGTCCTTGACGATGGGAACGGCTACGCGATGTCGCTTGTGGCCAGGTATATACATGAAATAAAGATGAGGCGGACATCAGCGGTAAACGTTCACATCATAGGCTTTGACGAGTACGGGAACATGCTAAACGATCAGCTGAAGACCTACGATGAAGCCGACATATTTCTGAGAAGCGCAAAGGTAATAAACCTGATAGACCTAGCTGGCCATGAAAAGTACTTCAAGACCACGTTAAGGGGCATAATGGGGAACCTGCCTGACTACGTTCTGCTGGTTGTTTCCCTTGCCTCCGGTCCCGTGGGCACGTTTAAGGAGCACCTTGGCATATCGCTTGCCCTTGGAATACCGATTTTTATAGTCATGACAAAGAGAGACCTGGCACCAAAGCCGGTCGCGGAGATGGCCCTTAATGAAGTAATAAAGATAATCAAGATGCCGGGAGTTGACAAGATACCTCTTGTCGTAAGGGACAAATCAGATACAATAGTTGCGGCCAAAAACATAGCCTACGGTAGGGTTGTCCCAATTTTCATGGTTTCAAACAGAACCGGAGAGGGCCTGCAGGAGCTCAAGTACTTTCTGAACCTTCTTCCGAAACGCGTTAAATGGGAGGAGAAGCTTAACAGGAAGTTCATGCTTTATGTGGATGAGGTGTTTAACGTTCAGGGCGTTGGAACCGTTGTATCGGGGATTGTTGAGGAGGGAAGCATTTCTGAAGGTTCTGAGGCCTATATAGGGCCTAACTATATGGGCGAGTTTGAAAAGGTAAAGGTCGTTTCAATTCAAAAGAACAGGGTTCCCGTTCAGATAGCATACGCTGGCCAGTACATCACGCTGGCGCTTTCTAGGGTAAAGCCAGAGGATATAAGGAAGGGGATGGTCATAGTTCAGGAACCTTCGCTGGTTAAGCCCGTAAGGGAGTTTGTTGCAAGGGTGAAGATACTGCACCATCCAACTCTAATAAAGCCAGGGTACGAGCCGGTCATACAGTTTAGGACGCTTAAGGAAGTGGCCAAAATCGTCGAGTCAGTGCCAAAGTACCTAAAAAGCGGTGACACTGGCTCTGTAAGGTTCAGGTTCAAGTACTATCCTGTGGTGATAGAGGAGGGGGAAACTTTTGTGTTCAGGGAGGGAAAGACAAGGGGCGTGGGCTACGTAATGTCCCTTCTTGGCTAAAATTTGAGCATTATCTTGCCAAGGTGCGCCCTGTCCTCCATCCGCTTTTGCGCCTTGTCCACCTCATAAAATGGATAAACGCTGTCTATTACAGGCTTAAAGTAACCAAATGAGATGGCGTTCAGCATGTCGCTCAGCTCCTTTCTTGTTCCAAGGTAAAGGCCGTACACGCTTATGTTATTGCTGTAGAGGTCCCTTAAGTTAAGCTGTGTCGATGGGCCAGCGGTCATGGCCATGTTTATAACCCTGCCGCCCTTCTTGGCAAGCTTCACCGCGGCTTGAAAGTAACTTCCGCCTAGCGCATCAAATACAACGTCAAAGCCAACTCCGTTGCTTGCTTTAAGCGCCTCCTCCTGAAGCTTTTCGCCGGGCTCAATGACCCCCTTGGCCCCCAGCTTCGCAAGCTGTTCTGCCTTCCATTTTGAGGACGTAGTTGTGTAAACCTGCATGCCAAGAATTCTGCCTATTTGAAGAGCTGCAACTCCAACGCCTCCGCTTCCGCCAAGTATAAGCAGCGTTTCGCCTGGCTTCCCGCCAGCCCTGGTGACCAGCCCATGCCAAGCAGTAAGGTATGCGACAGGCAGCGCCGCGGCATGTTCGTATGATACATTTTCAGGAATTCTTATCACGTTTTTTGCATTAACCGCGACATATTCCGCAAAGAAGCCATCCTCATGAACGCCGTAAAGCTTTCTTGAAAGGCATGCGTTTTCAAATCCAGAAAGACAACTCCTGCAAGAAGAGCAGAAGTCCATGGGATAAAGCACGACCCTGTCCCCTTCTTTAAATTCGGTCCCGTTAGGGTCATGCACGTATCCAGCCGCGTCACTGCCGAATCTTCTTGGGAACGGCTGTGATGGAAGGTCCTGCCTTCCCCATATATCAACGTGATTTACTGAGCCCATTTCGACTTTTACCAAAACTTCGCCGTTTTTTGGCTTTGGCACATCGGAATCCCTTATCTTTATGGAATCCAGGCCTCCAGGTGATGTATAAATTATTTCTTTCATGCAGGTTAAAGCGTTTGCGCGGTATAAAACTTTTAAGCGCATAGCTATAACCCCTATTATGCAGTACACGCCGCCAGCCCGGCTTGCCGAGCTTGAGGAGTCAGCCACGCTAAAGGCATCGGAAATGGCAAATCAGATGATAGCGAAGGGGATAAAGGTTTACAAGCTTGACGTTGGCGAGCCGGACTTTTCTACGCCAAGAAAAATAATAGACGCCGCATATGAAGCGATGAAGAACGGCATGACGCATTATGCGTCATCATATGGGGTAATGCAACTAAGGCAGGAAATAGCAAAGAAGTATGACCAGCGCGCAGAAAATGTTATAATTACGCCGGGTTCTAAACAGGGGATATTTTATGCGCTTTATTCTCTGCTTAGCCCTGGGGATGAGGTCATAATAATTAACCCGGCATGGCCAAGCTATAAGCAAGTGGTCAAGCTGGCCGGCGGCGTTCCTGTTGAAGTTGACTCATCAGAGGACTTTCTGCCGGACATTGACAGCATAAGAAAAGCTATAGATGGCAGGACAAGGGCCATAATAGTTAATTCGCCAAACAACCCTACAGGCGCAACCTACCCAGACAGCGTGATGAAGGAAATTGCAAGCGTGGCCATGGAAAATTCGCTTTACGTTATAAGCGACGAAATATATGACAGGCTTGTTTATGGGGTCGATTACGTCTCTATGCTAAAGCACATGAAGCTTTCCGATGGGCTTGTGCTGATAAATGGGTTCAGCAAGGCCTACGCCATGACAGGCTGGAGGCTTGGCTACACACTCGCAGACGCTGGAATTACAAAGCAGATGGCTAAAATCCAGGGGCATACAGCTACGTCCCCAGCAACGTTCGCTCAGGTGGCTGCTGTAACAGCATTAAAGGAATGTGAAAGCGATGTAAAGGCCATGGTGAGCGAGTTCGCTGAAAGAAGGCATATAGTTTCCGAAATTCTAAGCTCACAGGGGCTTGAATTTGTTGAACCAACAGGGGCGTTCTATTACTTTGTAAACCTAAAGGGGCTTCTTCCAAGCGGCGTGGACCCGGCAAGCTATCTGCTGGAAAAGGCCCATGTGAGCGTTACAAGCGGAGAAGGGTTTGGCGCCAGCTATAAAACGTTCATAAGGATATCATATGCGACAAACAGGGAAACCATAAGGGATGGCTTAGCGGCAATGTTTAAGGCGCTTAAGGGATAAAGGAACGTTAGAGATGGAAGGATTTAACTTTGTGGCAACTACGTACCGAAACAAGATAAAAGAGCTTGTTGATGAGCTAAACAGGCTGCTTAAGGGCTACGTCCCCATCGATTACCTTCAGGGCATTCCTCTTAACAGCGTTGTTTACGGAAAGCTTAACGGCGATCCGGTTAAGGCAAGCAGGGACCTTTATAACGCAGCTTATAACGATCCATGGACCGTAAGGCGAGTTCTCAAGTTTTATCCGATCCAGCTCAGCTGCAAGCTGGATGAGCTGCAAATGGCCTTGGAGAGGGTAACCGGCAACGAGCGGCTAAGTGACGCTTCAGTTGAGGTTGAGATAAGGCTTTCTAAGGTCAAGTGGGGTGACCTGATCAAGCTGGTGAGGCCCTACATTGATGGCAGCATGTTTAAGAAGGCCGGAAGAGTTCTTCTTATACAGATCGTCATGGACAGCTGCGGTGTTTCTCTTCTTAACAGAGATGAAATATTCAGGGCACTAGAAGCAAAGCTGGCCGGCTCTTATTTCCCTTAGCCAAAAACATTTACATCAGATGAAATTCATTTGTTCATAAACATATTTATCCATCGATGGCAGATCAACATCAGGGATGTCCGTCTTTGAGCTTGTGAACAAGGTAAATGGCGCAGTTAAGGAAGCTGAAAGCTTAGATTCCGGGTTCCTTCTTGGGGCCGGTTATGATGGGGATAAAGGCCTTGCTTACCTTAAAATACTTGACCCCTCGCAGCAAGTTGTTTATTATTACTATGATAAAATGGGGCACAGGCCTTACTGCTATAGCAAAAAGACGCCGGCAGAGCTCGCGTATCTAAGGAAAAGACAGGACGTAATAGATATAGTTGAAGTTAAAAAATGGGACCCACTCACCGATAAGGAGATAACTGTTTCAAAGATCATAACCAAAGATCCCCTTGCAGTTGGCGGCAGCACAGGGGAAAAAAGCATAAGAAACCTTGAAACGTGCTATGAGGCAGATATAAAATACTATGAAAATTACATTTACGACACAGGGCTTATACCTGGCACATTTGTAAGTGTCAAGGACGGGAAGGTAACCGAGCTGCCGGCCTCGCTCTCAAATGAAATGAGAGGCGCTTTAAACGAGGCGCTCAGCAGCTCAGATGAATACCTGAGGCAACAGATAGAGGAGTACGCGTCGCTTCTCTCGCAGCCTTTTCCAAACATAAAAAGGGCGGCAATGGACATAGAGGTTCTTTCCGAAACGGAAAACAGGCTTCCTGACGCGGAGAAGGCCACACAGCCAATAATAAGCGTTGCACTCAGCGGCAACGATGGGCTTAAAAGGGTTTACCTGCTTGTCAGGACCGACGTCGATGCAGGGGACTTTAACGATATGCCAAAGGACGTGGAGGTCCTTAAGTTTAATGACGAAAGGGAGCTTCTGGTTAAGGTTTTTGATGACATGATGAAGTACCCGCTTATACTGACCTTTAACGGCGACTCGTTCGACATGCCATATCTTTATCATCGCGCCCTTTACCTCAAGATACCTAAGGAAGCGGTGCCTATACAGCTTGGAAGGGAGGTTGCCACGTTGAAGCAGGGGGCGCACATAGACCTCTACAAGACATTTGTGAATAAGTCAATTCAGGGCTATGCGTTTGGAAACAAGTACACCGAGCACACGCTGGACGCGGTGGCCCAGGCCCTGATAGGTGAGGAGAAGGTTGAAGTTGAAAGCATAAATGAGCTCCCGCTTTCAAAGCTGGCGTACTATAACTACATTGACTCAAAGATAACCCTGGACCTTACGACGTTTGACAACGACCTCCTGATGAAGCTGCTTATAACAATTTCAAGGATAGCCAGAATGGGCATTGAGGACACATCAAGGCTTAGCGTTTCAAACTGGATAAGGAGCATGCTCATAAATGAGCACAGAAGGCTGAACGCTCTTGTTCCGCTCAAAGAGGAGATAGAGGCAAAGGGGGAAAGTGCGGTTAGCCAGGCAACGATAAAGGGCAAGAAGTACCAGGGCGGATTCGTGGTGGAGCCTGTCCCCGGAGTTCATTTTAACGTTGTTGTGCTGGACTTCGCAAGCCTGTATCCGAGCATAATCAAGGTTTACAATTTAAGTTACGAAACGGTTAAGTGCCCCCATGAGGAGTGCAGGGATAACGTACTTCCAAACACAGTGTACTGGGCGTGCAAGAAGAGAAAGGGAATGACGTCTTTGTTAATAGGTGCGCTCAGGGATATAAGGGTTAACTACTTTAAGAGGCTTTCAAAGATTGCAAAGTCAAAGGAGGAAAAGGAGTTTTACAGCGTAATATCACAGGCGCTTAAGGTCGTCCTTAATGCATCGTACGGGGTTATGGGCTTTGAAAACTTTCCGTTTTATTGCCTTCCTGTGGCCGAGTCGACAACTGCCATAGGAAGGTATTCAATACAGCAGACCATAGACAAGGCAAAGTCGCTTGGGGTGCCAGTAATATACGGCGATACGGATAGCCTCTTCCTCAAAAACCCTTCCGATGAGCAGGTCAAAGATATAATAAACTTTGCAAAGGAGAGCCTTGGCATAGACCTGGAGGTTGACAAGGTTTACCGTTACGTTGCCTTCAGCCAGAGAAAAAAGAACTACATTGGGGTTTACCCGGACGGAAGCGTTGAAGTGAAGGGCCTCTCAGGCAAGAAGAGCCACGTGCCCCAGTTCATAAAGGACGTGTTTTATGATGTGATCAAGATACTTGCGTCGGTTAAAACGCAGGCTGACTTCGAAGTTGCAAAGGAGGAGATCAGAAAGAGGATAAGGAAGGCCTACAATGACCTTAAGGGGAGAAACGTTAAGATCGGGGACTTGGCATTCAGAGTTATGCTCAACAAGCCCCTTGACAAGTACACTGACACGACGCCGCAGCACGTCAAAGCCGCGCTTTTGCTGGCAAAGAAAAGGGAAGTTAAGCCGGGGGACATAATTGAATACGTTAAAACCGTTGGGAAGGAGGGCGTAAAGCCGGTTGAGCTGGCAAGGATAGAGGACGTGGACATAGATAAGTACATAGAGTTCATGGAAAGCACTTTTGAGCAGCTCCTTGACGCGCTGGGCTTCAGCTTTAATGAAATCGTTGGGGCGACGAAGATAGAGGACTTCTTTGGGTTCTAAGGCATCAGGTAGCGCTTAAATTACAGTCAATTATTAACATGCCGGGTTGCATCTATGTTGATAAAGATATACTTTGATGGCCTGTGCCAGCCGGTAAACCCTCGAGGTGTTGCGGTTTCTGCATATGTAATCTTATCGGGGTCAAGGGTTATTAAGACAGGGGTCGGCCTAGCGACAAAGCCTTATTCAGATGCCGCAACTAATAATGTGGCTGAATACATGGGCCTGATATGTGGGTTAAAGGAGGGGCTTTTATACTCCAGGCGCGCCGAGGTTTTCGGCGACTCCAGGCTGGTGGTAAAGCAGATAAATGGCGAATTTAAGGTCAAGGACAGCAAGCTTTTGCGGCTTAACGCAAAAGCAAAGGAGATAATGAAGGGATACGATCAAGTGAGCGTGTCCTGGGTTCCGCGGGAAGAAAACGCTGATGCAGATAGATTAACGAAGCATGGTTACAGGATTTTTTTAGAAAGGGGCAACCTGAAGCCAGTCTGCGACATTGCTATGGAGTTGGCAGAGGAACCATGAGCTGCTAAACTGAGATTTTCCCAGAATAGCCCTCTTTAAACAGCTCTTTTACCACCTTTTCGGCCTTGTCCCTTATCTCCCTTTTGGCATATATCCTGAGTATGTTATAATACCCTGAAATGCTCTCGAGCGCGGGGAAGTCCCTTATTGTCAGTTCCTTTGCTTCGGTTGTTTCTTTTTTATATATTACATAAATTCCCTTGAGCTCCTCCCGCTCGAAAGTCTTTGGCACTGAAGGAACAGTTGGAAGGTCTATGAACACGCTGTCCTCCTCAATTCCACTTTTTTCTTCGATCTCCTTCGTAATCCTTTCCTTTATAGGTTCGTTGTTGAATATCTTTTCAAAGAAAGCGTCTCTTCCAATGAAAAACGACTCATAGACAAGCTTTACAAGCTTTCTGTTGAGATAATCAGAAATCAGCTCCTTAACCTTTTCAGACTTGGATCCAATAAGCCTTGCAATCAACGTGTCATCGGTCAGCGCAAGGTAGCCTTCAAGGTTCTTTGGGTCAGCAAAGCCGTTTTCTGCATCCTCTAGGCTTATTGCCCGCTGTAGCATGACGTCGCCTGCCCTTGCAGTTTTGTGAAAGTAAACATCCTTAAACATCTCATACCTGGCAATGGTCACGCTTTCAAAGGCTGACAGCGCATCCCTTTCTATTGCAAGCTGTTCATTATACACGTGCATTGAATTTATTATCTTTGAAACGTTAAGCCGGCCAAAAAGGGCTCCAGTATAATACGAATCCCTCTGCATATAATCCATGATGTCTGCGCTTAGTGGACCAGCTATTATTGCCCTCATAAACGGCTTGCCTCCCCCAACCCCAGTGGCTAGCTCAGCAAGGGCCTTGGGGTCATAGCCGTGTTTCTTTATTACATCCCCTATTTCGGTTTCAGCGATGACCCTTCTTGCAACATCCTCATGGGAAATTCCGTATCTCTTAAACGAAACGTCCTCAAAAAGATGCGAAAATGGCCCATGACCAACGTCGTGCAAAAGGCCCGCTATCCTCAGCTGCTGAACGTCTTCATCGTTAACATATCCCTTTCCTTTCAGGCTTTCGCCCATCTGGCCTGCCATGTACATGGCGCCAAGGCAGTGCTCAAATCTTGTGTGATGCGCTGAAGGATAAACAAGAAACGCGGATGAAAGCTGCTTTATCCGCCTGAGCCTCTGAAAAACGCCGGTATCTATTATATCACGCTCAAAATCATTTATCTTGATCAGGCCATGTATCGGATCCATTATTTCTATTATCAATTTTTATTTTACGGATTTTTAAAGACCGTTTTAGATAAATATTTTCCAAAAAACGCTGGCATGTTGTTTAGCGAGCCACGGCAGCTGGCCTTGATCCAGCAGGCCTGGGCGTTTATTAGTAAAATAAAATAATTGTAAATAAATTTAAAAATTAGAATCTTATGGCGGTGTTACTTTAATTGCACCAACAGGACATGCAGTTTCACATGCCATGCAGAATATGCAGTCCTTCTCCCTCAGAGGGTCAGCCTTATCAGTGTAGTACTTGGTTGCTTCATCGCCAGAGAGAGGCCACTTGTCGTTTCCTGAGCCTGACTTGCCTGGGTTCAGCGCCCATTCAAACACGTTAACAGGGCATACGTCCATGCACGCCCCGTCTGCTATGCAACAGTCAAAGTCAACTGCCACTATTGATCCATGAATGCCAAGAGAAGTTGGATACGGCTTCCCATCAGCGTCAGTCCTCTGTTTCCCCTCGGCAAAAACCTTGTGCCCTGCATGTGTTCCGGTTTCAGGATATTCATCTGGTTTCTTTAAGAAGTCAGGGTCTATCGGCTTCGACTTGAACGGAACAGGCCTTACCATTTGCGATCAAAAATAGTTAAGAGAGCACCGTATAAAAGCGTTATTGGAGAAAAGCAACACGCTGTCCACAAACGGCATCTTAACCTCTTTAAAGCGCGAGCTGATAGTTTGAAAAGGTTTTTAATTAAATGCGCCGCTAGTGCAGTTAACAGTTGTCTGAGGACCTGAAGCGCTTCCTTGCTGTGTTTGGCCCGGCTTGGCTGGTGATGATGGCGGACGTTGACGTAGCTTCGATTATTGAAGGTCTTGAGGCCGGTGCTATCTGGGGCATAGTGATGTCCGCAGTGATGCTGCTTCTTACGCTTCCGCTTTATTTTATACAGGACGCCGCGGGCACCCTTGGAACCCTCGGCGGGCTGGGCCTTGGTGAGGCGATAAGGATAAAGTACGGCAGGAGGATTGCGGCGGCGCTTTCTGTGCCCATGGCTGTTACAGATTTCCTGGAGTACATAGCCGAATATGCAGGGATCGCAGTGGGATTCAGGCTTTTAGGGCTTCCAGTAGCCTTTGGAGTGCTGTTGGCGTTTGCCATACATCTATACGTAGTTTTGGGAAGACACTACAGGGAAACGGAGGCAATGCTGTTGCCGATAAGCTTTGTAATGTTGGTGGCCATAGTTCTTACCCTTATCTACAGCGGATTCAGGATCAACTTGACCATAGCGCCTGTGAGTGTAAATCAAAGCAGCTTTTTCTTTGTAATGGCAGCAAACATAGGAGCTGTAATAATGCCCTGGATGCTGTTTTTTCACTCAGGCGCCGATTCAAGAAAGGGTCTAAAGGGCCATGACCTGAAGTACGAGCGCCTCGAAACGGCCCTTGGGGCGCTGGCGTCTGAGGTGTTAATGGCGATTGTGGTGATCGATGGAGCAACGCTAGGTTCAGGCTCATTTGAAGGCATACTCAGCTCAATCCTCGGCCTTCCAGCGCTGCTAAGGCTTCTTTTTGCTGTAGGGTTCCTGAGCTCCGGGTTTCTTGCGCTGGTCGTTATTTCAATGGCATCAGGATGGGGTGTGGCTGAGGCGTTAAACCTTTCATCCAAGCAATTTTACATTATTTACGCTCTGGAAAGCTTCCCAGCGGTCATAATAGTTATTCTTGTAAGCAACTACTTGGCTATAATACTGAACCTCATGGTTATTTACTCGGTGCTTCTTATTCCGCTGCTCCTTGTTCTTGGCCAGGTCGTCTCCGACAAAAAGCTGATGAACGGCAACGCGCTTTGCAGGCGGAAGCTTTTGGTTTACTGGCTATTCACAGCGGTGATCTCATGCTTCGGCATAGCTGGGATCCTATCAGGCGTTGTGGGTCCCTTCTTCAGGTAAATAAATAAATGCCAATAAAAAATTAACCCTGTGATGTGGGCGCTAAAAAAAGAAATAAAGGCTGCCGTTGGCGGGACGTTTGAAGCCCTGCATCCAGGGCATCTGGCCATACTGAAAAAGGCGTTTGAGCTTGGAGATGAAGTTGTTATAGGTCTTACTTCAGACGGATTTGTTGAGAGGATGGGCAAGAGGCTTGAGCTCAGCTATCTTGAGAGGCTTTACAGGCTTAAGGAGCTGATGGACAAAATAGCCGGCAATAAAAGGTACTGGATAACCATGCTTGAAGATCAGTTCGGCCCGGTGCTGACTGAGGATTTTGACTTCATAGTGGTCAGCCCGGAGACCTTCAGAAGTGCGCTTGTAGCTAACTCATTAAGAGTTGAAAGGGGCATGAGACCTATGTCGATATTTGTGATACACCTGCTTCTGGCTGAAAACGGGACAAAGATATCTTCGGCTAGGATAAAGCTGGGGGAGATGACCCCTCAGGGAAAGATAGTGATGCCCACGGTTCAGCCGCCAGATGTGTAACCTTTAACCCAGCGGTTGTATTCCTCGTTTACAGACTCCGGGCTCAGCACGATCATCTCAGGCACCTTATAAGGATGTATCCTTCTCAGCAGGCTCAACGCAGCATCAAGCGAGGATTCATCAGTCTTAATTATCAGAAGCCTTTCCCTCTCCTTAACGATCCTGTCCTCCCAGAAGTAAACGCTGAGCCCAACATCAATGACGTTAACACACGCGGCAGCCTTTTCCTTTACGAGCTCCTCAGAAATCCCTTCCGCGTAATCCACAGGAACCGTTGTCAGGATCAGCTTGGTCCCCATAAGCTAACTGTTGGAGAACCAGTAGAAAAGCGTTATATCTCTGTTTAATACAATAATGCCTGGATGAAAAGTGATTGGCGCCAGCTCGTACTTGTTTTATGATGGCCGTTCCAGCAGCATCCCATGGTTGCAGCCCCTTGCGCCAATTGCCTACAGAAGGGCCCCTGTGGCGCATTTCGCAACTGCGCTGCAGCTTGCACGGCCAACCGTTCTAAACTAGGAATTGGCCAAGGACAGGTGATGCCCCTAGCGCCGCTGGAAGGGGAGTCGTGGAAAAGCTTATTTATTCAGGGGCTCATGCAATAGCTTAAGTTGGGCATATCTGACTTCTTTAAGAACGTAAAGGCTCTGCTAACCTATAGCAGAAAGGCTGATCGCGAGCAGCTTTCGGCCTACGCCAAGCTGTTCCTGCTGAGCTTGCTTCTCATTGGAGGGATAGGCCTCGTCGTGCACCTTGTGGCCTTCTGGCTAAGCGTGAGATAAAATGCCAGGAAGATTTTATGCGGTTAAAACCGCAGGCGGCCAGGAGAAGGCCGTTGCCCAGCTTTTACAGGCAAAAATCCAGGCGCGAGGGATAAAGGTCTATTCAATACTGGTAATTGAAAAGATGAAGGGATATGTCCTTCTTGAGGCAGACAACCCGGCAATTGTAAGCCAGCTTATAATGGACGTTAAAAACGTGAGGCAGATGGTGCCGGGCATTATAGAGTTACAGGATATAAAGAGCATGATAAGCCCGGCAAAGCAGGAGATTACTTTTAACGCAGACCAACTGGTCGAAGTGGTAAACGGCCCATTTAAAGGAATGAAGGCAAAGGTGCTCAGGTTCGATAAGGAGAAGCATGAAGCACAGATAGTGTTGATAGATACGCCAGTTCAAATTCAGGTTACAATAGACGCATCGTATTTGAAGGCATCCCAATAGGGCACAGCGGATCCTTAGCAAGCACTGTTCCGTATTTCTGCAGCGCCCTTGCAGCACAGCCTCCCTGACATGAACCTCTTATCTGGCACGTGGCGCAGGGTTGAAAGTTTACGTTTCTTCTGGCCTTAAGGGATGCAAACCCGTGCCGCATTATATATTTAATGCCGTTTGCGAGGGCGTTTCCAGCGCCGCTCTTAAGTGCCATAAGCAGGTCGCACCCATAAACGGTGCCGTCAGGGCCCACAGCAATGTAGGATTCACCTGCAGGGCATGAAAGGTCTTCTCGTGAGGCAGCTTCTTGAGCATCTTCATAGCTCAGGAAAAACCTGAACCCATTAGCCGTTACGCGCAAGCTGCCATTGTATTTGAAAAGTGTCTTTAGCACGATTCCTGCGTTTGATCTGCTTAGCATCAGCCCTTTTTCCTTAGCCCTTCCAAAAGGCTGAACGGCTATGAAGTTTATTGCCTCAGCTCCAAGGTTCTCAGCGAGAGCCAGCATCCCATCAACCATGTTATAATTTATGTCAGAAACCGTAACTGAAACCGTCAGCCTTACGCCAGCATTCTTCAGGTTTTTAGCTGCGCTTATAGCGGCCCTTGTGCTTCCAGCGCCCCTAAGGTAATCATTAAGGCGTTCATCCGGCGCATCAATGCTTACCTGGGCTTCGCCTAACCCGGCCTCCCTGAGCAGCTCTGCATAACGATTAGTAACAGAATACCCATTGGTTGAAAGCGCAACAGCTATTCCAAGCCCATGCGAATAGCTTATAATTTCTGGCAGATCCCTTCTCAGCGTGGGCTCGCCGCCCAGTATATACATAACAGCCGCTCCGGCTTCATGAAGCCCCTTAACTATAACCTTCCATTGCCCAGTTGTAAGCTCATCAGCGCTCATACTTGGCCCTGCAGAAGCATAGCATGCAATACATGCCAGGTTACATCTAAGCGTAGGGTAAATTGTTGCAACAAGCCCGCTTTTATCTGCGCTTAAATGAGGCAGTGGATTGGCCGGGCAGTCATATTCAAAGACGTCGTTTATGTCCGTGCTTGGTCGCCTGGAGACAGGAGCGGGATCCCTATCTCCTTAACTAACAGCGTTCCAACGTACTGCTTTGCCCTGAGCAGCCCTGGCTTTGCATCGTGTACAGCAACGGTAAGGTCAGCTACAACTGCCACTCCAGCGGCGTCGCCTGTGTCAGGGTCCACGCCACTGGGCACGTCAACGGCAACAACAAACGCGTTTGATGAGTTTATTGCGCGGATAGCGCTGGCAAATGGTTCCCTTATTTCGCCCTTAATCCCAGTGCCGAATATTCCGTCAACCACAACTTCGCACTTTTCAAGCTCCTCAGGCGTTGGGGCCCGTGTTTCAGGCTTTTTAAGCTGTTCAAAAAGCCTTAGCATCAGCAATGGATCGTTGCCCTTCACCTGCCCCCCAGCAAGATAGACCTGAACGCTATAGCCGTTAAGCAAAAGGTGTCTTGCCGCCGCCAGAGCGTCGCCTCCGTTGTTCCCGGTGCCGCACACAACGCATATTCGCGTGCCAGCCATCGCGTCAAACCTTTCTGCAATAGCTTCATATATTGCCCTGCCCGCGTTTTCCATCATGAGCGTGGTTGTAAACCCAAGGCCGGCAGCCCACTCCTCTATTTTTTTCATTTCCTCAACTGTTACAGTCATGCTATAGAGTTGATTGAGGTGCTATAAATCCGTTAGCCGCGGCCATGAATGGCAAAAGCGGATACATATTTATTAACTTCAGGTTATTAAATAACGTTAAATTGAGCTATCAAGTTGATTACAGCTACGAGAACCTTATAATAACCGAGCTTGAGCACATACCACCTAACCTCATAGCTGTTGAGGGGTTTCCCGATGTAGGGCTTGTTGGAACAATTTCAGCCACGTTTCTTGTGGAACAGCTTAAAATGAGGCCTGCCGCATTTATAAGAACAGAGCTCCTGCCGCCTGTGCAGAGCGTCAAGATGGGGGTCGCAATACCGCCGGCCAAGATATTTGTAAGCGACAAGCTGCTTGTAATGACATCGGACATCCCGGTGCCGCCTCAGGCAACATATGACTTTGCAATGCCCCTGTTGGAATGGCTTAAGCAAAAGCGCATATCACTTTTAGTTTCAATAAATGGCTTTCCTTATGAAGGAAGGCTGGATGTGACAGAGCCAAAGACCCTTGCAATAGCAAATAACCCCGACTACGCGGACGCGCTTCAAAAGGCCGGTGTTGAGCTGCTTGAAGAAGGCATACTGGCCGGCATTGGCTCGGTTCTGCTTAGCGAGCTTGCAAGGGCCGGGATAAACGCGGTATCGCTGGTGGCCCAGTCATTTCCAAACTACCCGGACCCGGGGGCAGCGGCATCAGCGCTTAAGGTCTTCTCAAAGATAACAGGCATACAGATAGACACAAAGCCATTGCTTGAAAAGGCAAATGAGCTGAGGCTTAACCTTCTTGAGCTTGCTGAAAGGACAAAGGTTGGGCGTGCGCCAACAGCTGGTGCACAGCCTACAATTTACAGGTGATGGAAGATGGATGCGCTAGAACCTCTTACTGATATAACTGAAACGCCAAACGAATACATAATAACAATAGACCTGCCCTTTATAGAGGACAAGAACCAGATAGAGATATATGCTCAGGGGAACGCGCTGGAAATATCGGCTGAAATGAGAAAGGCAGTAAGATACAGGCACGCGTACTCGTATGGCGAAACAAGGGAGGTCAGAAGGTTCACTAAAAGGATAACGTTGCCCTTTGAAATAAACGAGGACGAAATTTCTGCTTCATTTAAGAATGGAGTTCTTGTAGTAAGAGTTCAGAAACCAAAGGAAAAAAGAACAAAAATAAAGGTTCAGTGAAATTTTTTCATCCTATTATTTCCCACTTTGGCTGATATTTGTCAAGCTGCTCCTTTGTGTATTTGTCCATTGGGTGCTCCCTTTCCGGAATCTCCACGTGCTTCTTTACGTCAAAGAGCTCTGTGGTAAAGTACCTCATGGCTGAGTCGTTCATCATGACAACTATGTTCTTGAGCTCCGGGTGCTTCTTTGCAACCTTTATGGCTGCAGCAACGTTGGCTCCTGATGAGATGCCAGCAAGTATCTTTTCCTTCAACATCAGCTGCTTTGCATAGTATATCGATTCGTCAGAGCTTACAGTTACAACGCCTGTGAGTATGCTAAGGTCAAGGTTTATCGGGACAAACCCATCGCCTATGCCCTCTATCCGGTGGGATCCCCACTGCCTCTTTGAAAGCAACGGGGCTTCGCTTGGTTCAGCCGCATACAGCTTAACGTTCGGGTTCTTTTCCTTCAGGTACTTTCCTGCGCCTGTTATGGTGCCTCCGGTTCCCTGCGTAAGGATCAGCGCGTCAACCTTGCCGCCGGTCTGTTCCCATATTTCAGCGCCAGTTGTATCGTGGTGCGCGGCTATTGCATCAGGGTTGCTGTACTGGTCCGGGAACCAGTACTTCTCCGGATGCTCCTTTATCATTTTCTTTACAAGCTCATATGAGATATCGACATCGCTCTCAGCGCCAGGCGTTTCTATTATGTTTCCTCCCAAAGCCCTTATCAGCTTCTTCCTCTCCTCGCTCATCCCGGCGGGCATAACTATTGTTACCTTATAGCCCAGCAGAGTGCCAACCCACGTGCAGGCTATTCCAGCATTGCCTGTGCTTACTTCAACTATCTCCATTCCTGGCTTAAGAGTTCCCCTTTTTATCGCCTCAGTTATCATCCTGTAATAGACCCTGTCCTTAAGTGACCCTGAAGGGTTCAGATAGTCAAGCTTTGCGTATATTGCGGCATTTATTCCAGCGTCCTTGGGTATCTGGTTTAGCTTTACCATCGGCGTCCTTCCTATTGCCCCAAGCATGTTGTCAAACGCCCTTTTGTTTGCGTCCCATTGTATGCTCATGGTCAAAAAAGCCCACTCATATGACCTTTTAACGTTTTCTGTCGACCCTGATGTGGTTTAACGAATAGCTGATTTTCACCTAAGGCGCAGATTTAAAAGAAAACACTTAAATTTCATATCATGTTATACAAGATAAATGTGGGAACCGTTTATCTAAAGCCAAGCTTTGAGGAGCTAAGAAACCTCATTTATGATCTTTACATCAAGATCAGGGCGTCAAAATGGTCTCAGGACGTTAACATAGGGATAGGAAGAGGCGGCCTTTTTGTCCTAAGAATATTGCAGGATTATTATGTTGCAGCCGGGATAAAGATGCCCTACGCCGTTGTGGTGGCTGAGAGATACACGGGCGTTAATAAAGCAGGAAGGCTTCGTGTTAAGGGACTTAACACTAGGTTGATAAGGGGCAAAAGGGTTCTGGTCATAGATGACGTCGCTGATCAAGGCCTTACGCTTTCTGGCGTTGTGAAGGAAATAAACAACAGGGGCGCAGCTGAAGTCAGAACGGCAACAGTACACGTAAAGGTCGGCTCAACGTTCAGGCCAAACTATTACGTAAGTGAGACAGACGCGTGGATCATTTATCCATGGGAGCTCTATGAAACGATACGGCAGATAATAGAGGCCAATTCAGGAGCAAGCCCCCAAGAAATATACTGGGAGCTTACAGCTAAGGCAAACGTGCTGCCTGATGAAATAAGAAGGCTGGCTGCAATAGTAGAAAAGGCGTCGCTTCCGCAGAGAACAAAGGACCTTGTGTCAGCCGTTGCTGGCCTTGCAGAGCCCAGATAGGGATGCCTTCACCAACTTAGAAACACGTGTAGCTATTTCAGGGGCCAGTCCCACATAAGCCTCAGGCCTGAGCGCCCTTAGCCTGTCGCCTAGCTCCCCTGTAACCCTTAGTGCAAGCCCATTAATATCAGCCAGGTTCTCTCTCACCTCTTCATATCCAAGCCTGTCGCCCTGAGCTCTTAACGACACCTGGACAGCCTCAGAAAGAACCTCACTGTGCTCCATAACTTCTTTCAGCATCATGTCCTCGTTGACCTTAAGTTGCTTTAGCGCCCTTATCAGCCTCCCTGCGGCCAGATATGAATGTGCAAGCGCCTGCCAGAGGTTTCTTCTTACCGTTGAATCTGAAAGATCCCTTTGGAGCCTGGTTGGAATAATCTCGTATGAGAGCACGTACAGAAGCTGGGTTGAAACCCTGGCCTGCCCCTCTGCATCCTCCAGGTCAACTGGGTTAACCTTGTGCGGCATCGTTGAGCTGCCCACGCCCTTTCTCTCAAACCTTAAAAGCCCTAGCATGCTGTACATCCAGAGGTCCCTTGCAAGCTCTATCATGGCCATGTTTGCCCTAATTATATAATGCAGCGAGTCTGAAAGGCCCTCATATGGCGCTATCTGCTTTGACGCCTCGGGAAACCTAAGCCCCAGGGATTTTACAAACGTTCTCGCCGCGTCTTCCCAGTTTACATGTGGCGCGATAAGGCTCATAGCGTTGTAAGCGCCAACAGCCCCGCTCAGCTTGCCATACGGCGCATAGGAGCATGCCCCAAACGCCGCTTCATAAATTTTCCAGGAAAAGTAAGCAAGCTCTTTTCCAAACGTAGTTGGCACAGCAGGAAGCCCGTGAGTTCTGCCAAGCATTACAGTTTTTGCATGGCTTTCTGCAATATCAGCAAGCAAAAGGGCAAGCTCTGAGTACCTTTTAACGATTACACCACGTGCGTTCACATACATAATGCCCATGGCCAGGCCGTTTACGTCATCGCTGGTTAGCCCTAGGTGCACGTACGGCGCAAGGGCAGAAAGCCCAAGCCCATCGAGCAGCTCCCGGGTATAAACTTCAGCAGCCTTTACGTCGTGCCCAAGCTCTTCTTCAAGGGATTTAACCCTTTCATACCAGTTGTCCCCAAGGCCCTTTATTGCTTCATCAGCGCTGAACTTTACCCCAGGCTTTGCTATTCCAAGTTTTATAATCATTTCAAGGTACTTCAGCTCAACGTATATCCTGTTATAAAACAGCGCCCTTTCGCTTACCCTTTTCCTGAGTTCCTGAAGCTCGGCGCAATACCTTCCGTCAACTGTTGAAATCGCATCCGGGTCACATTTCAACGCTCATCGCCCTTTCTTGGCCAGCCGAAACCAGCCATACCTTGACGCCGGTTTCCCTTTCAACAAGCTCCACAAGGCCTAGCGCCTCCCTGGGAAGCCTGCCGCTCCTTATCGCCGACGCCCAATCAGTCTCAGGCATGGGGTCCAGCTCTGCGTATTCCGGCTCTGGCTGCTCATAAAGGGACCTGGCAAAGTCAACCGTTGCCTTTCCATTGTATCTGTACCTTACCGCCACTAAAAGCCTTTCTAGGCCAGAAAGCACGTCAAGCTTCATCAGCGCTATCCGGGTAACCCCGTTTAGCCTTACAGCGTACCTGACCGAGACCAGGTCAAGCCAGCCAACCCTCCTCGGCCTTCCTGTTGTTGAGCCATATTCGTTGCCCCTGGCCCTTATTCTGTCTGCCATGGGCCCTGAGAGCTCAGTAAAAAATGGCCCAGCGCCAACCCTTGTCTGATAGGCCTTCATAACCCCCACCACGTCGTCAACCTTGTTAAAGGGAAAGCCGGCGCCTATGGAGACATAAGGGGCTATGGTGTTTGACGACGTCACAAACGGATATGTCCCGTATATTGGGTCAAGCAACGTTCCCTGAGCCGATTCAAACAGCAACGCCTTTCCTGATTCATAAAGTGAAAGCAACTCCTGCGAAACGTCGCCCATGTGCTGTCTCAGGAACTCAGAATACATCTTGGACCATCCATTGAGGTCCCCACTGTATCCAAACGCAGAGTAAAGCGGGCCAAAGTCAGGATCCTTCCCCATGGCCACATCACAGACCCTTGGAGATACCCTGTAAAGCCGGTTAGCGTATGTGGGACCTATCCCTCTGCCCGTGGTGCCTATCCTTGACCCCCTTAGCTCTTCAAGCTTTCCGTCGAGCCATATGTCAAACGGGGTTGTAACTGTAGCCCTGGGATCAACAAGCAGATGGCCCGGCTTTACTTCGTTATATTCATCAATAAGCCTCTGTGGGTCAACGGCAACGCCTGGCCCTATAAATAGCAGCTTCCCCCTTAGAGCAGCTGATGGGATTAAATGAAAGACGGTCTTTTTTCCATTTAACACTACTGTGTGACCTGCGTTTGCACCGCCGTTAAACCTGACAGCCGCATCATACTGATCTGATATGTAGTCAACGACCTTGCCCTTGCCTTCGTCTCCCCACTGAAGGCCAACCACTACAGTCGCTTTCACATTTTTATTACTATAAATTTGGATATAAACCTTTTTTTGCGCCTTTTCAATAACTGACCTGTCAAATGCGGATCGCTCATGGTCAAAAAGCCTTAAATAGAATATTCGAACATATGTTCGACATGAGCAGCTCTGCCGATCGCGCATTGGCCGCTCAATGGCCTAAGCGGACGGCAAAGGCTCACGCGGGGGCCTCTGCGTCCGTTGAAGAATCGCCCTGGAAGCGCTCTCATACGGTCATTTTGATGGCATTTATAATAGGTACGACCATAGAGGCATACATTTATTCCCTTCCATATATAGCGGCAAGCTGGGCGGCATACCCAAGGTGGTTCATTGCGCTTTTATCAGCCTGGTCTCCGCTGTGGCTTTTGCTTGGAGGCCTTGTTGCAGGCCCTCTATCTGACTTTATAGGCAGGAAGCGCACGTTTTACTTTACAATGGGCCTTTACGCGCTGGGCGGCATTATGCTGGCTCTTGCAAGCTCGCCGTTGTTGCTGCTTGTTTCACTTTCAATACTGCTGTTTTCTGCAGGAGGTGAATATCAAAACATAATGGTTGCGGTGCATGAAATGATGCCAAAAAGGTGGAGAAGCGCGGTCGCATTTGTTGCGCTGAACTTTACAAACCTTGGAGGCGTTATAGCGGCATACCTTTCAATACTGAACCTTACTTCGCCATCATATCAAAGGGTTGTTCTTGGAATAACAGTGTTGCTGGCCGTCGTTGTTATGTTTGCCATAAGGTCAAGAACTCCTGAATCGATAATGTGGCTTGAGTCAAAGGGGAGGCTTGACGAAGCTGTTTATGAGCTTAAAAAGTACTACTCAGCTGGCCCAACAAAGGACACGGTAAGCCCTGGCAGCGGCCCCTCGACATGGTTTAGAATTGCAGTAGGGGCCCTTCTTGGCTGGGCCTACACCGCCGGCTTCTCGATGATAGTGCTATCACTTGGACCTTACTTTTTCCCGAAGCTGACCGACATGTTCATAATAGTCTCAGGCGTGGTAATGTTTGCATCCGGCTTCTTTGGGCTGGTTGCCGACAGGTTTTCAAGAAAGTCCGTGTTGCTTGCCTCATCGGCGCTGACCGTTGCGGCATCACTTATGTTTCTGCTTTTAATTGGCATCTGGCGAGAAAACGTAGCCGTCTTCTGGGCAATATTCATAGCCGCTTCAGTGTTTATCAACATCTACTTTTTGGCCGAGGACACCCTAAAGTCAGAGATATGGCCTGTAAACAAAAGGGGCATGTACACCGCACTGGTGAGGGTTATCTCGCTTGGAGGATCAATACCAGTGCTTATTTATGCTTCGACGCTGCCGATTTTTGAGTACTTTTATCTGGGGCTTTCTGTGTTTTCAGTTGGCCTAGTGATAAGCGTTCTTTGGTATATATTTGGCCTAGAAACCAGCAAGGGGATGAGCGTAAGGATATGGGGAGGCTAGAGAAGGCGCTTGGATCCCTTTACGGGCTGGCAATAGGAGACGCGCTTGGTGCTCCGGCTTCATTCATTTCCCCTGACGAGATAAAAGCCCTTTATGGAGGGATAAGTGAGTTTGCCGGTTCTAAGAAAGGGATACACGCGGGGCTCAGCGCAGCTTCAGTGACAGATGATACAAGAATAGCTCTTGCAAAGGCAAGGGCTATAGTTAAGGCAGGGCGCGTGGGCGTCAGGGAAATAGCTGCGGAGGTAACAGACGAAGTTCACAGGCTGCTCTGGTCCAGGGTTTCACTGGTTGGCCCAAGCACATCAAGTGCAGTTGAGCTTATAGATCGCGGGTTTTCCCCATGGTTCACAGGATTGGGCGGGCGCACCGATGGATGCGCAATGTCTGTTGCGCCTGTTGCAGTTTATGGCTGGGCAGCGACGCCACAGGTTCTCTTTGAGCTCGTAGAACTTTCGTGCGTCCCCACTCACTGCCACTTTGGTGCTGTGCTTGGTGCGTTTGTGGTCGCGATGTCAATAAAGGGGTGCATAAACGGCCTCAGCTGTAAGGACTCGATTTCTGACGCAGTTTCGCTGGCTGGCAGCATGAGGCCGCGGACATGCCTAGGCAGCGCGCTTGACATCGTGGGGAGATATCGTGAAGCAAAGGATGCGTATTCCAAGCATGGCCCTCGTGGAATCTATGAATTTTACAAGGACAAATCAGGAGCGCTCACTGAAGACGCCGTGCCAGCAGCCCTTGCAATAGCATCAGTAGCTGGCGACTTTGAATCAGCCGTGCTTGCGGCCGCCAATGCTGGAGGAGACGCTGATACAGTAGCCGCTATAACTGGGTCAATAAAGGGGGCTGAAGTCGGAATTCAGGGAATAAAAGGCGAATGGGTTAATGCAATAAAGCACAGCACAATCGAAATAGATATGATGGCCCGGGAGCTTCTAAAGCTTGGTGGCACTTTATGAGCCTGATGGTGCTGGGGGATTGCGTGCTTGACGTCTATGTATTTTATAAAGGGCTCAGGGCTCAATTCAATCCATCAGAAGGCCCTGTGTTGCTTGAACCTGGAGGCGCATGCAACGTGGCTCTTGCCGCTGCGAGGGGAGGCCTGAAAGTGCACGTAACAGACTCCATAGGGAATGACGCAGCCGGCCGCGCCCTTACTGGCATGCTTTCCAGCGCAGGCATTGATATTTCAGGCATAAATTTAATGAAGGAGCACACAACGCCGGTTTCCATTAACTTGATAAACGCAAGGACAAAGCGGCACAGGTTTGTTGGATATGTTCCAAGTCGTAACATCCTCCAGTCCGCACAGTTACAGCCAGACGCCGTCTTCTTCGACGGATATGCTGCGGTATCAACCAACGCTACAGACCAAGCTGAGAAGCTCAGGGGGTCATCAAGGGTTTTCTTTGATCCAGGCCCGGTTTACGCTGGCTCAGATTCGTTTAGGGCTATAAAAGCGGCGGATTACGTTCTTCTTAACTTGACTGAGTATAGGCGGCTTGAACCGGCTATCAGGGATTCTAGGGTTATTTTAAAGATGGGCTCGCGTGGCGCCGCCATAATTGCAGGCGGCAGAAAAGTCAGCGTTGGCGGGATACGTGTCAGCGCCGTGAGCACAGTTGGCGCGGGTGACGCATTTGATGGGTACTTTATTTCCGCGCTTGTCAGAGGGCTCAGCGAGATCAAGGCGCTCGAGCTGGCAAACATGGCAGCGGCCGAGAAGATAAAGGGCATAGGTCTTTCATCGTTTCCAGTTATAGGCGCTGACTTTAAGCTGCATAGCCCAACTGGCTAAAGCGACCAACCATTTACGTACAAGCTTAGAGATGCTTATGAACAGGTGAATAATAATAGCATTTAAATGGAGTACAGGGATTTCAGGGATGGGATAAGGCTGTCGGCCATAGGCATGGGCACCTATTATGACCCGCCTTGGATATTTCTTTCAATGCTTGGGGTTTACAGGGGAAGGGAGATGAAGGTTAAGGCGATAAGAGAAGGAATCATGACAGGGATTAACTTCATAGACACAGCGGAGCTTTATAACACGGAAGGCATGGTAAGGGATGCCATTGAGGGAATTAAGAGAGATGAAGTTTTTATAGCTTCAAAGGCATGGATAACCCACCTGAGTTATGACGGCGTAATAAGCGCGGCAAGGAAAAGCGCAAAAAGGCTTGGGGTAAGCTACATTGACCTGTACTATGCCCATTTTCCACCGGTTTTTCACAGCATACGAGACGTTATGAGGGGCATGGAAAGGCTCCTTGATGAAGGCGTTATAAGATATATAGGCGTCAGCAACTTTTCGCTAAAGCAGATAGTTGAGGCACAGAATTCCCTGGCCAAGGCTGAGATATCGGCCGTACAAATGCCGTACAGCCTTGCTGACAGGCGGATAGAGAAGGACATAATACCGTACGCAAAGCAAAACAGGATAAGCGTGGTCTGTTATTACCCGCTTGGGCACGGAAGGCTTGCCTCTTCAATGGATCAGCGGCTGGTGGAAATGGTATCAAAAAGGCATGGTCAAAAGACAAAGGCCCAGATAGCCCTTAACTGGATAATAAGCAAGCATGAAAACGCTTTTCCAATACCCAGGGCTTCAAATCCAGCTCACGTAGTTGAAGATGCTGGTGCAGTCGGCTGGAGGCTTGAAAGCGACGAGATTATTGAGCTAGAACGCGCCTTTGGCAAATTAAATCCCTAGAATTTTGATGAGCCCAGCAAACACGCTAAGGTATTTTTCTTTTATATTTTTCTCGTCAAACAAAGGAGATGCTGTTATAGGCGATTCCTCAGCGTAATCCGCTTTTGTCCACTCAATGCCTGCCCTGTAAGCTGATTCTGTGCTAAACTCACCGGCAGCAATAGCTCTTGCCTTCACATAGTATGCCGCTGGGGGAATAAATATAACAAACGTGACCAGACCGCTCCTTTTTATGTTGATGTCCGTTGTTGTGCCCTTGTGCACGCAAAATCCAAGCTCTTTATCTGAAATCGCAACCACTTGGTAAGGCGATAAAAGCGCGATGTGTGGAAAGCCACCTGCATCTACCGTGGAAAGAATAACCACCAGGTTCTTTCTAATCTGTTCTTTTCTTAAAAGCTCAAATGCTTCATGCGGAAGGCGATCCATGCAGTTAATTTGCGCATTACCATAAAACCGTTATGCATGCATAAACAGAACGCTGGGGATAATGACTTTAAACAGTCAAGCCATTATAAGCAGCACAAAGCGTGCTGCCATTTTAAACTCAAAAGCTGGGCCTTATGTTCACAATGCTTTTATCTTGGCTAGGCAATAAATAAAAGCAATGCGTGAAAAAGAAAGGGTGGGGCTGCTTACTGACAAGCAGCTTAAGGTGCTTCAGCTCAGGCGTATAGGCAAAAAATATTCAGAGATAGCGCAGGAGCTCGGCGTAAGCATAGAAAGCGTTTTTATAACGGAAAAAAGGGCGCTTAGGAACATCAAGGTGGCCTTCGACACTATAAAGGCAGCAGTGCATGGGGGCGTAATTTACAGGATGGAGTTCAAGGCAGGCACAAAGCTCATGGAGGTTCCTGTAAAGCTTATTGAAGAGGCCGACAGGCTTGGCATAAAGATAAATGCTAACTTTACAAAAATATACGATGACCTGAGGTATGAAGTTCCAGGTGCCGTTTCCGGCACGTCAATCTCAAAGGACATAGCCGCATACATACTGTTTGACGGCAGCGTGTATTTTATAGAAAAGGAGCTAGAGGAAAAGGAGGGCTAGGTATACCGCAAAAATCAGAACCACTATTATAATAAGGAATTCAAGAAGCCGCTTATCGTTTGAAAACACTATGGGTATTGGGCCGATAATTATAACCCCGCCGGCCTTTGTGCTTTCCTTTTTCTCCTCATCTTCATTTTCTTTCTTTGAGTATTCATCATAAAGGAACAGCCCTCCTAGGAGGAGGAATATCATACCGAGAAAAATAAGAACCACGCCCGCCAGTGGTAAAGCGCTGATCATCAGGCCGTTGCTTTAATCTCCTTTATTGCGCTTAGAAATTCGTTCATCCAGTAAGGCAGGTCAGATGGCATTCTTGACGTGACCAGGTTGCCGTCCCTTACTACAGGCTTATCCTCATAAAGCCCGCCTGCGGCCTTTACATCGTCCATTATGCCGTGCCAGGATGTCAGTTTTCTGTTTTTAACAAGCCCTGCTGAGATAAGCACCTGCGGGCCATGGCATATTGCGGCAACTGGCTTTTTGCTTTCAAAAAACCGCCTTACTATTTCAAGCGCGGCTTTGTTTAGCCTCACCCTTTCCGGTCCCCTTCCACCTGGTATTATAAGAAGGTCAAATTCATCAGGATTTACCTCGTCAAATGCGTAGTCAGCGTTTAACCAGTAACCGTGCTTAAACGTGATCTGCCCCCTTTTCCCGGAGGCCACCTTTACCTCTATCCCTTCCTCCTGCAGCCTGTAATACGGATAAAGAACCTCTATGTCCTCAGCTTCATTTTCAGTTATTATTAACGCTTTCATAACTTAAATTTTCTACCGTTGTCTAATATACTTGTTGGTTAAATCTTGACGTTAAAGGGTTAGCTGTTTGAACTCCTCAGCTACAGCTGGAGCCAGCAATGCTTTAGGCTCAACTGGTTCATTCTAAAGGGTTAAGCTTAAATTAAGAGCGGCTAACTTTATATTTAAAGTGATAAAGTTTGGCGTTGCCCTTGAGAACTTTACCACGCCCGGCAGGGCCATCAGCGTTAAAGGCATAGAGGAGTTTGCAATAAGGGCGGAAAGCCTGGGTTTTGAATCAGTGTGGACTTGGGACCACCTTTTGCTTGGTTCTAAGCGCGTGTTTCCTGTGCTGGATTCGCTGTCAACTGTCTCCTACCTTGCCGCCAGAACCAGCAAAATAGGCTTGGGAACGGTGTACATACTTCCCCTTAGAAGGCCTCTTGAAGCGGCAAAGGCAATATCAAGCATAAGCTACATTTCAGGAGGCAGACTTAAGCTGGCTGTTGTTGAAGGCTGGTACGATAAGGAGTTCTATGCAGCAGGGGTTGACTTTAACAGACGAGGCAAAATAACTTCAGAATACCTGAAGGTGTTAAAAAGGTTGCTATATGAAAACGACATAAATTATGAGCTAATGGGCCAGCGCTATGTTCACGTTTCAATGGAGCCCAAGCCCCCATCTAATGTCCCCATTTACATGGGTGGATACGCTGAAGCCGCTCTAAGGAGGGTTGCAGTCCTGAGCGACGGCTGGATGTCCTACTATTACAACGAGGACGACTTTAGCAGATCACTCCAAATAATAAGGAAGGTTGCAACTGAAAGCGGCAGAAACCCGAATAATCTTGAAAACTCTGACATGGTTCCAATTTACATAGGCAACGATGGGGAGGAAAAGGTCAGACGGTTCACTGAAGAGTATACGGACCTTCCAAGCTGGTCCAAATGCTCTGTTACAAGCGGCATATACGGGTCCCCGGGGGAGGTCGAGGAAAGAATAGAGCGCTACAGAAAAGCTGGAGTTGACAGGCTTGTTCTAATACCTGCTTTTTACGAAGCTGAACAGCTTGAGATGCTCGGCAACCTGATAAAACACTACTCATAGGCACCGTTAGCATTTGCGGCCTTTGCATCTTTGACCCTAATTCACGCTGTCAAGGTAGTGCTACTGCATGTTTTATGTGCCAGGTGGACCAGCCTGCACGGCTTGCGCATCACGCAGCAAGATTTCAGCGCATCAAACAGCCGGGCTCAAGACATGCGCGAACTGCGATGAAGCTGGGGCAACGTTTAAAACGGTCCAAAAATGCTGGCGCGGCCTTTAGCAAAACAGGATTAACGTTAAAGGCATTGAAGCCAGAGCCGTTAATCATCAGAAGAGCTTATTAACATCAGGCAAAAAAGATGTGTGTGGATAAACAGGAGATTCTTAAGGACGCGTTTAAAAGCTGGCAGCTTAACACAGCCGTGGTGATTTCCTCATATAAGGGCAAGATGCTTGTGATGGCTCCAGGAGGCTCAGCTATAATGGTTGAAGAGGAAAGCGCTGAGGACATGAGCGAAAAGATGAACGAGGGCCTTTTCCTTGAGATCATGCAGGGATCGGACACGTTTTCTATATTTAAAAACATGGGTGGGCTTGTGGTAGCTGAGGTTGACGACGGGAGCTCAATAACAGTAAGCGATCCCATGAAGCCGGGGGATTTTTACAGCCTATCAGAGGACATGGAATGGAAGTTTGAAGCCGTTACAGTGCTTTCAGCGCTTGGCTTTAAGGCCAAGGACATAGGAATAAGTGAGGAGGAGTTTAAAAAATCCCTCAGCTACGCAGATTAGAAGCGTCCATTTCCCGCTTTATTGCAAGGTACAGCCTGTGCATCTTGAACCTTGTTATCAGGAGCTTTCTGTTGGCCTCTTCAATAAGGTAATTCATATATTCACGTTGCACAATGGTCTGCCCTCTAATTGTCACCGGCGCCTCAATCCTTTCCGTGCTTTCCATTTCAATCACAACCCTTTCATCTCGTATAATCAGTATTCCGGAGTGCTTTATGCCAGCGCGCTGTGAAAGCTCAACCAAAGCGCTTGCGTCTTTAACGCTTTTGGCGGAAACATGAATTATAAATGGCTCCAGCTGCAGGTAGACCGGGTCAGTAAACGCCGCAATGTTAAGCTTTTCCCAAACATCATCAGGCCTTACCGGATAGTGCGTTTTAAACAGTATCCGCGCTTCATTTTTCCTTCCGGAATACGGTGATTTGATAAGTATTATTCTTCCAGCGCACGACGAAGTAGTGAAGTATTGAGGCAACAAATTTATTGTGTTCAGCAGGTATATTATCGGCTCATCAACAAGGCCTCTATTCATGGCCTCTTTAAGCCTTTGCATATGTAATCTTTTAAGCGCCTCAAACTTCACGTAAATAAATATCGTCTATCGCAAAGATAAACGTGTTGTCCTTGTTCTTAAACATCAGATAAGAATATATAACAACGATGCCGCATCATGTTAGAATTGAACGATGCAGCAAAGGGGCTCAGGGCTCTCCTTATGGCAAGCGTCATAGGGATAATAGGAGGCATCGCGGTGCTGTTTGTAATGGCCGGCTCTTTAGTTTCAGCTCTGCCGCAGCTTTATAATTCAAGTTACCTGTACAGCGGGCAGATAAGTGCAAGCTCCATTTTGTCATCAACAGGGCTTCGGGAGGCCCTTATCTTGGCCGCCAGAAACACAATGTTGGCATCGCTTGTGGTAGGCGTGGCTGTGGGGCTTGTTCAGCTGTACGGGTGGAGCAGTCTCAGGAGCTACAGACGTGAAAAGTACTCAACGCCATATATAGGCACACTAACATATCTCGTAGGCGTCGTTGCCGAGACAATCTCAGCGTATTTTCTTATTGGATATTTAGCGCCGATAATAAACGAAATAGAATCCGGCGTGACGCCTTCATCGGGGCTTTCAAACGTAGGTTTCCTTGTTCTTATAATTATGGTAGCGGCTATACTGATAATAGCAGGTGAAATAATGATACTAATAGGAATATGGAGAGCCGGCAGTGAATTTAACAGCACATGGCTTAAGGCTTACATAGCTCTTATAATACTCTCAGTGATTCTCGACTTTGTAAGCACCATAGTTGCGTTGATAATAGGTGCGATTTCAGTAATCTCATTGATAGTTGGCTTTTATGTGGCTTACAAACACGCAAATACGTTAGAGCCAGCTCAGCAGTCCAGCGGAGTTCCCTAAGAAAATCGCATTCAACCAAACGGTGTGTTTGCTATAATTTAGTAAAGACCAACGGGCATGTCAGTTAAATTTTGGGGTTGATTTTTAAACACCCTGTATCTTATTGCGAACATGCATCACATGCACGGCTGGCCAAGCGAATTCAGAAAAAGGTTCACAGATCCTTCTGATATAGCTGAAACTCTGGGAATAAACAAGGAAATGGACGTGCTTGACCTCGGGGCAGGTGAAGGGTTCTTCAGCAAGGAATTTGTGAAAAGGGCAAAGAGCGTTACAGCAATTGACGTTGACGATTATTACTTTAAGGAGCTTAATTCAATGGGGATAATTACAATAAAAGCAGACGCGTGCAGGGAGATCCCTGGGGCTTATGACCTTGTGTTTATGGCAAACGTTTATCATGACCTGGTAAGGGAGTGCAAGGAAAGCGTGCTAAAGAACATAGATAAGGCATCGAAGCGTTACGTGGCAGTTCTTGACTTTAATGAGAAAAGGCTTTTTGGCCCTCCGTTCAGGGTACCCAAGCAGGATGTAGTCAACGACTTCAGCAAAATGATGTTTAAGCTAAAGCTCAGCAAGGATTACGAGTACCATTACCTGCTTTTATTTGAAAGGGGCTCAAGCTCTCCATAGACTGCTATGGTTGCGCTGTGCTATGGAAACGCTTAATACTGAAGCATAAATTCACTAAGTTAAGCGGGGGTCCCCTAGTCAGGTCAATGGGGGCGGACTTAAGATCCGCTGGCGAAGGCCTGCGCGGGTTCAAATCCCGCCCCCCGCACTGCTTTTGATCACCATGCCGCTTAACGCAATAACGTTCAGGGCCTGCAGCGTAATTGCTGACAGCGGCTATCATTGTAATTTAGGCGAAATATCAGAAATTCACTTGCCGCTAGATCCCTTTTCATTGTACGCTTCGTGTCTGATAAGCGTTAGCGCTATTATAACAAGCGCAGCCATAACCACTGCAATTATTACCGCTTCAAACAGCTGCATAAAAAGCTGATCTCCGACGTTGTTATAAAGCTTTCATGCCTAAAGTTGCTCCATGAAATATCCAATTATGATCTGTTAAAATGGCGGCAAATGGTTGTTGATGAATTGAGTGCGCGCTAGAAATTCACGGCGGTTTAAATTAAAGCGCGCATCACGCAGCAAGATTTCAGCGCATCAAACAGCCGGGCTCAAGACATGCGCGAACTGCGATGAAGCTGGGGCAAGCGCCTTAAATTAAGAATTCTAGGTTGTCAGAATTGTAAATGCAAAAAGCGCCAGATCTATAACTATAAGTGCCTTTACAAAACGCCTAGACCTTCCTGCGACCATTGTAAGAACTGAAGCCGTTGCAGTTACAGCTGCTATTTTGAGAAGCCCTCCAACTAGATATGGATGAAATAAAAGCGAGACCCCTGGGAGAAGCGTTGACTCTACAATGAATTCGCCAAATATAGCTGCAACGGCGGCGTCAGGGCTTTGCTTGGCCGCAAACATCAAGCCTGTTATAAGCTCAGGCGTTCCTGCTGCAAGCGGGAAGGCCAAAAGAGCTAATAGAATTGGATTCAAGCTTGTGCTTGCGACAATGGCTCCGATCTCATTTACAAGAATCCGTGTAAATACGATAATGCCTGCTAGCCCAGCAATAAATACAGCGACCGGCAGCCCTTTGCCTCTGCCCGCTTCATGTATGTTTATTTCGCTTTTAACGCTCTTTAGCATTAACGCGTAGATGGCCAAAAACAGCAAAATAAGGGCTGGCCCCATGACAATTGAGCCGTTTAACGCAAGCACTGTTGCTAGCAGCGTTACTGGGGCCATCAGGGGCGTGGCGTAAATTCCCCTAATTGATGAGAGAACATTAACTCCTCTTTTTATCCCAACAAGCGCGACCAGCGGGAGCCCTAAAAGCGCCATGACGAACGGCTCGCCAAGGGATGTTGTAAGCGCCGCCTCAAGCCCATATTGGCCACCAGAGGCAATAGATATAGTAATTATGGTGATTTCAGGAACTGCCGTTATAAACGGGAACGCTATAAGCACAAGCTTCCCAACATTAAGCTTTAAGGCCACCGCCACTCGCTCCGCTGATTCAGTTACAGCATAAGAGCACAGCGCTATCCCAAGCGCGGCGAAAAATGCTTCAAAGTAAGCAAGCAACATAAAGCCACCATGGGCTGCTTAAACGCAAGTCTATCCCCCTTAATATTCTTTGCTAAATAAAAAAGTAAAGTTGGCGTTCTTAGCTTTGCCCGGCATTCCTTGAGGCTGGCCTTGGAGATGATGGGTACGGCAAATATTCTATGCCTGGCCTGCTGGTTCTTGCCTGTGGGTAAAGCGCCATAAGGTCATAAACCTCCGGAGGAATATCTGTTGAAACCTTAAAGCCCAGTTCCCTTACCTGCTCAACTGTTATAGGATAATCATGCGTGTAGTACCCGCTTGCCAGTTTTTCAGCTATTGCCTTTGCCTGCTCCTCGCCAACCTTGTCCTTTATTAAAGAAACTATAATACCCTTGATCTGGCTTATCGCCTTTTCAGCCATGTCGGCCAAAATAAGGGTCTGGTCATCAACCTTGTCCTTTCCCTTAAGCTCCACGGCCTTTAGTATTGAAGGGCCAGGCAGGTAAGCGCCTCCTGGGGCCGCGAGTTGAGGGTCTAACGGGCCGAGGACCGCGTTTTTGTCCATAACTATTTCATCAGCGGCAAGAGTGATCAGCGTCCCGCCGCTCATCGCATAATGCGGCACAACTATCACCTTCTTTGCGGGATGAGCCTTGAGCGCCATTGCTATCTGTGAAGCTGCCAACACCAGCCCACCTGGCGTGTGAAGTATCAGCATTATCGGCTTATCTGAAGGGGTTGCCCTGATGGCCCTTATTATGGCCTCAGAGTCTTCGATGTCTATGTACCTGTATATTGGGACTCCAAGAAGGCCTACAGTTTCCTGTCTGTGGATCATTGTTATAACCCGATAGCCGTACTTTTGCTCTATATATGCAATGAGCCTGAGCCTGGAGCTTCTCAGCGAACGCATTGAAAGCCAGGGGCTTATCATGGCCACAAGTAAAATTATCCAGAAAAGATAGCCAAGAACGTCACTAATAATATCCATCCTGGGTCATGTTTAAAATAAGGATAATCATTTATAAACCTTTAAGCCGGCAGCGGCGCGCTCAGCTAAGCCTCAAACGAAAGGCCATGAACGATTACGCACAAGTCAATGATTATTATTCCAAATAATTCGGTTTCAGCTGTTGACTGCCATGGAACTAAAGCAAAGGCCACCCATCCAAATGCTACAAGAAGAACGATAACGAGTCCAAGCTCCATTTTGATAAACATCAAAGAAGCGCCTATTGTAAGATAGGAAATAGAAGAGAGCACAAAGAACCAAAGCGAAACAAAGTCATGCGGGTAGGTTCCTTCGTGGTAAATTCCTATCAAAGCTAAAAACAGAGCAGAAATCATAAAGAACGATCCTCCCACGGCTTCCAGCTTGTTCCTTGAATGCTTTATGACCAGTGCTGAAAACGCAGCAATTATAGCAGCCGTTATGACAAGCCCAAGGTTATAAACCAAGGGGTACGCAGGATAAGGGTGCCCGTTTAGAGGGCCTCCCCCGCCCATGTCGCTCAACGCATTGCGGGTTATGCTAAACCATGGATTCAGCGCTATAGACAGAAATACCGTAAGCCAGGCAGAAGCTATCCCAGCTAGGCCAGTTGCAAGAACCCTGTTCACGTTCTGTTTATTGACTTCGCAAAATATAAACGGTGAGGGTGATCACCGGCACACTTATCTTCTATAATTAACGCTGCTTGGCATTTCTGTTTTAAGCAACCTTGTAAAGGTCAATAGCTTTTAGATTAAGGGCCAGCCAGCGAAAAGCTTCATTAACGAACGGATTAGCAAATAAGACGCATCGCGGCTAAAATGTAGCCGGCACAGGCGCAAGCCTTTTTCCTGTGTAGCAAAACAGCTGCGCAATACATGCTCTGACAAACTCTAAGCGTTATGCCGCATAAAGCTTATAACATCTCATAGTATATTTTTTATAATGCAACACTCTCAAGAATTTAGAAGCCCTTTTCAGATACTCTCCACAAAGGGATACGTAACGGCAATAGAGGGCGACGCAGGTATAGGGAAAACGTCGCTTGCCCTTGCCGCATCGCTTTTATCAGGGAGCGCGGTCAAGTACATTTCATATAACGAGCCAGAAAGCTCGCTAATTGAAAAAGCAAAGAGGGTTGCGCGCAAAGAGCCTGAAAACCTGGAAGTCTTGCGCATGCTCAGTGGCTCCAAGGAGGCGTTTTCCGAGATAATAAGCTCCTTAAATGAGGGCAAAGTCGTTATCCTTGATTCAGTTGACGCTTTTATGTTAAGCTTTGACGAGAGGCAATCCAGGCGGGCCCTTCTTCAGCTTGTATATGAAGCAGCAAAAGCAAGAAACGGCTCCCTTATACTGATCAGCGAAGGCGTGAGCGAAGCCCCAAACGTGCTAAAGTTTGTAGCTGACGCGTACATAAAGATGGAGTATGCTAACTTGCTCGGCTTAAATGCAAGAAGGATTACGATTGTAAAGGACAGGGATTACCCGGTAAGCGTTTATCCATTTTATTTGACTTTTTATGGCGGGCTTCAGATCTTCGAGTCATCATACTCCACGGATCTTGAAACAATAACGCAGAAGCGCGTTAAGATGTGGGAAAGGCCATGGGGGGAAAGAAGCGTTTTGCGCGAACCGGGGCTAATATTATACACGATAGACGATTCGGTAAGCGTGCAGTTTTCCAGAGTTTACAGGCTGTGGCTCGCCGCGGATTACCTTAACAGAGGATACAGCGTGATTTTTATGGCAAGGCCAGACGAGGAAGTTGGCAAGCTGAAGGGTAGCATTGAAACGATGTCTGGCAAAAGCGAGGGCTTTACGGTGCTAAAGTCAAGCGGCAGCTTTGTTGAAGACTACAGGGCAATTGAATCTTACAAGAACACGCTGCTCATAGCCGACATCCTGCCATGGGAAAACGACGCGATAGCAGAGCCTTCTTCCTATGAGTTTGCCATAAAGGGGCTTGTTGAACACAACGTAACAAGCGGATCTGGAGCGTTTTTGTTCGCCTACAGCTCATACTCGGGGTTAAGAATCGTCAGCAAGTACGCCGTCAGGGAAAGGAGACTCGTTGAAACAGGTCATCATATATTTCTAAGAACTGTGAAGGCCCCGGGGGCGCTTTATATAGTAAGGGTTGAAAGCTTGGATACGCCAGAGCTTAAACTCATAATGATGTATTAAACAACACGGAGAGCTTTTCAGGTGCTCCGGGCGGGCTATACGGGTTTAAATCTCTAAGATCCTATCAATAAATCGTGATTTTAATTAGGAGAGCAACCGCGACGTTGCTATCAGGACAATTATGGGGAAACTGTATTTTAAAGTTTTACTGACATTTCCGGGGCGGTGCCGATACATAGGCCTAGGACAACTTCCTATTCATGCGCTGTCATGAGTTCACCTCCAACTCCATATGGATACGTATCTTCTCCTGATGAACGGGGCCAGGAGGCGGGATGCCCTCCTCGGGCTGAGCGACGAGTAATAGAAATAAATCGCGTAGAGTATGAGGATCAGCGGGGTCCTCTTCCTTTTCTAATAGGGTAGCGCCTTCACGGGGAGGGTCCCAGGGCCAATTACGCGTTAACCTGAGCTTAATGAAATGGCGCCCTAGTACGCTATATTACATCACACATGTCGCCCTAGGCCGCCCCTTCTCGTCGGGGACGACTGTCTCTTTGATGTCCGGGAACGTGAATGTAGGCGGGACGTAGAGCGTGCCATCGGGCCCCAGCTTGACGGTGCCGTCGTTGAGGCCTCCCGTATTATGGCCAGCCTCCGATCCACGACCTCCACGAACGTGGCGCGGTGCCTGCGCCAGCAGGTATCGATATTCTTCCCGCTGCCGAAGATCGCCCACGGGATCGTGCGCTTGAGGGCCGACTTGGCCTCGGGCGAGGGGGAGGGAGCTAACGGGAATGCCAGGTGGAAGGGGAGGGGTGATGAGGCGAGGACAAGGAGGTCCAGGGATGGTGCCTGAACGAAGAAGAGGGGGAGGAGCTACTTCGGGTACAAGCTGCACACAAAGGTATACGCTATGACCGGGCTGGTAGAGTAGAGGAGTACGAGGTCACTCCCGCATCTGTGCACGACAGCCATGTGGACCTGACCTTGCCGGGCGAGCTGACCATAGGCGACAAGGGGTACAACGGGGTCATCACCAGGGCCTGGCGCTGAACGCGATAAAGGCGGAGAGGGGCAGGCCCCTCACCCCTGAAGATAGGGAGCTGAATTTTATGCATACAGGCCTACTCTCTATTGGCTGCCCATAGTGTCAATTAAATATCAGAAATTGTATTGATATTGGATTCTCTAGGTTTTCTAATTAACTCAATTATTGTGTCAAAGTTTACTGGCTTATAATTTATGACATCTGCAGATACATTTATGGTCCGATTATTAAAGTTGATAAAAGGATAGTTGACAAGGTCATTATTGTGTGTATGACCATGTATTATCCAGCCGTTAAATTTAGCTTCCTTTGGGTTATGTATCAATAAAAATTTGAAATTTTTGTATTCGATTATTTTTGACTTCTCACCAAAATTTTCTGGGTCATGATCACCATGTATGAATATCTTATTACCATTCAATAGATTAATCCATTTCTCTGTAATGTATGGCTTAGATCTATTTGACGGATCTCTTTCGCGACTTAATGCTACATCTCCTAAATGGTAAATTGTGTCAGAATTGCTTACTGTATTATTCCAATTTAGCCATAAGATGCGGTTCATCTCTTCAACATTAGAAAACGGCCTCCCACAAAAATCTATTATATTTTTATGACCAAAGTGTGTGTCTGATATAAGCCATACTGATTTAGTATTACTTTTAATTGGCTCTTTAACTTCCAAGCCGTTTATATTTCTATATATTTGTAGATCTTGTTTTTTGTAAACGTAGAAAGAGCCTCCTGCCTGTTGAGTATTCTATCTTGCAACGTATCATATTCGTATGCTATGTGCCTGTTGTCCAAAAGTAATGTTATTCTGAGTACCGCGCTTTTTCCAAAAAGCGGATGAACCTTTTGATATGAGTTATTTATAGAATTCCCCAATCTAAAAAGCCTTTGAAGTAAAGTCGGTTTTTTATTTATAAATCTATCAATTCTGTTGGCCACTGATTTATTTAAATGAAAGGCTATGGCAGCATGAAACCAAAATTTGTCTAAAGGCTTGTTGTAATTTGCTGCTTCAGTATTTTCTATTATAAAATTCTTAATTCCATTATATAATTCAAATCTGAAATCCATTAATTGTCTACTGGGAATGATTTTAATGGCAAACACATACCCATGTATGCCTTCTTTTAGCTCCCATCCCGCATATTCAAAATTTAGAGAATTATAATTTCTAGCAATCTTTTGAATAATTTTGGCCAATTCATAAGGTTGGATTCTACTCTCAAAATTATAAACAAGGGTAATGTGTGGTACTCTATGTGCCTTTTCCAAGCCTAGTTCCCTTTTCAGGCTGCTTATACATAGTTTTAGTCGCCTTCTTTCTATTATTGGCCTTATTTCTATTATCATGGCTTTTCACTCAAAAATGATTCTATTCTATTAATCATTTCAAATATCCTGCCATCATCGCTTTCCCTCGTCCTCCCGGACAGCCCCCTTATCCAGGACTCCTTGAATGCACTCCTGCCGTACAGCGCACCGACCGCCGCGCCCACCACCGAGGCTACCGTGTCGTTGTCCTCAGTGTAGTTGACCGCCTGGATGATTGCCCATTGGGAGTCGGTCATATATCTAGCCAGTATGTAGAGCATCGCCATGTCGGTCTCGAGCACGTGCCCCTTCGAGCCGAATGACTTGCTAAACTCCCTCGCACCCATGCCCTTCCTCATCCCCTCCCCACTTCCTCAGCTTGACCTTCCTCCCGCCGGTGAAGGCCCCGAGGACCTCGGCAAACTCCTCGACGAACAGGCTTTCCTGAGGTGGGTTGCCGCGGCGGATGAACTCGTCGAGCATCATCACGAAGGTGATGGAGGAGCCTATTGCTAGGGCGCTGTTGTGGATCAGCATCGTGGCCAGGACCGCGTCCTCGTAGATGTTTTCGCTCGGGTTGATGAACTGGGTCACCACCACCGGGGCCATCCTAATCAGGGCGCCGTTGCTCACCCCGCCTACTACACCCGCATAGTACCAGGGCTCCCTGTGCACCTTGTAGTTCCTGAGGAACTTCTTGACCGTGCTCCCTACCCGAAGATCCTGTGGGACGCGAAGGCCCTCGCCAGCTTCCTGACGTCCAGCCTGTTTATCTCCGGCTTTCCTTTCAAATTCAGCTTTAGCTCTATCCCTATGTCCGCCAGCCCTCTTCCAGCCTCGTTTATCCTGTGTGTTGGTCCAAGTCTTTTTAAAATGAACCTGAACAGGTCATCTCTGTACAGGCTTTCATCATTCCATCGCCAATCAGGCTGCCATTCATGCTTTATCTTATTTGTAGTTAATTCAAACAGGTCTGGCCTTTGATCAAAGAGGTCAAAGTTGAACACGTTTTATTTATGTTAAAAGCTGATATTTATTCTTATTTAAGAACAACTATTTGGCTGGTGCCTAGTACGAAGTCATTTAATACTTGTCAAATTACGCGTCCTGCAGCAGTTCGTGCATTTTTATGGGATAATTGTGGAAAATTATACCAAGAGCGTGGCTTTAATACTGAAAAATGCAGTAAGGTTGCAATCGTGCTATAATGATATGAAGAGCGCGGCCATCAGGCTGCTTGGATGCGAAAGGACATGAAGAAGACAAAATCTATGCTTGCATGCTAGTACATCTTTAACCGCTGATGGTCGATGAAGTTGACAAAACGCGTCCATCCTTTCAATCCTATATTAGTCGTCTTTAACCCGAAGCTAAACAGCCCTTTCCTAGCGCACTGGGTCCACACCTAAATAAACACTCATGAGAAATTAAAAAGAAACTACTAAAAGGCAACACGGCATCTAGGCCCATATGGACACATCTAGCCGCATCAGAAAATCAAGCAACTAGAAAAAGAAGGACTTCCCTCATTAGTTGATTTATGCATAGACTGGCCAATTGGCCATGGTCTCAAAAGAATCACTAAATCGGACGCAGATGCGTCCCTACTAGAGAAGGGCTTGAAGATTTCTTCTCAAACGGCTAGGTCCTTATATGTAATGGCTGACATTAAGATTAAGATAAAAATTCAGAACCGCGAAATTGTATAATGGTGCCTTATACGATATAAAAGATAGGATTCTGTGATTAAAAAGCCAAAGAACAAAACAATCGTAAATACGAGTACGTTCAGCATCAAGTTAGACACTATATCCAGAGTGATTATCGAAGAATAATTAAATGCGGATATGTAAGGCTGGTTGTACATATAAAATTCATACGGTGGCATCAAAAAGCCAACTAGAGCTAACCCAATAAAGAGAAAAAACAAAAGAGCCCCTGTTGCAATAACGCCGCTTGTTATTATAAGCCTTCTTTTCCAAGCACTCTTTATGTTATGCACGCTTGTTCCGTAGTGCCAAATTTTAATATCTATGAGGACGCCTATTATAAATAAAACGGATACAGGGAATATCCAGTAATATTCGAGAGATAATAAAAATTTCACACTATACCTTAATTCTAATAGTGCGCCAACTGCAACCAAAAATACCCATAAAACAATTAGATACACAAGAATAGGTCTTTTACGGGAACCTTTAGAGCGCTGCCAATTATTATAAGCACGTCTTCCTGTATAATGCATACTTGGGGATTTCGCGTGAACTTCGCTGTAGTGCGGCACATACCTGGCCTCCTTAAGGCTCGGGCAGTTATGTGCTTCGGGGAGCCTGTGCTCCTTGCAGAAGAGCCCTCCGCAGTATGGGCATTTGAAAGGCATAGAGACCTCCTTGCCGCAGTAATCGCATTTTGCCAATCTAAAAGTTTAAGTGCAAAACATATCTTATAAAGTTTCTTGGCTGTTTACCAAAATATTCTATTCTCCCGAGCAAAAGGCCTTCAGGAAATCAAGAGCTCCAGAGGCTGGCTATAAGGCGGCAAATTTATTATTCAAAGTCAGCTACTAATCTTATTATTTAACGAAAAGCCCAGTGCATAATCCTCAGTAACTTTACCACCGAAGCTGTTATCCTTGTTATGTATCCTCTCTGATAGAACCAAGCAACTGGCCGTTTAACTGGCACGCTAGTATCAGGAGCTTAGCTCTATCACAAGCCATGTCGAGTTCTCAACCACAGGCGTGTACCCCTCGTTAATTATGTACTGTGTGACGTTTATGTTTGGGCCGGGTATCTCAAAAGGGGTAATGGACCCGTAGCTTTCAGCAACAACAGTCTTCCCTATCCCTATATAGTACCCATAATGAGTAAACGTGGGGTTCATTAGCAGCTCCCAATGCAGAGGAGCATACTTGATAAGGCTTTGCACGAACTGTTCAGGCGTCTCCCCTGCTGGGAAAAACACGACTTCTCCAGCAGATATTGACTGCCCAGCAAAGTAGCTGTTGAAGTCCTGGTCAAACCCATAGTGGCTTATTTCGTAATTATCATTCGCCGTCATGGTATTAAACCTGATCTCCGCAAAGGATGACAGGTATGAAGAATAGCTTAGAGGCGGTGCGCTTTCGTTAGCCCTGTACTGGTTAACTATGGCCATGAACTCCGAAACCCAATTCTGATTTATAGCAACAGGGGTCTGCTGATTCCCGTTTATGATCGTTGAAATCGCTTTCTCTATTGTGCTTGAGCCTGAAACTACATAAGGAACAGCGTAATAGTAAATCCCAAGCGTTAGCAGGTATATAAAAATCACCTCAGCAACCGTCTTTCCTAAGTTTCTTCTGCTCTTTTTATGGTGAGTTTCCCATTTTTGGGACATATACTTTTAAAGCAATCAATTAAATTAAATCCTTTCTATAAAGCCAGGGACGTCGCCTTACTTCTTAACACAAGAAACAGCACTATCCGTAGGATGATCAGAAAGGACCAGAGAAGGGCAATAAAGCCGCCGACCGGGATGACCAAGATCCTAGAGTCTGAGGCCATCATGCTACTTGGAGATCAGAGTAGCGCTCAGCGCGGCCTTAGAATATGCCGCGCTATGCCTTTGTGCTATTTATTGCTTTGTTTCAGCCACTTTGGCGGCCCTGTCTAGGTGAGCCTTCACACTTTCCAGCGCAAGGGCTGGAAAGATGCCCGTGAGAACGACAAAGAGTATGACGACCCAGCCCTTTATCTTATAAATACTGTCCTTACGGTTTTCATCTATCAGGCTGGAGATGTGGTGCAGGTACCACAGCATAACTGGGTCGCCGATCAGTCCTATCACCAAATAATCACTGTATAAAGAGATGAGAATAATAATGATGAAAAAGACAATGGTAACCCCGTATGCGACCTTTATGGCCTTTCTGGCCTTCATTATATGATACTTATAATCGTCATCCTGCGTGCCGCTCATAATTTATTTAAATTCAAACAGATATATAAAAGTTCAGAACAGCGGGCTTTGCGTGTTCTTAGTAAACCCTTAGGCCAGACATGTCTGTCTTCGGAAGCGCTGACGCCTTTAAGCGCTGTGCCTTGCCAATGCCCAAGTTAGTATCTTTGCTAATCTTTTAATCTTTAAATTTAAGAACGGCAACTTTATCGCATTGAGGCTTTTGGATATTTTTGGCTGGAGGCCGAAGGACGGCGCGGTTTACGTTGAACATGAAAGCGTTAAGCAGCAGGTAGTTGGCCAGAAGGTGTATAAGATCATAGAGGTTGTAAGGCGCAAGGTTGAGGTAGTGATAGACGGCAAGGCTTACTCGGGGCTTTTCTCGGTAAACGAAATGGAAGGAACGTGCAGGATCCAGCTCAGGACGGATAGGCTGCACAGGTTCATCGTTCCCCTTTCGGCCATCAGGTTCAGCAGGAAGATAACAAAGGAGAGCGCCAAGGCCTATTATTATAACGTGGAGTACACGTATCCTGTGATTACAGCGCTTTACAGGGCCGAGGTCATCGACTCTTCAATGCTTAGGGACACGGCTTACAACTTTGAAGGGCTAAGCAACGAGGAAATAGCAAGGACGCTATTCAGGGACGGCGTGATAGCCGCCGGAGAGCCGGCCTTCATATATGAAAGGCCTCCCATGATGCCCTTCGATCCTTCAAGGATTGAGGGGATGCTGTTAGGGATAGCGATAGGCGACTCGCTCGGCAACACCTCTGAATCAATGGCCTCCGATGAAAGGCAGAGGAAGCACGGCCTCATAACAGATTATCTTCCAAACAGGCACGCAGGGATGAGGAGGGTTGGGCTTCCAAGCGACGACACCCAGCTTTCCTTTGACACCCTGAAGGTAATACTTGAAAACAACAGGCTTGATGTGAGAAAGCTTGCAAGGGCCTTTGCGTCGCACCGGATATTTGGGATAGGGGGCACAGTTAAGCAGTTTTTGAGGAATTACAAGATCAGGAGGGAGCCCTGGTACTATGCGGGCGTGGTTGGGAGCGTTGGGAACGGCGCCCTTATGAGGATAGCCCCTGTCCTGGTTACGCAGTTCATAAATCCTTACGAAAAGATCTACGTTGATGCCGTGCTTGCAACGGCGCTTACGCACAACAGCAGCCTTGCGGTGGGCTCCTCAGTGGCCTTTGTGAGGATGCTGAACGGGTTCCTTTACACGAGAGACCCTCCAGGGAGCTTGAATTTCATAGACGAGTTTGCAGAGACCGTTGAAGCATTCACCGGCGGCGCGAAGTTTGAGCTAAGTCACCTCTCAGGCAGGATCTCTGATGTTCTGAAGGGCGCCTTAAGGGAGGGGCTGAGCAAGGGGATGAGCATTAAGGAGTTCAGCGAACGCTTCGGCTCAAGCGGCCACCTCCTTGAAACGGACATCTCGATGCTTTACATACTGGCGAATTACATGGCTAACCCCCAGGAAGCGATAATTCAAGCCGTCAACTACACGTATGACAACGACACTATAGCCTCTATAGTTGGTGCAGCCGTCGGGGCCCTTTATGGAAGGCGCGCTTTCAGAGAATCTTGGATTAGGGGGCTTCTCGGAAGAATAAGGGAGTATGATGATGGCACCGTTTTTGACCTAATAAACGAGACAATTGAAAGGATAAGAGGAGCAGGGCTTTTTGTGGTTTAAACCCAGCGGCTTGAGAGGTATTAGGCCTGTCACAGAGCGGGCCTTAAGGCAAACGCTGCACCTTTATATTATCTGTCGATTGGTCGCTGTAGCAATGGGCCTGGCCGTGAACTTTAATGAATAAGGCTTTGACGATATGGTGCTTGACGCTGTTGAGCGATAGCTTTTGCTTTACACAGGGCGCAACGGGGTAACGGGCCCCAGCGGCGGCCAGGCTCAGCGTGATGAAGGTGATGCGCATGAGCAAAGGGGCAGATGAAGGCGATGAGGATTTCATCCTGGTTAAGAGGAAGGACCTGGAGGAAATACTCAAGGGCCTTAAGGAGCTTAAGGGGGAGGTTGAGAGCCTAAAAGGCGAGATAGCTTCCGCTCAAGCTCGTCAATCTTAGCCATAAGGACGTTAAGCTTCTCAACCTCAACGCCTGCCCTTATAACTTCATCAGGATTAATGGGCATGCCGCACCTTACGCAGTACCTGGACCCTGGGGTGTTCTGGGCCCCGCACCTTTGGCATTTCAAGGGCGAAAAGCCAGGCTTTATGGGCTCAACGGGCCTCCCCCGAGTATATGAAGGTGAGCTTTGCTTCAAGCTGCGCCGGGTTCATGTGGGAGTACACAGCAGGCATTCCTGAGTCCCCGGCCCATCCGTACTTCAGGATCAGCTCCCTGTCCGTTAGAAACGCCGCGTCCCTGGTTGCAGCTGTGTGTCGAAACGCATGAGGGTATATCCTCTTTGAAACCCCAGCGGCCTTTGCAATGCGCTTAAGGGTCAAAAGGGCCCTTTGATAGCTTAAGGGCTCATCGGTCGATTTGCGGTTTGGCGCTAGGCTTGGCCACAGAAGGACCCCAGGATCCCGTCCCCTTGGGTGCTCCTCTATCCATTTAGCGAGCAGGGGGCAGAGGTTATCAGCTTAACCACCCTAGGCCCCGTCTTCCCTGTTACGGTTATCCTTGCCCCTGTTTCGTCAAAGACAACGTCGCCTATCTTTGCCGGGAGAATTTCGCCTATCCTGAACCCTCCCTCGGCCAGGACTGCAATGAGGGCCTTGTCCCTTAAGGCCGGAGCCCTTTCAATCATTTTCCTTATTTCGTCGTCAGTAAGGATTTCTATCTTTCTTTGTTCGTTGAGCTTGAGCTCAGCGTGTATCCAGGACACTTCAGGAGGAAATGCCACCTCCCTCTCCAGGCTGCCTGTCTTAACCCACTTCATGAACCTCTTGAACGCCTTCTTCATGTCGGACTTCGTTATTGGCGTGTAGTCGGCACTGTTCAGCCAGGCCATGAGATCCTGGACGTCCTGCTTCGTTAGGTCTTTAAAGGGCTTGCTCACGCGCTCGCCGAGGGTTATGAGGTGGTAGATGCACTTCGCCGTCCTGCCCTTGTTCAGGCCCATCGACTCGAGGATCCCGGCGAACTCCCTTATTGCATCTCTGTTTTCCTGGAGAATGCCGGCCTTTTCTATCGCCTTATAGGCGCTCCTGAGGCTCTGGCTGTAGTTGTGGATGTCAGGCCTTTCCATATGCCTAATGCCGGTGGTTCACTAATATAAGGATGATGTTGGAGAAGTATACCGCAGGGGTAGATTGCTCCGGGCGGGATTTGAACCCGCGATCAACGGCTCGAAAGGCCGTCATGCTTAACCGGGCTACACCACCGGAGCTCAGATAATGATCTTAAAGGTTGTTATATAACCTTTATTCAATTACTCTGTACCTGATGACCCCATGATCATTCCAAGCCTCCATGATTTTCCCATTTCCCAGGTCCTTCCATCCCTGATCTTCATTTGTAGGCTCAGATGAAACTATTATCATTTCATCGTCAGCCCAGAACGACATTTTGAAATAATCCCTTTCAGGATCCCTTACGGTCCCTTTGTAATCCTTGCGATACATGTTGAAAGCGTAAAGCCTCCCGTTATAAATTACAATGGAGTTAAGGCTGGAATAAGGATCATTGCCGCCGGCGTTTCTTATAAGCCTTTCTGCCTCCTTGAACGCCTCAGGCACTGAGCCTGTTTTCCTTAACGATGAAAGAAACACAGCGAAGTAAACTTCGCTGTCATTCTTGCTCTGCGGAACTACTTCTGGATCATTAATGGAGGGCATAATCAAGTCTGGCCTTTCAACGCTCCCGTTGTGCATAAACGCCAAGTTTGTGTGGACAAACGGCTGAGTAGCTTCAGCCGTATGAATTTCCTCAAATCTGAGTTTAAGCGGGTTGCTTGCCTTTCTTACAAAAAACCCTGAAGCAGTGGACGGCTTTGAATTCAAAATAGCCCTTGCTAGATCAGCTTCAGCCGTTAAGGGGTTGGTGCTCCTTATATGAAGCCTTATTTCATTCCTTTCATAAAACAAGGCCCCCCATCCATCTGTGTGGCCTTCCTTTATCACCTCTTTCAGTATCGAGTAATCCGAGTCCAGCACGTCGCGTGTAATCGTGGATGGATGAACTGAAAGCTGCGCAAACAGCCGGCACATACATATTGCTTTATTTAAACACCTAATTATCCTTTTTAGTTAAAATGACAATTTATAAGCCTATCCTTTAGACGAAACAAGCACGCCGATTGAAAGAAGAACAAGGCCGGCAACCGCAAACCATGTGAGCCTAGAGCCAAGCAAGATATAGCTGAAAACAACTGAAGTCGCGGGGACAAGGAAAAGATAAGGGGTCACTTTGCCAACCTCGTTTTTTGAATACAGGCTCACGTATATGTAAAATGCAATTGCCGTGCCCGGGAACGCCATAACGATCATTGTCAATATAAATATCGGTGAGACCCTTATCACAAATGGCCCAGATCCAAGTGCAAGAGCCGCGGTTACTGGCAGGGCATAAATCAGCTGATATGTGTTAACTGTGGCCGGGTTGTAACGGGACAGGTGGGCCTTGTAAAATACAACTCCGAAAGACCAGGAAATTGCTGAAGCAAGTATAAGAAGTGGGCCCAGGAAGTTGCTTGCGTTTATATCAGAGGAAAATACCACAAAAAGGCCAAGAAATCCAGCAATTACCCCAGCAGCTCTGCGCAGCGTTAGCTTTTCCTTTAAAATGACAGCGCCAAGAACAACTACGATTACAGGATAAGTGTACATTATAAGCACGGCAAGCGAAGGTGAAACATATGCTTCTCCAGCGTACCAGAGCCCCCAGGTCGCGGCTATGTCCAGCACGCCAAAGATAAAGAGCTTGAGGTTGGCCTTAACTGAGCCTATTGGAATAAAGCTCTTAGGCATAAGAACTGCAAGAAATGGTATTGAAAACAATAGACGAAGGAGGGTCAGATCAAATGGGGTTGTATAAGCAAGTGCTATTTTAACCAGCGGGTAGTTTAACGCCCAGAACACAACAAGCAGCGCGAACATTACGGTTTCCCGCTTGGTCTCCATGCACATAGGCTAACTTATAGACGTCATTAAGCTTGCGGCCTATTTAGGCGTATCATATAAAAAATCAATCATATGCTACACAGCGTTTGACGATTAGCTTTAACCAGCCGTAAGGCTAATACACGCCGTTATTAGCGCAAATGATAAATCAGATCGTTTTGACGGCGAAGCGTCTGCCACAAGCTGATGCTACGTTTTGAACAATGGTCGACTAAGAGCTTAAGCGGTGTTTGCCGTGAGGGAAAGCCTCGGCTTTTGTGGTTTGTAGGTGACTTCGGGAATAATAAAAGCGCAACAGCAGGTGGCTAAAGAAAAGGGCGTTTCAGGATAAAACAGGATCATAACAGCGCTGTTGGGTCAAATGCCTGAACGGCTCCTGTCGTCTACGCAAATGATGCCACCTTAACATCTATGAGGTGGCAGGGGCAAACGTGGCGCGTAAGGGTCGCTTATAAAACAGAGCATTGCATGGCTCACGATTATTCTTGCCATTTGGCAGCAAAAAGCTAATTCTGAGGATTAGCTTAAAAACAATAAATTAAAACGCCACTGCAGGTTGGGCAGGCTAAAGTACAAAGAGAGCTTTGAAGACAGGCTGGCGAATTTTTTTATCGCAATAACAAGCCAGCCATACTCAGTTTTAAAGCACATATGGCGCCAGCTTATAGTTCTTGCGTCGATGGTTGGGCTGGGACAGTTCATGTTCATGTACTACCAGCACCTTGACATGCTAACTGCATTGCTTGCATCAGTCTCAACAATATCCACTTTAGGGCTTTATGCCCCTCCAATTGAAAGCATACCAGTAATGGAGAAAATTATGCTCATACTTGTAATAATTTTAAGCGTTGGTTCCGCCGCATCAATAGTTCAGGGGGTTGTTGGAAGCGTCGTTAAAAAGGAGCTCTGGACGGAGGGCCTGGACCTGAAGAGAATAGGAAGGATGGAAGACCATATAATAATCGTGGGGTATTCAAACATAGGAAAATACATAACTGAGAGGCTAATTGAAATGAACGAAAGATTTTGCGTAATAACCAGGAGCAAGGAAGCGCTGGACGAGCTAAGAGCGCTAAACGTTCCCTCAATACTTTCTGATCTAAAAAGCCCGGTTACAGCGCTTGATGAAGCCAATGTGCAAAAGGCAAAAAGCGTCGTGCTTGCGCTTGAAAGCGATGAACAGAACATGCTGTTTGCCCTCACGGCAAAGCACATGAACCCGCGGGTTAAGGTTATCACCGTTAACCATTCTGAAGAATCAATGCAGGGGATGAAAGAGGCCGGAATAGATGTCATTGTGCCGGTTTTCAGAGTTATAGGCACCGTTATGGCGTATTCAATTTCAGGCGAAGGACTTATAGGCACTATTCATTCGGAGGAGCATTTTAAGGGAAGACACATATTTCTAATAAAGGTCAACAAGGGATCTAAACTGGACGGTGCCGAGCTCTCAAAAATTCCTAGCACTGTGTTGCTTGTAATAAGGGGCAACGATACGCTGAACTTTCTTCAGCCGAACTTTAAGCTTCAGGCCGACGACATAATAATGTTAATGGCAAGCCCAAGCGAAATAAGAAACATTTATGAGCTTAATGTCCGCATTGAAACGTAAGCTGTTCTTGGAATTAGAGTCTTCACATAAACCATGCTCACTCTTTTGCAGATCGGCAACTCCAACGCGATCAAAGCTTAATTAAGTGTTTATTTTAAGATCTTTGCGTGGACGCAGGCATATTTTTGGCCGCCGCTGGCATTAACATACTCGAGCTTTCAGAAGCCTCAGCGGTGGGGCTTGCGCTGTATGCTGATTCAAAAAGCTCGTCGGCTTTTCTTTATGTTGCGTTGGGCGTTATAACGGTCTATGTTCCAACTATTTTGGCAGGCAGGGCCATTGCGCTTTTGCCTGTTTTCTGGGTAAGGGTTGTTGCGGCAACCCTGCTGCTTTACTTTGGGTTAAGGCTGGCCAGAAGCGCAAGAAGGTCAGTGATCAGGTCTATTCTAGGCCAAAACGCCAAGGCAAAGGACGAACGCCCTGAAAGGGGCATAATGCTAACAGGCTATACTGTCGGCATCGTGGAGGCATTTGAGGCAGCTATAGTGCTAATTGCGGTCTTTCCTGTAAGCTTTACGTCGGCAATATATGGGACAATTACTGGGATACTTGTTGTAGCGCTTGGAACTTATGCGCTAAGGTCCCAGGTAAGAAAGCTAAAGCAGGCGTACATGAAGATCTTTGTGTCGGCGCTTCTGCTTTCGTTTTCAACGTTTTGGTACGCTGAAAGCGTTATAACCATCAACGACCTAGCTTTAATACCGTTATTTGCTGTTTATTTTACATGCGTCTATTTGTTTGCTTATAAATACAAAATTAACGCCCAGAAAACCTCCTCTAATTGACAATCAAGCAAGCCGATCCCATCCTTACACTAAAAGGTTCCAGCGTGGCGGTTCGCATGTTTGCGGCCACCACCCTTTTAAGTTCGTCACTTCGTTGCCAGCGCAAGGTAATCACTACATCCTTTACGTTTATCCAGAGGTAGACCACAGGCTGGCCTTCAGCCAGTTACCCCAATCCCTCAGCTGGAGTTGCCATTTCGTTGAGGCCCGGTTATATCTGACTTCCTCCAGTCCTTAATGGCTTGGGTTCCCCATTGATTCGGGCATACATCTAGCATCTGAGGGGCAGTCGAGAAGCGCAGAGAACCCCTCCCATCTGTTTAGCGTACAGCTTTTTGCGGTCTTAAATTTTGCCGGCGCTCATCTCCACCGCAAAGAGGCTAGGCTTTTACAATGTAAAAGCTCCTTACTTGGGCTAGGAAAAATGTGAATCACAAAGTCACTTTAGTAAAAAGAGCTAAGCGTTTAAATGCCAATTTGTGACAAAACCATAAGATGGCCTTAAGCGGGGACGTTGTTGTCAAAGCCCTGGAGCCGCTGAGCAGGCCGTGGTCGCTTGCGATAGTTTACTCTTTGGACCGCTCAAGGCCTACTAGGTTCAACGAGCTTAAAAAATCAATACCCGGCATATGCCCAGCAAGCCTTTCCGAGAGGCTTGAAGAGCTCATTGCACTGGGGGTTGTTACAAAGACGGTGGTCATCGGGCCCCCGCCTCATACAGAATATTATCTGACGGAAAAGGGGGAGGGGCTAAGGAAAATCGTGGAGCAAATAGTTGCTTGGTGGGCGAGCTGGGAAGGCCTTACCAGCAGAACCGGCGCGGGCAATTTCAGCGATTAAGTATAAAATTTAGACTAAGTTTAAATAATATATCAAATTAGTTAGGTGGATGATCGCAACCAGCCTGTGGCTATTTGTGCTAAGAATAATTATAGGCGCAACAATGCTGATCCATGGATATCCAAAGCTAAAGGACGGGGCCAAGTCTGCCGGCGCATGGATGAAAAGCATGGGAATACCGCCTTTCACTGCGGCGCTAGCTATGTTGCTTGAGGTTATTGGTGGGATAGCCCTAATACTGGGAGTGCTTACGCCGCTTGCATCGATCCTTTTCGCGATATTCATGGTCTCAAACATTGTAATGAAAAAGACAAAGATAAATGCCGTGTACGTATCAACAGAAAAGCCAAGCTACGAAGTTGATGTGCTTTACCTGGTAATCTTTTTAACGATATTCATAGTTGGGGCTGGCCAGTACTCACTGGATGCTGTGCTAAGGCTTCCATGGCCGCTGCTTTCCCTGATATAGACTTGGCCTCGCATTAACCTGAATATATTTTTATTTTTTAATAATTGCCGTAGTTTTAGTCACAATTACAAAGGCCTTTGCTGAAACGCCCTGACGCTGCACGATCAAATTTGTTTTATTCATTTGATAAAAATTATTGCGCTACCGTTAAAATTCAAGATAGGCATTTTTCAGGATCATGGAATACGCCGTGCTTCCCTCACAGGAGCAGGTTGAGGCCCTTCTGGACCCACTTATACTTAAGTGGTTCAAGGGGAAGTACGGCAGGTTTACACCTCCCCAGCTTGGCGCCATTTACAACATTCACGCAGGCAGGAACGTTCTTGTGTCGGCTCCTACTGGCTCCGGCAAAACGCTTGCCGCTTTTTTGGATATAATAAACAGCCTGTACACCATGGAAAAGGCCGGCCAGCTGGAGGAAGGAGTTTATGCGGTTTACATTTCACCCCTTAAGGCTCTCATAAACGATATAAAAAGAAACCTTCTGACGCCTCTTTCAGAGATCAACGAAAAGGCAAAGGAGCTATCAGAGAGAGAAACAGGAATAACAGTTGGGATAAGGACCGGCGATACAACTTCAAGCGAAAAATCAAGGCAGCTAAAAAACCCACCAAAGATACTTTGCACTACCCCTGAGAGCCTTGCAATAGCGCTTGTAGCTCCAAAGTTTAGGGAAAGGCTCAGGACTGTAAAGTGGGTTATAGTTGACGAAATCCATGCAATGGCTGAGTCAAAGAGAGGATCTCATCTATCCCTTTCGCTTGAAATCCTCAACACAATGGCTGACTTCAGAAGAATAGGGCTTTCTGCCACAATAGCCCCAATAGAGGAAGTTGCGCAGTTCCTGGCCGGTGCTGGAAGGGATGTAACAGTTATCGATGCTAGGTTTGACAAAAGGGTCGAAGTGCGCGTGGTTTCGCCAACAAGCGACATCCTGCATACGTCGGAGGCTGAAATAAGCAGAAAAGCTTACAAAATTATCAGGGACTATGTAAAAAACAGCAGAAGCACAATAATATTCACAAACACTCGAAGCGGAGCGGAAAGGGTGGCGTCAAACCTGAAGAGGTACTTTCCAGATGTTTTTACAGATGAAACGCTTGGCGCGCATCACTCATCTGTCAGCAGGGAGATAAGGCTTGACCTAGAGGAGCGGCTTAAAAGGGGGGAACTCAGGGCAATAGTGACCTCAACATCTCTTGAGCTTGGGATAGACATAGGGTACGTCGACCTTGTAATACAGCTTGGCAGCCCAAAGAGCATAAGCAGGATGCTGCAGAGGATAGGGCGATCCGGGCACAGCATCTCAAGCATCTCAAAAGGCGTTCTGATAGGCCTTGACAGGGATGAGCTGGTTGAAGAAGCTGTAATGGCATACTATGGGAAAAAGGGCATGCTGGACAGGATAAAGATAGTAAAAAACCCGCTAGACGTTTTATCACAGATGATTGTGGCAATGTCCCTAATTAAGAGATGGAACGTGAGCGAGGCATTTGAAGTCATTAAAAGAAGCTATTCGTTCATGGGCCTCAAATGGGACGACTACATTGACGTGATAAACTACCTGGCAGGGGCTTATCACAGCCTTGAAGATAAGGGCGTTTATTCAAAGATAAGGCTTTATAAGGAAGGGGTCCTCGTTGACTCAATAAGTTATGGCGATTACAGCGCTGAATTTGGGAAAAAGCAGTCCGCAAGGATGATATTCTATCTAAATCAGGGAACCATACCTGATGAGACAAAGGTAAGGGTGTTTGAGGGCAAAAAGCCAATAGGGACGCTTGAAGAGGAGTTCGTGGAAAGGCTTGTTCCCGGAGACAGGTTCGTTCTTGCCGGTAGAATTTACGAATTCGTAGGATCAAAGAGGATGCGGGTTCAGGTCGTGCAGGCTAAGGATAAAAGGCCAACAGTTCCCGCGTGGTTCTCTGAAGAGCTGCCGCTCAGCTACGACCTGGCAAACAGGATACAGGAGTTCAGGACTGCCGCAATAAACGCCGGAGGAAAGCGCAACGTTTACAGGGAGCTTAACGGGTTTCCGGTGGACAGAAACGGAAAGGAGGCAATAGCCGAGTACATGAACTACCAGAGGCTTTATTTAAAGATGAGAGGGATAAAGGGCTTAAAGCCCGGGGATTACCTTGTTGAAAACTATATTTCAGATAAGGAGTACGTCATATTTCACACGCTTGTCGGGAGAAAGGCAAATGACGCGCTGGCAAGGGCATACGGCCACGAGCTTTCAAGGCAGATCAGCGGCTCTGTGGGCATAACGGTTTCAGACAACGGCTTTTCGCTTTCTGTCGAAAGGGGCATCAGCTACAGCATAAATGGCCTTTTAAGCTCAGTAAGTTCAGGCAACATAAGGGCAATTTTAGAGTCCGCGGTACGGAACACTGAGCTCTTTAAGAGGAAGTTCAGGCACGTTGCCGCAAGGAGCTTCATGATTCTCAGGAACTATAAGGGGCATGAAATAAGCGTTTCCAAGCAGCAGTTCAATTCGGAAAGGCTGATATCCGCCATTGAAATGGCTGGCGGCATGCCTGTTCTCAGAGAAACGTACAGGGAGATCTTGGAGGATTATATGGACATAGACGCGGCTGTAGACTTTCTGAAGAGAATAGAGCGGGGGCAGGCAAGATTTGTTTTGCTTGGGCCGCATCGTGTTCCAAGCCCATTTGCAACTGACATTATAGTTATGGGCGCGCCGGACGTGATACTCATGGAGGACAGACGCGCCATGGCGCTAAAGCTGCATGAACAGCTGATGCGCTTTCTAAACGAGCGTGAAAGATGATCAAAGCTTTTTACTTGTATAGCGTAACTGTTTTCTGTGAAGCTTTTTGACGATGTATACACAGTCCCTGGTCACAGGGCCGTTTACTTTAAGGCCTTGGATCTGGTGGCTATATCTGACCTTCAGCTTGGGGAGGAAAGGTACTATGCAGTTGAAGCAAAGGTGTTTGTGCCAGAGGTTCAGCTGCAGGTAATACTTAAGGAGCTTGAGGCTGTAAAGGAAAAAACTGGCGCCGGCAGGCTTCTTATAGACGGTGACTTTAAGCATGAATTTGGAGAAGCGTCAAGGCAGGAATGGAAGGAGGTTGAGGCCGTTTATAATAAGGCAAAGAACCTATTCAGGGAGGTCATAGTTGTAAGAGGCAATCACGATAATTACCTGCTCACAATAGCCGGAAAGCTTGGCTTCAGTGTAAACGAAAGGTATTATGAGTCAGGCTATCTTTTTGTTCATGGCCACAGGCTTGAGGACCTTTCAGGTGTCTCAACGCTGGTGATAGGCCACGAGCAGCCTGCAGTGCTCCTCAGAAGGTCATTTGACAGGGTTAAGCTCCCAGTTATTCTTTATGGGGAAACTAGGTCAAAAAGGCGGTTTGTATGCCTTCCTGCATTTTCGCCAATAGCGTCAGGCGTTGAGGTGAACGCGGTTCCAAAAGGGGAGCTCCTTTCTCCGTTTTTTGCAAACGAAGTAGATGTGGATGAGCTTTATGCGGTTGCCGAGGACCCAGATGTGGGGGAGCTTTTCCTTTCAAAGGTTAAACACCTAAGGGAGTTCATTTCAACAAATACGTGAACAGGCTGACCTTGCGGTGGCGTACGCTTGATCAACTCCGTCGTTAATGGCGTTAAGCGCCTCTGACAAGCACCGCTCAACTATTACAGCGCCTGTTTTAATTGCCGCAGCCCTTTCGAGGATTCTTTTAAAGCCATCTGCGTCCCCTCGTTGCATGTGAACCATGGCGGCGCAGAAAAGTATAGCTTTTCTATAGCTTTCAGCCTGATCGCCCTTAAGGCTGCGCCACGGTTTTTCCAGCGCTTCATGGGCTTCCCAGAATCTGCCCGCGCATATTAACAACATTGCATCACCTTCCTCTTCTACCGACTTAACTTCAAGTACTTTTTCTTCAACGGCATCTTCGATGCCGTTGTAGCTGCCGTTTAAATCGACCTCTATGTGGTCAAAATCTACACGCACGTCGTTTACGTTTAACCCAAGCTCCCTGAGCCTTTCGAGAACTGCCCTTGCCTGTCTTGCGTCGCGTCCCTTTTTATTTTCTAGAATAATCAAAAGCCGCTCCGTTCTATGTCAGCCCCGTGTAAAGCTCAGGCCTCCTTTGCTTTAGAACAGGAAGGGCCTTCCTGGCTCTGATAAGCCTTTCTTTGTCAATGTCAACCATAACTATGCCTTCCTCTTCAGTTGCCCTTGAGACAAGCACGCCCATGGGGTCTACAGCAAGCGTTATTCCGGTAAACGGCCCGGCTATCTGGTTTGCACTAGCTAAGTAAACGGTATTTTCAAGAGCCCTTGCCTTTGCCAGCGTAATCCACTGGTCTTCCTTGCCCGGGCCCCTGTACCAGGCAGCAGGGACAACTACGGCCTCTGCGTTCCTTAGGGCAAGCGATCTTGCTATTTCCGGGAACCTTATTTCGTAGCATATCATTAGGCCAAACCTTGTCCCTTCAAGATCAAAAACCGGCGGCACATCTGACGAGCTGGTTATTAGGCTGGCTTCTGAAAATCCAAGAGCTTCATAAATATGTGACTTTCTGTACTTAAGAACAACCTCACCAGACCTGTTTATCACAAACGCAGAGCTATAAACAGTTCTAGCGGCTTTCCCCCTCTCATAAACGCCTATTATTACGTTAAGGCCCTTTTCCCTGGCCTCCTTTTTTACAGATCTTATAAACTCGCTATCTTCGGTTTCCGCTAGGTCATAAAGCCGTTCTTTTCCTAGATCCCTTTCCGCGTACAGGTTTGTGTATTCTGGAAACACTATGGCTTCTGCGCCTATGGCTGAGGCCGTTTTCATGAATTGCATAACCTTTTTAAGGTTTTCATCCTTGCTTGTTGTGCTTCCAAGTTGTGCAAGAGCAACCTTCATGTAATGATGTTATTTTATTTAAAGTATAAAAACGCTTATAAGCAAAGTAACTATTAAAATTTATTAATGACAAAGGTGGCCGTGGTTCACGAATGGACGGACCAGCAAACACAGGCTTTTAACTCATTCCTCAACACGGTTCTGGGGCTCAGGTCAGCAGGCTCGCTTCCAAAAGGCCTTGAGCTAAAGGACGTTTATCTGGCAAAGGGCAAAAACATGGCAATATGCATATGGGAGGTTGATTCTCTACAGCATCTGCTCTCAGTGGCATCAACGCTCAACCCTTCCTGGAAGATAACACCGCTGGAAGTTGAGAAGAAGGTCTAGGATTGGCTTAAAACGAAGTATTTTTTTATAAAAGCTTATTTAATGCCCCATTAAGAAGGTCTTGTTCAGAGTTGGCTAAGCTTGAAGATTTGCTTGCAGAGGCATTAAAGGATAAGGGAAAAAGAAAGTTCAGGCAGGCCGTGGAGCTAATGCTGACCTTTAACAGCAACAGGACAAAGCCAGTTACGTTCAACGAAATAATATACGTGCCGCATCCTATACAGAACCCTTCAAGGATATACGTTATAGCCGGGGGAGACGTTGCGGTTGAGGCAAAGAAGCTTGGCTATAACCTGATAACTCCCGAGGACGTTGACAGGCTTGCCACAAACAAAAGAGAGGCAAAGAAGCTTGCAAGAAGGGCCTATGCATTTCTAGCGGAAGCATCACTTATGCCAAGGATAGGAAAGGCGTTGGGTGCAATACTGGCTCCACGTGGAAAGATGCCAATAACTGTCCCAAACGCTCAGGCTCTTGACGTGATTTTTAAGAGGGTGCTAGCAAGCACAAGAGTTAGGGGCAGGAACGTCATGGGGGTTCAGGTGAAGGTTGGATACGAGGACATGAAGGAGTCAGATATACTTGACAATGCAAAGGCCGTAATAGACTATATAGAAAAGAAGCTTCCGCCGGGATCAGTAAAGAGCATAGGGTTTAAGCTTACTATGGGAGGCATTCGTAAGTTAAGGGCGGAGGAGGCAGTGGCATGAGCGCACAGGCATATGCAAGAAAAAAGGAATACCCTGAACGAAAGAAAAAGCTTTACGGGAGGCTAGTTGGCCTTCTTGAGAATCATAAGTACATCGCTGTTGTTAGCCTTTATAAGCTGAGGTCCATTCAGGTAAAGGAGCTAAGAAAAAAGCTAAGCGGCAAGGTTGAATTTTATGCTATAAAGAACAGGCTAGCTGTTAAGGCCCTGAACTCCAAGGGGATAAATGCTCTTGACGAATACATAAAGGGCCAAACGCTCCTTATGTTCTTTGATATTGATCCATTTGAGCTTAACCTTGAGCTGCAAAAGAATCAGGTTTACCTGCCGGCTAAGGCGGGTGACATAGCTTCAGATGACATAGTTGTGCCTGAGGGGAATACAGGGCTTCAGGCAGGGCCTGCGCTGAGCGAATTTAAGCAGTTTAAGATACCCACAAGAATAGAAACAGGCAGCATATTTGTCACAAAGGACACAGTAGTGGCCAAGAAGGGAGATGTCATAGACGATAAGCTTGCAGCGTTGCTTTCAAAGCTTGGGCTAAAGCCAATAAGGTCCGGCCTTTCAATAAAAGCGGTGTACTATGAGGGCAAGATAATAAAGGGCGAAGATCTGGCGCTTGACCTAGAGGCAATAAAGGCAAGCGTGATTAACGGCTACCAGAACGCGTTCAAGCTTGCTTACGCGCTTGAGCTTCCTGAGCCTGAAGTGTTGCAGGTGCTTTTGGCTGAACACGCCGCAAAGGCAAGGGCACTTGCGCTGGCTGCAGAAGTTTATGACGAGTCAACGATAAAGGATATAATAGCTGACAGAGAAGCAAAGGCTGCCAAACTACGGCAGTTAACACCGTCCTAACCTGAGTTTTAATTAAAAAATTTTAAGCGCATAATCCCTCATTATTTTCTGAAGTTTCTGTTAGTTTAATCGTGCGCGCGCGGGCTGCTATTAAAAACTTTTAAACACCCACGTTAAACTGGCTAATATGGCCGCGGAAAAAATCAAAATGGAAAATCCGGTGGTAGAAATCGATGGAGATGAAATGGCTAGGGTCATGTGGGCATGGGTAAAGGAACGCCTGATACTTCCTTATGTTGACCTTAAAACTGAGTATTACGACTTGCATGTAAAGAAAAGGGATGAGACAAATGATCAGATAACTTACATGGCGGCGGAGGCAATAAAGAGGCACAAGGTAGGCATCAAGTGCGCCACAATAACCCCAAATGCAGAGCGGGTTAAGGAATATAACCTTAAGAAAGAGTGGCCAAGCCCAAACGCTACTATAAGAAAAATCCTTGACGGTACAATATTCAGGGCGCCCATAATAGTCAAAAACGTAAAGCCTGCGGTCAGGTTCTGGAAAAGGCCAATCGTTATAGCCAGGCATGCGTTTGGCGACATATACGACGCCGCCGGGCTCAGATTTACAGCAGCTGGAGAGGCGGAGGTTATATACAGGGGTAACGGTCAAGAGCTTAAGGCTAGCCTTCCGAAGCTAGCTGGCCCTGGCGTAATAGAGGCAAGGTATAACCTTGACAGCTCAATTTACGGATTTGCAAGGGCATCATTTAACTATGCCCTGATGACCGGGCTTGACCTTTGGTTTGCGACAAAGGACACGATTTCAAAGGTGTACGATGCAAGGTTTAAGGAAATATTCCAGGAAGTGTATGAAAAGGAGTTCAAAGGAAAGTTTGCAGAACGTGGGTTAAACTACTACTATTATCTTATAGACGACGCGCTGGCAAGATCGGTAAGATCTGAGGGGGGTTTTGTGTGGGCCTGCAAGAACTACGAGGGCGATATACTTTCAGACCTTGTTTCAACTGCATATGTGGGTACTCTTGCGCTTATGACCTCAGAGCTTATGTCACCAGAAGGATACTATGAATCTGAAGCGGCGCATGGAACTGTGCAAAGACACTATTACAGGTATCTTAAGGGAGAAAAGGTGTCGTCTAACCCCACAGCGATAATATTTGCGTGGTCAAGGGGGCTTAGGAGAAGGGCTGAGCTTGACTCAAACGATGAGCTAAAGGCATTTTCAGAAAAGCTGGAAAGGGCGGTGCTTAAGACCATAGAGGATGACAAGATAGTAACCCAAGACATAGAACGCGTTTCGGACGAACCGCCAGCGGCAGTTGTAGATACAGAAGCTTTTATCTCAGCCGTAAAGAAGAACCTAGATTTAATGATGCAAAAGCCCTGAGATCATCTGCCTGAATTTTTTATCGCAACATAAACTGCTTCAAAAACTTCCATAAATCTAACTATGTCAGAGTAAAGCAAAAGTGGATCTAATTTGTCCGCTGCATCAGCCTTGTTAAGCAACTCCGCGAACTCGTCAACCATAGCAAAGTCTATTATTCCGGCCTTTGCAAGCTCCACCGCAAGTTCAACTGCATCAGGTCTGGCGCCAGCTATGGCGTTGGTCGCAAGAGATCTGATGCACATCGCCATTCCCTTTACGCCTTTGATAACGCGTGCCCGTATTTCTTCGTTAGCAAGAAACGCATCAGCAGGCAACATGGCCGCATCCTCTAGAATTTTATAATTATCTGTAAAGCAATCCATAGATGTTGATTTTGGCTGAGGCTTAAGTGCTTTTCTTACACATGCGCCATTATTCATTTTGCTGCCCTTATTCCAGATTCGTCAAGCTTAAATGCACGGCCTGCAACACTGACCATCATGAAAAAGGAAATTGAAGACTTCATCGCAAAAAACGAAGTTTGCAGAATAGCCACAGCTGGGAGCGGCTGTCAGCCGCATGTGGTCCCGGTTTCATACGTTTATTTGAATGGAAAGCTATACATATCCACCGATTATGGCACTAGAAAGCTAAAAAACATAACAGAAAACCCTAAAGTTGCAGCTGTAATAGATACCACAAGGCCTCAGCGCGGGGTTCTAATCCAGGGCGAAGCAAAAATAATAGAGAGGGGCGATAGATGGAAATCGCTTTTTGCTGAGTTTTATAAGAGATTTGAGTGGGCCAGGCGCAATCCGTGGAACGAAGGGGAGGCGCCATTTATAGAAGTGACCATAAAGAAGCTTTCTTCATGGGGATTTGGCAACAGGGAGTAGTTGCCTGCAGTATCTGAAAAAAGCTTTTAAGCCAACAGATAAAAAATATTTTATGCCACACGAAGAGGATGAGCCTAGGAGAAGAAAGGAGAATGACATATGGGATTACTTTAAGGAGATAGATGAAATGTTTGACAGAATATTTGAATCTCTTGAAAAAGGCGAGTTCGAAGGGCCATTTTTCTACGGTCTTTCATGGAGCATAGATGAAAACGGGAAGCCAGTAATAAGGGAGTTCGGGAACGTTTCCCCTTCATTTAAGGGTGTAAGGCGTAGCGAAGCCATCAAGCCATTTTATGATGTGATGGTCGATCCAAGCACAAACAGGGTTACAGTGATAGTTGAACTCCCCGGCGCAGATAAGGAAAAAATAGACGTTGAGGCTACAGAGAACAGCGTTCACGTGTCTGCTGAAGGCATGAACAGGAAATACCAGGTTGACATACCTCTTGAAGTTGAGGTAAATCCTGACACAGCAAAAGCCACCTTTGTAAATGGGATACTTCAGCTAACATTTGAACCAAAGACTCCAATTTCAGAAAAGGGCAAGAAGATAAGGGTAGAGTAAGCTGTCACGTCTATTGTTTTTTATTTTGCACCACAACCAATAAGCTGTAATTTGTGTTTTTCTTGAATTTTTTAAAGCGCCGCAGCTGGTTGCTGTTGAAACAACAGGCCACAAGTTAAAGCAGACCGAAAAGCTTATTTTTAACATAGTTACTCACACTTAAAATGTCAGACAGCATTTCCTCTCTCGTTGCCTCGCTCCCAAAGGCAGAGCTGCACGTTCACCTTGAGGGAACGCTTGAGCCTGAAATGATGCTTGAAAAGGCAAGGAAGAACGGGGTAAGGCTTCCGTACAGGGACATAGAGGACGTGAAGAGGGCTTACAGGTTTAAGGACCTTCAGTCCTTCCTGGACCTGTACTACCTGGGGGTCAGCTCGCTTGTGGACGAGCAGGACTTCTTTGACCTTGCTTACGCCTACTTCAAAAGGGCAGCTTCTCAAAACGTCAAAAGGACAGAGGCCTTCTTTGACCCCCAGGCCCACACCAGGAGGGGGATAGACATTGGCACCGTAATAAAGGGCATACACAGGGCAGCAGTTAAGGCCCAGGACGAGCTTGGGTTATCGGTTGGCCTTATAATGTGCTTCCTGAGGGACATGCCTGAGGAGTCAGCAGTGGAAACCCTTGAGGCGGCTTCACAGTACAGGGACTGGATAATTGGCGTTGGGCTTGACTCAAAGGAGCTCGGGAACCCTCCGTCAAAGTTCAAAAGGGCCTTTAGGCTTGCGGGCGAAATGGGGCTCCACAGGGTGGCTCATGCGGGTGAGGAGGCCCCTGCCTCATACGTGTGGGAGGCGATAAGGGACCTTGGCGTTGAGAGGATCGACCACGGGTACCACATATTTGAGGACCA
>DAJU01000005.1 GCA_002499005.1 Thaumarchaeota archaeon UBA164
CCAAACGCGCCAAGGGAGCTCATAAACTCAGTTATGGACAGGGCAAAGGCCTTCCTTCACGCAACGATAAACGAGCACTGGGGGATAGCGGTTGCAGAGGCCATGGCCAGGGGGCTGCCTGTGGTTGTGCACAAATCAGGAGGAGCATGGAGCGACTTGGCAGAGGAGGGAAGGAGCGGGCTTGGATATGAAGATGCGCGGTCTGCAATTGAAGGGGTACTAAGGCTTGTAAACGACAAGGCGCTGCAGGAGGGCCTCTCAAGGAGATCGATAGAAAGGGTCTCCAAGCTCACCCTTGACGCGTTTTCCAGCAGGTTAATTGAAATCATAAAGGGAATTTAGCAGCAGCTTCATTATAATCCGCGTTTGGCGTTCAATTTAAATTAAAGCTTAAAGAGCGGAGGCCCGAATTATAGATGAGCTTGAAGCAGCCAAACATAGTCATAATACTGATGGACACCATGCGGATGGACGCGCTTGGAGCATATAACAGCTCCCTGTCAACTCCAGTTGCTGACGCCCTGGCCCGCGACTCTGTAATTTATGAAAACGCAGTAACGCCTTCATCGTGGACGCTCCCTTCGCACGCTTCCCTTTTTACAGGCATGTATCCTTCTGAGCACGAGATACACGAAAGCTATGAAGTCAAAACCGATGAGCTTGTGGAGTCCATGCATGAGGGGAGGCTAAGGCTTCCAAAAACAATAGCAGAATACCTGAAGGGGCTTGGCTATAACACCGTGGGCATCTCTGCAAACGTTCAGGTTTCGTCTTACACCAGGATGGATTCAGGGTTTAACGCCTTTGTTGACATAACAAAGAAGGATGAGGTTGCTGAGCAGGCAACATCCTATGGCAGGACTCGTGGTGAAGTTGTGCTAAACCTGATAAAACAGGGGAAGCTGGGGGAGCTTTTAAGGCTCTACAGGCAAAGGCGCCGGCACATAAGGCTCAGCGAAAACTATCCCATCGACAAGGGGGGAAACTGGATCACATGGCTGCTTGGGAGGACTTCGTTAGAGGCCCCATTTTTCCTTTTCATAAACATGATGGAGATGCATGACCCATACCCATCTGACGTCAGGTATGTGCCAAATCAGTTTCATCTTAACGACCTCTTTAGGATAAGGGAGATAAGCCCGGGGCTGATGCGGAGGATAAGGAGGGAGTATTTTGAGCAGTCAAGGGTTGCAGACGAATACCTGGGAAGAATACTCAGGTTTCTTAAGGGAGTTTATGATGAAACCCTTATAGTGCTAACGTCGGACCATGGCCAGGCCTTAAAGGAAAAGAACTACTATGGGCACGGTATTTACCTTTACGACGAGCTTGTAAGGGTGCCAATGGTGGTGAAGTACCCAGGATCAGCAAGGCCAGCAAAGTCCGGGATTTACTCTCTTGTTGGCCTTTACGACATGCTAAAGCTTGCAGCTGAGGGCGTTTTTGAATGGAAAGGACAGGAGCTCGCACTTTCAGAGACATATGGAATTCAGGACTCGCTTGCCGGGATAGACGTTAAAGATGAAGTGCGCAGGGCATATGACGTGCCAAGGAAGGCCATATTTAAAAACGGCTACAAGCTTGTGGTCAATGGCTCAACCGGAGAAGTTGAGGAGTTCAGCCATAATTGGAAACCAGTTGAGGTCAACGACGCAAAAAGCGCCTACGATGACCTCATAAATGAGCTTTATATAATGAAGGGGAAGGAAAAGTTCGTCCTTCCCTGAGCAACCATTTCTGTGCGAACAGCTTAAAGCATGTTGTGTCCCTAAGGTATTTGTTGAGCAGGGCAAGTGTCAGGGCGCTTGCAATGGCAAACACGCTGCTTTCGCTGGCGGCTAGCTTTGTGTTTTCAATAGCCGTCACCAGAAAGCTTCCGTTCATATACCTTGGGCTGCTGAACATATACGCTGGCGCAATATCCATTTCAACTGTGGCAACGTCAATAGTGAGCTTTATGTCGCCCAGGCTTTCCGCAAGGGATGGGGGACTTGCGGCAGGCCTTGTAATGTCATCGCTGATCATAGGGCTTGTTGGATCAGCAATTGCGGCGGCCTTCATGTTTGGGATAAGATGGCGTGTAACCGAGTACTTCGGAATAATAACTGCCCTTGCTGTAGTAAGCGCAACGCTTACGTCCATTGGGTATGCGTTTGGAGGGGCCTTAACCGTGTTTAACAGGTCCAGGCTTATGTACTCCTCGATAATAACGTCGGCCGTCAAGCTGGCCTCAGTGTACTACATATACCTGGAGAGGTGGTCATTTGAATCCGTTCTGATAGCAAACTTTGTAATACTTATGTCCGGGGCCGTGTATTCGGCGCTTGCCGCCGCAGGCCTGCTGAGGCCCGGGGAGCTAAGGAAGTCGTTTAAGGAAATAATGGCCGGCGCGTGGGTTGCGCTTGTGGGGTATGCCTCAGGAAACGTAAGATCTCTCGACAGCTTTATGATAGCCGGCTTTGGCGGCGTTGAGGACAACGCGGCATGGCAGGTGTTGGGGGTTGCGGGCGGCATATACTCCTTCAGGGGACAGCTGATGAGCATAACTTATGGCGAGATGCTCCAGGGCATGTCATCTGAAAGAAGGGCCTATTATGACCTGTTGCTGATGCTTTTCTTTACAGCTTCAGCGTCCCTTTTAATGATATTCTTTGAGCCTGAAGTGATGGCCTTCCTTAGGCCAACAGACCCCTACCTCATAGGCCTCATGTGGATTCCGTTCACGATATGGGCATCTTCAAACGTATTTTCCACGTTTAACAGGTATCTGGCAACCGTGATGCAGGGAGCCGAGAGAAGGGACCTTAAAGGAAATCTAACAGCAAGGACCTACGTTGGAAGCCTTGTCCTTTACGCAAACCTGGCAGAGCTGATACTCACGGTATCTTATATAGCTCTTATACCTGTCCTTGTGCTTTCCCTAGAAAGGCTCAGCGTTTACTTTTACGTGCTTGACGGCGTAATACTTGCAGGGGCCGTTGCAACAGCTATAGCTGTTGCAGCTCAGATAATCAGCTTTCCTCAGGCAAAAAAGTACTTGGATCCAGGGGCGCTCATGGTGGACTTTTTGGCCCCGCTTATTGTTTCTTCAGCTGTCCTTTACCTTGCAAGGCCTGAGCTTGAATCGATGTTCCCCCCAACGGTCTCCGCGCTGCTTGGGCTTATAAGGCTGGCCATCCTGGGGATAATAACTGCTTTAATTTACCTGGCAGCAAGTGTCGCAATTTCAAGCAACTCCAGGAAAATTGCCAGCGCTGTGATAAACAGGGCCATTAAAAGGGCAAAGGCGCTGCTTTAGCATAAGCGCTTTTGTCGCAGGCGTTACCAGCTTAGCTGTGGCCTGAAGCCGGCCCTGATCATGGGCTCATAATAGCCCTTTATCATGACTATTCCGTCCCTTAGCCCAACCTTAGGCTCAAAGCCCAGCTCAGCCCTTGCCTTTGTAAGGTCAGCCTCGGTCTCCATGACGTAGTTCTTTACTGGATTTGGGATATACCTTGGCCTTATCTCCAGGCCAAGCACGTCCCCAAGGACCTTTATCATTTCGTTAAGCGAATACGACCTGCCGGTGCCCACGTTGTACACCCCGCTTTTATCTGACTTCATTGCAAGCTTAAGGGCATCGACCACGTCCTTTACATAAACGAAGTCCCTTCTCTGCTCTCCATCGCCGTATATAAGTGGGCTTTCACCCATCAGCGCTGCCCACAGGAACTGGGTCACCAGGTTTGCGTACCTGCCCTTCCGCTCCTCCCCAGGCCCGTAGACTGAAAAGAACCTCATTTCAGCCCATTTTACGCCGTAAAGCCTTTCGTATACGGCGGCTATCCTCTCCTCAAATATCCTGGGCTCCGTGTAAAAGTCAGTTGGATCAAGGTGCACGTCCTCCCTGTGTGGGGGCTTGACGCCGCTGTAGACCGAGCTCGTCGAAGCGGCAACAAGCTTGACCCCCTCCTCCTTGGCGATCTCAAGCGCTGCCACGCTTCCCTGAATGGCTTCGACCATCCTCCACCTGTCGTCCCTGTACATTGGCGAAGAAGAGGGCTTTCCGAGGTGATATATCCCGTCTATCCCCTTCCACTTCCTGGTTTCATAGAACTCATGAAGCTTCATTTCGTAAACTTCAACGTCAAGCCCCTTCAGAAGGTCCCTGGAGCCGGTCTGCATGCTGTCAACGACAACCACGTCATGCCCATCGGCAACTAGGTCCTTCACAAGGTTTGAGCCTATAAACCCAGCCCCGCCGGTGACAACATACCTGCCCATGCGCTATATTTATAAGGTCAAGGTTAAAAAGCGTTTAAAGCGCGTTTTTAGCTACAGGTATATATCATAAAAAGGACAGGTACAACATTGACTGGGCCTTGCAACCGCTGGTCATTATCATTTTGTTTGCCGCGGCGTTTGTGGCCTGGGTTATGTGGACCCAGGCGATAGGGTCTGGATGGGGCCCAACCCCTTCCAGAAAGGTTAGGATCATGCTTGAAATGTGTAATGTTAAAAGCTCGGACACCGTTTATGACCTGGGCTGTGGTGATGGGAGGATAATAGTCGCAGCCGCAAGGCTTTACGGGGCCAGGGCGGTTGGCATCGAGGCCGACCCTCTAAGGTTCTTGATTTCGCTGATAAGGGTAAGGCTTTCTGGAGTCCAGGGCCGCGTCAGGGTAGTTCACGGGGACTTCTTCAAGGTTAACCTGAGCGAGGCCACGGTTGTAACGCTTTTTCTTCAGCAGCGGACCAACAGAAAGCTTGAGGGAAAGCTCATTTCAGAGCTGAGACCTGGTTCAAGGGTTGTAAGCTATGTCTGGAAAATGGAGGACTGGAGCCCTGTGCTTGTTGATGATGAAAATGAAATATACGTTTATGAGATAGGCGTTTCTGAAAAGGTAAAACCTCCAAAATGATTTTTAGGCATGAACAGAGATGAGCGCCCATGGGCAGCGGGCCTGGCTTTTTTTCGCTTGATAGGTGGGGGCCCGGCAGCATAGCGATTCTGTTTATAACCGTGACGTTTGGCATAATTGTGCTTATAACCGGCAAGGGAAGGCCGTTCCCTGACGCGATATCAGCCTTTGTGTTTGCGCTTGCCGCTGTGCTTGTCCTGGTTAAAAGGGCTGAGAACATAACGCCTGCAGACGCCAGCTAGGTTAAAGGATAAAAAAGGCGCAGGAATAAAGGTGGCATGGACAGCTTCAGGAAGGCCTCCCTGCTGCTTTCTGTGGTTTACGGCGCAGCATGGAGCTTTATAAGCCTGATGCGCTATTATTCGTTTAACGCCGGCGTCTTTGACCTTGGAGTTGCAGTGGCTTATGCAAAGTACATATTTACATCTGGCGTATCAGGCGCAGTTCAGGGTTTTTTCCTCAAGGGCATAGCCTTTCTGACCGCCCCTGTAATGTTTGCATTTAACATGCAGGGCGCGCTTGTGCTTCAATCTTTTGCGCTAGGCCTTGGAGGCTATGCAGTTTATGGTATAGCAGAGCGCGAGCTTAAGCACAGGTGGGCATCCATAGCCATCGCGGCGTCATACTTAATATACTTCCCCCTCTCAGGGGTCAACTGGTTTGACTTTCACTATCAGGCCCTGTTCATCCCCCTCTTTCTTTACGGCTACTACTTTTTCATAAAGGGAATGCACAGGGCGTCCCTGGCGGCAATGGCGCTTTCCGCCATATCCAGATACCCATACACCGTATTCCCGCTCATGTTTTCAATTTATCTCATTTTAAGAAAGGACAGGAGGACAAACGCAAAGCTATGGGCGCCGCTTCTTGCATTTACAGTTGCCATATTTATCGGCAACATTGCGATTCACGGGTTATACGGAGCAAGCCTGGGAACGATAGCATCAGCCCCTCCCCTTTACGCATCTAGGGATTATTCAGCTGACGCATACGCAATTCTTCTTATCTTGGCTCCTGTGCTTTTTCTTCCGTTGGTTTCAAAGTGGGCTTTATTCTTGGTGCCATTTATAGCCATGTCGTTCATATCCCCATACGGGTTTTACCACTTTCCACTTCTGTTCATATCTCAGTACAACTCAATGGTTGTGCCATTTGTTTTCTTGGGGGCAATAGATGGGCTCAGAAGGCTTAGCGCCAGGGTAAGCCTGAAGGCCGCGTCAGTGATGGTGTTTGTGTCAGTTGTTTCGTTTGCTTCAGTTTACCAGCCCTATTCCCCTCTGGTTGGGCTTACCGGGGTGCCTTACTCAGTGTCTGAGGTGCTGAACCCAAACATGGTCATGTTCGAGCAGTCCTTTAAGCTTCTGTCCCTGGTTCCACCAAAAGCCTCGGTGCTTGTCCAGAACAACATTCCACAGGCTTACGCCACCTATTACTCCTTCACCCCGTATGATAACGTATTCTACAACGCGTCATCCCTGCCTGAGTTCATACTTGCAGGGCCGTACTCCAGATGGTACTGGGAGGTTCCAGCTTCTCCAGCGCTCCCAATGCAGGAGATAGTTTCCATGGCGACAAGCAAGGGCTACGGCATATATGCTGAGGCCGATGGCATGGTTCTGCTAAAGGAGGGGTACTCCGGGAAGCCAGTCTATTATTATCCATATTCCCAGAGCTTTTCCGCGTCACAGCTTGAGCCAACAGCTCCTTGGTATTACAAGGATGGCCTGATAACTGCATCTAACGTGCAGCAAAGGCAGATATGGTTCGGCCCAGAGATGTTCATACCCCCTGGGGTGTATACAATGACGGTCTATATGAAGGGGGTTAACATGTCGCCAACGGACTACTTCGGGCTTATAGTTGCCGCCAACAACACGCTGTCAACAGTTTCAGTTTACTACATAAATGGCAGGCAGTTCACCGGCTCCTGGCAGACAATCTCGTTTAACTTTACTGTTCCCGAACTTTATCAAAACGTTGAGCTCATAGGATTTGCGTACAGGGTCACAGGAACGGTTTACGTATCAGGGGTGTACATTGCGCAGGACGCAATGTGATTCTGTACAAAATGGAAAGAAACGCTTAATAACAATTTTTATTTTAAAATTATTTGATGAAACAACTATTAATGCTGTTTCTCATTGCGTTGCTGTTGCCAGCGTCAGGCGCATATTCGGTTGCACATTCAACTTCGCAGATTCCATCAACGGTTTACCAGATGCCCGGGTTCAGGCTTGTGGGTCAGCTCCAGCCAAGCCAGGAGATACTTATAAGCGTTGCAGTGCCGCTTAAAAACGTAAATCTCCTTTACTCATATGTTAAGCTTGTATCAACCCCCGGATCTCCCTACTTCAGGCATTACCTAACAAGGTCCCAGATAACGAAGCTCTTTATACCAACGCAACAGTACGAGTCTGTCCTGAACTACCTGAAGTCACACGGGTTTAAAGTTGTTCTTACAGCAATGGATTCGGTGATAGTTGTCGAGGGGACTGCCCAGCAGGCGAAGGATTACCTGGGCCTTGGTTCAGCGCTTTACAGCAACGGCACTTTCAGCTACTACACCCTTACCGGGGAGCCCTCAATAGATGCGTACGTCTACTCTTCAAACATAACCGGAATGGTAATAAGGCCTCAGGGCGCATTTGTCACTCAGTCAGGGCTTCAAAGGCTTGCGTCATCGCTTCAGCCAAACATGACTTTACCCATCCAGGCGCTTGACGTGAAGCAGCTCTGGTCTGTCTATAACGTAACTGGCCTAATGAAGTCTGGAGTTAACGGAAGCGGAACAGACATAGGCATACTTGACTGGTACGGCGACCCGTACATAGCTCAGGCTTTGTATGCGTTTGACAAGGAGTTCGGTCTGCCAAACCCACCGAGCTTTAAGGTTGTTCCAGTAGGGCCGTACGATCCAAACACAGGGGTCCTGGAGGGATGGGACGGCGAAATATCAGGCGACGTGGAGCTTTCGCATGCAATGGCGCCGGGCGCAAACGTAACGCTTTACATAGGAAATGGCGCGCTCCCAATTTTTGTCCCAATATCGTTCATAGACTCGCAGGACATCGTGAACACAACGTCCCAGAGCTGGGCAATAAATGAATGGTACTACTCAGTGCTTGGTCCAAGCTTTTATGTTGCAAACGCCCAGCTTGCCGATGAGTACTATGCGCTTGGCTCCCTTGAGGGGATAACGTTCATAGCGTCAACAGGTGACGCAGGAGGGAGCGGTTACAGCTCAGGCACTATCGGCACCACAGGCTATCCGTCAACGTCCCCATACGTAACAGCAGCTGGAGGCACAACCGTTTACGTTTCAGGCAACTCAAGCCTTCAAACCGCATGGTCGAACTATGGCTTCATACCGTTTATGGTTAACTACGGTGGCTCAACTGGAGGGGTTAGCATGCTCGAGCCGACGCCCTGGTATCAGGAGGACATACCGCTGCCTGCAAGCTATCCTCACGGCAGGATGGTGCCGGACATATCGCTAAGCGCAAGCGCCTTCCCCGGGACCTGGGTGGTGTTTTCAGGCAACAAGACAGGAATATTTGGCGGCACTAGCGAGGCGTCTCCGCTGCTAGCTGGGCTCCTTTCACTGGCTATGGCCAAGCTGGGCCATCCGCTTGGGCTTATAAACCCGTTCCTTTATTCTATAAACTACAGCTACGGGGCAATAACGCCCATAACCTTTGGATACAATATACCCTGGACGGCCCATTACGGCTATAACCTAGTAACCGGCCTTGGGAGCATAAACGTGGGAAACCTGGTGACGGCCTACAAATCCTACAGGTCAATGCCTGAGCTTAACGTAACGGTTTACGCCTATAACAGCTCGCTTATGGTGCCTGCATACAGTGAGTTCCTTCCTGGCCAAAAGGTTGTTGTTCTGGCAAATGTGACTGGAAGCTCTGGTGTGGCTACGTCTGGGAGCTTTACGGCATACCTTGAAACGCTTCAGGGAACCGTTGCGTCTGCGCAAATGACTTATAGCCCGAGCCTTGGCATGTGGGTTGCTAACATAACAGTTCCACAGGACGCCGACGGTGCAGCATATGTTAACGTAAACGGCAGCTCATCAGGCGTCAGCGGCTCAGGGTTCACACAGGCCTACCTTGGCTATTATACAACATTCATTTATCCGCCATATGTGTATCCAGAAATGCAGGCACCTGGGCTTCCCGTGGTGGTCATCATAACGGATCTTTCAGGGCAGCTTGCGCCCATCTCAGGGACATACAGCGTTAGATCTTATTCATACGACTTCATGAACAACACTTACATGCAAATTGAAAGCATAGCCCTTACGTATAATCCCTCGCTAAACGCATGGATAGGCTTCACTGGGCAGCAGTACCCCAGCGGCCCCGTGCTTCTTGTATCGCAGGGATCCTACGGCATGCTGCCTTACATGGCAGGCGTAGACCTGCAGACCATGTTCATACTTCCACAGGACGTGGTAGAGCCTGGCGCTGCTGGCCCAGGCCAGTACATAATAGTTGAAGGGCTGCCGATGCCGCCAGCCACGCTTGCACAGTACATGAGCACTTCAACCGGCCTCCCGGTTTATGACAACGTTCTATATGGCTCAAACATAACTGCCGAGCTGATAAGCCCAACAGGCCGCGTTGTTTCAACCGCAAACGTGCCGTTAAGCGATTCAGGTATTTACTTGGGATACCTTAGGGTTCCTGAAAACGCAACGCCTGGCCTTTACGACGTTGTGCTAAGCTCATTTTACAATTCAAATACGCTTGGCGAGAACATAACAGGCTCATATTATGGGCAGGTTTACGTTTATCCATCATCTACGCCTCGCATAACTGTTACAAAGGAGGCGTTTGAAGGGCAAAGGATAACTGTCTACGCAAACATAACATACCAGAACGGAACTGAAGTAAAGTACGGATTTTACGTGGGCGCGCTTTACTCAAACGACGTCAAGTCAGGATATGGCAGTTACCTGTTTAACAGCGGCAACGGGGGCTTCATATTAACCTATGACCCGCAGATAAACGAATGGGTGGGCAGCATAGCAACGCCAAGCCCGCTGAGGCCATTCCAGTACAACGCTACAACAGGCCAGGCGTTCGTGGGGCCGCAGGGCTACTCAGGACCTTACGATGTGTTCATCGCAGGCATATCGTGGAACGGCGCGCCCACAAACGCATCGCTTGACGCCGAGGCCGGCCTTTCGGTAATGCCATACATGTACGTAAGCGGCTCAAGAATGGTCAACAGCCCCCAGCTGTCTTACCTTGCGCTTAGCGACAGCAACATCACCGCTTCAGGGCCAATTGGCCCCGACTACTTCCTTGGAGGGGATTCAATATACCCGGCTGGCGAGATCAGCATTGAGGGCAGCAGCTTTGAAGGGGCAAACTACATCTATGGAGGAGCCGCGACAATAACTGGTTCAACTTCATCTGGCACGATATACGCATACAACACAGAAATAACCCTAAATGGCTTCACCGGCGGCTCGCTGGTTGCGGTCAACAGCTCTGTGACGCTTATAAATTCGCACCTGAGCTCCCTGGTGCTTGACGGATCAACTGTAACGATGAACTACTCATCGGCGTCATCAATATCACCTGCGCCGCCTTCAATATCCATATCTTCGCCAACGCCTTCAGTTGCGTACAACTCGACAGTGCCTGTAAGCATAAACGTTGCAGGGCAGGGCATATCGCAGGTCACAATATCAGTTGATGGATCCCAGGTTGCAAGCTTTAACCACGGGGGACAGCTTAGCCTGCAGCTTAACGCTTCGTCTTACCCTGATGGCACACATTCGCTTGCTGTGATCGCCAAGCAGAGCGACGGAATAAGCTCAACCGCCTACACGCAGTTTGAAACCGAGTACCAGCTATCGTCAGCCAGCAGCGAGCTTAGGTCCATAAGCACCTCGTTCATGTACGAGGATCTGGCTGTTGGTGTAATAGGCATATTGCTTGCAGTGATAGCGATATACCTGGCCCTGAGAAAGCGCACTTAAAGCGTTTAACTATTTTTTATTTTTAAAAGTATATACCAGCTTAAACTTTTTATAGAAAATACATATAAAAGGTTTAATTAAAAACGGCTCATGGGAAGCGACATAAACGACGCGTCCATCAGCAGGAGGCTCTGGGGGCTTTCAACGGTTGCCGCAATGGGCGTTTTCCTGGACGGATACGACCTTAACGTAATAGCGTTCTCTGTTCTTTTAATTTCATCTTTTTATCACATACCAAAGTCCAGCGTCACCTACTCCCTGCTTCTGGCCAGCTCCCTCATAGGGATGGCCATAGGGGGCGCGCTCTTTGGATGGCTTGCGGACAGGCTCGGCAGAAGGTCCATGTTCATTGTTGACCTGGTTTTCTTTGTACTTTTTGGCGCGCTTTCTGCGATTGCCACAAGCCCCTCGCTTATAATAGCGTTCAGGGTGCTGATGGGGATAGGCATAGGGGCGGACTATCCAATAAGCTCGTCGCTAATAGCAGAGTTCTCGCCCAGGAGGAGCAGGGGGTTCCTTCTAATGTACGGCGTAATGTTTTACTGGCTGGGCGTTCTTGCCTCTGGGCTTGCAAACCTGCTTGCGCTTTCACTTGGGCCAGCCCTTTCGTGGAGGGCGGCACTTGGGGCCGGGGCCGCCATAGCTGTGCCCGTCATACTTCTCAGGTCGCTGGTGCCTGAGTCCGCAAGGTGGCTTTACTCAAAGGGACAGGCAGAAAGGGCCGAGGAGTCGGTTAAAAGCGTCTGGGGGTCCAGCATAAAGGTTCCAGAGCAGCCCCGGGGAAGGTCGCTGGATCTTCTTAAGAAAAGCCTGCCGCTTCTTTTGCTTGTAGCGGTTACCTGGTTCGCCTTTGACGTTGGATCATACGGCTTTGGATTTTACACCCCAACGCTTTACTACGAGCTTGGGATAACCAACCTGAGAGAGATAATACTGTTCGGGATGGCCACGGCGCCGTTCCCTATAGTTGCCTATCTGGTCCTTATGTGGATAGTTGACAGGGCTGGCAGGAGGGTAACCTCTACAGTTGGGTTTGCTGCAATGCTTGCCGTGCTGCTTGTGCTTCCGTTTGCTGTTAAGGTAACCCCTTACGCGCTCTTTCCTCTTTTTGTCCTGTTCTCGTCGCTTGAGCAGTGGCCCGGCGGAATACTTTCATTTGCGTACTCCGTCGAGCTTTTCCCAACGCCAATACGGGCCCTTGCCCAGGGCATCTCAACAAGCGTGAGCAGGATAGGCGCAATATTTGGGATAGTTGTATTTGGCATGCTGCAGTCAAAGGGCCTTGTTTACGGCACGGCCTTCTTCGCCGCGTTCATAGCGCTTGCCCTTGTGCTAACCATTGTAAAGGCGCCTGAGACAAAGGGGCTTGCCCTTGAGTCAATAGCTGGAAAGGCCGGCAACGCTTAAATCAAGATATATCTCATTTGAAAGCGTGGACAGGGCAAACGTCGCCTACCTTTTTGCGTCCAGGGGGCTCAGGAGCTTTGCGGCCGGATTTTTAGCGATAGCAGTAAGCCTTTACTTTTACGATGTCCTTAAGCTTTCAATATACGTGATAGGCGCCCTGTTTGCGATTGGTGCCCTTGCGACGCCCCTGATATCCCTTGCAGTTGGCATGCTTGGCGACAGGTACGGCAGAAAGCCGGTGCTGCTGATTGACCTGCTGACCCTTCCCTTGGCCGTGGTCCTGCTCCTGATCAGCAAAAACGTGGTCCTGCTTGCGGTCGCAACGGCGCTTGGCGGCTTTGGAACTGCTGGCGGGCTTATAGGGGGAGGCGTTGGCGCATCTGTAGGGCCCCTAGTAACGGCTCTTCTCGCTGACAGCACTGAGGCTGAGGAGAGGACCTGGGCGTTTTCAGTTAACAGCAGCATATCGACGTTTGCCGGAGCCGCAGGCGCCCTGATAGTAGGCTTTATGGGCTACAGGGAGCTTTTTGAGCTTGGCCTCGTGGCCTCGTTTCTTTCCTTCGTTGCGGCGCTCCCGCTCAGGGATCATCAAATGTCTAGAAGAGGGGAGTACGACGTTGCGCAGCTAAGCCAGAGCGACAGGAGGTACCTGAGGGCGTTCATGCTCACCGGGATATTTAACGGCCTTGCGATGGGCCTGATAACCCCCTACTACCCCATAATATTTCACGTCTTCTTTCACATGACCGAGGCCCAGGTCGGATACCTGTTCAGCGCAGGAGGGGTTGCATCAGGAATAGCCTACTTCTGGACGCCGTCACTTTCTAGGAGGCTTGGATTTCTCAGGACAATAACTTATACAAGGGCGATTTCATCGGCCATGATGCTGGTCATACCTTTTTCGCCCTATCCGCTGCTTGCCTCTGCAATGTACGTGCTGATGACGCCGCTCAGGGCGGTATCCCTGCCGGCCCAGAGCTCGCTCATGATGGGCCTGCTGAGCGAGGGGAGGAGGGCCACTGGGAGCGGGCTTAACCAAGCATCAAGGCTTCTGGCTTCGGCGGCGGCAACTTATGCTGGAGGGGCCATGCTGGGCGGCCTGCCGATGTTCGCCCCGTTTATCCTGGCCTTTGGGATAAACTACGTAAACATAGGGATTTACCTCAAGCTCTTCTCAGGCATCCCTGAGGCGGTGGGGCGGGGAAAGGATATTAACCCCGAGTAAGATAGTGAGCCCATGACAAAGTGCCCCAGGTGCGGCTATGACAACCCCGAGGGTGCAAAGTACTGCATAAACTGCGGCTATAAGCTGGCGAGGGATGAGGAAAGGCTTGAAGGGCTTGGTCTTTTGCTAATTGCTTCAGGGGTTTACCTGCTGCTTGCTGCCCTGTTTGAGCCCTTGCTCAGGTACTTTCCAGCGGTTGTGCTGGCCTACCTGATAACCTTTGTCCTGGGGGTTGTTTCAGGGTACATGTTTTACAGCGGAAGGGTTTCATGGGCATCGCTTGCGGTTGGCGTGGCGGCAATAGCGATAGGCCTTGTGTCATCAGGGTGGGCCTTCATGGTGGGCCTTGCTCTCAAGGGTATATTTGGGCCCGGCTGGGTCCTTTTCCTTATAGCGCTGGTAAAGCTGGCCGCCGACAGGCGGCGCATAGCCTCAACGATTAAGGGCTGAGATTAAAAATACCTGACAATTTGTTAAGAACAGGGGGTTCATATAGCTTATATATAGATTGTATTATACAGCTTTCGATGAACCTGAAAGCTCTTGCGTTATTTGTAGTGCTAATAGGAATGGCAATTCCGGTAACTCCGCTAGCACTTGCTGTAACACCAGCTCACGCGGCCACTTCAAACAACATCATAGTAGGCTACTATACCAGTTCGAACACATTTGTTGCCGCAAGATACAACGTATCAGTGCAGATGGGGCCAACCACCCCAAACGTCTATGCAGCAGATAGCAAATCCGTGTCAACCACCGCGATTGGAACCTTTGCGCTGAACTTCAGCCAGGTCATAATTTCATCCGGCGAGGTCACGCTTTACCTGTCATCAAACGGCTATGCGCAGATAAGCTCAACTGATATTCCGTATCTTTCAGTTGCCACATCGCTGGTTAACTCGACCACCATGCACACAGTCACTGAAACCATAAACGGCGTAAGCTATACTTGGCATGTTGGTGACAAGCTGATAGTTGGCCCAATACCATATGAGGACCCGCCGCAGGGCCTTTACTATGTAAAGGCCTTCTTTGGGTCATCTGCACCAGTTGCAACCAGCATAGCTGAGGTTAACATACTGCCGAGCCTTGAGGTTTCACCGACATCAGGGCCGGTTGGCACAACCGTAACCATATCCGGTTATGGCTACTCCGCTGGTGGAACCGTTAACGTAAGCGCTGCCTATAACGGGAAGAAGCTGTTCACGACAAACGTTACAGCTAGCTCAAGCGGAACGTTCACTTACACCTTCACCGCACCTGAGCTGGCCCTTGAAACTCCAGCTCCCAAATCTCCTACAAACGGCAACATTAAGATAGCCGGATATGACTACATGAGCGGCTACAACGCCACATCTGCGTTTACTGAGAATGGAAGGGAGTTCCTTAACGTCACAGTATATAACCCAATGTCATCATCTTGGCATTACTATATACCGACTCTTACAGCAGCACAGGGCAACGGAACGCTGACTAGTGTCAGCTTCTATGAAATGGAGCCGCTCATAGTTGCGGGCAACTACTTCGCACCCAACTCAAAGGTCTCGCTCTACTTTGGCTCAACACTGCTTGGATCAGCGACAACCAACGGCACAGGGTTCTTTAACACAACAGTGACAGTCCCAGTGGCGCCGCTCAAGGCGCTTCCGTATGAAGTAAAGGCGGTAGACCAATATGGATTCATATACTTCAATGGTTCACCTGTAACCGAGCTTGTGCTCTCAGCCACAAAGGTAACACCTGGCTCATCGATAACCATTAGCGGTTATGCGTGGCCAGCAAGCACAACAGTTAACGTTACGCTCATAACTGCTGCGTATCCCAGTTCCATAATTGAGAAGACGATCGCAACCTTAGTCTCAACAAGTAGCGTTGGAACGTTCAGCGTTCCATTTACAGTGCCGATGATTATAGTTGGCGGCAACAACAACATATATGCAAACACCACAACCTATAGCGAGTTAGCCAACTTCACAGTTGTTCCACTTGTGACAATTTCGCCATCAACCGCATCACTCGGATCAAAGGTAAGCATAAACATGTATGGCCTTGACGTCGGTACTGTAATTAATAAGGCACCAGGCGTAAACAAGGTTGTCGAAATAGGTGCAACAGCAGCCACCTATGAGATAGCTTACGATAACATACCGACATACCTGCCAGCTATAACCGGTAACGGCACCGGCTATGCATCATCAAGCATATCAGCTGTTGGCGTGCCGATGCTGCACGCTGTCCAGCTTGTAAGCAGTGGTTCACTTGTATCAACGGCTTGGCTTAACGTAACAGGAACAACAAACGTTGGCAACGAGATACTGAGCCAGCTTGGCTCAGTTAGCAGCACCGTTAGCTCAACTAGCTCAACCCTGCTGAGCGAGATGAGCACAGTCAGCAGCGAGGTGTCATCCCTCAGCTCATCAGTCTCATCCATAAGCTCATCACTAAGCTCTGACTACAACAGCCTTAGCTCAATGCTGAGCTCAATAAGCTCAACGCTCAGCGGAGTTAGCTCATCAGTCTCATCCATAAGCTCATCACTAAGCTCTGACTACAACAGCCTTAGCTCAATGCTGAGCTCAATAAGCTCATCAGTGTCGTCGGTCCAGAGTTCAATGAGCTCAATAAGCTCATCGACTTCGCAGATAAGCACACTGTCAAGCACAGTCAGCAGCCTCACGACCTACCTGCTGGTCGTGGTGGTGCTGGCAATAATAATAATAGTGCTCCAGATAGTGGCGCTGGCGCGCAGAAGGTAAACACAGACATTCTTTAAATTTAATTTTTTTATTTTTAATTTTCTGCTTTTACCTGCTGGCTTTATGCAAAACCCTTTAAAATCATAAATTTCTAATGGCGATAATGCAACGCAGGGTAGTGCTTTACTTTGCTGCGATATTCGCGGCCACATTCCTATGGAGGGCAACCACAAACGCAATAGCCACAACCTTCCCCATGATAGCCAAGTTTTATCTCGGATTCAGTGCCTCCGACGTCATGTACCTTGCCGGGCTCGTGTCCGTTGGCAGCTTCTTTTCATCGTTCTTCATAACCAGGAGGCTTAAGAACGCCTCTGCAGCCCTTAAGGCGTCAATCGCGATTCTTGCTGTTACAACAGTTCTTTTAGCGTACTCAAACTCACTTGAGCTGCCGATCCTTCTGTTGCTTGAGGGTGTTGTAACTGGCATAACGTCACCCCTCCTCATAACTGCTGCTGGAAGCTTTGGGGAGGGAAGGGCAAGGGAGAGGGGCATAGCTCTTTACTCGCTTGCCCTTAGCACAAGCCTTGTTGCGGGGCCTGCCGTCGAGTCAGCAATAATGCAGGCAACAGGGCAGGACATGAGGGCCTCCCTTGCAGCGTTTTCAGCGTTTTCAGCATCAGCCTTTATAGTCTCGTTTCTGTTCAGGCCTTCATCCCCTAAGGGCTCAGGGAGCCAGGGGAGCAGGGGCGTAATGGCCAGAAGGGGGTTCTGGAAGGGCGTCGCCGCAAACGCCATATACACCTTTCCCTTTGTTGCGGTGGTCAACTACGGAGGCATACTTGCGGCACAGGCGTTCAGCGTTTCGTACTCGATTTCAATACTCCTGTTCACTGCGTTTTACGGGACATCGTTTCTTTCCAGGTTCCTGCTAACCCTCAGGCCAGCCAGGCAGGTTGACTCGTACGTGGTTGCCGGCTCTCTGCTGACAATCCTTGGGCTTTTGCTCATATGGATTCATCCAGGGCTTCTGGCTTTTGTGCTTGGCTACCTGATCCTGGGGATACCCCACGGCCTTTTCTGGCCAATCTCGCTTATAATAATAAGGAGGGAGTTCAGGGACAGTGAAATAGGGGCGGCAAATTCATACTACATTTCCGTGAACAACCTGGTCTGGCTGGCCACGCCTTTTGCCGCAGGGCTCATTGAGTCTCTTGTTGGCGTTTCCGGCACGTTCCTTGTTGTTGCGATCCCAAGCGCAGTCGCCTACCTGATTTACAGGCTTGTTTAGTAAAAGATTATTTGTAACGAACAAACGCTTACATTGATTCGCGCTCAGCATTTCATGGGGAATATGCCAAGGCCTCAAATTTTAGCCTAGGTGCAATAGCTTGCTCTTAACGCTAAAGCTTTGGGATGCCCATTGCTGGTTCAGGGCAGCGTTGTTTTTCAGGCAACGCCTCTAGTAAAGCATTTAACCGATGCCATTGATTTTTAATACGTGGAGTCAATATTCATAGGATCAGTAAGGTACCAGCAAAGGAGGGGCACTGCGCTTCTTGCGTTTTTAGCAGGAGCCGCTATCTTCGCAGCGCTTACGTTGGCGGTAAAGGTCCTTGGCCCGGCATTTTCAGCCAACGTCGAGGCCTACTTCTTTGTCATAGACCACAGGTATTTGCCCTTGAACCCTGTAATGGTAGCGTTTGCGGTTTACGGAAGGGAGTACTTCTGGATACCGCTGGTGGCGCTAATGTGGCTCTTTGGAAAGGGCAACGTAAAGTTTTCAGCATATGTTATGGTAATTGCGTTTGTGCTATCAATAATTGCCGGGGAGGCGCTCAAGTCAATCCTGGAAGTCCCCAGGCCATTTGCATATTACCCTTATGTCACAACTCTTATTCCAAGGCCTGTTGACTTCAGCTATCCCTCCGGCCACGCGCTGATAACGTTTGCCGGCGCATCGTCATCTTACCTTTATCTGAGGAGGAGGTACTCAGCCCTTCTCACGGCGGAAGCTGTCATTGTTTCATATGCCAGGGTGTATGTTGGGGTTCACTGGCCTTTTGATGTTATAGGAGGTGCTGTTCTTGGCTTTGCGCTGGCCATGGCAGCCTCCTACGTTGCTGAGGAGGATCACTTCCTGAAGCTTTACAGGTTTCTGGCAGCGCGTATCTCAGTTGTGAAGCCCTAGGCCCTTGAAGGCAACTTTATTTCAAGCGATACAACGCCAGGGCCTGTGCTGCTGCTGATCAGCGCCGAGCCCCTGTAGCCCTTGAGGAAGCCCCTGGTCATGTAAACGAACATCCTGGGGAGCGCCTCTGTCTTTCCCAGGCCAACAACCAGTACCCTTGCAACGTCCCCATCAATTTTGAGCTCAATCTTCTTGTTGGGAAGCATGAACGTTGCTCCAACGTAAAGATCTCTTATGAGATCCTCCAGGTCAGGGAATATCGCTGAAAGCTGCATCCCCATCCTTTCCCCGTATGACTCAACAAGCGAATCTATCTTGTTTTCCTCCGCGCTGCACGCTACAGTGTAAAGCTCCTCTATGAACTCGAGGGGGATAAACGCAAGCTCGTAGATGCTCAGAGACTTCAGAGTGTCAAATATCCCAAAGACCTGTTCTGGGGTGTACCCTTCCTCAAGCAGGTTTGCCGCAAGGTCAAATAGCGCCTCCGCCACTTTGCTGACTTTAAGGCCCCTTTCCTTAACTGCCTTTGAAAACCTTCTCACAGTGTTGACGTCGGCAGAAACGGTTGCCCTTGCCATGAATGAATGCTGCAGGAATGCGAATATAAATGTATACAAACAAATTCAAACGGACTAGCATAAATTTACGTGAACTAGCATGAAGGCATGCATTTATAAATACTTGATATATAACACTGTTTAGGTGATAAAAATGGAAAATAAGAACGTGTGGTCAAACAGGTTTTTAATAGCAGCAATAATACAGAGCATCTTCGCGGTTGCCTGGACAGTACCAATAGTTGACCCTTACCTGAAGCCCTCAGTTGCAATGATAATGGCGGCAGGAAGCGCCGGCACCTGGTTCACCGTAGGCTATGTGCTTTACATAGCTGTAGGCGTGCTTGGCGTTGCCGCAACAGGCCTTGTGTACGGGCACTTTGAATCACAGGGGAAGCAGATAAAGGGCTTCAGGAGCGCGCTTGCCTGGCTCCACCTGATACTGCTGAACGTCGGAGCGGCTGCAGTTGGATGGGGGCTCATGATAGCTGGGTACTTTGGCGAAGCTTATCTGTTGCCTCCTGCAGAGGGCGGAAGAGGGCTAACGGCGGAACAGGTGCACGTGATATACCTCTCCCACTTTATAACTCCAATGGGAATAGCGGTTCTGGTGGCGGCGCTGGGCGTCTTCATAGGAGCAATAACTCTGCTGAGCATAGCGCTGGAAAGGCAGTGAAGGCAAAGCTTATCCGTAATCCTTTTTATTTTTCTTTTAAATTGATGTGGCACAAAAGGCTAAGGATTGTTGCGTTCTTCAACGCAATGGTTGCAATGGCTTGGACCGTGGTTCTAGTTCTGCCGTTTGAGCCGTTTTCTTTCATGTTAGTGATAATCGAAAGGGGCGGGCCAGGAATCTGGTTCCTGCTGGCATATCTCATTTTTATACTGATAGGCGCCATTGGATTCGGAGCTCTTTCAGCGATTGCCTACATAGTTGAGTCTGGCGAAAAAAGAACTCTTCCTCCCGTGCTGACGGCTGTGGGCTTTGTCCTTGCTTACTCAGGCACGCTGGCCTCATGCCTTCTTTTGGCGTATGCTGGCCTGCTTGGGGGCTACGAGCTTTACATGGTCAACGTTAGCGTTGTAAGCGTTACAAGGGCCCTAAACGCATTTGTAGCACCGTCGGCAACAGCGGTGATCCTTGCAGTCGCAGGATATGCAGCGCTTGTGGCATCGCTGATGAAGGCGTCATGAATTGTTGCCGCTGAAGGCCCTCCTTATCATAGCTCTTATGGCGCCGGTGCTTCAGCCATCAGGATGGACCGCTCAGCAGTCATGGGCCATTGGAGTTGTGGTGCCACAGGGCGCGGAGCTTAAGAATGGGGCCAGGCTTGTATGGAGCGAAGTAAGAAACATTACAGCGGTTTTAACGCTTCCAAACATAAGCTCAACCGACGGCGTTATATACGTTGTGCTTTCAGCTATGACAGGCAACGGGGACATAATGCAGGTTGCCGCAGGCCTTTACCCGAACTCGACTTACTGGTCAGTTTATCCCATGGTGGCAGGCAGCTCCGGCAGGGTTTATATGCCTGTGAGCGGGTACAGTAACCAGATCATCTCGCCTTGCGATACGCTTAGCATGTCAATTGCGGCGGTGAACGGCACGTGGTGGTTCACCGTTATTGACCTTAACACTTCATCGTCATCGTCCTGCAGCTTTGGTGTTCCATCTGGCTATACCCTTGTAAACGGGTCCCAGTATGTCCTTGCCCTTGAGTCATACACTTCAAATTCTTCAGTCTTCAGCGGCATGGGGATTATGAGGATGAGCGCGATATTTCTTAACGGGGTTCCCCTTGTTGGCGGGGAATACATATACAGCACCTGGAACGGCGTTGAGTATCCATTGTTCATAGTTGGAGGGGCAAGCCCACCTCAGTTCATTTATTGCTACACCTCAGGAGGAAGCGCGTACTGGGAATATGTTAAGGGGTGGGGAACGGCGGTGGACAAAAGCAGCCCTGAAATAATCTACGCTGTGCTGATAGCGGCGGCGCTGCTGAACGCAACAGCGCTTTCAGCATTGCTTGCTGTGAGGGCTCGCAAAGGTAGGCAGCAAAGCCTTGATGGCTTACATAAATCAAAAAATTGAATCGAACGCTATAATTAAATAAATGCATACGTGTAAATACGATCATGGCGCGAGCAAACATATCCGTTGACAAGCAGCTTGCAACATCGCTTGCTGATGAAGCTTTAAGGGAAAACAAGACAATGTACGCCTTAGCAAACGAAGTCCTGGGCACCTTCCTAAAGCTCGCCAAGGACGGCTGCGAGATAGGGCAGCTCCCAAAGCTCTGGGAGTTGCTGAAGGTTATGAAGGATCAGGACGCGGTTCCTGTGCCAGGCGATATGCTTGAAGAGATGTTAAGGAAGCTTTATGAGGCTGATAAAAGGTGGCTGCTCACTCTTGCAAGAAAGTACGGGGAAAAGCTCGGCCTCTACCTTTCAACCTTTTACCCTTCACTTGTTGACCTTCTCACAAACAACAGGGACATACTCACTGAGATCTTTCCTATAAAGAGGATTGAGCTTGAATCAACCAGGGATCAGGAGGGCCTTACGATATTCACGTTTAAAACCGTTGGCGTGGGGAGGTCAAAGGAGGTGGCGGAGGTGGTCAATGAGCTGATAAAGGGGCTGCTCTCCGCGTACAGCGAGGTCAAGATATGCAACTGTCATGTGGGCGACGGTCTGATGGAGGTTGGCTTTGAGCTGGGCCACGAGGAATAGCGCGCCTTTCTTCACTAATGACATCCGCTGTTAGCAGAAGTTAGCATGTGCTAGCTCACCATTTTATACATTTTCATTCATTTTTTAGCTTAATGCTGGAATACCTGTTTCCCATTACGAAGTTGTTTACGGTTCCATTGCACTTGTTGCAATAATGGTCGCCGGATTTATAGTAAAGATAACCAGAGGGGTCGTAAGGACATAACACATACCCTGCGTTGGGATTACCTGAAGTGAGAGGTGCTAGGATGCTCTTCAGGATGTTTGCGGAAACCGTTTTTCTCGGTCCATTCGCCGCAGAACCCATGTCGGTTTGTCATACGCAGGTGTACTCTGAAAGGAGGCCGCAGGTCAAGAGGACAGGACACCTTATTGGAGGCCTTGCCATAGCATTCACAATAATGACGTTAATATACTAGATAGGCAGCTTTAGGATGAACTTAGCCCTTAAAATTACTCTTCTCTTTCCCTTCATTAAGTTTATACTCTATGTGGTGCCGCTAATCACGCTAAATTCAGGCATGACGACCGCGATGGGCGCTTTTCCAAGCGCGCTTAAGCCTGCTGGGTACATAGGCTTTATAGATTCATTGTTCACAATATTGGTCGGAACGACAACGGTCATAAACGACAGGTGGGAAAGGGCCGGGGAGAAGGGGCCCGTACCTGTCTTCCCGCTGGGCAAGAAAAAGTAATTTTTACTTTGTGTAAAAATTTTATTTATTCCTCGCCTGAGGCAAGCCCTATGCTAACACCCTTGCCTGTTTCATGGCCAAGAAAGTACCAGGCAATGGCCGCCGCTGTGCCTATTGCCCATATGGCAACGTTAAACACAAGGTACTGTGAAAGAGGAAGCTCTGAGGCAAAGTAAAGCACCGGCAGGTAAAGCAGTATCGGCAGAGCCCTCGCAACCGCTATAAGCGAGCCCCTGACCCTTGTTGGCCAAAGCTCAGCCTTCATGATCTCTATGGCTTCGTAAGATGGTTGCTCAACGAAGTTAAGGGCTATCAAAAGCCCCCAGAAAAGGGCTATCATCTTTGACCATAACCCTATTGTTGCCACCACGGAGATTGTAAGCAAGAGGACGGCGACGTATGTCCATAACAGGAATGACTTTCTGCTTACCCTGTCGCCCAGAACTCCCAGGAGACCGCCAAGGACTGCTCCGATGCCTGTGAACAGGAAGATATAATCTATATAGCGTGGATAATAAAGTGGGCCAAGAGTGTATGTTATAAGCCCGTATCCAGCTGAGTTTGCCCACGCTATAGGGATTATTATTGCCATAATCGCCCAAAGCGGAAGCCTGCGCCACGCCTTTGTAGATGATCCGTTGTCCTGTTGCTCATTGTCATCAACTTTAAGGTTAAAGTATTTTTTTGCCTCCTCGCTGGCCTCCCTTACCATACCTTTCTTTTCAAGCCATCTGACTGACTCCGGGGTCCTGTACCTTATAACGATCAGGGCCGCAAGCGCTGCAAAGACGGTCGCCACCGAAAGATAGCGCTGAAATGAGACCGTTGCTGAGGCTGTTATAAAGCCAAGAATCCCGGCTATAAGGGGAGCAACTCCGCCGTTAAAATCGGTTAGCAAAAGCACGGCCTTGCTCCTGTGCCTTCTGGGGAACATTTCGTTTGCCATGGCAAGTATTACGCTCATTTCACCAGCGGCTGCAAAAACAAGTATAGCCGTTGAAAGCAGCACAAGCTCATAATTGACGCTTAGCGCAAGGATAATCCCTCCAATGGCATACATGGTCATCGTGTAAATCCATGTCCTTTTTCTGCCTATCCTGTCAGCTATGGGCCCTATAAGTGAAACCCCTGCTATAAGCCATATAAATGGCCAACCAAGAAGAAATACGGACAGGTACTTGGGAATGGAATACCAGGTTGTTGCGTAAGAGACTATGGTGAAAACAAATCCCTCTATAAAAAGGCCGATGGCGAAAGATATAAAGTAAAGGCTGTGGACTTCCGTCCAGCCTCCCTCTTCGACAGCCACGGAGACGCTTTTGGCCATTACAAAATTAATCTGCCAGTTTAAATTAAAAGGGTTGCTGATGTTTTTTGACGTTTAAATTATTTTTATAAACAATGTTTAACGCAATTAAATATGGCTTATTAACCCCTCAATTGCCCTTTTTGTGTTATCTGAGAGGAAGTAAATTACAGGTGTTGTGCCCCACCTCTTTGCCTCCTCAGAAATCCTCTGGGCGGCTTCGCCAGCGTTTCCAAGGGCCGTCAACTGCACTGCTACATCTTCTGGAATAAGCGATGCTGCGTTTTCAAGCTCATGCTGACTGGGCGGCCATCCCCTTATTTTTTTGCCAACTGCATCAACCACGCTCAGAGGGATCCCTATGCCTTTAAAGAAGTCCGGTGCTAGGAAGATGAACTTGGCAACAAAAATCTTGGCAAGCTTAACAGCTATTTTCCTGTCATCCGCAATTGAAGCCGTTATCAGCTGGAACTTTGAAGCAGCGCCGGAAGAGGCCTTAACCGCATTTTGCATGTAAACATCATTAACAAGAAAGTTAAAGATCACACCATCTGAAATCTTTGAGCCTAGCCTTAGCATCCTGAACCCCGTGGCTGCTACATAAACAGGAACGCTGGCCTTCCTTGCAGCTCTTGCGTTCCTTAACTTTACCAGAGTTCCTTCAACGCTAACCTCCTTGCCGCTCAGAAGAGACCTTAAGGAATTGATAAATTCGTTCATTTCATCTAATGGCCTTTCCTTTACTACTCCAAAGGCCCCTATAAACTCCTCCCCACTTGCCACCCCTATGGAGAACCTTCCCCCGGTTATGTCATCAAGCGTTATTGCGGTAGCTGCAACGGTTCCAACGTTCCTTGTGTACGGATTAATGGCACATGTCCCAACGTTTGCACGTTCTGTAACAGCTGCAGCAGCCGCCGACATCGCAATTGCGTCCCTTATCCCCGCATGTTCACCAAACCATATATATGAATATCCAAGACTGTCTGCAAGCTCTGAAAGCATTAGCTGATCCCTAGCATTCATGTCCTCACCAAATATGACCCCAACCTTCACGAAGTAATTGTCCCAAGCTTTGGATAAAAACGTTGATAGAAGAATGAGAGAAACATCGCCCCTATGAGGCGATAAAGGACTTTAACGGTTTAAATAAAATCCTGGGCACCTTCACCGGTGAGACTGTTAAAGGGCAGGGATCTGTTGTTAACCTTGTAACGCCTATTGGGGTTGAACTTTGCACAACCAATGCCGGGAAGCCGGCAAAGTGTCTGGTTAAAGGAAAAGCTACAGGATAGCAATGGCCAGTCCGAAGGGAGGCAAAGGAGGTCCCGGCTGTTGACTATGACACTTGTCTGTAACGCGGAACAAGGGCAAAAGAGAATTATTCTATCTTCGGAATAAATCAGCTGGTGTCGTCTCTGGCCGACAGGGCTAAAGCTATTTGCTGACTTATGAAGAGCTATTAAAGGAAAGAAGACTGCTCAAAAAACTGTATTCTAGCCTGATTCACCTTTACAGAACGCTTGAATTCTATTCGATCAAAACGCTTTACGTACATGAAGTTGCAAAGGTTCACATAGATTACCTTTGCTAAACTGTGAAGGCAACGGGTTCATCGTTAACATGTGGGGTTTTGACAATAGGTTTGAGATCCTTTCACATACTGGTAAAATATGGAATAAAAACATATAACCATTGGGCACAACGACTCACGTTTTCGTGCGTCTCACAACGCAGAAGCAAATCCGAGGAGAGCCGCGGTGTACTCAGAGGGCCACAGACTTCACTCAGACCTCAACGGCGCGCTTAACAATGAAAAGGCAGTTGGTGATATGCCGTTGGCAGTCAAAAGAGCTGATTCCCTTTTATTTTACAACGGAAGCAGCCTCTCAAGTAGGTAATGGGCCGACCTATGCGGAACTCCTAACCCTTTAGGGCTCGGAGCAGACAAGTTTATGGTGGCAACAAACGTTATAACCAAGCTGGCCGTAATCTATATTGTGAGTTCTAGGCGTGTAGTATTGTTGCTTATGAAAAGGGCCAGAGACGCCCTTGATACAGCTAAGTATCATATAGAAAAGGGAATTTATGATTGGGCTGCATTTGAAGCGGAACAGGCTTTACAGCTTTTTTTAAAGGCAAAGCTTATCGAGGCAGGCGTAGCCTTTCCCTCAGTACACGAAATCAGAAGGATCATGGAATTGTTGGCGAAGGTGAACGACGATAAGTACCTGATGAGCGTTTTAAAGGAAAGAGCGATAGAGCTTTCGTTGCTTGAGGACGTGTATATAACCTCAAGATATATCCCAAAGGAGATCGAAAGGGAGGAGGCGATCAAGTTGCTGAACCTTGTGGAGGAGATAATCAGCAATGAGGGAGGATTTAATAGATATCTTGGCTGAAGAGGCCAAAAGCAGAAGGAGAGCGTTTATCGAGCTTAGCAGGAAGCTAAACGAAATTAAAAACTCGGTTAAGAGGTGCGATCAGACAGCAGAGATATACCTGTTTGGCTCGGTTGCAAGAGGGGATAATACGCTTGGCAGCGACATAGATGTGCTGATCATAACAGGAAATGAAAAGTGTGTTAGGGCCGCGCTGGCAAGCTACGGACCCCCATTTGAGTTTCATATATACGATCAGGATTATGGTGAATTTTTTCTAAAAGGATATTTAATACGTGTTAACTGACGCCCATAAGTCGGCCTTGATCCGCTAGATAATTTCAGGGTAAGGGGCTTCACATCGAGGGTCCAGCTTGCAAGCCATAGGTAGAAGGCCTTTATTTGCCTCAACATAGCGTCCTTTATAGGCATTCTTATCATTGAGAGAGGATAAGCTTCTCGGGGTCTTCCTTCGCAGCGTCCATAAGCCTCTTGCCGATGAACTCCCCCAAGCTTGAAAACCGTCAGAACATATTTGGCATTCTTGCCTTTGAGTAGCTGATCATCTGAAGGATCTTTGCTAACTCGTGTATGTCGGGATAGCCAATCTTGGGCAGGTAAAGCCTTATCGCCATTTCGTTGTTGCGGACGTAGAAGCTCAACCGAAACACCTCCCAGGCGAGCCATCAGGAAATCCTTTAAAAGTGGTAGAATATGGCAATTTGTAGTATGTCCCGCGGGCAGGATTTGAACCTGCGACACTCCGGTTTCTGTGAGCCTGGCAGGCTGACAAGGCCGGCCAAAGCGGGCCTCTACAGCCGGAAGCTCTACCAGGCTGAGCTACCGCGGGACATATTACCGTTTGGCCATTTTGAATTTAAGCTTTTCGTGAATAGCTACCTATAAGGAGCGTTTATAATAAAAAATAAAGTGTATAATAAAAAATTTGTTTGATCTTAATCCATCTGGAAAATCTTCCTGACTTCGTCCGAGTAATAGCCGGTGATCAGGCTGCCCTTCAAGAACTTCTGGTATTTTGGCACAACCCAGATAGCCATTAGTAGAATGTATATAACCCCCGTTATCAGGAAGGCGGCTATCCATGAGTTGGCGTATATTATTTCCGTTACCGGGTTAACCACCCAGCCCCAGTACGACAGGTACGTTATCACAGTGCCTATTACAAATGCAATAATGGCCGCCGGGTTTATGCCGTACAGGTACCGGAACCTTCCACGGGAGAGGTAAACGTCTGGGAGCTCAAACTTGAACCTCCTGATTATGGCGTAGTCAAAAACTATCACGCCTTCAACGGCGCCAAGAAGCGCACCGTAAGCAAGAAGCCAGTCGTATATGTATGAGTAAGCGCCGCCTGAATAGAATGCCCATGCGCCAAGCAGCATGCTTATGACTATGCCTATGACAATTCCCCTAAACCATGTCAGGTGCTTTGAGTACGTGTTCGCTATGTCATATCCAGGGGCAACGCTGTTTGCATAAACGTTAACCACGTATGTCGCGAGCATGAAAACGAACTCAACGAAGTAAGCTGCTCCCCTTGGCAGTATTGCGGCCGCCAGTATTACAGGATCCGTGATTCCTTGGCCATGGCCAAGTCCAAGCACCATTGAAGCCCCAGTTGCCATTATGCCAAGCGCACCAATGGCTGCCATCATGAGCGGCATTGGTATCTGCCCATACGTCTGGGCCTTCTGGCTTTTTGCGAACCTGGTGAAGTCAGGCATGCTAAGTGCCATAGTTGCCCAGTATGCTACATTTGCGTTAAGGAACCCAAAAACGGCAAGCCAGAACCCAAACCCCGTTGCCCTTACGGGTATCTGCATGATAGGCGCAAAGTTCCAGTGTGCTGTGTTAAGAGTGTAAGCGAAGAGCAGGATAAACCCAACAAGGACTATTGGCGCCGCTGCCCTTGCAAGCCACTTGAGCGCAGGCTGCCCTTTATAGGGGGGTGAGACATAAAAGAGCGCAATCTGCGTCAGGACAACTATAATGAACGTTGGCCAGAAGACCTGGGGGTATGCCACGGAAAGGGTGTACGTGCTGCCTGAAAGCAGTTTGGGTATCTGGTTCGTAGTAAGCAGGTAAATTGCAACAGCTGCCTCAGTTATTATATATGATTCAATGCCCCACCATCCCATGGATATTATAGCTCTTATCCATGACGGTATCTGCGCTCCGTATATCCCCCACCTGCTTCTGGTGAGCTGGGGCTCTGATATACCGTATCTGGCGCCCCCATGGGATTGAATTATCATAGGCACAAGCACAATTGCGTTTCCAAGGAACATCAGAAGTATTGATTGCCACCAGTTAAGTCCAAACGCAAGGCCAACCGCGCTTAGAGTCCATGTGGGAACTATGGCCACCATTCCAAACCATATTGCCAGATAAGTCCATGCCCCCCACGTTCTCATTTTAACCGGTGTTGGGTGGAAGTCCTTGTTCCAAAGGTAGCTTTCCTCTGGGAACTCTCGCAGTAGCTCCACCTGTCCTTTTTCCGGATAGTACTTTGTTATCGCAACCCTATCTATTTCCTCGGTCTTAGTTGCCATGGTAAGGACAATATTAGAACCACACATATTTAAGTTTTTTTATTACGTTGCAATGGGCTTGCACACTACAGTTGAATTTTAAACGATATGTGGCTTGCGTTTTTCTTTAAATTAAAAACATTTAATAAAATTCACAGATAAGAAAATAAAAGCTTAAATATAAAAGACATAATCATTAATACTTACCATGGAGGAAAACGTTGTTGGGAAAAGGGTTCCGCAGGTCGACTCTTGGCTTAAGGTGACTGGAACGCTCAGGTACTCCTTTGATATAGAATTGCCGGGACAGCTTTATGTTGCGCTTGTAACTAGCAGGTACGCGCACGCAAGGATAAGATCAGTCGATACGTCTGATGCCATTAAATCGCCTGGAATTGTTGGCGTGTTTACAGGCAAGGACTTTCCGTTTAGAATAGGCCTTTATATAGCTGACAGGGACCTCTTGGCTACAAACAAGGTCAGATGGGTAGGTCATCCAGTCGCTGCTGTGGTTGGGACAAGCATGGCAGCAGCAGAAGAGGCCGCGGAAAAGGTTTCCGTTGACTATGAGCCGCTCGAGCCAGTTCTTGATGTTGAAAAGGCGATTGAAAAGGGGGCTCCCCTTGTCCATGAAGATATGGCCAGCTATAACTATTATAAGGGGTTCATAAACCCTGTTCCGGGGACAAACATAGCCAATGACTTCAGGCTTGTAAAGGGCGATGTTAGCTCTGGGTTTGCAGAATCAAACGTAATTGTTGAAGAGACATTCAAAATACCCCAGATAAACCACGCTCCAATGGAGGTTCAAAATGTGCTGGCTTACTGGAGGCCTGACGACTATGTTGAAGTGTGGACCAGCGCGCAGTCGCCTTTTGCAACGCGATACCTGACAGCCGCTTCACTTAACATCCCAGTCAACAGGCTGATAGTGCACGTGCCGCCGGCAGGCGGCGGATTTGGGCTAAAGGCAGGCATTGGCTGGGAACCGCTGGCAATAATGATATCTAAGAGCCTCAGGAGGCCTGTCAAGCTTGTGCTTTCAAGAAGCGAGCAGATGACTTCAGCTCCTTCCAGAGACGGCCTTGTGGCAAATGTAAAGGCAGGGTTTTCTAAGGACGGCAGGTTCAAGGCTTATGAAGCCACGTTCATGATGGACGCGGGCGCGTACGCGGATTATACAGTTAACGTTGCAAGAACAACCGGCTACTCCGCTGACGGCGCCTATGACATTGAAAACATATCAGTGAAGTCGCTTGCTATATATACAAACAAGATACCGACAACAGCAATGAGGGGCTTTGGACACCCAGAAAACCACTGGCCCCTTGAGCAGGTAATGGATCGGGCCGCTGACATGCTTGGGCTTGATCCAGTAAAGATAAGGGAGATAAACCTGCACGTGCCAGGCAAAAGCGTAAGGGGAACTGGTGAGCCGGTAAGGGAATACGACGGAAATCCGCGCGGCGTCCTCGAGGCTTTGGTAAAAGGCATAGGATACTGGGAAGTTGAAAAGCCATCAGAGCCATGGAAGGTGAGGGCAAAGGGCCTTGCGATGCTCGTTAAGGCGCCTTCGCAGCCACCAAATGCTGGGGCGTCAGCAATTGTCAAGATCGATGAGGATGGAACAATTGATGTAATAACAGGCACAGGAAGCATGGGACAGGGAACTCCAACCTCACTTGCTATAATAGCAGCTGAGGCATTCGGGGTTCCCGTTGAAAAGGTTAAGGTTAACCAGCTTGAGGGAGTTTCAACGGATCAGAATCCCTACACGTGGCAGACCGTTGGCAGCAGGGGGCTTTACTCTGACGGCATAGCGCTGTTAAGGGCCATAGAGGACGCAAAGAACCAGATAAGGGAAATGGCGTCTGCGGTCTTCAGGGTTCCAAAGGACGATATAGAAATAAGAGGAGGCCAAGTTTACCCCAGAACTCACCCTGAGCACAGGCTTGGGCTCAAAGATTTTGCAATGGGCTACACTTATCCAAACGGCAACACTATAGGCGGTCCAGTTATAGGGAGAGGGAGCTATGCCCCTGTGTTAAACACATTTTTGGACGAAAAAGGGCACGGGCATAACACGGTGTTCCACACATATGGCGGTACAGCTGTTGAAGTTGAGATCGACCTGCTCACAGGCGAGGTAAGGGTAATTAAGGTGGTGCAGGCCTTTGACGTTGGAAGGGTAATAAACTTGCTGACGCTTGAGGGTCAGGCCTTTGGAGGATTCATAATGGGCATGGGTTCTGCGCTTTATGAAGAGATAAAGTTTGATAAACAAGGCTGGGTGCTTAACCCAAACCTTACGCATTATTATGTTCCAAGGATAACTGACCTGCCAGATGAAATAGACGCCGTCTTCCTAGAAACTCCGCAGATGGATGGTCCTCTTGGCGCCAGGGGAATAGGAGAGCATGTAATGATAGCGGTTGCGCCAGCGATATCAAATGCCATATACAGAGGGCTTAAGGTAAAGCTCAATGAAATTCCAATGAATGCGGAAAGGGTCTGGAAGGCTATTAAGGAACAGAGGCCAGAGCTCATATCCAGCGCATTTGAGCAGGCCCTGAGCAGGGCGGAGGAGATACACGTATGAGTTTTGGCAGCCCATACGTGACGCTGCCAAGGTTCAGTTATTTAAGGCCGAGAAGCCTTGACGAGGCCTTTGAAGCGCTGGAAGGCGGAAACGCTAAAGTCATGGCAGGAGGAATAGGCCTGCTTAACTTTATGAAAGAAAGGCTCTTGGCCCCCTCAGTGGTTATCGACATAAAGGGCATACCAGAGCTTTCAGGCATAAGGCTTTCAGGGGATGTAAGAATAGGAGCAGCCGTCAGACTTGTCGAGCTTGAGGAAAACAGAAGTTTGGAGCTAATCGCTCCGACCCTTTACCGAGCTGTAAGGCAGATAGCTGATCCAATAATAAGAAGCTCTGCAACTCTTGTTGGTGACGTGTGCGAAGCTATACCGTGGACCGATGGCCCAACTGCGTTAGCAGCGCTTGATGCCAGCGCTTCAGTTGTAAGCAAAAACGGTGAAAGAAAGGTTAAGGTGGCCGATCTGGTGCAGGGCCTGGGCCAGCTTGCAATAGATGAGAACGAGATAGTTAAGGAAATAACATTCAGCTCCGGATACAAAAAGGGCACATATGTGAAGTTCTCCAATGCAAGCGAATACGCTCTGGCGTCGGTTGCAGTTGCGTACAGCCCAGAAAGTGGTATTGCGAGAGTCTCTGTTGGCTCCTTGGCAGAGAAGCCGCAGGTATTTACACTTGAAGATGCAGGAACGAGCCCTGACGAGGAAGTAAGCGCCATGATCAGGAAGGTTAGCTCTTATATAGAATCAGGCCTTTCAGCGGTTGACGACATACTTGGCTCCGCTGAGTTCAAAAAGCAGGTCGCAAAGGCTCTTATAATAAAGGCGTTTAAGGAGGTGTTTTGAAAATGAGGGAGATAAGGCTGAGAATAAACGGAATTGAAAGGGAACTTCATGTGGAAGACAATGAAACGCTACTTGAAGCGCTTAGGAACAGGGCCGGCGTAACCAGCGTCAAGGCGGCCTGCTGGAGGGGCGAATGCGGGCTTTGCACGGTTCTTCTTAATGGAAGGCCTGTAAAAAGCTGCAGCACCCTTGCGGTCGAGGCTGATGGTAAAACCGTTGAGACAGCTGAAGGACTTTACTTTGACAAAAGGGCAAAAGGGCTCATGGAAAGCTTTGTCAGGAACGGCGCAACTCAGTGCGGCTTTTGCACCCCGGCGTTTGTTGTAGCTTCGCACGCGCTTCTCTTGCGCAACCCAAAGGCCGAGGATGAGGACATAAAGGAAGGGCTCAAGGGGCTTATCTGCAGATGCGGAACATATGTCAACATGATGCGCGCGGTTAAGGAGGCAAGACAGTACTACGCTGACGGGAAGCAGACAGCTTAGATTCCAAGCACTTCCTTAAGCAAAGCCATCCTCATGTAAAGCCCGTTCTTTGCCTGTTCAAAGTACTTGGCCTGCGGAAGCTGATCAACGTCAGGCGAAAGCTCGTCAACTCTAGGAAGCGGGTGCATTATAATTGGTATCCTTGGAAGGCCCTCAAGCAGCTTCCTGTTTATGTTGTAGCTCCCCTTAAGTCTTTCATATTCGCTCGGATCAGCAAACCTCTCTTTCTGAATTCTTGTTACATACAGTACATCAAGCTCTTTTGCAACTTCCTCTACGTTTTCCACAAGCTCGCTCTTTACATTTCTTAATTCATTAAGGACGTCTTGCCTTATTTGAAGCGCCTTTGGGGCTATGTAAAAGATCCTAACGCCGTTGAACTTATCCAACATAAGCGAAAGGCTTTTCACTGTTCTCCCGTACCTTAGGTCTCCCATGATTCCCACGCTTACTCCATCAATCCTTCCAAGCTCCCTCCTTATCGTATAGACGTCAAGCAGGGCCTGTGTTGGGTGTTCATTTGCGCCATCCCCCGCGTTTATAACCGGAGACGAGCATATCTCAGCCGCCTTTGCGGCGTTGCCAGGAACGCTTTGCCTGAGCACTATGGCATCAGGGCCATAGCCATCGACCATCCTCATCGTGTCTTCAAAGCTTTCGCCCTTTTGTATGCTTGATATTTCAGTTGCGCCAAAGTCCATGGCCAGCGCGCCTAGGTAAGTTGCAGCGTACTGAAAGCTAAGCCTGGTCCTTGTGCTTGGCTCTAAAAACACCGTCATCACAACCTTCCCGTTTGCTATGTGAAGGGGCCTTTCATACTTAAGCATATCCCTTAGCCTTTCTGCTTCATCAATGAGAAGTTCAACTTCTCCCCTGCTCAGGTCTTTTGCGGAGACAACATCCCTTCCCTTTAAGCTCATGCACCTTGCTGTGCTGGCTTTTTATTTAAGCGTTTCAGAAATTAAGCCATTGGATAAACGCATAAATCCTTGATCGCACATGGCTATACAATGTGCGGGCTAAAGGTTGCGCTTTTCTCAGGCGGTAAGGATTCAGTTTACTCGGCATTGCTTGAATGGCCCGTTGACCTTTTCCTGACGCTTGTCTATGATTTTCCAAGGCCATCGCCACATCTAGTTAACATAAGGAAACTCCTGGAGCTCTCCGAGGCCATGTCTGTTCCGCTTATAGTTGCAAGGGTTCACAAAGGGCATGAATTCGAGGAGGAGGCCGCGCTCTTGAGGAAGCTTGGAACTGAAACGCTTGTTGCAGGCGACCAGGGAGTCGAAGATCACCTTAAGTACATGGGAAGGCTTGCGGCTGAAGCTGGAGCAAGTCTCAGGGAGCCTATATGGGGAGCAAACGAATCCGAGCTGCTTCTTAAGGAGGCCGAGGAGCTTTCATTTGTAGTTATAGGGTCTGAAAAAAAGGAATTGATGTGCAAGCGCGTTAGCAAGGAGAACTCCATGGAGTTTTTAAATATTTCTAGGTCGCTTAATATAAGCCCGATAGGCGAGGCCGGCGAGTACCACTCCCTTGTATATGAGGTTAAAAGGCTTGGCGTTAGGATAGGTTTTAGATGCTCCAAAACTAGGTCAGTCGAAGGATATTTCATCGCCAGCGTTTTTTAGTTACACCCTGTTTCACTCAAAACGTTTCAGATGATTTCACCAACCAGATAAATAGGGTATAGAACAAGGTGCTCTGACCTAAAATGGCGTCGGAGGAATATCCGCATTCGGCATACATCTTAACGCTGATAGCTGGAATACTGATGGTAGTTAACGGGCTTTTGCTCACAATGGCCTCAGTAGTCTTCCTAATAACAGCGCCTTACACATATCGCGTTGGACCATATGGAGGCTTCATGATGTACAGGCCTTTCATGTGGCCAGGCGGAATCTTCTTTGGGATGGCCGCGTTTGGGCTGATAAGCGGGATAATAGTGCTTGTATCAACGTTTATGCTCAAAAAGAACCCGACAAATTACACATGGGGCACGCTGATAATAATATTTTCAGTGCTTAGCTTCTTTGGAATGGGCGGCTTTGTAGTCGGAGCGATACTTGGCATAATTGGCGGGGCTCTTGCGTTAACATGGCACAAGTAAAGCGAATCTAAGCTCATTTTATTTTTTTATTTCAGTTGATCCATATGTGGTTGTAATGTTAAGCCTTACCATGTTTGTGTTTCCAGCCCTCTCAACGCTTACCAGCCCCCTTTCAGCCAGTCTGGCTATAACCCTGTGCACCTTAACCCTTGTAAGCCCAGTTTCCCTGGAGATGTCCTTTTGCAGCATTGCGCCTCCGTGCTTTAACAGCACTTCAACTATGGCCTTTTCATCAGGCAACAGAAAGTTAAAAAAGCTGTCCTTGTTTGCATTGCTTTTAACAGTTATTTCAGGGAGTATCAGGTAGTAAGCCGCGCCAACAGAGCCTGCTATCGTGGTGAGGAAGAAAAGCATAAATGAAATAGGAACAAAGAACGGCACATCGTTGGGGCCCTTAAATGTCAGTATTTCATAAATAACCTTAACTGGGCTTTGCCCTGTAAGGGCTACAGCAAGCGCTATCATAAGTGCGATAAGGCCAATAACTGAGGACAAAAGTATTAACAAAAACACCTCGATCTTTTTCAATCCTTAACAACCCCTGACCCATATACCCTTAGCTTGCCGGCTGGGGCGTTAAGGTTTATCAGAGCTGCCCTTGCGCCTACAGGCAGCTGTTTCTCAACTTCTACGAGGCCATCAGCTAGGTTTCCAAAGGCCTTTATTCCCTTGGTGAACGCGTGTAGCGATCGAGCTTCTGGCGCCCAGGGGAACCTCCTTTCAATGCCTATTGATCTTCCTAACTTTGCATTATATTTAGCAATTGCATACGACATCTTGGCCTCCTTTTCGTCTACCCCCTTAAGAGCCAGCCCTACCCTCACTCCCGGCCCTACTTCCTCGTAGTCTACGTCAAGAACCTGTATTGATTTAACTTCAGCAGACTTCATTGACGGAAGAAGAAACACCTGATCATGGACCTTGACATAAGTTAACGCAAATCCCAGGACCACAGTTCCTACTCCCTTTACCACAAACGCCTGATCTATTGGCACAACTCCCAGGTCGTCCTGAAGAGGAGGCGGCTCAGTAAGACCCAGTTTGTAGTTGGAAATTCGAAGCCCGTTGAACGTTTTCCTGAAGTCCTCTTCAAACTCAGTTACAACTGAGCCTTCTGCACCAGTTGCCTCTGCAAGAAGAGCAGCCTCAGCATGCTCCCGGCTGCCCGGGAGGTAGTCAACTACAATAAAATTTGCCATTGAAGCCGCGTTCGCAGCCTCAGATATTTCATCCATGCCAACTGCAAGGATCGAGACCAGAAACTCGCCGCTTTTACGGTAAAATACCCCGCTTTCCTTTTCCTTTCCAAGCTCTTTTGCGATTCCCTTTGCCTTATCGCCTGTAGCTGAGAGAACTGCAACTATGGAGCCGTGTAGCATTATAAGAAGGGGGGCGCGGCCATGAATAAAAACCTTTCATTGACGCGGCTGATAGCCAATAAGCCTGCTAAGCTTAAATCCGCATAAAAGTAAATTATTCTTGATGGCAATAAACGAAGTATACCTTGCTCTTCTTGAAATTTCGCTTATGCTGTTTGTGGCAGAGGCGTTTAAGGGGCTTGCTTCAAGGTATGGTCTGACCGAGGTCGTGGGAGAGCTTATAGCTGGGGTTGTAATCGGGCCCTATATGCTTGGAGGGCTTATAAACAAGGCCCTCGGGCTAGGGCTTATAGCCATAAACAACTACGTTTTGCTGTTTTCTGAGTTTGCGGTTATAATGCTCATATTTTCAGCAGGCCTCCAGCAGGGCATATCGGGGCTCCTCAGGGCAGGGCTATGGTCCTTTTTAGGGGCAGCGTTTGGGGCAATTCTTCCATTCGCTGGAATCTCATTAATTCTTGTCTCTGGCCTTGGCCTTGCCAAGGCCATGTTCGTTGGGGCGGCTGCTGCTGCCACAAGCCTTGCGGCGGCCTCTGGCATAGCAAATGAGCTTGGCCTTAAGGGCAGGCCAATGGACTTCCTCCTCGCCGCGGGAGCCATAGACGACGTTATATCGCTTATTATATTCTCAGTTGCAATGGGATATGCAACAGGAAGCGCTTCTGCGTCATCGCTTTTGAGAGTTACGCTTTATTACGTAGTGGCTTGGCTTATAGTAACTGGCATTTCAGTTGCGGTTTTACCGCGCATAATTAACAGGTTAAGCGGGAGGTACTCGTATTCATTTTCGCTTCTTTCGCTCTTTGGCCTTACCACTGTAATGGTGGGCCTTGGCTTTTCGCCAATAATAGCCTCGTACATAGCAGGGCTTTCGCTATCTTCAAGCGCAAGAAGAGATGACTTGGAAAGGCTGGCAAGCGGGCTTTCATCTCTTTTTGGCCCGCTTTTCTTTGTAATAGCAGGAGCCGAAGTTAACCTGTTTACGGCAGGGCTTGGCTCACTCGAACTGGCATTGGTTCTTACCGCGCTAGCTGCCGCGCTGAAGTTTGCAGGCGTGTTGCCTTTCGCTTATTTCACAAGCAAAAACAGGTACGGCGCGATTTCTTCGTCTTTGGGGATGATACCGCGAGGCGAAATGGGGCTTGCTATAGCCGTCACAGGGCTTGAAGCTGGACTCATAGGAAACTACATATACACCTCAATAGTGCTTATGGCTCTTCTTACAACAGTTATTGGAGCCATCACATTTTCTTGGTATGCAAGGACACGCATGAGTTCAATTATGGCAAAAGATAGCACGCTGTGAGCTCGCAGTCTGCAAGCGTATGGCTACGCCCTTTTAACTCTCATAAGGGTTAAGACAGCACAAACCTATAAGTGCAGCTTTATCTGCGTGAAGCCTTAGGAAACGCATGGCAAGACAGGCGGCATTAGCCGCATAACAAACGTTTATGGCTCAATACCTGAAGCCAAGCTGGAGCTGAATACGCTTTTCCATAACGAAATATCCATTGTCCCTGGAGATGAACGCGTACCAGGGCGCAAGCGACTCTACGAGCATGCCTATTCCTGCGTAGAACACATGAGGTATAAAGTCTATAGGCTCAAAGCCAACATAGCGCATGTGAATCATAAATGAGTCCTTTATTACAATAAACAAATAATACCCTGACACTATGGAGATCGCAAGCAGCGCCGGAGGCTCCATTACACCCAAGTAATGTGCTCCTATTACAGCCGCCACTATATTAATAGGGAGATACGCTACGTTCTCCATAAGATCCATAAGCTCTTTAACGCTAGATCCTATATCTACTGAGCCATTAAGATAGGCGTCGAGCTTGCCAACAAACCATCTCCTTCTTTGCTTAAGCATGTCGGCAAGCGTAGGAGGGCTAAGCTCATACGCAAAGCCTTCTAGAACGCCATACTTGGCAATCTTTGAAGCCCTGCTGTGGAATATGAAATCCTCCGCCAGAGCTTCCTTGAAGTCCCAACCTATTGAGTCCTCAACTAGGGCCTTTGTGATGAATCCTGACCCATGTTTGAGTATCTTTGGGGATATTGAAATGTTTGTTACGTCAAGCGCGGATCTTACTGTTTCAAGATGCCCAACTATCCCGCCTTTCCATGCCAAGGGATAAACAACGGCGTTAACTCCAACATCACCCTTTTTGTTAATTATGAAGCCAATTATTCCTAATATCGTGTCTTCCCCGACAGCTGTCTCGTCATCATGGTGATATATCCAAGTCCTTGCTGCGTTGCCAAGCTGTCTGTTTATTCTGGCGTACTCTAACGCTCTGGCCTTATATGACGCTCCGTTCTTGGTTCTGAATCCCTGAGGCACGGCGATAAGCCTTACGCCTGAAGGAAGCGCCCGTTTTAACCTTTGCAAGGCATATTCCTCAGTTATAACCTCTACTTCGTATCTGACGTTTATGTTATATTTCCTGCTCACCTCTCTGTACCAGTACTGTATTGACTCAACGGTGTTTTCCACAGCACCAATGTTGGTTCCTGATGTAACGATAGCGTGAACAACAACGTCCTCAAGCTTAGTATTTGAAAGCTTTTCAACGTCTATGCCCTTGAACGTAAATGGAAGCCTGGCCTTGCCGGCTATTCCAAGCATAACCAGCGGCATAAAAAGCAACCATATATACCTGAGCGGTGATCCAAGCTCGCCCCTTATTGGCGCAAAGAGGGCTATAATCGACGCTAGGAAAACCAGCGTGACCTCAACAAGCGAGCTCTTTACCAGCGCCTTAATTGTACTGTTGTACTTATCAACGGTAAACTCCACATAGCTTGGCAAAGCCTGGCGGCCTTTCATGGCTCACCGCGCAACAACACTGTTTGTTTATCTTTTTATTTAAACGTTCATCTAATTCATTCCTTTAAAACCCTTGTTACGCCGTTAACCTTTTCAAACTTGAAGATTGCGTCAACGCTTGCCTCTTCAAAAATCTCTCTGTCATGCGTTATTATTATCATCTGCCTTATTGGGCCTTGTCCCGCGCTGAACCCAGAAATTATGCTGACAAGGGTCTTCTTTCTTTCTTCATCCAGGTAAACGGTTGGCTCATCAAGCACAATAAAGTCTATGTTGCCTGTGCCCATAAGCCTAGCCATCCCAAACCGCAGCGCAAGGGCAACGGCCACCTTTTCACCGCCGCTAAGGGATTCAACGGGCACCTCTCCATTGCCAGTAAAGCACCTGATGGAAGCTGATCTTCTTGATTCTTCCAGCTTTACTTCTGTTATGCCTATCCCAAACCTCCTTATATGTTCAGACGCATAAAGCGAAATCTCCCTTATCGCCCAGCTCCTGAAGCTCGTTGCAACCGCGCCATCCCTGTTAAACACATCCTCCCTTATCCTTTCAAGCTCATTTATGTACCTGGCGGCCTCTTCAACCTTGGCCCTTGCTTCGTTTAAGGACTTGAGCTCGGCCTCCAGCTCAGCGGCCTCAGTTTCATAATGAGTTCTGCTAGTCTCAAACCTGTCAAGCGTTTCCTTGGCCTTATCCAGCGCGCTCTGAACCCTATTGTATTCTTCCTCTGAGTAGCCCTTTGACCTCTCCTCCTGCTCAGCCAGTTGCTTTATTAGTGCCTGTGCGTATTCGTCAATGGCCAGGTCGTTAACCGAGCGGGGGGAACTGGCGTGCTTAACAGCTTCAAGCAGGCCGCTCATTTCAGCCTCCAGCTTCTTTATGTCGTCTTCAGAAGTTATCGCGTTATCTTTAAGCCATGACCAAGCAAACTTCATCTCTTCCACATTTTTCTGAAGTTCCTTTATATTCTGGGCAATTCTGGCGAATTCCTCACGGGCCCTGTTAAGCTTATTTGGCGCGTCCTTTATCTGCTCAGCCCTTTTGCTCTTTTCAGCCATCTCTGTCTTTAGCTCTTCAATTCTCCGGCCGGCCTGCTCAACCTTGGCCCTGTAATCCGCTATGCTTTTTTCCAAAAGCTCCAGCCGTTTTATCGTTTCCTCATGCTTATGAACTTCAGCCACTACCGCTTCAAGTCTTTTTATTTTGTCATCATAAGCCTTTATTTCATCTTCCAGCTTGCTCAGCTGAAGCCTTGTAGTGTTTATTTTTTCATATATGTTTATGGCCTTGGCGTCTGAGCCACACGTTGGGCATCTCCCGCTTTCTGCTATAAGCTCGTAGTCATCAATCTTCCGCCTAAGCGACCCCCTTTGCTCCAGCGCTTCATCCTTCATTTTCCTTAGCCGTTGAAGCTCATCCTCGACGTCTCCGTGAACCTGCGGAGGAGGTATGGCCCTGAGCTTTTCAACTTCAGTCTCGTACTCGAGTATCGTCCTCTCCAGGTCTTCTTTAGCTTTTATGTAGCTGTTAAGTTCATGCTCGATGCTCTTCAGCCTTTCACTCAGGTTCCTGTACTCGCTTGCTTCAGCCGCAAGGGCCTCAATACTCTCTCGCGCCTTTTCAGCTTCGTTTTCAGTGGCTTCAAGCTTGGCTTTTGCATCCTCAAGCCCTGACGCAAGCGCGATGTATCTCCTTGCAGTCCTTGCTTTTCTTTCAAGCTCCTCAGCCCTTTGGCTCATTTCCTTCAGCCTTTTCGCAACGTACCCTTCAAGGCTTCTTTTAATTTCATCAGCCTTCATCCTGGCCTCCCTCATAGGGACAAGCCTTTCAAGCTCCCCTTTTAACTTCTCAAGCTCCTTCCTTGCGGCCTCAGCGCCGGCACCTGCCTCGCTGGCGCGTCTTTTTGTTTCCTCAAGCCTTGCATTTGTGCTTTCTATGTCGGCAACCAGCTGCTGGTAGTTTCTATCATCGTATTTGCCCATGCATTCGTTCCTTAGCCTTTCCCTGAAAAGCTCAATGGCGTCCTTCATGTTTTTGTAAGCTTCATCGAGCCTTTCTATGCCTATTATTGAATCTATAAGCTCCTTAAATTCAGCAGGCCTGTACCTGAGAAGGCTGTCAAGTTCGCCTTGCTGTATTATAGCCGCAACCCTGAGCCTCTCATAATCAAGTCCTAGTATCTTGGAAACCCTTTCTGAAACAGATTCCCCCATCTGCCTTCTTTCTCCGGCTACAATAAGGGCATCCCGGGGCTGAACCTCTCTCAGTATCGCGCTTATAAGCCTCCCTGTTGAGTCTAGCCTTCTTTCAACCCTGTACTTGTTGCCACCTACATCAATAGTTACTGAGGCCATTGCTGAGGAGGACCCTCTTCTTACCAGATCCTTATCGCTTTCCCTTGTATGCATGCCAAAAAGCGCATATGTTATTGCATCTATAACAGACGACTTGCCAGTTCCGTTGTTGCCTATAAAGACGTTAACGCCTTCCTCAAGTTCAATGTTTGTTTCGCCATGAGAAAGGAAGTTATACATGTTAACGCTGTCTATCAAGGCTATGCCCTCCGCACACCGTGAACTTGGCATTTAATTTTTCTCATTGGTCATCTGCCCTCTTCAGGCGTCTGGTGTAAAGTTCCCACATCAGGTCGGCTGCTTCCTTTGAGCCGCCGCCTGAGAGACGGGGCAAAAGCTCTTCAAGGGCAAACTTGGCCATCTCCTCGTTTTTCAGGACTTGGGAAGCTATCCTGTAGATCTCCTCAGTTACATCAGCTGGCCTGTTTATGGTGATTGGGGACGGCTCGCCAACTTCTGTTATTTCAGGTTCACAATAAAGGGCCGCCCTTGCTATTTTGCCAACAAGGGCCCTTGCCATTTCCTCCTCAGAGCCATTGACCCTGACTTCGACCTTAACCAGAGGCCTCTTTTCCAGCGATGTTATCCTGTTTAGTATCTGTTCAACATCGTTCTGAAGCTCTTCATATGTAAGGGAGTAGCTTATCCTCGGCCTCACGCTTTTTAACTTTACCCACTGGAGCGAGGGCTCGTCCTTGGACAGGTCAACAAAGTAAAATCCCTTTTCAGAGTCCTTTATCCCTTCGACAGAAGTTGCTTCAAGCGAACCAGGGTAGGCTACAATCGCGCCGTTTGCAAGCCTTTTATCGCCTTTATCGTGCAGGTGGCCCATTGCGTAGTACGTAAACCCAGATGGAAGGTCTGCCTCTGATATTTCGCCGGCGTATCTATGAAACTCAAGCAAAGCTTGATGCAGGACAAGCACGCCTTTCCTGTCCTTAATGGCCCTTCCCGCGGCTTCAAGCTTGCCCTTTAGAGAAGTAAGCTCCGTCCTTCTGTGTTTGTGAAACCCTATAAATGTGATTCCGTTGTACTCCCGTGGCACGCCATCTCCTATGTAATCGGCTAATCCTATTGTTGAAAACAGAAACGCGGACGGCCTGTCAGCGATTCTGCTGATATCGTGCTCGCCCAATGTAAAAAACGCCTTTATCCCTGCGTTGGTAAGCCTTTTTAACCCATCTAAGAACTCAAGGAGCGCCTGGCCGGGTGGCCTTGGCACGTCAAACAGGTCTCCTGAATGAACAACCGCATCAACATGCTCTTTAATAATGATTTCAATTGCCTCTTCAAAGGCTTCATAAAAGTCCTTTTCCCTCTCCGGTAACCCATAAGGTGATGCGCCAAGATGGCTGTCTGATATATGAGCAATCAGCATCTATATTCCACCCATGAGTTCCTCCGTGCTTTCGCCTGATGATTCAGAGCGATAGACGTCCTCCCAGTTTGATGCCGCGTCTATATCTGTTCCCATTATCTTTTCGCTTACACGATCTATTTTAACCAGCGTCGGAACGCTTACCCATTGACCAAGCAGTATTGCTTCGCCAACGTTAAGGGCAGGGAGATTTCTTGCAAGCCTTTCGCTCACCAGCTCAGTCGAGCTAACTACATAATCCTGATCGCGGGGTTGTGTTATTCTCATAATGGCCAAAGACCCCATCTGGCTTAAAACGTCTTGGTTAAGCCTGCTTGGCCTCTGAGAGACAACAAGCAGAGATACCCCAAACTTTCTGCCCTCTCTGGCCACCTTTGCGGCCGCCTCTATGGCATCTGACCTTGGACCCTGGTCCTCTATAGGCAAAAACACGTGCGCCTCCTCTATCGCTATTATCACAGGTGCCCTGAACTTAGCTCCCTTGTAGCCCTTCTTTGCCGCCTTTCTCTGTTCAAGCACCTCAGATATATAATAAGAAAGTATCAAGGATGCTTGAGATGTTGTAAGGCTTGAAAGGTCAACTATATTTATCCATCCTTCCTTTATCTGCGCAAGCGGGTCCTCCAAGGTTGGATCAAGGACCATGCCGTACCTGGCCCTTCCCCTTTCCAGCACTTCAATAAGCCTGGCTGCAACCCTGGAGCTTTCTCTGTCAGTCCCGTTTTCTATTTCTTCAAGCGCATGATGAAGTTGTTCCCAGAAATCCCTTAATGACGCCCTGACCCTGTTGTCATTAAACGCGTTTCTCAGCACGTCTCTCTGTCTTGTGGCATGTGCTGGCATGTCAAGCATGTCGGCGAACTCATCTGAAGAAAGAACCTTGGGGTTTATCTTCGGCTCAACGTGTTGGGCCCTTTCAAAGCTTACGCCTCCGTACTCGCCGTGGTAATCAAACAAAACCATTGTCCCGTGCAGCTCGCTTATGCGCTTTGCAAGCAGCGCCAGCAGGTTTGACTTTCCGCTCCCTGTAGCAGCAAGTATGGCAAGATGCCTTGAAGCGATCTTGTTGATGTTGACGTAAACCGGAACAGGCTGCTCATGCGCCCTCAGCAGGACGCCGACCCGTACATAGCCCTTTTCCTGCCTTCCAAACACAGAGCTCAGTTCCTCATAAGTGGCCTCATATACTGGCGAGCCTGGCTCAGGAGGCACCGAAGGTATGTATGACTCACCTTTCTTCAGCATGTCCAAAACTCCAAGTACCCTCACAGTAGCCCTGTAGCTTTTGTCCCTGGGATTTGCCTTTGTTGCCTCCCACGCTTCAACTACGCTTGAATAATCGCTAACTATGTTTATCACCTTGTTTTCAATCGTGCTGTCTTCAACCATTCCAAGCACGACGCCTTCCTGGGTATGTGCAATAACGTACTCCCCCATCCTGGCAGGCCTGCTAAACAGCGCGTCAAAAAGGTCCGGTCTGGCCTCGCCTACAACGGCGCCAATCTGCTGGCTCATTCCCAGAGCACCTCCCTGGCTCCTTCTTCATAAGAAAGGCCAAGAAGCCCCACAAGCACTTTAAGTTCATCATTTGTCACCTTGCACTGCCTGTGGGCCTCAAGGAGGACGTACGGATAGCCGTTTATCGGCTTCCATGCAAGCATATCCAGTAACCTTTTGACTTCTTCCTGATTAACGTTTCCCGGCATCTCTATTCGTATAACTGGTGAATGATCAGAAAGCCTTGCATAAATGAAGCTAAGTCCAAGGTCATTTATTGGCTTTGGAGCTGAAAATCCCGCAGACGTAGTTAAATGATGGAAGTAATACATGTCGCCAACTGGGCCATTAAGTAGGGTTCCGCTTGCAGAGTACTTTGCGATAAACACCACATTTCCTCGCTTCAACAGATTCCTCACTAGGCCAGAAAGATCGTTTTCAACAACTCCTTTATGCCTGTTATAGTACCTGGCAAGCAGGGAGCCGTCAAGCAGCACAAGCTCGTCCCTAACTTCTTCCGCAAGCTCCTTTTCAAATTCCATCCCAATGCTTTCAAGAAAAAGGCCTGGGTTATGCATGCCGGTGTCCCTATCCCTGTCCCTGACCCTGACCTCCATTGTGCCTATGTTCGCTTCAAACCTCTTTCCTACGGTTTCACCAGCAAGATTGGTTGCCACTGCATCTATTGCATAAAAGTAAAAGCCATGAAATGGTGTGTAATTCCAACCGCTATCTATGCCTGTCTGCTCAGCGCTCCTGGGGGATGGGCTGTAGCTTATCCACAGCTCTTTAGCCCTTTTTGTTGCATCGCTGTCTTGCTGCAGTGAGATGTTTGATACTATTTTTTCCCGGTTTTCAGTTACAAACCTGTATAAATCGGTAATCAATATAGAAGATATTTGTTTTTCATATATTTAAGCTTTGAGCTATGAGTCATTTCATGATTGACATTACAAAAAGCCCAACAAAGAGAGCCGCAGCTACCCAGTCTCCTGGCGTCATTTTAAAGTCATGGTAAAACGTTCTGCGCTTGCTTGCCCGAAATCCTCTAACGTTAGCTGCAAGGGCTATGTTCTCTGCGGATCTTAAGACGTCTATTATGAAGTCCGCAAGGATGAGCGCAAGATAATACGGCGCATATATCCATCTTGCAGGTCTTCCCTTTGGGGCAAAATAGTACACAAACCCCCTTGCAAAAAGGACTTCCTTTAGGTTTGAAGCGACGTCCATGATCTTTGGAATTGATATAAGAGCTAGGGTCATCGCAAACGCAAGCTCGTACGGAACCTTCGACTTGACCATGCTTGTAAGTATATCTGATGGAGATGACGTAAACACCAGGATAAATGTGGAGGCTATTGCAACAAGCGCCGTCAGGCTGCTTGCAGCCCCATATTCAAAGCCAAGAAGGCTTAACCCATTTACTCCAAGCTCAGGATGCGCAAACAGAACCTTTGGGCCAGGAATGGTGAACCTAGAAAACTCCCTATGGAACATTATTGCCGACGTCCATGCTGAAGGAACAGCAACGGAAAGCATGAGCAACAGGACAAATCTGAGGTTTTTGCCCCTATTATTCATGAACGCGTAAACGGCAAGCGTAGCTACCAGCACTATAATCCCTGCGTAGAGCCCGAGGGCGCTTGCAAGCGCAGGTGCCGCAACAGCATAAAGGAACTTTACCCTGGGGTCAGCTCTGTAGATAAACGAATTTCCCCCTGAATACGCAAATATAGAGGCATAGCCCTTTGCCCCAATGGCTATCCACAGTATGTAAAACGCAAACGCTATAGGAAACAGGATTATCAAGAGGGCAAGCAGGCCCATCGCTGCCGGCGGCAGGTTAATCAGTAGCTGCACATAATGAATAGAAGTAATAACAGTTTATAAGCTTTTTATAGTAAGCACCCCAGGCTTTCAGCCTTCTTGCAATTAATTTATTAAGTATATTTTTTGGCAAAAATTAAACATACAAGTTTAAATAAACGGCGCTTGGATGTAATGGCATGCGGACCACATATGCGCTGTTGATAGCCGTTCTGTTTCTTATTGCAGGGCTGTCAGGGGGATACTACGCTGGCTCTGAAAGCGCTCCACATGGCACCCAGGGCCTTAACCTTATAGCGGCTTCGCTTTATGCGCCATATGCATCGCAGGTTCTAAACGCAACCGGTGAGCCGGGCTCAGTTACCGCCATGGGATCCGTCGCCGCGGCACGGCAGGTTCTTTTGGCACCATCGCATTACGCCATTTTCATTTCAGTTGATCCTGCAGTTATAGAGGACCTGCTCGTGCCACAGGGACAGGCGCAGTGGTACGTAGCTATAGCCGGGGATCAGATGGTGATAGGCGTCTCACGGCTTTCGCCCGCGTTTTCAGAAATAAGCGAGCTCAACGCCAGTCTTTACAGGGCAATCTTAAGTGGAAACACAACTGCGGAGCAGATTTACCTTTCTAAGATACTCAGCATAGTCCTGTCAGGCAAGTACGCCGTGGGGACATCTAATCCAAACACAGATCCTGAAGGTTATCGTGCTCTTATGATGCTGCAGCTTTCAGGGCTGTGGATTTACAACAACATAAGCGCCTACCAATCTAGGTTTTATTCGCTAAACTCAACGGGCTTAGTGTACGAAGTTCCTCAGGGATCAGCTCTCTTTTCCTATCTTGACACTGGGAAGATAAGCTTTGACATAGCGCTTTATCTTTCTTCTGCAAAAGAGCAGAAGGTGCCGTACGTTCTGTTGCCATATCAGGTAAACCTGGGCTCTGGCAATTACTCCGAGTTTTATTCAAAGGCTGAAGTGCCAATAACTGTGCAAGGCAAGACGGTAGCGTTGCATGGCGCACCAATCTACATTTGTTTTACAATACCAGAGGGCTATAAGGATAAATCCCTAGCAGCTTCAGTAGCGCTATATATGATATCCCCATCAGGCATGGAGGATCTCAGAAGGTACGGCGCGGAACCGCTTCCACAGGCAATACTGTACGGAAACCTAAGCTCGGTTCCTTATCCACTGTCGGCGTTCATTAATAGCAGCGTGCTTGCATATGGAGGACCTGTCAATTAAGATTTCTTCATACGTGCTGACGGCGCTAGTGCTTTTCCCAATGGCCTTACTAATTTTCATGGCAGGGCCTCGGGGATTATACAGCGCGTTCTCCAGCATATCTTTTCGCACGTCCCTTGAACTGACGCTATTTGCATCAGCCGCAGCAGTGGCGATAGACTTTGCTTTAGGGACACCGGTAGCATATGGGCTTGCAAGGGGCATAATAAAAGGCGGCGGGGCTGTTTACGACGTGCTTCTTGCGCCAGTTTCAATTCCGCACACCGTAGTGGGAATAATGCTGCTTCTTGCGTTTTCTCCTCCTTCACCAATATACGGGGTTGCTCCTTGGCTGAGCCCCATAGGGACGCTCTGGGGGTTGATTCTTGCGCTTTCCTATGTCTCAATGCCAATATACATAATGTCCCTGAGGGAACACTTCGAAATGATTGACCGCGAGTCAGAAATGTACATCCTCAGCATGGGTGTTCCTCATTCAGTGGTTCTAAGAAGCGTAGTGCTCAGAGGGTCTTTTGGCCCAATACTGAGAGTTTCGCTGCTAAGCATGGGCAGGGCAATAAGCGAATTCGGTTCAGTGGTTATATTGACTTACTCTGTTCTCGCGGCACCTCTGTTTTATTACACCATGCCATCCACAGTTTTTATCTGGTACAATTATGAAGTTTCAGGGCTTTATGCAGCGGTAAGCTACGCGGCCGCGCTGCTTTTGGTAACCCTTTTATTGAGCGTTTCAGCATACGCAATAAGCAGGATTGAGCATTGAGCTTAGGTCATTTAAGGCCTTCAGAGGAGGCTTTACAGCAGGGCCTGTGAACGGAATGGCTGCTCCTTCGAGGCCACTTGTATTTTATGGCCCAAATGGAACAGGCAAGACAACGCTCCTGCTCGCAATTGCTGGATTCCTGAGCTCCGAAGGAGCCGTGATTATTAATGGCGAGGACGTTAGCGGGCTTCCCTACGGCAAACGAGGCGTAGCTTATGTGCCAGCCAGACCTGCGATGCCAGGCTGGATGCGCGTTAACGAGATCTCGTCGCTTGCTGGCGCAAACGGCGCCGTTGAGGCGCTCAAGGCCCTTGGCCTTGGACATGTCTGGAACGAAAGGGCTGGCAAGTTAAGCTTTGGGCAGGCGAAGGCAGCTCAAGCGGCGCTGGCGCTTTTTGGTCGCTCGGCAGCTGTGCTCCTGGATGAGCCGTTTACAGGCCTTTCTGATGCCCTTGCTTCATCCCTTTGGGAAGCAATTCTAGCTTCCCCAAAGCCTGTAATAATAACGCTTAACGTAATACCGGGATGGATTCAGTTAAGCAACGTTGTGAGCCTTAACCCAAGGTGATAACCAAGCAGAACCTCACCCTTTTAGGACGGGGAGTGGGTCAGTTATATTAAAATCGTATATATAAGGCAATACTTAAAAATCAATAATTTAAGCCCCGCGCATGGGCTATTCACAGGCCGTCGAAAGGGCAAAGGTTTCAGGAGTTCACGTAGCAACCTTCGTATCGGTTGCGATGGGGTTCTTCATATGGGGGATGCTTTCCACGCTTTCGCCAATAAGCACCGTTTTTTCAGGCCTTGTTCCAAAGGACATGTATGTGGCGTCACTGGCTATTCCACCGCTGTTTGCCCTTCTGGGGAACTTTGTGATAGGCCATGTAGCAGATAGCCGTGGCAGAAAGCTTTCTTTTATGCTTACCATGGCAAGCTATGCAGTTGGCGTGGCAGTTTTTCTGTTTTCATTTAACCTTGTTTCACTTCTTATAGCACTGTTCTTAACGCAGTTTGGAGTTGGCGGTGAAGAGCCCCCCCTGCTTGCGCTTTTATCTGAAAATATGCCAGTTAAGATACGTGATGTCGTGCTTGCCATAATGCCAAACTTTGCCAACGTTGGCGCGGCAATCGCCGCGTGGCTTGAAATAGCAACATCTTATTCGTTTGAAGCGTCAAAGGAGGTAATAGGGATAACGATAACGGTTGTGATAGCAATACTTGTCATAGCAAGGCTCATGATGCCTGAATCGGTTAGATGGCTAGAGATCAAGGGTAAGGTAAATGAGGCTGAAAAGGAAGCAAGCAGGTTCAAGCAGGGCAACGTGTCGGTTGAACCAGCAACTCCAACCGCTTCTGTTTGGTTCAGGTTTCTGTTTCTGGCCCTTATAGGCCTTTCACAGTTTTTAACCTTTGGGCTTATGGCATACACTATAGGCCCCATCGAGTTCCCGTCGCTTACAAGCTACATACTGCTTGATGCCAACATAGGCGCCGCAGTGGCTGGAATCATAGGCGCGTATCTGGTTAACAGAATATCAAGGAAGGCGTATTCAGTTATGTCATTTGCAGGCGGCTTGGCCACGATTTTCCTTATAATGGCCTTTGGCCTTGGCGGTGGGCTTTTAATATTTTACGTGCTTCTCTTCTTGAATATGGCGTTCAGCGAACTTGCCTGGGTTGCTAGAACTGTTCTTGAGCCTGAGCTGTTTCCAACAGGAAAAAGGGCAACTCTTATTTCCCTTATAAGGGTTCTTTGCTATGGCAGCTATTCAGCTTCAATATTTTTAACTATAAGCTGGGGCGTTTATCAATACTTGCTGTTCAACGTTGCGCTATGGGCTGTTGGCTTTGCTGGGGCTGTTTCATGGTTTGTAAAAGGGTTTGAAACCCGTGGAAGGAGCCTTATCCCGCTTGACTCTTAGCTCCTGTTCACTAATAAGCTCTCACTTGTTGATGCCCGTGCACCTTATGCCTAATGCTTTAACCCTTTCAGGCCAGCAATCGTCAAGCGCAAACAAGTGCGATGGCCCCTTGGTATCGGTGTTACCAAACTCTGGGGCAGCTTGCGGAAATTTATTGGCAATCAGAAAAGCAAGCGCAAGCTCGTCAAGTTCCAAACTCCAGCATGCGCCAACTCGTCTGCCAGCAAGGATAAGCCCATCAACGTGCCATCTTTTTCTTAAAACGTGCCTGCATACCCTCCCCCTTATCCCGCCAGTCCCCCTGGCGCTTCCAACGTATCCATAAACCCCTGCGTCAAGACTTACAGCGCTTCTCCCATAACTTATAGTTATCTCACTATCCAGCCTAATAATAAGCATGTACGAGCCCTTGCTGGGCGTTACTTCTTTGCACCACGCTGCTTCCCCCGAGCAACCAGTGTTCAACGGCATTATGATCTTTAAATCTGGTTAATAGTTTAAATTAATTTTAACGCAATCAAAAACTATTCACTACATTTAGTGATTGTTGCAACTAAGTGCGAAACGCTTATTTAACTTATGCTTTTAATTAAACACGATGAAGGTTACCGTTTCTGATATAAAGGCAGATGTTGGATCGCTGGCCGGTCATGTCAAGCCACATATAAGGCAGATCAAGGCCGCAGAAAGGGTGCTCGAAGAAGGGGTAAAGTCTGGGACAATTTATGATTATCAGGTTTCAAGGGTTGGGGACGACATACACCTGGTAATGCTACATGGCTCAGGCGAGGAGGCAAGCGAGGTTCACAGGCTAGCGTGGGATGCCTTCAGGGCGGCCACTGAGGAGGCCAAGAAGCTCGGGCTTTATGCAGCAGGTCAAGATCTGCTAAAGGATGCTTTCAGCGGTAACGTGAAGGGTATGGGGCCTGGCGTTGCGGAGATGGAGTTTGAGGAAAGAAGGGCTGAGCCGGTGGTAATATTCATGGCTGACAAGACAAGCCCTTCAGCCTTTAACCTGCCGTTAGTCAGAATTTACGCAGATCCGTTCTATACTTCAGGACTTGTTATAGATGAAAGGATGCACAGCGGTTTTTACATTGATGTGCTGGATCAGAAGGAGGGAGAGGTTTACAGATTTAACCTGCCTGAGGAGCTCTACGACATGCTGGCGCTTGTGGGGGACGTTGTAAGGTTTTCAATAAAGAGGGTTGTTAGCAAAGATGAATCAATAGGCACTGCGGCTGTTGTAAGCGCTGAAAGGCTAAGCCATATAGCTGGCAAGTACGTAGGAAAGGACGATCCAGTTGCCATAGCAAGGGGACAATCAGGGTTGCCTGCGGTTGGTGAGCTGTTACAGCCATTTATGTTTCCTCATCTTGTTCCTGGATGGATGAGGGGCTCGCATGTTGGGCCGCTTTATCCATGTTCTGTAAATGACTCAAATCCAACGTTCTTTGATGGCCCACCGCGTGTGGTCGCAATCGGCATGATGGTTAAGGACAAATCATTTGTAGGTGAAGAGGAAAATCCAGCCCCAGGGCATCATGTGCCAGTTGATTACTTTGCAGGAAAGGAGTTTGACTATGCAAGAAACCTTGCAATGCAGATTGCCGTTTACATGAGGTCTCACGGGCCAATAATGTTTGAGCGCCTTCCTGAAGAGGAAATGGAATACACAACGCTTAAATCCGTTCTGGAAAGAGTTCTTAAGGGGAAAAGGCGTTGAACGGGTACCGCTGTAAGGCCTGTGGAAAAACCTATGCGTATAAAAGGCTAAGATGTGCCAGGTGCGGCGGAAGTGACTTTGAGGAGTACGAACTTACTGGAGGAACGCTTATAACTTATACTGTTCTCTGGGCAACGCCAAAAGGCATCGAGAGGAGCCCTCTTGTACTTGGGATTGTAAAGTTCGATGACGGCACAATGGCTTTGGGCCAAATAAGGGAGTACAGGGAGCTTAAAGCCGGGATTAAAGTAAGGCCAGAGCAGGGCATCCTAAGGGAATCAGGAGGACAACCGCTTTACGGCTATTATTTTGTTGAAACAGCCTGACATAGCAGGCCTAATCTCTTTAAGGCTAACTGATGTTTGCAAAGCGCGAATAGGGCGATAACGGGCTTGAGTAAAATGGTAACGCCCCAGGCCTAGAGGCCTCGCCCTTATGAAGGGAAGAAGGTCTGGCTAAGAAACGCCATTAAAAATGGATAAATCTGGCCGTTATCATTATCAACTTTATGATATACAAGGAGATTGCGATAAATACGCAAAGCAGAAGGGAAATAATAGATATAACAGAATCAGTTGAAAGGCTAGTCAATGATCTGTCGTTCGGCGACGGGCTCATTGACCTTTTTGTTCCGCATGCCACAGCGGCGCTTGTGCTAAACGAGGGGGAAAGGGGCCTTATTCAGGATTTCCTTTCAATGTTTGAAAGGCTGGTCCCTGAGCATGGGAAGTACATGCACAACTCCATTGATAACAATGCCGATGCGCACCTTATTTCATCGCTTCTTTGCAAGTCACTGGTTATCCCAGTTGCTAAAGGCAGGCTCGAGCTCGGAACATGGGAACGGGTACTTTTTGTTGAGCTGGATGGACCTAGAGCCAGGAAGGTCAGGGCTTATTTTGTAAATGGCTAAGCTAGCAAGGGCTTTATCCTTTCAATTACTGATTCGGCTATTTCATAAAACCTTTCTCTTGGCACGTTAATCTTGAGAGAAGCGCCTGACGCTTCTTCGTGCCCTCCTCCGCCAAAGACCTGAGCAAGCGGAACAAGGTTTATTGTTGAGCCCCTTGCCCTCCTGAAGCTCATCGCCCCGTTATCCTTTATAATTATATATATATCTGCGTCTACAGCCTTTTGCACGGCATCAGCCGCGATTGTTCCAGATATTATTGATCTGGCATATGAAATTGCCACGTCTACGCCGTCTACGCTAAATGTCTTTGCCATAGCCAGCGTCTCCTTCACCGCTTCATCCTTTAACCTTTCATAATAATTTACGACAGCCAGCATGTCGTCTGTGGGCAGCTTGTTCGGATCAGCAGTTGCTAAAATTAAGGGCAGCGACCTGAGCCTTGGCTTTTCCCTTATGTCCTTTTCCAGGTAGTTCAAGTAATCTATGAGCTCGACAAGCTTAAAGACCTTTTCATCCCTTATATTCCATGTATCGGATTGCATCGCAAATTCAACGAGCGCATCGTCTATCCCAAGCTTTTTGCTTACTAGAAGTGCAGCTGCAGGGGCGCTCTTATCTATGTAAAGGTCAACTCCGGCATCGTTCAGCAGCTTTGCCTCTTCAGGCCTATAAAGGTGATGATCTATCCACAGCACTTTTCCCCTTATCTTTTTTATCCTTTCAGCTATCAGGCCTATCTTTGGCTGTGAAATAGATATGTCACTTATATAGACGTCGCAGTTGCATCCAAGAATTTCCGACGGTATAACTTCTTCTTCATCATCATAATCTTTCAGGTAAATAAGCAAAGGCCGATTGAGCCTTTTTGCCATAAGCGCGGCGCTTACCATGCCGTCGAGGTCAGCCCTGTGGGAAATTATTACGTTAAACCCCATCACGAAGCCTTTCCGCATTTTTCCTATTAAAGCCTTGTGCTCGCTTTGCATTTTACGGCCCCAAGGGCAAAGGACATGAGGCGGCGAACGCCGCTGTCAAGTCGACAATTATGGCCAGCACATGCTAGTTCAGCATTTGATTTGAAGATGGCCAGTGCATAATCGATGTGCTCGCCTTAAGGCTGCGAATTGCGCATGACCAGTCACCGCTTCCTTACATGAAGCAGAATCAGAAAACCTATAAGCACAGAGTTGGTTAAAAAGCTTTATTCACTAAGATGCCCTGGTAATCTGAGAAGCCGCGCTTATCGCTTTGCGGCCGTTCAGGCCATATTCCTTTACCTTTTCAACGTCAAGGCCCGCCTTTTTGCATATGCTTTCTATGTACTTCATAACAATCCATCCGCCAAGCCTTATTAACGTGGAGGCGCCAAGCCTTGCAATTAAGTTTCCCGACCCTTCAGAATAGGCGTCCCTCGCGGCCATCTTGGCCAGATGCCGGTACGAGGCGTAGTAAACTGCAAGCTGGGACTTGGAGAGCTTTAGCAGCGAAAACTTCTTGGACTTGATAAGCCCGAGGGGCACGTTCTGCATTGGAGTTACAGTAAATTCAAAAGGCCTGCCGTTTACTTCCGATGCGCTTAGCCTGTTTATAAGCGCGACCGTTTCCCAGTTGTCTTCATCAGTTTCACCCATCTGTCCAACCTGAACGGTGAACGCGGGTCTCCAGTAATGCATGTTCATGTTGTATACGCCTCTCCACACTATTTCTTGCCAGCTACCATCAGGCCCTACCTTTAACGGCAGGGTCTTGTTTGGCATGTGAAGCCTTGCCAGCCTTTCGCTTCCAGTTTCAAGCCCTACCTGAACGCCTATCCAGTTATCGGGCCCGGCCTTCATTATTCTTGCCAGCTCGCCTATAAGCTCTGGGTATCCAGCAGGTATTGAAATTCTGCCATGAGTCGGATTTGTATGGGCAACACCCTTAATTGACATGACATAGCTGAAGAGATCTATCAAAGCCTCCCTGTTCGGCTCGAACCTTTTTCCATGCATGTAGGCGAATATTTCATCTGAATGAAGCCATGCATGATCGCCGCCCCCCTTCACGTTAACCTCAACTTCTCTCTTTATCTTGTCAAGAGGGTAATACCTGAGAGGTCTCAACGTAACCTCGCAGAAGTCGCATCCAACCCCGCATCCCCGCATCACCTCTACTAGGTCCTTCATGGAAGGCCTTACTATGTCTGGTATGTCGTCCAGGGCAGGATACATTCTGGTTCCAATCCTTCTCGTGATAAACCTCTCGTGTTTGGTTTCAATTCTTGCGAACTCATCGTTATAAGTAACGTATCCATGCGTGAAAGTATTTTCGTCAAGCGAGCCATCAGCTACCTGCTCAAACAGATCAGGCGCTATATCGTCTATTTCGCCCTGGACAGCATAGTCTATTCCAAACCTGTCAAGCTCATCCGGTGCAACAGTGAACTCCCACACGCCAGGCCCACCTACTATAAGCTTTGCCTTCCTGCCACGCCTAGCGGCGTTTACCCTGTTAAGCAGTTCCTCCCATTCCCTTCTTACCCATGCGTATCCATCATAACCAAAAAGGGCTGCATATGACATGGTCAATGGACCAAATCCAAGAGGATCCATTGTTGAAATTCCTATGACCTCCGTGTCATCACCTATGAACTTTTCTAGCTGGCCTAAGTAAGGGACGGCAACCTCCTCCCTTCTGTATGACCTGAGCAAAGAGGCTTCAATCTTCCTTATGGCATATGGGCTTCTTTTAACTTCTCCGTTGTCCATCGGCGCAGCTTCATTGCCTCTTAAGAACCTGTATACAGGTCCTGGGACTGAAGACGATGGCGCGCATGGCAAAAAGTCAAGCAACGGAAAGTTATGGTAGTTGTACATTAAGGTCATGTCGGATATAAGGACAATCCTGGCCACTTATGATCACCATTCAGCTTCCTTTATCATAAAGTAGGGGTTCCTGCTTCCCACTTCTGCGTACACGGCACCTTCTGAAAACTCCGTAAGCTCCCTTAGAAGATCCCCGCTTATGTTCATCACCTTTGACTTGTAAAGCTTTGCCGTTCTATACAGCACAGAAGGGAAGCGAATCAGGTCTTTCAGGTAAGATGGGAACATTTCGAATATGAACTTCTGTGAATTTTTGACAAGCTCCTCCTTCTTCGCGGTTGCAGCCTTTTTCCTCAGCAGCTTTCCCTTTATGTACTTCAGAACATAAAATGAGTAATGACCGTAAAGCTGTAAAATCTGGGTTATCACAGGATGAACCCTTGTTCTCATAACCGGGGTCAGCAGGTCATACCTGTCCCAGTCAAGCGTAAACAGCTTGTTGTTCTTAACCGCATCATAAAATATCCTTGTGCCAGGGAGAGGCGTGTAAAGGCTAAATTGAACCGCATCCAGGCCAGCATCTGCAAGCTTGTGTGAAAACCTTATGGTAGCAAGCATATCGCTTATGCTTTCGTAAGGAGCTCCAAGCATCATTCCGCCAAGAACTATAACGCCATTGCTGCTAAGAACCTGAACCGCCTTAACTGATTGGGGGGTGAATATGCCCTTGTGCATCTTCTTAAGCACCTCCTGGCTTCCTGATTCAATCCCTAGAAATGCTATTGTCATGCCAGCCTCGGCGCCTTTCTTTATAAGATCAGGGTTCTTTGATGTTACGTCAGCCCTCATCTGCACTATGAACTTAAAGTTATAGCCGCGGTCGATCATCATCTCAAACAGCCTGTACCTCTGTTTTATGTTTGGGTAAACCACGAATATATCGTCTGTGAAGAACACCCAGTCATATCCCAGCTTCTTAATCTGATCAAGCTCGGCAATTATCCTGCTGACCGACTTGTTTCTCCACTTGTTGCCCCAGGTAGGCGTCACTGAACAGAAGTCACATGCATAAGGGCATCCCCTTGACGTTTCAACGCATGCAACCGTTTCATTTTTACCGAAGGTTGAAAACCTGTATTTTTCCCTTTTAACCAGATCAAACGCTGGCATGGGAAGCGAATCAAGGTCCTGTATAAGTGGCCTTGGCCTTGTCTTAACTATAGCTTGATTATTTCTGTAAACTATACCCGGTATCAATGAAAAATCGGACCCGTCCTCTATGGCCCTTGCTATGTCAATTATTGTTCCATCACCTTCCCCAAGCACAGATATGTCAAATCCCTGTCTGACTATTTCATAAGGCAAAAACGTAGCGTGATGACCGCCCGCAACAGTTACCGTTCCCGGGCTGCTTTCCTTCACGGCATTGGCTATTTTGCATGCCGTTGTATGCGCGGCCGTTGCGTGCAGAGTTATCCCCACTATATCAGGCCTGAACTTTAACGTTTCATCTATTGCATCGTCAACGGACATTTCGTCAGCCTCCATATCTATGACCTTTGCAGAGCTTCCCTTTATCGTAAGGACGCAGCCGGCTAGCTGAAGCAGGCCAAGCGGCACAGGCAAAAAGCCCCACTTTGTCAGGTAAGCGCTGCCGGTTGGGTTTGAAGGCCTTATGAACACAGCCCTAACCATTGTTCTGAATTTATGTTTAAGATTAAAAACTATTTTTTATAAAATTCTTTTATTAATTGCTTTTAAAACTGATCAGCTGTCAATCACGCATTGTTTAAATGCCACATTATTTGCACTATCACTAACAAAAAATGTACTCAGTTAAAAGATCAGCCATGTATTAATACATGGGCACGCTGTCTTAATATGTGGCCAACAGGCTGTCTGGCACAAAAAGCCCTTACCTGTTAATGCACGCCGATAACCCAGTCGACTGGTATCCATGGTCAAGAGATGCGTTTATAGCGGCGCAAAGGCTAGACAGGCCAATTTTCATATCAATTGGCTATTACTCCTGTCACTGGTGTCACAGGATGAACGATGATTGCTTTATGGACTCAGAAGTAGCGCGTTTAATGAACAGGGCTTTTGTCAACGTACTGGTTGATAGGGAGGAGAGACCGGATGTTGACAGCTATTATATGAAGGCTGCGGTTGCAATGAATGGGTTTGGCGGCTGGCCGCTTAACGTCATAGCTGACCAGCACGGAAGGCCTTTCTTTGCGACAACTTACATTCCAAAACACGGATCGATGAACTCAATGGGTATAATGGAACTTGTGCCGGCAGTTGAAAGGCTATGGGCAACTGACAGGGATAAGCTTCTTAAGTACTCGAGCACAGTCATTGAAAGCCTTTTTAGAAGGCCATCTGAGCAAAGGGCTTGTGACAAAATGGCGCTGCAGGAGCTTTTATCGTCGTTTGATGAGGAATATGGCGGATTTGGAACAGAGCCCAAGTTTCCCCCTTACGGTGCGCTCATGTTGCTTATGCTTAAAGGAGAAGCTAAAGTGGTTTCCAAGACGCTTTACGGCATGATAAACGGATGCCTGCAGGACCATGTTGAACACGGGTTTCACAGATATACTGTTGACAGAGCATGGCTTGTTCCCCATTTTGAAAAGATGCTTTATGACCAAGCGCTTTCTGTTTTGTGCTTTTCAGAGGCATTCAGGGTGATTGGCGATAGGCTGTTCGCAAATGTGGCTAAAGACACGTTCATCTATATGACCAAAAGATTGCTTTCGCCTTATGGCGGATTTTATTCCTCTGAAGGTTCTGACAGCAAAGACGGGGAGGGAGGCTATTATATAATAAGGGACTTGGATGCGCTTGGCGCACAGCTGGGCTTTGACCCGAAGCCCATGCTGGTGAATATAGGGGATGGCTACCTGCTGAAGCGACCTCCTGAGGGCAGAGAAGGATCGCTGATCATAGAAGCGATAACAAAGCTACGGGCTTTAAGGTCAAGGCCAGACTTGGATAGAAAGATCCTAACTGATTGGAATTCTCTAGCAGCTGCGTGCCTTGCATATGCGGGCTCTCTGCTTGGATCAGATGAAATGGTAGAAGTTGCTTCAAATGCGTTTAAGTTTGTCATCAGCGAAATGGAGGCTAACGGGGAGCTGATGCACTCTTGGTTTAATGGACGTGCGGAGGTAACTGGAATGCTTGAGGATTACGCATATGCCATATGGGCGTCCATTGAGCTTTATGAAGCAACGCTGGACACCAGTTACCTGCAGGTAGCCCTGGAGCTGCTAGAAGCTCAGCACAAAAAGTTTGGGGGAAGTCTGCCCCTGTCAAAGAGCAATGAGCCTGCGTTGCCAGCTGTTGTGGAGACAGAGGACAGCGTTCTGCCTTCTGGCAATTCTATAACGCTTTACAATCTGCTTCGGCTTTACTACATAACAGGGGACGAGCGCTTAATTGTGATGTATAAAGAACTGGGGAAGGCCATTGAGCCATACGCCTGTGGGATTCCTTCGGCACATGCTTTTTTTTACTGGGTAAGGGAAATCGAAAGAGCTGGACCAAGGTATGTCATAGTGGTTGGTGAAAGGCAACGCGCAGACGCGTTTCGGCGTGAATTTGCGAGGGTCCGCAGCCCAGGAGATGTTTTTGTGCTAAGGGAACCTGAAGATGGATACATAGATAAAATTTCAAGGAACGCCCGCGACTATGAAGCTAAACAAGGGAAGACAACAGCCTATGTTTGCAGTTATGGGCATTGCAGCCTGCCGCTTTACGAACCCGAGGATATGGTGAAAGAACTGACCCAGCACGGTTCCAGTGAGCTGGCGTGAACAAAAAGGCGTTTTATTCTTTAATGTATATGATATCGACCGTCTCCCCACTTCCCCTTGCGGTTGAAAGGACAAATGCAGATGTTGCGTTGCTCAGCCTCCCGCTTATTGCATCCGTCTTCTACCTTACTTATGTTTCGTTAAATCTTGGATGGACGCCTCTGGGATTTTATGCTCATGCAAGGGACGTAAACACGGGCCTAGCTTATGCTCAAGCAGGTCTGTGGCTGTTCAGCTATTTGCTTTACATCGTATACACGATATACTTCGTGTTCTTTTATGAGCTGCGCCTTAGCCTTGTTACGGGCTCCATTTTATCATTGGCGTTTTTTCTGGCCTCTGCGTTGTTGATAGAGCTTGGCCTTTCAAATTACTTTTTTGCTGCCTCTGTAATACTGCAGATGGCCCTTATTATCCCAGTAGGGGCAAGGCTGATCCCGGCAACCGCTCTGCCATCGTTTAGCGGGCTCTTCCTGAACCTTCTTACATCAAGCCTGCTCACCGTGTGTATAACGCTTTCAGCTTACTGGGATGGAACTGGGATAAACCCAAGGCTTATCGTTTTGCCATTTATAGTTTCAACGGTCGCTATTTTCCTCGGGTCATTTGTGGCGTATCCTGCGCTCATAGCGCAAGCGTCATCCGCAGGGCTGTTAACCATAGTCATTGCTGAGGAAAACGCCACACTTGGCTTTTTGCGCCAGCTATCCAGAAAGACAGAAGTCGCCGCGCTTGTGGCCCTGGGCATTTTGCTGATCGCGGGATTTCCGTTTTATTGGAAAGCATATCTGCTTGAATCAACTGCTTCAGAATCGGCTCTTTACATATACCTTGTCCTTGCATTCATAGGGGTCGCCATAAAGGCACGGAAAGCATATGCTTATGCAGCGTTGATTCCTGCATCTTCACTTGCCGTTGCAGGAGAGGTTATATCGGCCGAATACTATCCCCAATCTTTCATGTATTTAATTGGGGTAATTATACTAGTCTTTGTGTTTTACCTAATAGCTAAAAAGCGTATTTGATATTTAATATTAAATTTGCTAAACAATAACACTGTTATTTTTAAACATAATTCATGGTTAATAATTTTTAAGCAATAAACATAAACAAATTTATTTAGTAATTATTAAATAAAAAATATAATTAAACAATAATTAATGAAGTCAATAAGCGCCGTTGCAATAGCCGCAATTGTAGTAGTAGTTCTTGTGGTTGCCGGCGTTGCAGGATACTATTATATGTACATGCTACACAGCTCACAGCAAACGACCGGAACCGCCAAGAGTTCATCATCTTCATCTTCAGCGCCAGCTGCTAGCACATCCCCAAGTTCTTCTGGCAACAGCACCTCCACGGCAGGCTCATCGGGATCAACTGGAAGCTCCAGCGGGTCCTCAGGAGGGGGCTCGCTCTGGGGCGTCTAAACTAGTTTTTATTTTTTAAAAAAACTATCTACAACTTTAGCCATCATTTTAACGTTTAAAGACTTGCCATTTTTCTATTGTATGATTCTCCTCATTTCCTTAACCTACGTGTGCAAAAATTTTATAACAAAAGCCAAGCCGCGCGTTTTAACCTGTTTGATGGCATAATTCCTTCAGCCCCTTTTACCGTTCTAATTTAGTGGCGTAATTACGTAAAAGTCAACAAAAGCTGTAGTATATAGTAATTTATAACATGCGCCGGGGGCGGGATTTGAACCCGCAAGGGCTCATCGCCCACAGACTTAGCAGGCCTGCCCCATACCAGGTTAGGGGACCCCGGCAATGGTATATGGTTAACCATTAGTGATTTTAAGCTTTTTGAAAAAGCCAGAAACTGGCGTCCAGCAATTTGAAGGTTAAAACTTATAAACACATGCGATAAATAACCATAGATTTGTCAACAGCCGCGCCACAGCGCGTAAGCGTTATAATCCCGGTTTACAGAGGCAGCAGCACAGCTGTCGAAACCGTAAAAACGCTAGCGGCTGATCCTTATCAACAAAAGGAGATAATAGTAACTGTGGACGAGCCGGAGCGCGGCTTTGTAAACGAAATAAAGAAAGCCGGCGCGATCGTATTAGAATATGACAAGCGCAGGGGCAAGGTCACAGCCGCAAACGAGGCTGCAAAAATGGCTAGCGGCGAAATCCTTGTGTTTTTAGATTCAGATATAGTTGTTGAGCCGGGCTTTTTAACTAAAGCAATACCAGAGCTTGAGGGTTATGATTTGGTTGAATTTGCCAAGGCGGGCATTGGGGATGGCATAATCTCCGCTTTGGCCTCGATAGACTATATAATATACGACGCCATGCTTGAGCTCGGCTCAAGAATTACAGGCCATAGCATCATGATGAACGGATCGGCATTCATGATAAGGAAGAAGGCGTTTGAAGCGATTGGCGGCTTTCGCAGAATGTATTCGGAGGACCTTGACTTTGCAGTAAGAAGCCTTAAGCACAACCTCAGGTACAAGCTTGCAAGAACGCCAATGGCTCTTGTTAAACAACCGAAAACTTTCAGTGACTGGGTGAATCAAAGAATCAGATGGGGTTATGGCCTGGCAGAATGGGCAAGGGTTCATGTTAAGGATCTTTTGGGGTCAACTGGCGTTTTATCGTTGCTTTTTCTTTCAATGCTTGTAATTCTTATACCGTCAATGACAGCGGCCGGGCTAATGTACATGCTCTCAACCCCTGTTGGGGCGCCTTTAATTTCATATGTTGAAGTGGCAATTTACACCTATAGGCTTGTTCCTGTTGGCCACGCCATGCTTGAGCCTGGCATCATAAAAATCGCGTTTGCGCTTGTGGTAACGCCTGCCATAGTTATCCCTGCTTACTATATGCTGCACAGAGCCTATAAGGCACACACAAACCTCTTGTACCTGCTTGTTTATTATTATGTTTATCAACCGCTGCTTGCCTCTATATACATAATAGGGGCTATTCTTTATCTCCTGAAGTTAAGGATAGACCTTGAGTGGGTTGTATAAAGAGCCAAAAAGGCGGGTTATTTTTTCATTTTTAAAGCCGGTCGGTATCAAAAACCTATTTAACAGAAAAAAGGAGCTTGCTTCGCTGCTCAGCAGCACCAGGAGTTTAGTGATAAGCGGCCCTTTTGGGATTGGCAAGTCGTCCATCCTGAAGTCCTTTAAGGAGCTTAACGCGGGAGCAGTGTTCATTGATGAAAAGGGATATGAGGACGGTGCGCTGGATCTAGCCTTGGAGGACCTAGCAAAGGGCCAATTTGAAGAAAAGACGTCTAATGAAGTCAAAGCTGCAGATAACGAGGATAGCAAAACGACCCCCGTGTTGATTATGGATGAATGGCTAAACATAAAAATGGGAAGGGGATACTCCCGTCGTAAAAGGCTACTCTACAGCTTGATAAAGGAAGGCGCGATAAGGGTCATTTTTTCAAGCTCAGAAATTGGTCTAAACGAGGAAGCGTTAAACGATCCGCAGCTGCCATTTGGGAGATACATGGAGCTGATTAAGCTGTCCCCATTTGATCTAGAAACATCTGTTGAATTTTTAAATGATGGGCTCAGGTATTATGGCGTGTCATGCGGCAAGAAGGCGCTTGAGGATGCGTATTACATTTCTGAGGGATTTCCTTTATGGCTAAACCTGATTGGAATTATAATGGTTGAAAGGAGATGCGACCCGCTCAGCGTGCTCAGGGATAAAAGAGCGCAAGGGCTTGTAGTTTCCAGACTAATGTCGCTTGGAAAAAAGCAGCGGGAAATGCTCCGAGCGCTGAGCATGGGACACAGGTTCACGGACGTCGGTCCCCATTCTAGAAGGGTGTTGCGCTCGCTTGTGCGGTCAGGGTATGTTATCTGTAATGACGGCTGTCATGTAGTTGACCCAATTATGTATGAAATGCTCAGGCGGGAGATTGTTTAGCGCTTGGCAACACCTTGTTAAGCGCGTCCTTTGTTACGGTGCCTAGGTTGTCCCCGCTTATGACGGTTATGTTGCCCTTTTCAAATGCTTGCAGTATTTCTTGCGGGAGCCTTGGAACAATTACCAGCAAAAGCCTTGATAAAGAAAGGCTCAGGTCGTAAAGTTGCGGAAGCTGCGCTATGACGTTTTGCAATGAAACGTCGCTGAATTCCATTACAAGCACGCCAATGGTTTCAGTGCCTCCATTGAGAAGCATATCTAAGCTGTAACTGGCGCCGCTTGCGCCCTTAACAATCGCTGGCGCGCTTGAGCTGTATCCAATCTCTCCAAACGCCTTGGCCAAGCTGTTTATAAAAAGATCGTAGTCCTCTACCGCGATCCTTGCCTTTTCATCTATAACGTATTCTTTAACCTGAACGCTTATAGCGTCGCCGAGTTCAAACCTATGCCCGTTTTGGCACATAAGGACTATCTTTGGTGAATTCACAAGTTCGCCCTCAGAACACCTGAACCAGTAAAGCCGGGTGATGCCCTTCCTTCCTTTCGCTTCGTCACGGTTGAGCAATTGCCCTGTAGTCATGTCTTCATAAAGCTCCGATTTGACCACAGGCTTATTGTGAACTGGGCAGTAAAGGGTCACCCTGAGCTCTGTGCTTCCATCATAAGGACATGCGATAAAGCTTTCACCCACCAGCTCCTTTACAACTCCTGAAGCCTTCAGCAGTTCTATGTTGCCCTTGCTAACCGGCCTTCCGTCAACAAAGTAATCTACCGATCTGTCCTGCGCGTTTATTTTATAAGAAAGCGACTTCCCGCTAAGAAGATTGCGTATTGCTAATTTTAGTTCAGGGTTCCTGAGGGCTTCATACATGTTATGCGTTATTTTTGTCCCATTCGATTTAATAAATATTTCTAAGCATCAGCAGAGCTGAATATGCCAAGCGCCAACGGTGTCAGTTCCCGAAGTTTCTTTTTCTTGACATGTAAGTCCTTATGGCTCTAAGAAAGTCTATCTTTCTCAGTTCAGGCCATGTAAGGTCTATAAACACAAGCTCAGAGTATGCGGACTGATATATCATAAAATCGCTTAACCTCATTTCACCTGATGTCCTTATTATGAGGTCTGGCTCCGGATACGTGTGATCTCCCGTTGAAAGCTCCTTTAGAAACACATCCTGAGTTATTTCAAGGGGCTTCATCTCCCCCATGCTGACCTTTGCGGCTATCTTTCTTACAGCATCAATTATCTCCTCTCTGCCGCTGTAGGCAACCGCTATGTTCAAAATAAATCCGCTGTTGTCCTTTGTGAGTTCTTCAAGCCTTTTAAACCTCTCCTGCAGCTCCTGCGGAAGCAGCTCGACGCGCCCTATTGCCCTTACCCTTATCCCGTATCTTTTTATATAACCCTCCCGCTCAAGCTTATCCAGCTTATCCAGCATAAGGCCAAATATCGTGTTCAGCTGTTCCCTAGGCCGCTTCATAAAATTGTCAAGCGAAAGGGCATAGAGCGTCAAGACCTTTATCCCGTAATCAACGCTCCATCTGACTATCTGCTCAGCCCTGTCAGCGCCTTGCCTGTACCCGTCAACAAACGTAAGGCCCATCTTTGACGCCCATCTCCTGTTCCCATCCATTATTACGCCAACATGACGTGGCACGTTTCCCCCCTTTATCTCATTTTCCAGAACCTTTATGTACAGTGCCTCAATTCCAAGCGCCTTTGCAACAACCCTTACCGCTCTAGCTAGGTTCATTTTTAGTCCTCAAGTAATCAAATATAATGTAGTATATCACTATTATTGCTATGGCAAGCACTCCTAAAATGATTGTCACCAGAGGTATGGCCGAAACCTCAGGGTTTATTAACAGAAACCCAACGTAATAAAACGGAAGATAAAACAGGGTAAGTGAAAGCAAAAGCGATAGCTCTCTCAGCAGGGCAGCCCTGCTTCTTCTTGAGGCAATCGCCATATTAACTATGAGCTGCAGGCCAACTGCGACCCATACATATGGCTCCAGGGTTATTATAACTACGCCCGCTAGACCCCCGATGGCCTGAAGCCTTGCAACTGAAAGCTGCTGAAACATGGGTGAAGCAACGACAACCTCAACCGTCTTTATTGCCCCAATAAGAATAATAAGAAGGCTGGATATTACGCTCAGGAACTTGACAGTAAAGTATGGGCTGCGCCTCATTTGCGAGACAGCGTTATCCAGGTTAAACCCTCTTACAATAAACGCAAGGCCTATTATAAGCGCTATTAGGTATCCAGCTATATTGCTGAACGGCGTCATGTAAAGGAACGCGTAAACTAAAAGCACAAGCCCAGGAACTCCAAGGAAGTACTTTGAGTACCTCGAGTCAAATATCGCCATCTTCAGGTATTTACCAAGAACTATATAGCTTTCCTCTATGTTCATGCTGTGCTTTACAACAATCCTTACAATCGACCTCACCGGCGCATAGCTCAGTATTATCGGAACCACCGCCTCGTCCTCAACACCGTCAGATACAAGCACTACATCCTTATAGTTCAGCATTTCCTTAAGCTTTGCCAGCTCTTTTCTTATTTTTGTATCAGCCCTAAGAGTGCTGTCCTTATCGCCCCCAACAACAGCCACTTCACATCGCTCCTGCTTTGAAAGCTCATTATAGACCTTTATGCCCCCAAATATTGCATTTCCATCGGCCTCTTCAGGGTCCGCCATAAGAAGGGCCTTGCCAGCCTCAATGACCTTGTCCGCGCCAACTATGGGGGTCTCTAGCTTTGCTTTTTCACCTATATCGTTGTCCCTGTCAACAATAAGCACAAGAGTTAGGCCTTCTTCTTTCACTTGCTACTTCTAGGCACTAAATTGGTATTTAACGTTTCTGAACAACCTGTCTTTTGAACAGCTTAGCCCTGGGCCAAGCTCATAAATAAATTGATGTGGGCAATTTCAAGTTACGGCAATTCACGCTGAACTCCACGTTGCCACAATTTCTGGTGCCACTTAACTGTGGCGCTTCCCAAAGCTCTCGCTTTAAATCCTTAGCCAGCAGTGGGAAACTTCTGACTTTCCCCCGCCATAAATTGTTAGGCTTTCCGCTCGGTTTTTGTAACATATCTGCTTGAACTGCAGAATTACTAATTCAGCGCAAGAATCAGGTCAAGTCTCTTAAACCAGTAACGAATATTAAAACGTGTTTTGCTAAATAATAATTGTTATGCGCGTTAACATAAGGGTTAATTGCCTGTCCGGAACAGCAAATAATAGGATAAGTACACTATGGCATACAACTGGCCACAGGCGTTGCGAGAATAAAGGCATAAATTATACACCTACATCGGTTTTAAGTGCAACAACTGTGGAGGAACAGTGAGGATGAGCGTTGCGCGCAGAAAGCTTAGAATAGAAGGGTGGAAGGCATATATAATATCTGTAATTCCCCTTGTAGCCGCGGCTTTATTGGGGTTAATCACAAGCATACATCAAAGCGCTAATACAGTTTTAGGGTTGGGCGGGGCCTTTACAGCAGGCACGAGCATGGGCCTGCTTATCGGAGGGTTTTTTACGTTTTATGATGAAATAAAGGTTCCAAGAATCCGGCTTGGCCAAAGGTCGGCTAAACGCGCCCAGGGTCAAGGCACAAAGCCCAGACCTGGCTTCGATTCGATAATATATGGATTTATGGGCCCACAGCTCTGGATTTATAAAATATTTGGTGAAATGGACGATGTTCTCAGAAAATCATGGCTTGGGTTTACCCCTGAAGAGTACTCTGCATTAATGGTCTTTTATTCTCTTTTAGCATCAATCATTACAGCGGTGGCCGCTTATTTTGTTGTGAAGTTGCTGTATGCCGTGCCGCTTGGATTTATAGCAGCTTTTCTGGCGTCAATTATGACAATGAAAGCCTATCCAAGCTTCAGAAAGTCAGAGCTTGCCGACAGCATAAACCTGAGGCTTCCTTATGTTATAGTTGAAATGGCGGCGCTTAGCGCTTCTGGCTTAACGGCGGAAAAGGTTTTAGAATCGATAGCTGAAGGGGAGCAGTCAAAGGGGATAAAGCTTGTGTTTTCATTTGTTGTGAGGAACATAAAATTCTTTGGGCAGGACATAGCTACAGCGCTTTCTGAGGGCATAAAAAGATCCCCAAGCTCGGAGCTTTCTGAATTTATGCTTGCTTTTCAAAGCACGGTACTTTCTGGCGCTGACGTAAACAGGTTTCTCTCTGACTATGCTAGAAAGATAATGGTCGATAAAAGAATAGCTCTAAGGTACATGGTGGAAAGGTTAAACGTCCTTATTGAGGCGTTTACAACGGGCTTTATAGTTTTGCCGACAACCCTTATAATAATGGCACTCTTGATGTCATTTGTTTCCTCTACAGGAATAGCTCTGTACTTCCTGTTCACAACGTACGCGCTTGTTCCCCTGTTTGGGGTGATGTTCATATTTATGGCTGAGGCGGTGAGCCCAAGGTGAAGGGCAACAGGCGGTTGCTTATTCTGTCAACAACGTCAATTCCGCTTGCGATAACCATTTCATACGCCATTATAGCAAGGGTGACTCTGTTTTCCACAGCTTTCGATTACGTGCTTTCCCTTGTGCTCATTGAGTCATCGACGCCGTATGGCTTGTTCCATTGGTTGAACGACAGGAAGCGGTTTATAGTGGAAAGGGAGTCCCTGACGTTCTTGGCGGATGTTGAATCACAAGTAAGGTCAGGCAGAACCGTATTTGAAGCAATAAAGGCCTCCATACCTCGTAGAAAAAAGGCGTTCAGGGAAATAGCTGGCAGGTATGGGCTTTATACGGACCTCGGGATGTCTCCTCTTGAAGCGCTACGTGAGGTCAGCAAGTTGATGCCAACACAGGTTTCAAAGGAGGTATTTGCCATAGTGGAAAGGCTATCTATGTATGGAGGGGACGTGCCGTCAGTGCTATCAACCGTAAGGCAGTATATAGTTGATCTGTTTGAGCTTGAGGACGAAAGGAGAAGCATAGCTAGGAACTACGGGATGGTCATCCTGATGTCTTTTTTTATGCTGTTAGTTATTGTTTACATGCTTGTAAAATACTTGCTTATCCCGTCAAACTCGGCATCCACAGGCCTGTTTTCGGTTCACGTCAGCTTGGCAACCGTTATGCCACTGCTAAGCCAGTTCTTAATAGTTGAGGCCTTTGTCTCCGGCCTGTTAATAGGAAAGATAATAACCGGGAAGACTTTAAACGGCCTAGTTTATTCTGTCATGCTGATAGTTGTTACTGTGGCCTTTATCTCCATACTTTAGGCCTGTCCAGAGGTAAGCTATCGAGCCGGCAAGCGTAAGCCGGCTTACGCTAAATCCGGCCAAAGCTAGGGCCCTGTCAACTGATTCAGGATTTAGCCTTATAATGCTTTCGACAAGCCAGCTGTAAGCCCCGCGGTTATAAATTGATCCAAAAGCCCTTGCAAGCCTCAGGTAAACCTTGAAAAACGCGTTTGAAAAATCTCCCTCCGGCTTTGCCATGTCCACGAAGCTCAGGATACCACCTTCTTTAACAACCCGGTCCACCTCCTTAATTGCCGCCATCAGGCTTACCCGCTCAAGGCTTCTGAGGACAAATGCGCTAAACGCCCCTTCAAAGACTCCATCCCTGAACGGCATCCTGAACGCGTCCCCTATGACAACTTCAAGCCCCGCCACGCCCCTTGAGCCAGCAGTAAGGTCTCTTGAAATGTCTATTCCAACTATAAGGTTATTTGAAAACCTTCTTATCATTCGAGAAAGGCCCCCATTCCCAACCCCAACTTCAAGCAAAGGCCCTTTGCCATTTATTTTTCCTGCAGCCAATGCAGCCCTTGTCCTCCATACAATTACAAGGCCAAGGCTTGAAACTATGTTAAAAAATTCGTAAAAGCTGCTTATGGAATTAAACATCGTGGAAATTTCCTTCTGGTTGCTCATGCCTTGCCTCTTGCCATACGAAGCTCTAAACGGTCGCCTGTCTTTAGGCCAAGGGCCTCTGCAGCGTTGGCCATGTTTGACGCTATTTCAAGAAAGCCGCTGCTCCCCTTGATTCCGCAGATTCCGCTACACTCACTGAAGCTGTTAAGCACGACAAGCGGCTTTCCGTTAATTTCAAGGGGACCCAGCGAATCCAACGTCGATATAGGAACGTTTGTGACGACATCACCAAACTTGTCCACGTGTATGACCCTTGCGACGACATAGCCGTCACCTATCTCAGGGCTTCCAAATTCAAGCCTTACTACGCCCTCAGCTTTATCCCCGAGGTCCTCCACGGCTATCCCCTTTGACACCCAGGCAGCCACAGGCGCAAATACGTCCCTGCCATCAAACGTCCCGCTCCTGGATTCAAGGGTGAACCTCCCCTGTTTTATCCTGACCACTGCTTCTATTCCATCTGCTGAGGCTGCAGGGTAAAGAACGCCGTTGTCTGGGCCAATGAAGAAGTACCTTTTTGTCTTTATAGCTATGGCTGCCCTTGAAGTTCCAACGCCAGGATCAACAACCACAAGAAAAACAGTTTCAGCTGGGAAATACCGGTATGAAGCCCACAGCATAAAAGCCGCATCAAGAACGCTAAACGATGGGGCATCGTCAACTAGGTCAACAACCTTGGCCTCAGGGTTTATGCTGTATATAACGCCTTTCATAACGCCGTTGTAATGATCCCTAAGGCCAAAGTCCGTCAAGATTGCTATAAGGCGCATTGTTAACATCATGATTAAAAAAGACTTAAATCTTGCTGAACAAACAAATCTTGAAGTTGGCGGACTTTCTCTCTGTAACCGACTTGAGCAAGGACGAAATACTTGAAGTGTGGGGAATGGCGGAAAGGCTCAAAAAGAACCCTTACAATACCTTGCTTAAAAACAAAAACATATTGCTGCTTTTTGAAAAGCCATCAACAAGGACAAGGGTCAGCTTTGAAGCAGGAATAAATCAGATGGGCGGCTATCCAATATACATGGACGCTTCGACATCACAGCTTTCAAGAGGCGAGTCAATAGAGGACACCGGGCACACACTGGATAGATACGTTGACATGGTTATAGCTAGGGTTTACAGGCATGAGGACCTCGTAAAGCTTGCTATGAGCATGGAAAAGCCAGTGGTCAACGCCTTATCGGACCTTGAGCATCCATGCCAGATACTGGCTGATTACTTTACAATAAAGGAGAAGCTGGGAAAGGTCGAAGGCGTAAACGTCGTATTTGTTGGTGATGGAAGGAACAACGTTGCCACTTCACTTATACTAGGCGGAGCCATACTTGGCGCGAACGTCACTGTGGCTTCACCAAAGGAGTATTCCCCTAGGCCAGCAATAATTGAAATGGCAAATGAAATAAGAAATAACTCCGTAAGGGTTGTTGAGGACCCCATTGAGGCTGTGAAAGACGCTGATGTGATTTATACAGATGTATTTGTAAGCATGGGAGACGAAAAGGAAAAGGAAGCAAGGCTCAAGGCCTTTCTACCAAAGTATCAGGTAAATGCCAAGTTGCTTTCGAAGGCGCCAGAAGACGTCCTCTTCATGCACTGTCTCCCTGCGCATTACGAAGAGGAAGTTACAAAGGACGTCATCTATGGCAAAAATTCAGTAGTCTTTGACCAGGCTGAGAACAGGCTCCATGTACAAAAGGCTCTCCTCTTAAAGCTCTTTTCTATTACAATGTAGAAGGCCTCAATTATCATATTATTTTATTTATGTTAAGATGCACTTAAAGGCGGGCCCGGTGGGATTCGAACCCACGACCTACTGGTTAAGAGCCAGCCGCTCTGCCTGCCTGAGCTACGGGCCCTACAACCGTTATCATTACGTGTTTTTATAAGCGTTGCTTAAAGACCTTCTTGCATCCTTCACCATCTGTACTCCACGTCTTGCAAATTCAAGCGCCTCCCGTGATTTACCTGCATGCGCGAAGACCCTTATAAGCGGCTCTGTGCCAGAAGGCCTTATCAGAAGCCAAGAGTGCTTTGCGTAATATGCTTTAAGGCCATCTATGGTAATCAGCCTTTTTGCATCGCCAAGCATGGATTTAACTGCGTCCATTATTGCCTCTTTTTCGGCTTCAGCGACCCTAACCTCCCTTTTTATCACGTAATACTTTGGAAGAGAAGCAAGCTCAGCCTCCCAGTCATCAAACAGCCTGTACATCATTAGCACAGAGATCGCTGAATCACCATAAAGCGTGAACCTGCGCCATATGTACTTCCCTGATTCTTCAAGGGCAAATCCTACATTCGGGTCCCTCCTTATGGCTTCAACTATTGCAGGAGGCCCGACCTTTGTTATTATGCATCTTCCGCCTGCCTTTTTTATTGTATCACAAGCCACATCAGAGGTGTTTACGGTCACCGCAAATTTCTTAACCCCAGATACCGCTTCTACCCTTGCAAAAATGGCTCCTGTTACATCGCCTGGCAGAACAGTTCCATTTTTTGTTATAAATATTGCCCGGTCGCCATCCGAATCCGTTGCTACAGCTAGGTAGGGCTTGACGTTACGCACATGTTTCGCGGTTTCCGCCAAGTGGAGCGGAATAGGACTTGGAAGCCTGCTTGGGAAGTCATATATTGGATCATAGTTAACCGGCACAAGATCCAAACCGTAATCCCTTATAAGCTCAGACGCATAGGGACCCATGGCTCCGTTTCCAAAGTCAAAAAGGATGGGACCTTTGCTGTTTTGAATTCGGCCAAGATCCCGCTTAACGCTTTTAACGTAAATCTCCCTGGCATCATGAACATGTTCAACGCTTCCAAGGTTTCTCCATCCGCTTGGAGACAGTTCATTTATTTTATCAAAAAGCGATTCAACGCTCGCTGTCTGTTTCCAGTCAAGCTCTCCAGTATCTTTGTAAAAGTAAAGGACCCCAGCAATATAGGGCGGCGTATGACTCCCAGTCACGCTTACTCCACCATCGGCATTTAGCTCCCGTACAAGCCTTGAAATGGCCGGGGTTGGGGCAACGTCTACATCAAGAACATGAACACCGTATGATAACAGAGCCTCAACAACGGTGTTATGTAACAGGAGGCTTTGGGCCCTGTTATCCCTGCCCACAACACACCTTGAAACCTTGAACGCCCTTATATAGGCGGCCGTGGCCCTTCTTATTGTTTTCAACGATATGTCCCTGCCAAGGACTCCCCTTATTCCAGATGTCCCAAAAAGCATGGGCTTTATATTTAAGCTCATTAATATAAAAGCTATTCCCAGCTCTTAGAAAATTTAACCTTAAGAGTAACTCCAGTTAATGATCAAATTTTATAAGCGGTCAAGGGCCTCCCTATATTATCGGGCATGGAGTTTGAACAGGTAATAAAGGTGGGTTCTGAAAGGCTTGGCGTCATAATAGGCAGGCTTGGACAACAAAAGAAGTTTATAGAGGATACGTTTGGGGTAAAGCTAATAGTTGATTCAAAGGAAAGCACGGTAAAGGTGGTTTCTTCATCTGATAATTCAGACCCGATAACTGCGGTCAATTACATAGAGGCCATTGCCAGAGGATTTTCGCCAGAAAGGGCCATGGACATTGCAAAGGAGGGATACGTTATGTCTGAGATAAACCTCAGGGATTATGCAGGAACAAGGAACGCCCTGATAAGGATCAGAGCAAGGCTTATAGGCACAAAGGGCTCGGCAAGAAAAAGGATAGAAGCTCTAACTGATACAAGAATTTCAATATATGGCGATCACGTGGCTGTAATCGGCAAGTCGGATGACGTGCGCGCGGCCGTTGATGCGATACTTGAGCTTATAAACGGGGTTAAACACGGCACTGTTTTTTCCAGGCTTGAATCGATAAGGAGGGCCAGAAAAAAGGACAGGCTTCAGCTCTGGGAAAGTGAAGAGGAATGAACGCCTTTAGATCAATATCGCCAAGCGAGTTTTTTTATCAGCACCGCGATCTTGCTGGATTCAGCAATCCTTCAAGATCTATTTACTCAGCTTTAAGGGAGCTTGTTGAAAACTCCCTTGATGCAGCTGATGGATTTGGAATAAAGCCGCAGGTGTTTGTAAAGATAGAGCAGGTCAGTGGTCAAATTTATGAGATACATGTGCGGGACAACGGCACAGGAATACCGCCAGAACATGTGCCAAAGGCCCTGGGCAAGATATTTTATGGAACAAAGTTTTCATTAAAGCAGTCACGGGGCACATTTGGCATGGGGGCGACAATGGCAGTGCTTTATGCGCAGCTTACAACAAACACGCCTGTGAGGATTTACACAAGCGTTGATGGCCTAACGTTCTATTATTATGAAATGATGATAAACATTGAGAAAAATGAACCAATTGTAATGCGCAGGTCAACGGGGCCCGCAAATGGCTGGAAGGGCGTCTCGATAAGGCTCAGGCTTCTTGGCGATTATGATAGGGCGAAGCAAAAAATTCTGGAGTACATAAGGGAGCTCGCTATAGCCACGCCGTACGCCGACATCCTGTTGTTTACGCCTGACGGCGAAGCTTATGCTTATAAGAGCATAATTGATGAGCTTCCAAAGCCACCATCTGTTTCAAAGCTTCATCCATATGGCGTTGATTACGAGGCTGTAAGAAGGCTTATACTTAACTGGAACAAGGGGAATATGGTTAAATTTCTTACAAAGAGCTTCCAAAGGGTTGGCAGGACAACCGCGATCAAGTTCCTAGAGTATGCAGGGATAGACCAAGCTAAAAATCCAAAGAAGCTCAGCATGGAGGAGGTCAAGCTGCTTGTTGAAAAACTTAACACATATCAGGAGTTCCTGAAGCCAGACCCGCGCAGCATATCGCCAATAGGTGAAAGGGCGTTGCTTGAAGGGGTAAAGAGGGAGTTCAGGCCCGACTTTACATGCGCCATTTCAAGAAAACCATCATCGTATCTCGGTTACCCATTTCTGGTTGAGGCTGTAGTTGCATATGGCGGCGAAATAAAGGGGTTTACTTTGATAAGGTTTGCCAACAAGATACCCCTGCTTTACGATGAAAAGAGCGATGTGTCTTGGAAGGTTATAACTGAAGACATTGACCTTTCAAGGTACAGGCTTAGCCTTGATATGCCAATAGCAGTAGTGGTGCACGTGGCATCAACAAAGGTCCCGTTTAAGACGCTTGGGAAAGAGTTTATAGCCGATGTGCCAGAAGTTGAAAGGGAAGTAAAGCTTGCCCTTCAAAAGTGCTTCAGGGACCTTCAGCTTTATTTAGGCAAACAGTTTAAGCAACAGAGGCTTAAGGAAAGAGAGAACGTGTACAGGAGGTATCTTCCGCTAATAGCAAGGTTTGCGGCAGGAATGGCCGGGGAAAAGGTTCCCGATGTCTCCAGGCTAGTAGGTGAGGCTTATGAAGAAGAGCAGCGAAGCCAATAAAAGGATAGAGGAAGTCGGGAAAAGAATTCTGAACGACATAAGATCCGGCAGGTTTCCTGAGCTTAGGTTGCCAGACAGAAGCGTTAACAACATAATATACAGCCCTGAGCTGAAGCAATATGTTCTTGGAGAAAGATCAATAGCAAGAAGCGCAAGAAACATAAACCAGATAAGAGCATTCACGCAGTTAGTCTGGCTTGGTTACTTTGCAAAACAGCTCCTTAATGAGGGAAAGACCTCAACTCTCAGAGACGTTTATTATTCAGCACAGGCGTTTAACATAGACTTTAAGGATCAGCCTGAGTCTGATGAAATAATAACAGAGCTTGAAAGCCTGCTTAACATGCCACGAGAGGATTTTAACATATACCCTGAGGAAAGGAGCGCTATATTTGGAGATTTAGAAGTGAGATATAACGTTAAAGGATATGAAGGCAGAACACTTAACCTGACAAGTCATCCGGATGGCGTTATGATAGGGCCTGCGCTTACCACAGCTGACTTTGTGAGGACAAGCGCGGACAAGCTAATAGTTGTGGAAAAGGGCGCGCTTTTCACTAGGTTCATAGAGGAAAGGGTGCATGAAAGGTTCAAGGCAGTGCTAATAAGCACGACCGGGCAGGCTCCGCGCAGCACCAGATATCTTATAAGGAGGCTTAACAGGGAGCTGGGGCTTCCCGTGTACATATTTACAGACGCTGATCCATGGGGCATGCACATAGCCATGGTTATAATCTCAGGATCAGCAAACGCAGCTCACATAAGGGAGCTTACAACGCCTGATGCTATATGGGCAGGCGTTTGGGCAACTGACATAAAAAGATACAGGCTGCCAAGCGATCCCCTTGATGAAGTTGATATAAAAAGGCTCCATGAGCTAAAGGATGACCCGAGGTATACTGAAAGCCTATGGAAGGTTGAAATAGACGAATTTTTAAGAAGAAAAAGGAAGTCAGAGCAAGAGGCCTTTGCAAAGTACGGTCTAACATATATCGTTGAAAAATACCTCCCAGAGAAGCTTCGGGAGGTTGGCTGACTCCCTCATCGCCCTTAAGGGATTCCCCCATTGATTCGGATCTACATCTCTCATCTGAGGGGCAGTCAAGATGGTCAGAGAACTAATCTCATCTGTATACAGCTTATTGTGTTTTAAATTTCTCAGGCATTCAACCCAGCCTCAAAGAGGCTAGGCTTTTGGCAATTGTAATCTTTTTTATGTTATGCGCATGAACGTCAAAACGCCTCAAGGCTCTTGCTGACGAAGCAGTTTAATGTCATTAAGGAGCTCAGCGCTGAGCGGACGAGCAGTAAGCTTTTAAGCTATAAAACGGCAATCATAATGGCGAATTACAATGAGCTATAAGATGGTAGTTGCAAAGGTAATTGCAATTTTTATAATAGTGCTGGCTGTATACGTTATCCTTGAAGGGGAAAAGGTACCATATGAGCTTGTAAGGGCAATGTATGATGTGATGGGAGCAATAATGCTTATAGGCTCAGCAGTGGTGTTGATAGCAAGGCAGGATTAATTGCCAGAAGTCATAGCAATAACTGGTTGTGCGGCAACAGGAAAAAGAACGGCTGGCTCGGCTATTGCAAGAGCTATTGGAGCGCGCTTTGTTGACTACCTTGAATATCTTAAAGACAAAGGCGCTGTAACTTTTGAGGACGGCGAAGCGGTTATAGAAGAGCGAAAGGCAAGAGAGGCATTTAAATCGCTTAAAGGGGCTCACGTTATTTCAGGGATCTACGCTCTTAACTACATAGATCCGAGGAGCGTAAGGCTAACCGTTGTCCTGAGAGTGCATCCACGTGTTCTATTTTATAGATACATAATGAGGGGGTACCCGCTGGAAAAGGCAGTTGAAAACGCGATGGCAGAATACCTTGACGTGTGCCTTTCAATGGCTCTGCAAAAGACCCCTGGCCGTGTTGCTCAGATGGACGCAACGTTCTGCTCTCCTGATCAAATAGCCGCCAGAACAATAAAGGCGGTTAACGGCGAACTGGTGTTTGACGAAGTTAACTGGCTTTCTGAAATAAACGGCCCTGATGATTTAAAGCGAATAAGGTTTCACGGATAACAAAAACCAGAACGAACACAGCAACGTTTTTAAAAGCTAATGAACAGTTAGGTAGGAAATTGAGCATTTCCGGCATTTCGTTTGATCTTGATGGAACGTTAATAGACAGTGCCAAGAACCTTATGGTTAGCTGGTCGCAGGTCATGAAAGAGCATGGCGTTAACGTAAATCCAGATGACATAAGACCATATGTTGGGCTTTCGCCAAAGATTATAGTTTCCAAGTTCATAAAGGATCCATCAGACGAGTTTATAGAAGCATTAAAGGCGAGGCGGAAGGAGATTTTTATAAAAAACATAGATCTTGTAAAGGTCTTTGATGACGCCCTTTATGCGCTAAAATGGTTAAAAGAAAACGGTTACAGGGCTTCAATAGCCACCAGCATGGGAGGGGATATGATAAACGAAATCGTTAAAAGGTTTGGGCTTGACAACTATGTCTGTTGCTGGATAAGCGCGGAAGAGGTTAAGAACCCAAAGCCGGCTCCTGATGTTTTCATAAAATCGTTTGAGCGCATGGGCATAAAGCCCAGCCAAGCTCTTGTGGTTGGTGACAGGGAATACGATATAATTGGGGGCAAAGCTGCGGGTGCAAAGACCGTGCTCGTGAAGAGGGACGAATACAGCCTGTGCAAGACTGTGGCTCCGGACTTTGCAGTAAACAGCCTTTATGAGTTGCCAGGAATATTAAAAGAGCTGTAGTTCTTTAAAAATTTCTTCCATTTTGTTTTCCAAGAATTTTTCAAGAAGCGCGGAGTCACCTAGCCTGTATGTGCTGTCAGATTCGATAATAATTCCAGCAGACTTCATCTCCTTTATTGCTGATTCAGCAAATTCAACCTGTGTATTATAGGTCCTGCACATAGTTAAGAGGCCTTCCTTGCTCATCCTTTCCCTTCCGGCCATGGCTGCCAGTGCGTAGCCGTTTATCCTGTCCTTTATCGATTTTTCTTCAACTGTCTTTTTAAAGTCGCTAAGCGTGGCGTCTATAACTGACCTCACCAGTTCGGGAACAACGCAGATAACTTCAGTTTCGCTGCCTCCTATTTCCATCCACGATACATATGCTAGGTAACTTGCAGTTAGCTCATAAAAGCTCTGATAAATCATAGGCGAAAGCTGCCTTGATGCAAGAAGCGTGTCAGCTGCCAATGCAATGTCCCTCGTCACCCCGGCTTGTCTTATTCCATAGCACTTTAACGAGCCGTACGCTGCGCATGGCTCATGAAAGAGCCTGGATTCGGGATCCCTCTTTATTAAGGCGCAGTTTGGATAAACAAGAAATGGCCCGCTTACCGTCGCAAACGCAGTGAGGAACGCGGTTTCAGGCATATGCCTATCCAGCCAGATGCCTACAACCGACTGCTTTTCGAGAAAGCGTTCCTGTGCAAGCTTCTGCGCAAGCACAAGTCCCGAGTCGGTAAGCGAAACGCTTCCATATACATACTGCCCGTTTCTTACAACGTCATTCATGCTTGATACTCCAAGCGAAAGCAAAACGCCCACGTGCTTATCCCTAAGGTAGCTAGTTCTGGTCCCTTCGCTTTCCCTATAATAAAGGGCCTTTCCTGTGGCGTACAGCCTTAGAACCAAGTTTTCAAGCTGGGTAACCCATTGGCCGCCAACAGCGGCTTCAGCGATCCCTCTAAATGTATCAACGTCTTTTACATTTTCTGCAAAATACGCGTGCGAGATCTTTTCATAGGGTTGAACTTGCCCTCCAAGTCCTTTAATAAATGTCTCCAGCATGTCAGTGCTAACTTCAATTGCCCCTCCAGAAGCACCGTTTCTGCCTTCAGCGTTTATTAAAACCGCATTGCTGCCGCACTTGCCTTTGTCAAGTCCCTCTTGGTAAACGTCAACAAACACCATCTTCCCAGCGGCTGTCTCCGCAACCACACACGCCGCGCCGCACAGCTGTTCTTCTGAAAACTTAACCTGATAATGTGAAAGGAGGCCTTTAAGATACTGGGATATAAGCTCGCTTAACCTGTTCATCGTTGTCTCTATTTGTTTTTAAATTAAATAACGTTCCTCTTTTTTTAGGCATGAACTAATACATGAGCAAAGCTAAATACATGGCCCAGCAAATCTTCGCTATGTTAGCCTCTGCGGCATCAGGAACCGCGGCCCTCATGCTCTTAAATCAAAGGATCAGCCTAGGGCAACCCTTAAATCGCATTTGCGCGTTGTTGATGAACGCGCCTAATGTTCAAGCGCCGGGGAGCTGATCCCCTTGAGCATAAAGCGAACGCTTCAGATAACGTTTACGCTTCTTCCTGATTTCATAAACTACCTCAGGGACAGGAGGACGCTTGTTTCTGGGCAGGAACTTTCTGCATCAGACAGGGAAAGGCTTAAGAGGCATGCCAGGTCAATGGTTGACAAATTCATAAAGCTCGGCCCAACCTTCATAAAGCTCGGCCAGCTGCTTTCAGTAAGGAGCGACGTTCTTCCTCAGGAATATATGGATGAGTTTGCGAGGCTTCAAGATGAAGTGCCGCCCTCTCCGTTTGATGATATACTCAGAGTGATTAAAGAGGAGTACGGAAAAGACCCGGGTGAAATATTTGAATATATAGACCCGACGCCATTAAGCGCCGCAAGCATAGGCCAGGTCCATAGGGCGCAGTACAAAGGGAAAGAGGTCATAATAAAGGTTCGCAGGCCCATGATAGAAAGGCACATAGAGGATGACTATTCAGCGCTTACAACTTTGCTTAAGCTGATAAGAAGAGTCGCAGATGAAGCGTTCAGCAGGTCCTTTGAGGCAGCCCTTGAGCAGTTTTACTCTACGATATGGGATGAAATGAACTACAAAAAAGAGGCAAAAAACGCTAAACAAATAGCAAACGAGCTGAAGGGCGTCGGGTTCGTTATAGTGCCTCAGGTTTTTGAAGAGTTAACAACAACTAGGGTTCTCGTAATGGAGCTGCTCAAGGGCACAAAGGTCACAAACACCAAAGACCTTGACAGGCTTGGCGTTAACAGGAAGGAGATAGCCAGAAGGCTTTCGTGGCTCTACATGAAGATGCTGTTGCGTTCTGAAATATTTCACGCTGATCCTCACCCAGGCAACATATCAGTTTCAGACAATGGAAAGATAATACTATATGACTTTGGAATGGTTGGCCGCCTTACAAAGGAGTTTAGAAACAGATTGCTGTGGCTTTACTACGCGCTTTCCACAAAAGATCCCGAAGAAATAGTTAATGCCCTCATAGACATGCGGGTTCTTGATCCATTTGTGAACAGACAGGTTATAGTTGAAGGCGTGGCCCTTGCCCTGCAGGAGTTTGAAGGAAGGGAAGTTATGGAATCAGATGTAAAGATGTTGATGAGCATAGCAAACAGGGTAATTTACAGGTTCCCGTTCAGGCTCCCAAAGGAGCTGGTGCTTTATCTAAGAATGGGTCTTCTGCTGGACAGCGTGTGCAGGGCGCTGGACAATGACTTTAACTTTCTTGTCGTGCTTCCAGGAATACTTGAAGAGGAAGGGCTTATCAGAGAGTACTATCTATTCAGAGCTAAAAAGGCCCTGTCCGATTTTTCAAGGTTCATAAACGATTCTGTGAAACTGCCATCCTTAATGGAAAGGTACTATTCAGACCAGCTCTACAGGAACAACAGCTCTAGGAATAAGGCTCAGACGGTGCTTTTAGCTGTTATTGTGGTGCTGCTGATAATACTCATAATAAGGGTTTAACATTGGACAGGCCTTCCCTGATGTATTAAAAAGCACCTTCCCCCGTTTTCCCTGATTCTTATTGCAAGCCCCTTGTCCATTGTTATTACAGGAATGCCTTCATTTTTTGCAGCCTTAACCAAGTCGTCGTCCGCGTTTCCGTCATAAGCTAAAACCCTCTTTATCACGATTGCATCTATGTTTATTCTTCTTTTCTTCTTCAATCTGTTCAGTTCTCTGATTACCGATCTGGTGACTACAAATTCTACGCTTCCAAACTTGTCCTCAAGCTGGTCAAGGGCAAACGAGGGAGATGTAAGCAGATATATCAAAAAGCTTGTATCTGCTAGGAACTCCAATTTACTGAACGTAGCCCATTCCGGCCAGCCTCCATCTTTCACTTATGAGCCTGCTTATAGCCACCTTGTCGCCGGGGATTGCCACCGCTGGCCTCCTGAGCTCAATCCTTATAAATTCGTTAGTAACTTCAGCCACAACGCCGTTAACTGCAAGCGTTCCTATGTTGAGCTTAAGCGCTTCGCCTGTTCTTAGCCTTTCAGATCTTACAAGCTCCTTTAGCCCTATTATGTACTGAAAGAGTTCATACTTCAGCATTATCTCCTTTGTAGGATTGGGCAGCTCACCAGGCAGCGATATATAGTTGCCCACCATGATATCGTTCTTTGTAAATACAGGATCAAGGGGTGTGCCTATTGCGATAAGCCCTCCTGGATGTACTTCATCTACAAGACCAGCCGACGTGCCCAAGCTTACAACCTTGGTGCGCACAGGCTTGAACCTGTCCCTCAAAGGTATTCCGGGCTTTATCTCTATTTCATCACCAACCTTTAGCTTCCCGCGCTTAAGGGACCCTCCAAGTATGCCGCCCCTAAGGTCCTTGACTTCAGTGCCTGGCTTGTTTATGTCAAACGATCTTAGCACCTGCATAAGAGGAGGCGAATTAAGGTCCCTTTGCGGGGTTGGGATTGCATCCTCTATGGCCTCTATAAGCGCATCAATGTTAAGCCTTTTTTGTGCAGATACAGGCACTATTGGCACATCCCTGTAGCCATATGACGAAAGAAAGTCGACTATTTTGTTATAATTGTTAAGCGCTTCGTTATATGTTACCAAATCGACCTTGTTCTGGGCTACTACTATGTTCTTGACTCCTATCATTTTTAATGCCTGCAAATGCTCCCTAGTCTGCGGTTGCGGCACCTGCTCGTTTGCGGCTATTACGAGCACGGCGCCATCCATGATGGCCGCACCACTAAGCATGACCGACATCAGGCTTTCATGACCTGGTGAGTCAACGAAGCTCACGACCCTTCTAAGCTTGGCCTCCTTCCCATCGCACGTTCCATCAGTGTTGAAGTTTGCAGGCGGGCTTATCCCAGGGCATTCATAAATTGCCGCATCAGCATATCCAACCTTTATTGTAATGCCCCTTCTTAGCTCTTCGCTGTGCATGCTTGTCCATTTGCCAGTTATGGCCTCAACAAGCGTAGTGTTATGCGTTATGATTCCGTTTGAAAGCAAAAAGTTATGAACGGCTGGCACAGCAAGATCATACACAAACCCAGCATAGCCTTCGCTCTTTAAACTGGATATCGTGTCCCATTCAAATCGTTTATCAAACGAAAGCAGTCGTTCATTCTCAGCAAGCTCCGCCGCCCTTTTCCAGCCTGTAGGTGTGAGGAACCCGTGATCAGGGGTCGCCCTTATCCTCCTTCCACTTTCAGTCTCCACCTTTACTACAACACCTTTGTATGGCTGAATAAAAGGGAAGGCATTAACTTCAGAAAGAGAGTTGCCGGAAAGGCCAAGCGTAATAATGGGAGAAAGGCCAAGGGATTCCCCCATTGCCGATCCCCCAAAAGAGCTCAATACATCCCAGCCGTCAATTTCATGCCCATCAACAAGCGCCTTATTTTCAAGGGTAAGGCACTTTCCGTGATCAACATGACCGGCTGTTCCGATGTTTATCTCTGGCTGCCTTGGAATTTTCATCTAATGAAGATGCGTGGGGGGCTATTATAAGCTTTTATTGAATGCAGCGTGCTGACTGTCAGCAAAGCAAACTGCACATCTGCGGGCTTGACGGCGATAAAAGGCTCGTACAGGCCAGGCGCCTACGCGTTAAGGAAACCTGCATTATAAATATAAGATGGCACCATTTAGTTACTGAAAAATATAATGGCCAAAACAAAGGCCATCAATAAAAGTGTCTTTAGCTAAAAATGGCGGTCCTATATTATTTGCAAACTGCAAAATGATGAACGCATATGGTCACGGTCAGGCTTGTCTGAGTCTTAAAGATCATTCACTCATAGCAGCCAGGGAAAGGCTTATGATATAACGATTAAGCCATATAAGCTAAAAGGTAGCTGGGGATAAGCCTTATAATTAAGTCAAAAAGGACGAGCGTGCGGCTTATGGGAACTTTAAAGGCAAAAGCATAGTGACAACTACGTGCTTAACGGCCGCCCGGGGCGTGCAGCATCATACTAAAATACACGCCTTGACGCGTTATAGGCAATGGGCTTAAACTCGACAAGCATCTTGGTTGTGATCAGCAGGGCGGTCTACAGCTTTTACTGGGTTTATATAGCGCCAGTTTATCTTGAAGTTCAGATGGCCCTTGGCTTTTCAAGGCAGGATATAGGGCTAATAAGCTGGGCGTTTGTAGTTGGGGCGGCATCGTTTCAGATTCCGTCGTCAATGCTTTCAAACTATATAGGAGTTAAGCATGAATATTATATTGGGCTTTTCGTTCTTTCAGCCAGCGGGCTTCTCTTTGCGGCTTCAGGATCTCTTTTTATGATACTGGTCAGCAGGGTTATAGCTGGGATTGGCGCGGCACTGTTCTTTTCAAGCGCAGGACATATACTGGCTTACGCAAGCGGAAACAGGGTTGGCGCATGGATGGGCATTTACAATTCAGCTTTTAGCTTGGGCACCGTAATGGGAATGGCATATAGCTACACATATCAGCTTATTGGCTGGAGAGAGGCCGTTGCGCTGGGCAGCGTGTTTGGGTCTATACTGGCCGCTGTAGACGCGCTATCAATAAGGCATCTTGACATTCCAGCAGAACAAGTAAGGCTTAACAGGGGTGTAATAGCGCCTCTTTTGCTCGGCGTTTCAACTGCTGGGTTCTGGGGCGCAAACTATGCGGCCCAAACCTTAATGCCGTCTTACCTTGAAAGGCTTGGAGAAGGCGTGATAACTAGCTCATGGACGACCTCAATCATGCTAGCTGCAAGCGCCGTAGGCGGCTTCTTTGCGTTTGTTTTTGATAGAACGAAGCGAAAAAGGGTGCTTCTTATGATCGTGGTTCTATTTACCGGCTTGGGGCTTTTACTTTTATATTCCTCATACACGTTTATAGAAGGCCTTTTGATTGAAGGGTTCTTTTCAGAGCTTGTGTTTTCAGGCCTTTATGCTGTGGCAATAGACAAGACCGGCAAGGGCCTTGCAACCGTAGCTCTCTCATCAGTTAACTTCATGAACATGGCATTTGGCATGTGGATTCCGTTAATATTTTCATTTGAAATGTTCAAGTTTCCGGGGCTTGTCTGGGCAACAATGTTTGCCGTTACGGTTTTGCCTTCGATAGCTGTCCTCTGGATCTAAGAAAACCGGTGATCCCTGCAGCGGGGCTCATAGATCTCGCTTCCGCCAACGACTATCAGGTCGTTGACCTCTCTAACCTTTCTTACACTGAACGTGGCAGGCGCGCCACATACTGTACACACCGCTTGGAGTTTAACCACTTCGTCTGCTATTGCAAGTAACTGCGGCATGGGCCCGAACGGCCTGCCCAAGTAGTCCTTGTCAAGGCCGGCTACAACAACCCTTTTCCCCATATCAGCCAGCTCTTCAACTACGTCAACTATTTTTATCGAAAAGAACTGGGCTTCGTCTATGCCTATGACGTCAAACCCCTTCCCCTTTTCAAGCAGATCTGCTGGATCTGAAGTGCTTATGGCGTCCATCTTTCTTCCATCATGGCTCACCGCCTGATCTCGTTCATATCTTATGTCAATTGAGTGCTTGAAAAGCACGACATTCCTCCTTGCAAGCTGAAACCTGTGTAGCTCAACAAGGAGCTCCTCCGTCTTTCTGCTGAACATTGGGCCAGTGTAAACCTTTATCCACCCTGGCATTTCGTTGTTTTTTAAATGGTAGAAATAAACACATCATGTCAAAAATGATAAAACAGCTTGTTAAGCACTTAAGGCCTTGCTGATGACCGATTCTCTGTCCATAACTGCAACTCTGACGCCTGATGAAGCTTTAAGGTAAAAGCTCGCCTTTGAGCTGTCGGTCAGCACGGCCTTGGCTCCTATGATCTCAGGCACCTTGGAAAGAGAGGGGCAGGTATCCCTTATCAGGTGAACGTTGTTTTCCCTTAGGCTTTTTATGTTAAACTTTCTTGAGATATCCTCATACGCTTCAGAGTACGTGAATATATAAACCGGTATTGATGGCCTTTTTCCATTTAGGGAATTTAATATATCTGTTATCTCCTCTGCAGTGGTGAATGGACATCCAATGAAAACCGCATCTGGCTTAACATCGCTCGAAATTGAACTGAGTGATTCCTTAAGCTCTTCTTTGCTGATGTCAACTACTTCAGCCCCTTTCTCAGGGATTTCTGCTAGTTTGAACATCCCAAGCGAGCCATATGTGCCTATTGATGCCGAAAGCGTCTTCAGCTCAAGCCTTGTTGCGCGCCTTATCCCAATAATCCCTACCGTCTCCTTGAACTTCTTTCCTATATAATGGCCAAGCGCGCCATATTCTGATTCCCCTTTGAGCGCTGATTCAAGCCTCACAAAGGCCTTTGGCCGCCTGTTTTCTTCTACATGAAGCCCGTAAAGCGGCGTTTTGCCCACAACCGCCGCGGCAAGAGCGCTAAGGCCGCTTTCCCTGTTCGTGTAAACGCCTAACACCGAGTTTCCAAATACAACAGCGTTGCTTTCTGCCCAGCTTACATGTTCTCCTGGGCCTGCTGCGTTTGTGCCTTCATAAGGGACGCAGTTGCAGCCGCCAACAGCGCCCATCCTTCTGAACGCCTCATATATCTCCTTTTGTTTTTCCACGTCGTGTTTGTTAAACAAAATGTCGGCGTCGCTTGATATTGACGGCCCGCATGGATTAATTGTGGTCTTTACTGAAAACCTTGCCGTTTTAGAGATGTCGCTGATAAGCTCTAGCCCGGCATCCCCTATGTTGTAATAGTTAACGCCGGATATGTGCGCCGAGGTTATGTCTATAAGGCCCGTTGCGTTCATGGCCCTGCCAACGGCCACAAGCACCTCCATCGCCAGCCTCATGCCTTCGCCGTATTCGCCGGCCAGTATTTTTTCCTCCGCCTTGTTCAGCTCCATATATGCTATTGATTGCAGGGCTTATTATATGCTTTAGATAATTTTTTGTTTAAAGCCCAACCGAAATCAGCTTGGGCTCGCTCATTGTTTCAATAGTTGACCTGACTCCCTCCCTTGCACCAAGCCCGCTTGCTTTTAATCCTCCAAAAGGCAGGGAGTCCCATCTTAGCCTAGTTGTGTCGTTTATTATCACGCCTCCAACCTGGAGATACCTTGAAAGCCTTAACGCCCTGCGGATATCCGCGGTAAACACAGAGGCCTGTAGCCCATACTTTGTTGTGTTTGCTATTCTAAGCGCTTCTTCATCGCTTTCAAACTTGACAACTGGTGCAACGGGGCCAAAGACCTCCTCCTTCATCACTGCTGAATCAAGAGGCACATCAGCAAGCACTGTTGGCTGAAAGAAATGTCCTGGCCCTTTGAGCCTGCTTCCACCTGTGAGAACTTTTGCTCCATGCTCAACTGCATCCTTAACAAACGCCTCCATCAAGCCTACTGCATCATCATTTATCAGCGGGCCAACGTCAGTTTTTTCGCTTAAAGCATCCCCTACAGTAAGCCCTGAAACCGCTTTAGCATATTCGCTTAAGAACCGTTCGTAAAGGCTTGAATGAACCAGAATCCTCTTTGTGGCGTTGCAGTTCTGACCTGCGTGCTCAAACCTGGCCCTGACAGCCACGTTTACAGCCTTTGATAAATCAGCGTCTTCAAGCATTATCATAGGGTCGGATCCGCCCATTTCCAGCATAAGCCTTTTATCATAAGCCCTGGAGGCAATGCTCATCCCAACGCCAGTTGACCCGGTAAACGTTATGCCGCTTACCTTTTTTGAGGAAATTATGGCATCCCCCACAGAGCTTGCCGGTCCAGGTATCACGCTTAGCACCCCTCGGGGAAGGCCAGCTCTGTAAAGCAACTTGGCGATAAAGAGCGATGAAAGCGGTGTAGCTGAAGCTGGCTTAACAACAACCGTATTCCCAACGGCAATGTTTGGAGCAACTTTGTGGGCGAAGCTGTTAAACGGGAAGTTAAATGGCAATATAGCGCCCACTGTGCCTATTGCTTCCCTGACCTCAAGCACTAGGCGTCCTTCATTGCCAGGGGGATATTCATAGGCATCAACCCGGTGAACCTTCCCCTCAAGAATAAACCTTGCTTCCTCAGCGGCTGCCCTAAACAGCATAACGCTTCTTTTAACTTCAACCCTTGCATCCTTTATCGGCTTTCCCCCCTCCATTGCAAGAAGAATGGCGGCGTCCTCAAGCTTTTGTTCAAGCGCCTCTGATGCACTTATAAGTATCTTGGCCCTAAGGCTTAATGGCGTTTTTGAGAACTTTTCAAACGCGGCTTCCGCCTCGTCTATTGCGCTCTTTGTTACATCGCCTTTAATATCAACAAAGACGCTTTCAAAGGAGGACCCGCTGGACGGATTTTCAACATGTGAAATGTACTCTGTCTTAACTTCACTGCCGCCGACAATAGGAGCCCACATTTAAATTTAATTTAACGCGCAAATATTTAAAGCCTGATAGACCTGTAGCCCCGATTAAAGTAAATTAGAGGCATGCCATCTTCAGTTATAACATCGTACACATCTCCCACAAAAAGCACATGGTCATAAAGCTTCACCTCAGACGATACCCTGCAAAAGACAGTCGCAAGGCCCCTGAGATAAGGCACGCCGTCCATGTAAATTATGTCAGCCCTTTTGTGTTTTTCTGGATCAGGCATTGCAAACACCCTCGATACGTCCTCTTGGTCTTCTCTGAGCACGGTGAATGAAAATTTCTTTGAGCCTCTTATGACATCTATGGCTCCTGACTTTTCATAGATAGAAACAAGTACAGACGGGGGAGAAACGCTGAGCGACATAAAGCCGGTTACCGTAAGCCCGTGGACCCTTCCTTCATAAGATGATAGGAGAACACCCACAGAGCTGGCCCATCTGGCCATAGCGTCCTTAAACCTTGCCTCCAACCTTGCACACCTGCCTTAGCCTGTCTGGGTAATCGCTTGTTATGTCATCTATGGCCATTTTGCAGTACCTTTCTATGTCAGACAATTCATTTACAGTCCAAACGCCGAGCTTAATGCCAGCTTTCCGGCAGGCTGCCACATCGTCTTCATCTACAAGTCCAAAGAACCCGTGTATGAATTCAGCGTCAAGCTTTCTTGCTATATCGAAAAACCATTCAGGCTTTCCCTCAATAATTATGCCAACCTGCGCCTTGCTGTCCAGTTGCTTTACCGTTTTAAGTGAATCAAAGTCAAACGATATTATCTGTGCCTTGTTTTTAAGGCCCTTTTTGGCAATAATGTTAAGGACCTTCTCTTCTATCGACGGATAAACTTTTGAGCTGTGCTTGATCTCTATCTTGTAAAGCATTTTATTTCCAAGCGCGTCAAGGACCTCCTCAAGGGTGGGCACCTTTGTTCCTTTCCACTTCTGAGCAAACCAAGAACCGGCGTCAAGGGCCTTTATCTCATTAAGGGTCATGTCCCTAACGCGCCCCCTTCCGTTTGTTGTCCTGTTAACAGCGTCGTCATGCATGACTATAACTTCGTTATCCTTACTTAGATGTACGTCAAGCTCAACGCCGTCAACTCCTATCTCCTTTGCAAGCAGGAACGCGGGAAGCGTGTTCTCGGGCGCAAGCCCTTTTGCTCCCCTGTGGCCAAAAAGCAAGGTCATGGGCATGAGTTGTTTATTACTGTTAATAAAGCTTTATTATTTGATTTTTTTATAGGAAGGCGCATGGGCTATGCTGACCTTTACACGTCGGAGGCTCCACGGATATCCACAGGTGACCGCAGCTCGCCGCTTTACGTTCTTGGCGTTCCATTTGATCAGACAACTTCATACAGGCCAGGCTCAAGGTTTGGACCTGACAGCATAAGGCAGGCATACTGGAACATTGAAATATATGACTACAAGCTTATGGCCGATGCCGAAAGAATAAAGGTATACGACGCGGGAAACATGGCCCCCATCTCTGATGCAGGAGCTATGCTTGAGAGGGTTAAAAGAGTGGTTAGCGAGTTTGCTGAAATGGGGAAATCAGTAGGCCTAATTGGCGGTGAGCATCTTATTTCGCTTGCTTCCGTGCAGGCAATTTCAGAAAAACACAACGTTACGCTGGTCGTTTTTGATGCGCACCTTGACCTAAGGGACAGCCTGTATGGCCTAAAGGTATCACACGCCACATGGCTCAGAAGGCTTCTAGAATCAAGAAAGCTTAAGGTAGTGCACGTCGGCGCTCATGCCTACGTCGAAGAGGAGCTGGAGGCCGCTAGCTCGTTTGGCGTCAAGGTGATAAATAGGGATGAGGCGCCTGGGGTTAACCTGAGCAAGCTTGTAAGTGGGGACGTATATGTATCTATTGACACAGACGTCCTTGACCCATCATGCGCGCCTGGCGTGGCCAACCCTGAACCTGAAGGGCTAAGCTATTCACAGCTGTTTGACCTGCTAAGAAGCCTTAGAGGAAGCAAAGTAAGGTGGTTTGACGTTGTTGAAGTTAATCCCCTTCTTGATCATTCAGGAATAACTTCAATAGCTGCAGCAAAGGCGTTTTCAATCCTAAGCATACTTTCGGTGATGAATGGTGCCTGAAGGGCTCCGGGACAGAGTTGAGCCTTATATTGAACGTGCGGCATCGTCTATATCGCGCCTGTTGCCATATCCAAACCTATTTACGCTGTCCGGGCTAGTTTTCGGGGCCTTAAGCGGATACGTGCTGATGCTCAGGCTCTATCAGCTGGGAGCCCTGCTTTTGCTTATTTCAGGCGCATTTGATGCAATAGACGGCGCGGTCGCAAGAGTTTCAAATAAGGTAACAAAGGCAGGCGCGTTTTTGGACTCAAACCTTGACCGGCTGGTGGAGCTGTTCATATACTTGGGAATAGGCATAGGAAGCTCTGGGCTTTTTGCGCTGTCGTTTGTAACGTTTGGAGTCTCAATAATGGTAAGTTATTCCAGAGCAAGGGCTGAGGGCTTATCAAGTGGTGAAAGGCCAAAGGGCATTGAACTGGGCGAGCGCGGCGTAAGGCTGGCGGTTCTTTTTGTGTTTCTGCTTCTTGGCTTGCCTGAAATAGGCCTTATACTGGTTTTTCTGCTAGCTCTTGAAACTTTTATGGAAAGGCTGATAATTTACTATAGGTATCTAAGGGCAATGGCCTGAGCCATTAATTGCACTCTATTTACTTTTGAGTCGCGTCATAATAAAGTTCCTGAGCACAACTGCGCTGTTCATCTCCCTGTTTGATGCGGCAAATACGAACGTAACTGTGCGCCTTTCATCAATGTAGCTTAGCAGGCTTTCGATGTTTTTCCCCTTTAGCTCTTCGATGTACCTCTCCCTAAATGCTTCCCATTTTGACGGGTCATGCGAGAACCAGACCCTCAGTTCGTTGCTTGGAGCAAGATCCCTTGCCCAGTGGTCTATCTTTTCCTTTCTTACTCCCCGTGGCCAGAGCCTCTCAACAAGTATCCATGGCCCATCTTCGGGGCTTTTTTCATCATATACACGCTTAAGCCTTATTTCGGTCAATCTTGCAAAATTTAAAGCCATAAGATAAAAGCGTTTTGTTCGCTTAAAAGGCCTGACGCTTGCTTGGCTGTTTTAACAGATTTCGTCATCTCCTATGTGCTTTGCACAAGGCTTTGCCCGTTTTGTTTTATGGAAACATAGCCCAACAGACATCAGTTTGCTATGAATTGACGCGGCTTGCTGAAGGATAGATAAGCTTATATATGATGTGTTGCTCCAACCCTGTGAATTGCTATACCCTATAAGGTGTTTTAGCTGTGGGGCACTTCTTGGTGATAAGTACGAAAAGTTCAACGCCCTTGTTAAAAAGGGCGTGAGCCCCGCGGATGCGCTTGATAGGCTTGGCGTTAAAAGGTACTGTTGCAGAAGGATGATACTCAGTCAGTTCTCCGTGCTTGACAAGCTTCTTCCGTATTCAGAGGCTGTTACAGAACTCAGGGAAAGAGAGGAAAAGGAGGAAGGTATTGAATGAAGATAACCGAGGTAAAGCTCAGGAAGAGTTTTACTTCAAGGGGAGACGAGACTGTAGAAGCCACAGTAGTGGTCGGAGGCTTCTCAGCAACCGCAACCGCGCCCGCCGGTGCTAGCACGGGAAAGCATGAGGTTGTACACCTTCCGCAAGGTGGTGCCAACGCTGCTATAGAAAGCTTTAACACCAATCAGATAATTGGCGTCGAGGCAGGCGATTTAAAGGCGGTTCATGACGCGCTTGTCGCAATAGATGGCTCAGATAGCTTCAGCAGAATTGGAGGTGCAACTGCATTCGCTGTTTCAGTCGCAGCGCTCTTTGCTGGAGCAAAGGCAGATGGCGTCCCTGCGTTTACTAAGGTAGGCCTCAGGCCTCAGATGCCATTCCCATTAGGCAACGTTCTTGGGGGCGGCAAGCACGCTGGGCCAGGGGCCCCCGACATCCAAGAGTTCCTTTCATCGCCTGTTGGCGCCAAAAGCGTTCTTGATGCGGTGCAGGCAAACATAATGGTTCACAGGCAGGTCCTCAGGCTTATAGAAAAGAAGGACCCATCGTTTGCAGGAGGAAAGGGTGATGAGGGTGCGTGGGCCGCAAACCTGTCAAACCGGGATGCGCTTGAGCTTGTTAGGACAGCAATAGATTCAGTCTCAAAGGAGCTGGGGTTCAGGATAATAATGGGCGTAGACATGGCATCTTCGTCATTTTACAGCAACGGCAAATACGTTTACAGAAGGGAAGGAAAGTCATTTGACAGAAATGAACAGCTGGCCTTCGTTGAGGACATAATAAGGAAGTATGATTTGAAATACGTTGAAGACCCATTTAATGAAGAAGACTTCGAAATGTTCGCCGAGCTAAGAAAAAGCGTGAGCTCCCTCATAGTTGGCGATGACCTATTTGTTACCAACTACAGGAGGCTTGAGAAAGGAGTGAAGATAGGCGCTGGCAATGGAGTAATACTTAAAGTTAACCAGGTCGGCACGGTGTATATGGCAAGGCTTTTTGCCGAAACAGCGCTGAAGGCTGGCTATACAGTTATTACGTCGCACAGAAGCGGCGACACATGCGACAGCTACCTTGCGCACCTTGCAGTTGGCTTTTCCTCGGGGCTAATGAAAAGTGGGGTAATAGGTGGTGAAAGAATGTCAAAGCTTATAGAGCTGTCAAGGATAAACGAAGAGCATCGGGAAGTTTCGTTGTGGAGGTCAACTGTATGAGCAAAGAAGACGAAGGAAAAGAACCGATAAAGGAAGAGGAAGGAGAGGGAGAGAAGAAGCCATCAGAGGTGGCCGAAAATCAGCTCGTGTCCTCAGGAATAAGGATAGGCACCACGATAGCTACAAAACACATGAAACCGTTTATAAACAGAACCAGGGAGGATGGCCTTAACATACTCGACCTTAACAAGGTTGTCTCTAGAATAGAGATAGCCGGCAAGTTCCTTTCAAGGTTTGATCCAAAGAAGGTTCTTGTGCACACGACGAGGGAGGCCGCTTACACGCCTGTACAAAAGTTCTGCGAGCTCACCGGCGCAAGTTATATACTTGGAAGGATAATACCCGGGACACTTACAAATCCATCACTCCCGTTTCACAGAGACGCCGATGTTCTGCTTGTTGTTGACCCGCAAATAGACTTGCAGGCGATTGAAGAGGCAAAAAGGATGAACATACCTATAATTGCTATATGTGATACAAACAACGTCTGCAACTTCGTTGATCTGATAATACCCGGCAACAACAGGGGCAGAAAGTCTCTAGCGATGATATTCTGGCTTCTGGCTAGATCATATATGATAAACGCTGGAATGCTATCGCCTGGGGAGCAACCAAAATACACCCCTGATGACTTCGAAACAAAACTAGAGAAAGACCAGGAAATTGAGGGTTAGAAGGCCAGCCGTAGCAGGCCTTTTCTATCCCTCCGATAAGGAAGATTTAATAGGCTCGATACGGTCTGCTTTTTTAAGTCACCTTGGGCCCGGCAAGTTACCCCCTGCAGGCTCAGCTCCAGACGTCCTTGGATATGTAGTTCCACATGCAGGGTATGAATACTCGGGGCCAGTGGCGGCGCATGCGTATTATGAAATATCAGGGCTTGAGGAAGGCTCGACGTTTGTAATACTTGGCCCAAATCACTACGGAATAGGCAGTGGCGTGGCGGTCCCTCAAAGCGATGAATGGGAAACGCCTCTTGGAACCGTAAAAATAGACGTTGAATTGTTGCACAGGCTTGTAAGGTCATCATCCATAGTTGACATAGATGACGGAGCGCACTGGAGGGAGCACAGCATAGAGGTTCAGGTGCCGTTTCTTCAGTTTGTTAAAAAGGACTTCAAAATACTTCCTATATCAATGATGCTTATGGAAAAGGGCGTTGCTGTTGAAGTGGCGGAGGCGCTCTACAGGCTTTACAGAGAAAAGAAGTTTTATGTGCTGGCATCGTCTGACATGACGCATTACGAGCCCAAGGATTCGGTCTTAAAGAAAGACACCATGGCAATAGACGCCATAACAAAGGGCAACATAGACGAGCTCTACAGGCTAATATATACATATGATATAACAATGTGCGGCTACGGCCCTGTTGCTGTTCTTATGCACATGAGCGCCCTTCTTTCATATAAAGGCATAAGGCTTCTTAAGCATGCCGACAGCGGTGACTCAACCGGCGACAACAGCTCTGTTGTTGGTTACGCATCCATAGGGTTTTATAGGCAGTGATGAGCGTGGAAATTAAGGTCCCAGCAAAGGCAATTCTCTTCGGGGAGCACTTCGTGGTTCATGGGAGCTATGCTCTTGTCTCATCAGTTGACATGTACCTTTATGCCAAGGCGCAGCAGTCAAAAAAAGGGATATACATCGAGTCAAACGGAAGACAGGTAAAGGCTGATTATGTTTTAAGCTTGATTGAACGAATACTTGAAGGCGAAGGCGCAGAAATATATGTTAAAAGCGAAATACCTCCAGGGGCAGGGCTTGGATCTTCCGCTGCGTTTCACTCAGCTCTGGTTCTCGCCTCATACGCATTACTGGGAAAGCGTCCTGCACCAGATCAGGTGTTTGCGGATGTCATGGAGCTTGAAAGACATGTGCATGGGAATCCGTCAGGCATAGACGTGTGGGGGGTTCTGTATGGTCATTATGTGCTTTTCAAAAGAGGGGAAAGCCCCCGCCTGTTTAACCTGAGGCCCGTAAGGGTAGGGCTTGTTGACACCGGGGAAAGAAGAAGCACAAAGGATCTTGTGAAGGCCGCGTCTGATTTTATTGCGAATTCACCTCATACGAGGGCAATGTTAGAGCTGTCAAGCGAGCTGGCCACTGAAGGGCTTAGCTCAATACGGGCTGGTGACTGGATCAGGCTTCGCTACCTTATTCGTGCAAACCAGTCGCTGTTAAGAATTATAGGCGTTAGCACTCCAAAGATAGACCAGCTGGCAGCAACGATGGAGACGAACGGCGTTTCAGCGAAGATAACTGGCGCCGGCGGAGGGGGATACATTATAGCGTTTCCATTAAGGTGCGTAAACGGCATAAGCATAAGGGCAACTGAGATAGGAGTGGCTGGCGCACTTGAGCTAAACGGTTTTTATACAGGGAAGCAGAGTTAAATGCGATGACATCAATAATAAAGCTTGGCGGATCTGCAATATCGGACAAGGGCGTTCCGTTCTCCTTTAATGAGGAAAACGTAAAGGAACTGGGGAGGGCTTTAGCTGAAACCGGCGAGCAGGCCTTCCTGATTCATGGAGGAGGAGCGTGGGGTCATCCGGTTGCCGCTCAGTATGGCCTTAACGCTTTCAGCTATTCAAAAAACGTGATTGGAGCTTCAAGGACAAGAAGGGCCATGCTCATGCTCAGCGTTAAGGTTCAAAAAGCGCTTCTTGACGTTGGCATAGGGACTTTTTACATGTCGCCGCAGCACATTGTGGACGGCGCGCGAGTAGCTGGCGATCTGTTCAGCATGGGCATTTACCCGCTTACCTATGGCGACGTAATATTTGAACCGGGTAAGGGCATGAGGGTTATTGGTGGGGACGAAATAGCGCTTAAGCTCTCAGGTCTTATTAAAGCAGAAAGGGCGATTTTCATAATAAACACAGAGGGCATAATAGGGGAAGACGGAGAGACCATAAGAAGAATATCCATAAGCGGGGCAAACGGCTTTAGCGTTAAGGAAATTCCGATATTTGTAGGAGGAAGGACGGTAAAATTTGGAGAAGTTCTTCAGGCGATAGAAAAGAGCTCATCCGACGCAACTGGGGGCATTGCATACAAGTTAATGGTGGCATCAAAGCTTGCTTCAGAAGGCATTGTCGCATACTTTGTGCCGCCAAGAAGTCAAGAGATAGCTAAAGCTATTAAAGGCGAGGATATAAAAGGTTCGGTAGTGATAGGCTGATGTCAGAAGAGGAAAAGGGCACAAAGGCCAGAAAGGACGAACACCTTTCAGTAGTAAAGAAGGAAAAGATTGAATTTGAACAGACAACCACATGGTTTGAGCATGTTCATCTAATTCACCAAGCACTGCCTGAAATAAGGCTTTCAGACGTTGACGCTTCAACGGAATTCCTCGGGTTTAAGCTTGCAGCTCCTCTGTTAATAGACTGCATGACCGGTGGAACAGAAAACGGCAAGGAGGCTAACCGGGCGTTTGCGTCGGCGGCAAAGAGCCTCGGGCTCGGGATGGGCGTTGGATCTGAAAGGGTTGCCATTTTTGATGAAAACGCAGTAGAAAGCTTTGCAGTAGTAAGGGATGTTGCGCCAGACATATTTGTTATGGGGAACATAGGAGGGGCGCAGCTCGCGAAGGGGCTTTCGATTGATCAGGTAAAGAAGGCTGTAGAGATAATTAAGGCAAATGCGCTGGTGATTCATTTAAATCCGCTTCAGGAGCTCGTTCAACCGGAGGGCGAACCGGAGTTTGCTGGAGTGCTTGAAAGGATAAAGGAAGTCGTTAAGGCATTAAACGTGCCGATTATCGTTAAAGAAGTAGGGGCTGGGATATCAAGGGAAGTGGCCGTAAAGCTTCAGCTTGCAGGGGTATCTGCAATAAACGTGGCCGGCGCTGGCGGCACCAGCTGGGCAAAGATAGAGGGGCTTAGGGCAAAGAAATCTGGGAATGACGCAAAGTATGAGCTTTCAAAGCTTTTTGGGGAGTGGGGAATCCCGACAGCCGCGTCCATAATCGAAGTTAGAAGCGTTTCATCACTTCCAATAATAGCCTCAGGCGGTATAAGAAACGGCTTGCACGTTGCAAAGTCCATAGCTCTTGGGGCCGACGTTTCAGCCATGGCGCTCCCAGTTATGAAAGAATACATGAAAGACGGGGAAGAAGGCGTGGTCAAGCTCCTGAGCAGGGTTATTGAAGAGTACCGCGCCGCGCTCTTTCTTACAGGAGCGAGGACAACAAAGGAGCTTAAGGAAAAAAGAAGAATACTGACTGGCCCCTTAGCTGAATGGGCGAGGCAGGTGGGCTATGCTTAACGTCGAAGACGGAATATCAAAGGTAAACTCTTACATGAAGGAGCTGCTGAGTGTTGACCTTGATGTTTACAGGGCTGCAATGCACATGGTTGGCGCTGGAGGAAAGAGGCTAAGGCCAACAATAACGATCCTGACATATGGCTCGCTTGGAGGCAATACGGAAGATATTGTGCCAGCTGCAGCATCGGTAGAGCTGGTGCACAACTTCACGCTTATACACGATGACATAATAGACAAGGACGACTTCAGAAGGGGCGTGCCAACTGTCCACAGGGTTTACGGAGAAGGGCTTGCCATACTTGCCGGCGACCTTTTGTTCGCAAAGGCCTTTGAGGCCCTGGCCTCGTCTAGGCCCCTCATCAACGACAAGGTCAAATTTTACATGGCCGCAAACGCGCTAACTAGGGCCCTTGTTGAGCTTAGTGAGGGACAAAACCTTGATATGGAGAACGTCAAGGCCTTTGACGAAGCTAGGTACTATGAGCTTATAGAAAAAAAGACATCTTCCCTTTTTAAGGCGGCGGCGCTTATAGGCGTTTACGCAGCAGGCGCGTACGGCCTTGAACAGGCGGCATTTGAGTTTGGCAAGCATTACGGCTACATTTTTCAGATAACGGACGACTTGCTTGGGCTGGTTGGCGATTCATCTGTTACAAAAAAGCCTGTCGGCTCTGACCTGAGGGAGGGGAAGCGCACGCTTCCGATAGAGGTGGCCTTAAGGATGGCCGATGAAGGGCTGAAAAGGAGAATGCTAGAAGTTTATGGAAAACCTGCTTCGCAGGAGCTCGTTGAAAGCGTGGTCAACGACATAAGAAGGCTTGGCGTTGACATTGAAATAAAAAAGATCATAAACGCGCACGCCGCCAAGGCAAGGGAGGCGCTCATGGCATTTCCTGATACTCCTGAAAGAGGGGAGCTCCTCAAAATGGTGGAGCAGACAGTTGTCAGGAGAAGCTGAGTTAAGGGAAAGGATAAAAGAGCTTGCAATAGAAAACGCCTTAAAGCACAACGGCAGGGCTGATCCGGGGTCTGTTCTTGGCAAGCTGCTCGCATCCCACAGCGATCTTAAGCCGAGGGCAAAGGACATACTTGGCCTTGTAATAAGCGTTTGCAATGAAGTTAATTCAATGAGCCCAGATGCTCTTAAGGCATATGAGGTCAAGGAGGAAAAGAGGAAGGAACAGCTTGGGCTTCCGCCGTTACCTGATGCAACTACAGGCTCTGTGGTTACTAGATTTGCCCCAAACCCAAACAGCGTGCTTCATCTGGGGTCAGCAAGGGCCGCGGTTCTTTCATATGAATACGCCAAGATGTATTCGGGAAAGTTTATTCTGCGATTTGAGGATACGGATCCCAGGCTTAAGAGGTCAGACGTAAAGTTTTACGAAATGATAAAGGAGGACCTGCGATGGCTTGGAATACACTGGGACGAGGAGTACTTGCAGTCAGAAAGGCTGGAGATCTACTACGAATACGCCAGAAAGGCGCTGGAGGCCGGGATAGCTTACATAACCGAATGTGACAGAGAAACATTTAGAAAACGTGTGCTGGAGGGCGTTGCATGCCCTGAGAGAAGCGAGCCTCCAGAAAAGCAGCTAGGCAGGTGGGAGTCCATGCTTTCTGGAAAATATAAAGAAGGTGAGGCCGTTTTAAGGGTTAAAACTGACCTTTCACACCCAAATCCAGCTGTAAGAGACTGGCCTGCGTTCAGGATAATAGACCCTGAAAAGCACGCACATCCAATAGTTGGCAAGAGGTACAGGGTATGGCCGCTTTATAATTGGGCCGCCGCAATAGATGATCACCTGCTTGGAATAACCCATATACTAAGAGGTCAGGAGCACTTTGTCAACATGATAAGGCAGAAGTACCTTTATGACGGATTTGGCTGGCGCTATCCGGTCGCGATACACTATGGCAGGCTTTTGCTTATGGAGGGGGCCCTGAGCAAGTCCGAAATAGAAAAAGGCATAAAGGAGGGCAGATTCACCGGCTATGATGATCCGAGGCTGATGACTCTCACCGCGTTAAGGAGAAGGGGGATAAGGCCTGAGGCAATAACATCACTGATAATTTCCATGGGAATAAACACCAACGACGCGGTGGTTGACACAAAGAACTTGTTGGCCATAAACAGAAAGCTCATAGATCCTATCTCAAACAGGTATTTTGCTGTTTTCAGGCCCAGAATGGTGAGGCTGGAAGGCATTCCGGGGGACATGAGCGTGAGCCTTCCCAGGCATCCAAGCTTTAAGGAAAGGGGCACAAGAAAGCTTGAAGTAAGCTCAAAAAACCCGTTTGTTTATATTGAGGAGGATGACTTTGGCAAAAACATAGGCAGGGAGGCCAGGCTCATAGGCCTTGGTAACTTTATCTTTGCGGATGGAATCCTCATGTTCACAGATAATGATCTGACAAGGGCAAAGGGCCTTCCGCACATTCACTGGGTGCCCGAAGGGCAGGCGATAAAGGCCTCAATTTTAATGGACGATGGAAGCACGAAGGATGGCATCTGCGAAGCAAACATACTTGAAGAAAGGCCCGACAGCGTGGTGCAGTTTGAAAGGCTGTTCTTTGCAAGGCTTGAAAGGGTTAGCGAAGAAGGCGTCTTTGCGGTGTACACGTCAGACTAGCTCTTTAAAGCCTTAAACCCTCTCTCAATGTCTGCTATTATGTCGTCTGGATCCTCAAGTCCTACAGAAAGCCTGAGCAGGTTTTCAGTGATCCCAACGGCCTTTCTATCATTTTCATTTATGCTTGACGAAGCTGACACAACAGGGTATGTAATAATGCTCTCAGTTCCGCCAAGGCTTGGGGATGGCATTATCATCTTTAAAGCTTTTAGGAAAGCCTCAACTTCAGCCCTTCCACCTTTTATTTTGAATGATACAACCCCTCCATAGCCGCTGAACTGCTTGCTGGCAAGCTCATGGTGCTCATCGTCAGGAAGCCCAGGATAAAGCACCTCTACGACTTCGCGCCTTTCTTTAAGGTACTTAGCGACCTTAAGTGCGTTTTCTTCATGTCTTTTCATTCTTATCCCTATTGTCTTTAACCCCCTGTACGTCATATATGCGTTAAATGGGCTCATTATATTGCCAAGAAGTCTTCTCCACTCCCACAGCTCAAGAATGCTGCGACTTGGCCCGGCTAAAAGACCACCAACCTGATCGTTGTGTCCTGAAATGTACTTTGTTGTGCTTTCAACTACAAGGTCAGCCCCGTCCTTTATAGGCTTGTAAAGCACCGGGCTTAAAAACGTGTTATCCACCACAACCAGCGCTCCCTTTGCCCGGCCAGCCTCAACAACAGCACGCACATCTATAACCTTGAGCGTGGGATTTGTCATCGCTTCAAAGAGTATAAGCCTCGTATTGGGGCCTATGGCTGATGATATGGCCTCAGCTGATGGATAGGCCTTTTTGACCCTTATTCCAAGCTTTCCAAGCTCTTCAGCAAGCTTAATGGTTGAGCCGTACGCCTCAATTGTAGTGAGCACTTCGTCTCCGCTTTTCAATCCCCACATGTAAAGGGTTGAGATAGCGGCCATCCCGCTTGAGAAACATAACGAATCCTCAGAAATGTGAAGCTTTGAAATAACCCTTTCAAGGGCTCTTACGGTTGGGTTTTCTTCCCTGGAATACTTCAGGTCCACTCCCCTGTCGCTCTTCTTTGCTTCGACTCGCTGTTCAAACATGCTATTCAGATAAATTGGGGGGATGTTAGCGCCCAGGGGATCAAAATACTCATGACCATGGATGGCATCTGTGTCATCCCTTGACATGCAAATATGATTTTTTCTCGTTTTAAAAGCGTTGTTAAATATTCCTAAATAAGAATTTTTTATTAAAGGAGGCGCCTACCCTTCCCCAATGAAAGCCCTGTAGGCCTGTTTAAAGAGAGAGCTGTGGTCATTGCACAGCCTTGGGAGCTTCAAATCAACCTCCTCGACAGTTCTTGCGAAGCTCATTATGCAAGATGCGTCATCACAGTGGCCCAGCCCCCAAAGGTGGCCAACTAGGTGGGCCACCTCCTTTAGTATTCTTTCTTGTGGCGCGTCGTTAATTCCAGAGCCCAAGGCAACCTCGCTGAAGACTATGACCCTTGCCTTTGGGTCAGTTAGCCCAAACGAGTTCAGGCCCTTTTTGTCCCTCAGCCTTTCGTCAGCAACAAAAAGCGCATTATAGGTAGGCCTTTGTAACTTGCCCAGCTGGCTTATCAGCTCGTCTATGCTTAGCTTAAGGTCGGCGGTATAGTTAATCTCCTTATGCGGCTCAATGGACATGTTAAACAACGTTGCCGCAGCCTCATATGGCTTTATATCTCTTGGGAAAAACCCGTTTAGGCCATAAAGCCCAATCACCAGCTTTCTATTAAAGGTCATATTCACCACCTAGATCCGCGCAAACAGCATCGAGCCCCATGTTGTTAAGTTCAAGGGCAAAGGCTTGGCAGTTTTCCCTTTCACCGTGAACCAAGATAACCTTTGGCGATCCACTTACCCGTTTAAACATTTCAAGCAGCTGGCTTCTGCCTGAATGAGATGAAAGCTCAAACTTTTCAGTCCTTGCCTTTACCTTCATACCGCCGTTAAATGGGAGGGAGTTTTCCTCTTCAAGCTGCCTCCCAGGAGTTCCTTCAACCTGGTACGATACTATGGCTATGCCGTTTTTCTCATTTCCAGAAATCTTTCTGCTGTAAAAGACGGAAGCGCCTCCGACCAGCATGCCAGCCGGCGATATTATGGCCGCAGGCTCCCTAACGGCTCTTCTTCTTTCAGCCCAGTTGTCAATATAACTGACGTAGTCCAATGCGCGTGCCAGAACGTCAGGATCCTTAACGAATTCCTGGTTGTTCAGCAGTATTTCATTTACAGCAATAGCCATGCCATCCATGTAAACCCGCCTGTCAAACTTGTGCGAATAAAATATTTCAGCAACTTCTTGAGCCCTTCCAACGGCAAATGATGGTATAAGAACCGCTCCTCCTCCATCAGTTATTTCCCTTGAAAAGTCAACAAGCCTGGTCTCCTCCTCTATCCTCTTCCTGTGATCCTGAAGGGCATACGTGCATTCAGACACTATGACATCAGCTTCAGGCAAGTCATAGCTTGCTGGTTCAAGCAGCCTTGTAGGTATGTGATTTATGTCCCCGGTGTAGATCACCCTTTTACTTCCTTTGAGGTAGACCATCGCGCTCCCGGGTATATGGCCAGCGTTTAACAGTTCAGCCTTTACCCCATCTATGCTAAACTCTTCATTGTACTTAACGTGCACGCTGTGCTTAATGAACCTCTTAACTTCTTCTTCGCCAAACGGCAGCCTATCACCGTTTATCTTAAGAAGGTCATTAAGAAGAACCTCAGCAAGCTCTATGGTTGGCTTTGTTGCATAGTGAGGCATAGAGCCGTCTATATAAAGGTAAGGCGCGTACCCAACGTGATCGAGGTGCGCGTGAGTCGTTATAAATGCGGTTACATCACGTGGCCTTACATGCATGGGATGAACTAAGGTTTTGCCAGGGCTCACGCCATAGTCCATTAGAACAGACGTGGGCCCATCCCTGACGAGCACGGCCGAGTTTCCTATTCCTCCGCCACCACCTAAGATCTTTATCTGCAATTTTAAACAGCTTTATAATGCTAAAAGTCGCACTGCATTTAAGCATATCTTAAAATCCTAAATAACAGGACTTTGTCTAAATGTTTTAATACTTCAGAACGAAGCTTTCCTTATGAACGGTGAACTTAATGGGATTAAGGCGGTTATAACCGGCGCCGCAACTGGAATAGGCAGGGCAACGGCAGTTGTGATGGCCAGAGAAGGAGCGGACGTGATAGTCAATTACAGGGAAAGCGAATCTGAAGCGCTAAAAACGGTTGAGATCGCCAGGAGTTACGGCGTAAAGGCGTATGCTATAAAGGCTGATGTTACACAATTCGAAGACGTAAGGAGGCTGGCCGAGGAATCAAAACGCCTTCTTGGGGGCGTTAATGCGCTGATAAATAACGCTGGCGGCCTTTTTGCAAGGAAAAGCGTTGAGGAATCCGACATCAAGTACTGGGAATCTTTGATAAGGTTGAACCTTACTTCTGCGTACATTGTGACGAAGGAGTTTATACCTATAATTAAGGCTACTGAAGGTGAAAAATCTATAATAAACGTTGCATCTATAGCCGCAATATATGGAGGAGGCGCAGGCGCCTTTGCTTATGCGTCGGCAAAGGGCGGGCTTTTGACGTTTACACGGGCCATAGCAAAGGACCTGGGGAAGTACGGCATAAGGGCCATAGCTGTTCTGCCAGGGCTTATAGACACACCTTATCACGTTAAAGCCGGCACGCCGGACATAAAGGGATGGGCTGAGAGGCAGGTAATGCTCAAAAGGGTTGGCAGGCCTGAGGAGGTTGGAGAAGTGATAGCGTTTCTGGCAAGCAGAAGGGCAAGCTACATAAATGCAACAGGTGTAGTTGTCGATGGCGGATGGCTTGTATAGCTTGCTGTTTTGCTGGCAACGCTTAAATTGATGTGCAGGAAGTATAACGCGAATGTTTAAAGTTTCAGCTTCGGATTGGGTTAAACTTGACAAAGAGGCGCAGCGTCTTGCGGACAACAACGCAATAACGGTTAACTTCATGGCTGAGATCTTTCCTGCTTCAGAGGGTGTGGTTATTGAGGACGCGGTTAAAAGGCTGGCCGAGGATAGCTCTAAGATATGTGAAGCGCAGTACGAAGCTCACGAAGAACACGCAGACATCTATTGCTCAAAGGAAGTTGATCCTTCTACGCTTTCAGACATCATCAACCAGCTTGTAAGGGCCTTTTCGGCCAGCGAAGAAGTTTATCTTGGATCGTTCCAAAGCGAGCTCAGGGTTAATGAGCTTCTCGTTGCGCTTATATTTGGAAATCAGTTCAAGGGCACGGCAATACTGCCTGATCAGTCAGGGAAAAGCCTGAACGTGCTTGAGCTTGAGTTCACAGTTTAAGCCTGTCCTATAAAAGTTTATTAACGGTGTCCCTAAAAGCCTACTGATGCGAATTGGTGGAGATTAAGAGAAAGAACGTTCTGCTGCCGGGCCCAGTTGATGTGCCCGATGACGTTCTTTTGGCAATGAGCAAGCCCATAATAAACCACAGAGGTGCGGAATTTCATGAGCTTATGAAGAGCATAGAGAACAAGGCAAAGGCAATCTTCAAAACCAAGTATAACGTTCTTGTTCTTAGCTCTTCTGGCACCGGAGGCGCTGAATCCGCTGTAATGAACGTAATAAGGCCTGGCGATAAGGCCATAGTGCCGGTTTTCGGGGAGTTCAGTTGGAGGCTTGCTAATCAAATAGACCAGGCCAGGGGAAGGGCCATAAGGGTAAATGCCCAGCTTGGCACCGCGCCAGCCGTTGACCAGATAGAAGGAGCTATAAAGGAGCACAGGGACGCAAAGGCCATATTTCTTGTTTATAACGACACGTCACCTGGAACAACATACAGGCACGCAAAGGAGCTTGGAGAGCTTGCGGAAAGGTATGGACTTTATTATGTGATAGACGCAATTTCTGTCTTTGGGGGCGATGAGCTTCCCATGGACGACTGGAAGGCAGATGTCGTGGTGGCCGGAAGCCAGAAGTGTCTCATGACACCGCCTGGGCTTGCGCTGGTTGGGGTAAGCGACAGGATAGTTGAGCTTGCAAAAAAGGATCCGCCTTACTCGACTTATTTCAGCTACGCAAACTACGTGGACTTCCTCTCAAAATTTGAAACGCCGTTTACCCCTGCGATACCGCTGTTTTATGCGCTTGATGTAGCGCTTGAAAGGATAGCCAAAATTGGTATAGATGAAAATATAAGAAGGCACAGGGTGGGCGCGTCTGCGTATTATAAGGCATTTGAAGCGATGGGGCTTGAACCATTTGTGGTGGAGCAATACAGGTCAAACGTGGTTATTTCAATCAAGTACCCGCAGGGCGTGGACGACATGAAGTTCAGACAGACTATGGATGAAGAATACAACACGGTGATAACAGGAGGTTTTGGGGAGCTGAAGGGCAAGATATTCAGAATAGGGAACATGGGCGTTATAGAAAAGTCAAGGATACTTCCAACCATAGCCGCGGTCGGCTTCTCTCTCAGGAAGCTGGGCGTAAACGCTAATGTAGAAGAAGCCATAAATATAGCTTCTGCGGAACTAAAGCAGTTAGAAGTGAAGTAGCTTGCAGGAGAACAGCTTGGTGTTAATAAATTACACGACGAGGGTTAAGGAAACGGGCGAAGTTGTGGATACAACATACGAGAGCGTTGCAAAGGAGGCAAAGATATACGAAGAGGGCCGCAAGTACAAACCAAGGCTTGTTGCCCTTGGAAAGGGGTGGATCTTTAAGGACCTAGAGCAGGCGCTTATTGGCGCGCAGCCAGGCCAGAAGCTTACCGTTGAGCTTTCCCCTGATAAGGCATTTGGAGCATGGGACAAGTCAAAGGTAAGGACAGTTCCGCTAAGAAGGTTCGGTGATAAAGCAAAGGACGTTAAGGAAGGCGCAATCGTAGAGGTTGATGGCCAGGTTGGGACGGTGCTTGCTGTCAACAGCGGCAGGGTAATGATAGATTTTAATGACAGGCTGGCCGGCAAAACATTGGTTTATGAAGTTGAAGTTGTAAAGGAGATAACCGAGCCCGTTGAAAAGGTAACTCTTCTGTTTCAGAGAAGGCTTGACATTGAAAACATAAAGGTAACAGTTGATGGAGGAGTAGCCACAATAGAAATCCCGCCAGAAGCGTTTCTGGCTGAAGGGCTTCAGTACATAAAGAGGGCCGCTGCGGATGACATACTGGGCATAGTGGACGGCATCACTCAGGTTAAATATGTGGAGACGTACTCAAAGGCATGAAGGCCTTTTATGCTAGGGCCATTCTAAGCAGCGATTTTTCAACAGCGCTTTCTGACAGGGCCGTGCTTGTTGAAGGTGATAAAATAAAAGGTGTAGTTAAAAAGGAAAACGCAAAGGAATACACGAACGAGCTGTATGATCTGGGGAACTCCCTGATGATCCCAGGCTTCGCTAACACCCACTCGCACGTGGCCATGTCAGTTCTCAGGGGGATAAGAGATGGGGCAAGGCTCAGGGAATGGCTTAACAAAGTGTGGGAAATAGAGGCAAGGCTCAGGCAAGAAGTTCTTTTTTATGCCAACATAGTTGGGCTTTATGAAATGGTGTCATCAGGGGTAACGGCCGTGCTTGACTTTTACGATGTATGGCCCTTCGTCGAAGCGCTTTCTGTAACAGGCATGCCTGTAAGGGCATTTGCAGGCCTTGCGTTTATGGATAAGGTTGAATACATGAAGGAGGAAAGCTGGAGGAGGGTTAAGCTCATCAAGGACTATGAAAAAAAGCTGAGTGAATCAGGAGTTGGGCTTTTTCTTTCCCCCCATTCGCTTTATTCAAACACGCTTGACATGCTTATGGAACTTGGGAGGATAGACTACGGCATGTTTCAGATGCATTTTCTAGAAACAGAAGATGAAGAAGCAGAGATCATAAAAAACCTTGGAATGGGGCCGGTTGATGCGCTGCGTCTTTCCGGGCTCATGGATAAGCAAAGGCTAATACTCGCCCATGCAGTTTATGCTGGCAGGTACATAAATGACATTAAAAGGGAAAACGTTTTTGTTTCATCCTGCCCAATTTCAAACGCAAGGCTTTACTCAGGAATAGCGCCTGTTTCAGAGATGGCTTTAAACGGGGTTAACGTAAGCGTTGGCACAGATGGGGCAGGAAGCTCTGACACGCTGGATATGCTTGACCAGATAAGGGCACTGATATACCTTAACAGGGGGTTTGCTAAGCGATTGCGGCTGGATGCCAGTGAGGCGCTTTTTATGGCATCCAGGAACGGATACAGGGCGCTTAACCTGAACGGAGGGGAGATAAAGGAAGGCGCCCTTGCTGACTTTTTTACGGTTGACCTTGATTTGGCCATGCCATACCTTGAGTTGCCTGGGCTTGTATACCAGGCAAACAGGTTTCTTGTTAAAGACGTCGTGGTAGGTGGAAGGTTTATCAAGATGGACCACAAAATAAGCTTTGTTGACCAGTTCATCAAAAGCAAGGAAAGGCTGATGGACTTCATGGGTGGCATTGCATGACGCATATAATGGAGCTCCCGCAGCAGGTGGTCATAGGGGATGGAACGCTTACTGTTGAGACCATGGAGCTCTTAGCTGGCGGGGCAAGATCGGCGGCCATACTTGCGGGGCCGCGTGTCGTTGATCTTTTCAAGAATGAAATAGAAAGGTCGACTTCGTGGCTAAATCGTGAAATTTTCATAGTTAACGATGCCACTTATGAAGAGGCTAGGAGGATGCTAAATGAAGTCGGGCACAGGTTTGACATAATAATAGGAATAGGAGGAGGAAAGGTCATAGATGTGGCAAAGTACGTAGGAAATGAACTTTCAAAGCATGTGATAAGTGTGCCGACAAGCACTTCAAACGACGGCATTTCCAGCCCGTTTTCGTCTCTCAGGGGCGGGCCGCATCCCTATTCGGTGAAGGTCAGGCCGCCTCAAGGGGTTCTTGTTGATATAGACCTCATAGTAAAATCAGAGCTCAGGTACATAAACAGTGGACTTGGTGACCTGATAGGAAAGGTTACCTCAATAAGGGATTGGAGGCTTGCCTGGAAGGAGAAAAATGAATACTATGGAGAGTACGCTTCAAGGCTTGCGCTTGAAAGCTTCAAGCATGCCATAGCAAACGCAAAGGGCATAGGCGAAAGAAAAAAGGACGCCATAAGGGCTCTTGCGGAAGCTCTGATAAGCGCTGGCGTTGCTGGTGGGATAGCTGGGAGCAGCAGGCCATTAAGCGGGAGCGAGCACCTCATATCCCATGCTCTTGATATAATCGCGCCTGGAAGGGGGACTCACGGGGAAAAGGTCGCCCTTGCGACTGTCTTTATCTCTTACCTGTATGGCATTAATTGGCGGTTCATAAAGCGCAAGATGGAAGAGGCTAAGTTGCCACTTAGCTTTGATGAAATAGGCATTGAAAAGGGGCAGGCTATAAGGGCAATACTTATGGCCCCTTCCCTTAGGCCTGAGAGGTACACAATACTGCACAAGTTAAACCTGACTGAAGGCCAGGTGGCTGCAGTTCTTGAATCAACAGAGCTAACAGAAGTTAAACAGTTATAGGCTACCCACAGCTAATTTAACTTATGAGCGGGGATGTTTCCGAGTTTGTCAAAAGCGTCCTGTCGTCAAAAGCAACGCCTGTCTTCGGGCTTGGAAGCGGCTCGACAGCGTACACCGTGCTAAAGGATATAGGCGGCGAGTTTAAAAAGAGCGGGATAAAGCCGATGGGAATCCCGAGCTCGTCCCAGATAAAGCTGCTGCTACAGGATTACTTTACCATGGTTGAGCCCCTTGTCCACGCAGACATAACGGTCGACGGGGCTGATCAGGTTGCGAAAAACGGGATGATAATAAAGGGAGGAGGGGGAGCGCTTACAAGGGAAAAGATACTTTGGTCAATCTCAAGGGAAATACATGTTTTCGTCTCAAGGGATAAAATGGTTAAAGCCCTCACAAGGCCCCTACCCGTAGAGGTTATGCCATTTGCGTACGGGCTGTTCGTTGAAAGCGCACGAAAAATGGGCCTTAGGCCGGAGCTCAGGGTTGACCAAAAGGGCTACCCGTTCATAACCGAAAACGGCAATTATATCTTTGACGTTGGCTATTCCGCAGAAGAGGATTTGCTTCAGACTTCAAAACGCTTAAAGGAAATCCCGGGGGTCGTGGAGCATGGCCTGTTTGTGTTTGACTGCAGTGTTCACATAATTTAGACAGCATATCAAAAAAATTAAGCCAAGGCACCTTTTAGCTTATGATGAACAGTTACCGCAATGAGCGAAGAGGAGGAGCTGATAAAGAGGCTTGTTTACGCTATAATGGAGCAGAAGGAGGAGCTGGCCCCAGACGCGCTTTCAGAGTGGTACAACATAATTATTGAAGAGTTCAGAAAAAGAGCACCCGAAGAGTTCAGGGAAAAGCTGCAGGTCAAACAAAATCCGCTTTTGCCCATGAAGTTCGAAATAGTGGTTTCAAAGAGAGCTCTCAAGTATTTCTTTGAAGCTGTTGAATCGGTAATGCCCAGGATGCCGTTTGTGACTCAGGTTTACTTTTTAAAGGTAATAGAGCTGGTAAAGGAAAGATCTGAGCAGGCTGCAAACGTGAACTTTGACCAGTGATATGCGTTGAGATACAAGATAAAACTGAAGTAAGCCCAGGTAAGCGACTCAGCACGGTTAATAGCTAAAAGACCAGAAACCTTAAAGATGGCCACGTCAATCATGTTTAGGTGGCTTTAAGGTTGCAAAGCTATGTTAGCTTTTATCCGAGAAACGTCAGCTTAAAGGGAAAGTCTGTGGTTAGCGGCTTTCACGGAATAGGTGCAACTGGATACTGGAGCATCAAGTATCTCACACAAAAGCTGCAAGCTGAAAGATGCTGCATAGTTGACTTTGACGGATCCGCGCCGGTCACAACGCTTATCTCTGGCAGGATAAGCACGCCGTATGAAATTTACACTCATGGCGACGTTGCCATATTTAAGGTTGATGTACCCATACAAAAGGATCAGGAGCTTAGGTTTTACCGTAGCTTTGCCGACAACATAATCAAAAGGGGCGCCAAGGAAGCGTTTCTGATAGGCGGGCTTGATTCATCGCTGAAGATGGACGATTCACTTTACAGAATAGCCGCAACGTCTACGTATGTGCCGAGGGAACCGTTAAAGGGCGCGAAGCCGCTTGAAGATGAGCACATAATAGTTGGCCCGGTTGCTATACTGCTTAATTACTTTGAAATAAAGGGCTTCCCCGCGGTTGCGCTTTTGGTTTATGCTTCACCTGAAAGGGTTGATCCCAGGGCCGCGGCTGTAGCGGTTCAGGTGCTTTCACAGTATTATGGCTTTGGCGTTGATGTGGAGCCTTTGATAAAGGGAGCCGAAAAGATAGAGGCGGAGCTTGCAAAGGAATCAATGGAACAGCAACAGGTTAAGCCGTCATACAACATTTATTCGTAAATTGCTGGCAGGAAAGCTTTTCAGGATAACGTCGGAGCTTGAGCTTAACGACATAGCCGGAAAGCTATCAGGCGCGAAGGTTGAGGCGCAGGACCAGGAAACTGGCCTTAACCTGATCACGGAGTTCAGGGTTGATTCCCTGGCAGAAAACGAGATGCACGGGACAATTTACTGGGACAGGATAATGTATCTTTCAACAAGAGAGGGAAGAAAGCCTACCGTCAACACGTTAAGCATACCGTTTGTAATAAAGCTCATTGAGGGCCAGAAGCTTTTGTTCATAGCCGCAAAGAAACCAATAGCAAACAACATGGCGAACGAAATCAGCAAGGCCGCCTTTATAAGACCAGGTTATGTGGTTGAAGCCAGAATAGACCCAAAGGTTTTCCTTGATTACTATGAAAGAAACCTTGAAGATACCAGGGTTGCCTACTTTGATCAGGTTGATATACCAAACGTAAACGTGCTTGCACTTTACGGCGACTCTCTGTCGCAGACTGACATATTTAAGGAGTACAGGAAGCACGGGCTTCTCTGGTACATAGTTGTAAAGGCAAAAAGCATAGGCCAGATAATAGGAATAACGCGGAACTGCGTTGTTACAATGTTCTCCAAGGGAAGCCTGGACGACCTTGTTTCGTTTACGTTTAATGAAGTTGCTCCTCTCGTTATAGGATCGCTTAAAAGTGAATGAAATTATTCCATCGCCGGTTAGGATAATCGAGGGCCTGCCGGCTCTTGCTATAGGAAGGAGAGCTGTCATAGGGGACCTCCACATAGGCTATGAAATATCAGTGTCTGAAAAGGGCATGTATCTTCCATCACAGGTTAAAAGGTATATAAGGCTCATAACTGAGCTTAAGGAAAGAACAAGAGCGGACGAGCTTATAATACTTGGAGATGTTAAGCAGAGCGTAGGATATCCAGGGATAGCTGAGGCAAAGGAACTCATTGAATTCTTCAGGGAGGCCTCACTTATGTTCAAAATCACAGTTGTGCCAGGAAATCATGACGGGGGCTTGGAAGGCGTTGTAAGGGACTATGCCAGATTTGCCTTGCCCGATGGCATCTTAATTGAAGAGGACGGACTTAAGCTGGGGCTTCTTCACGGGCACGCAAGGCCCTCAAAGGAAGTGGCCTCTGCGGATATAGTTATAATGGCTCATCTTCACCTTTTTATCAAATACGAGAGGGAAAAGATACCGGTATGGCTTGTTGGCAACGCTGAAAATGGGAAAAAGCTGATCCTGGCCCCACCATTTAATGACCTGCTTCCTGGCCATTCGCTTTGGAGCCCTGGCGAAAAGGTGCCGTTCTTTAACATAAGGTACTCGGATCTGGCCGTGATAACCCTAGAAGGCTTTTACCTGGGCAGAGTAAGGGAGATAAAAGGCCTTATAGAAGTGGAAAACGATTAGGGCCTCATTTTGCGGACGCCGCCGCAGTGTGTTCAAAAAGCCAGCGCATGCTGTAGAATTGACGTGTCAAGCAAAACGCTTTTTAAATCGTTATTACCAGATAGAGTAGCATGAGCTGGGATCAGGCATTAGGCGCCATCATTATGGTCCTGAGCATTGCGGTGATAATAGCGTACGCTTACTTTCTTTTGAACTATCCAATTATAGTCCTTGAAATAACCGCCCTAATAGCAGTTGTCGTGTTGCTTGGAATACTTGCATGGATAGGTTTCACCCTTATGACCACCCCTGCTCCAAAGCCTGTTGAAGCGCCAGAGGAAGAAAAGCAGGGAAAATGAAAGGCTACAGCATAATTTACGACGAACGCCTTAGCGATCTGGCGCAGTCGCTGTCAAGGATATCTGAAACGCCGGCTTATCAGGCTGGGGCAAACCCAGGCCTAGATAAATACATACTGCTGTGGAGCTTTAGGGAAAGGGGCAAAAGGGAAAGAAAGGATCTATTGGATACAATAGATGAGCTTTCAACCACTGGCTATGTTGAAGCCCTTCTTCTGCTTCCTGCCCCATACCAGAGAGATGGCGATCTCATGAGCTTTATGAAGGCGCTTAGCCCAATAGATGAGGTTGGCAGGATAATATTCTTTGACCTAACGCCTATTTCAAAGCTTGGAGCCACAGCCAAGCCATCGGTCAACCTATCAGCACTTCCTTTGCTTACGAAGCGCATGAAAGAATTAAACGTCGGAGCCAAAGTCATAACGTTTAACGAGGAGCTTACAACGCAGGCGCGGGTTATAGAAAGCGCCATAGGAAAGAGCGACCGCGCTGTCCTTATAATAGATAACTACGTTGACAGGCCTGACGACTTTATCCCGGTGGTCTCAGCGTACAGCGAAAGGGGCTATGACGTGTACATTTTTTCAACATTCTTTAACAGCTATCCGGGGCGCATAAGCTCCATGGCCACCGTAATAACAACAAATGCAATAAAATGGGATAACACAATAACCATCGACCTGGCGCCGATAATAGCTGAATTTGTAGACGCAGTGAGCTGAATGACCGTTCTTGCGGTTGACCTTGGCGCTACATGGCTTAGGGTATCCCCGTTTTCAGGCGCGCCGCTTGGCAAGAGCGTCTATAGGTTGAGTGAAATAGGCTTAGAAAGCGTGCCAGAAATTATAGCTTCTGCAGGGAAGGAGCTAAAAGCGGAGGCCATAGGAATAGCTACGGCAGGCCCCTTAAGCCTTAAGGATGGCTGGATCAGGCCTCCTAACCTGGGCAACGTTAAGCTTTATTTGAGGAATGAAGTTGAAGCGCTATCAGGGATAAGGGTTTACATGCAAAACGACTGCGTCGCAGGGCTTCTGGCAACTATATTAAAGGGTGACGCAGGAAGCTCAAAAAATGTCGTGTATATAACATTTAGCACAGGCATAGGAGCCGGCGTCATGGTTGATGGGCATGTGATTCTTGGGAAGGACGGCAACGCGCATGAAGTTGGTCATCTGGTCCTGAGCTACTCAGGGGACATTCGGTGCGGATGTGGAGGGCTGGGACACTGGGAGGCTCTTTGCGGAGGGAAGAACATGGTTGAACATTTTAGGTTAAAAGCCGGTGTAAACGTTCATGATGCAAGGGATATATTTGAGCTTGCGCGCCTTGGAGACCCTCGCGCAATTGCATTTACTGAAGAGTGCATGAGGATAAATGCGGCTGGAATAGCAAGCGTTGTAAATTCATATGATCCTGAAGTCGTAGTTCTTTCAGGTAGCGTGTTTCTGGGCAACAGGGAACAGTTCATTAATGGAATAAGCAAATACATAGGCGACTACCTGATAAACAGGCCACCTGTTATAAAGCCAAGCTCGCTTGGGGATGATGCCCCTCTAATAGGCGCCGGGCTGCTTGCTGAGCTTAAGGGCGTTTTGCCCTAGCTGCATCTGGCTTCATTCCCGCCATAAATGGCGAGGCTTTCTGCCCGCATGTATGTAAATGCGCGTTGTCCTCAAGGGATACCAAGCGGCAGGTTTTAAATACAGCCACCTATAACCATGGTCATGCAGATAGGCATAGCTGCTCACAGCGGCGACTATCCAGCGTCGCTTGAAAGCGCGGCCAAGACGTTTGTAAAGGAGCTTTCAGTGAGGTGCAGACAACCAAAGCTTGTCCTTGGCGGCTACTGGGGCCTTATGAAGGTAGTTGTTGATGAGGCCATAGAGAACGGCATAAGATCTGTCCTCGTGCTACCTGTAAACAAGGAGGACGTTGCGCTTCCAGAAAGCGATCTTTTAACCGTGATAAAAAGCGGCATGGAGTACAGGGCGAGGTCTGTAATGCTGGTAAGGTCATCGGACGTCCTTGTTGCCCTTGGAGGGTCTTCAGGCACCATAATAGAGATAGCGATGGCCTATGCAATGGGAAAGCCCGTTGTTGTGCTTTACGGGTACGGCATGCCTTCTGACAGGCTCAGGTATGCATTTGGTGGAGCCCTCGATTCCAGGTCAACCTCTACAATAGTTTACACCGCTGACCCTAATGAAGCCGCAGCGCTTGCATGCGAGCCAGCAAGCCTTCACAGGCCATCTGATGCGTTCGGTTAAACAAAAATAAAAACGCTTATTATAGCTTGGGTAGACAATATAAGTATGTTTAAGATTGAACTCAAGCCAGAGTCGGGATCTGCTGAGAAGCACGAAATAATAATAATTGGGAGCGGCCCTGCGGGCCTAACTGCCGGTATTTACGCTGTAAGAGGCGGGGCTGATGCAATAATAATAGCAGGCTATGCATCAGGCGGCCAGCTAATGCTGACCACAGAAGTTGAAAACTATCCTGGGTTTCCTGAGCCAATACTTGGCCCTGAGCTGATGAAAAGGATGAGGGCGCAGGCAGAAAGGCTTGGCGTGAAAATAATAGATAAAGACGCAACCGGAATTAACCTACTTACAAGACCATTTGAGGTAAACGTAGAGGACATAAAGTACGTTGCAGACGCAGTGATACTTGCAATGGGCGCGTCGGCAAGGGAGCTTGGGCTGCCTTCGGAGCAGAAGTTCAAGGGGAAAGGGGTTTCGTACTGCGCTGTGTGCGACGGCATGTTCTTTAAGGGAACTGATGTGGCCATAGTTGGCGGAGGGGATACCGCAGTTGAGGATGCAATATACATGTCAAACATAGCAAGAAACGTTTACGTGATACACAGAAGAGACAAGCTAAGGGCGCAGGCGGTGATGCAGAGAAGAGCATTTAGTAGACAGAACATAAAGTTCATCTGGAACAGTGAAGTTGTTGAAATACTTGGCGATAAAAAGGTTAATGGCGTAAAGATAAGGAACAAGCTAACAAATGAAGAAACCACGCTTAACGTTGATGGCGTATTTGTCGACATAGGGCATGTGCCAAACACTTCGCTGGTTAAGGGTCAGATTGAGCTAACAGACGCGGGCTATATCAAGCTTTATGGGGAAACCGGCACAAGCATAAGGGGCGTGTTTGCCGCAGGCGATATAGCGGACCACGTTTACAGGCAGGCGGTAACGGCGGCAGGCTCAGGGGCCAAGGCTGCCCTTGACGCTCTTCGCTACCTAGATGAACTAAAGGAACAAAGAAATGAACAATGAAAACAAGCTTGATCGCGTCATAGAAAGGCTCCTGAGCGCCAGGCCGGACCTTACAAGGGAGAAGATCGTTGAGCTTATAAACGATAAGAAAAGACAGGTTGGTTCGAAGTACCTTACTGATCTGGGGGCCCTTTACCTTGTGCTTAACGATCTTGGGGTAAGGCTTGAGGAGGACAACGAGTACATACCTGTTAGCAGAATAAGCGCAGCGTTTAACAGGGCTTCAGTGGAAGGGTATCTGCTTGGACATAAGAAGTACGAAGGTAGGACGATCTTTTATCTGGCCTACGGCGGAAGGGCAATTCGAGGTGTTTACTGGGGACAGGACAACCCGTTCTCCAGCATAAGGCCCCTGGAGCTGCTCAGGATAAAGGGCGCATCTATAAGGTCAGGCAGGGACGGGCTGTTTGAGGTTCACCTAAAGGACAGCAGCGGCATAAGGGCCTCCGGCCAGCCGCAGGATCCCTTACAGCTCTCCACAGAGGATGTTGTTGAACTTGGGGTTTATGCCGGGTGCATTGAAGGCCCGCTCAGGACAATATCGTATAAAAGAAAGGATTCAAGCGAAGGGAAGGGCATATCGTTCTTCCTAAGATGCTCATTTGGAAGCTTTAGAGCTGTTCTATGGGAACCACAGGATGAGGTTCATGAAGGCTATGAAGCAGTAATAGGACCGCTTAAGCACAGAAAAACCGAGTTTGGAGATGAGCTTGTGGGGCTTGATGCAGTTTATATTACCCAGAAGCCTCCAAAGCTCTACATAGTATGGAAGGGCCCTGAACATGCCATAGCGGAAGACGTGTACGGTGGGATAAGGGCTATCAGGATTTCCGGCTCATGCAATGGAAACGCCATCTTGCCAAGCTCAATAAGCGTTGAATTCCCATGGCAAAACGTTGAGGTGTCAAAATGCCTGAACGAAGAACATCATGGGCCTACGTTAACAAAGCTTTCAAAGCTTGGGAGAGGACTAGTAAACGTTGAGTTTGTTGTTCTTTCCGAGCCTGAACTAAACGGTTCAAGATATGAAATGCTTATAGGCGATGACACCGCGGAATCCAAGCTTGTTGTACCACAGCAACATGGCGAAAAGGTCAAGGGAATAAGCATAGGTGAAAAGGTCCTTGGCCTTGCGCTAAGCGCCTCAGAGGGTTCTCTTCTCGTTGGCCCCTATACGGTGCTTGTTCCGCAAGACCATTAAAGGCTGATCATGTTGCCGCCTAAAACGCCCGCGCTATGAATTTATGGAGATTGAACTAGGCTGGAAGGTTTTTGGTCATATTGTATAAATATGTGGATAGCCATAGCTAGCTAGCATGTCGCTTAGGTCCTTTATTAGTGAGCTAGAAAAAAGCGAAAGCATCAGGAAGTATGAAAAGGCATCTTGCACGTTTGAAGCTGCAAAGCTTGAAAGGGATTCCGGAGGCCCGATGATGACAAGGTGTAAGGAGAACGGCTCGCTCATTGTTTCAAACATTGTTTACAGCAGAGCAGAGCTTTCGCTTGCACTTGGTGGTGGCGACATTTATGAAAAATTTTTAAAATACGCATCCACGCCTTTGGCTGTTAGGCTGGAAGGCATGCCCGGAGGATACAGAGAGCTAAGCTCGCTTGACCAGCTTCCAATAGTCCATCATTATGAAAAGGATATGGGGCCATACATAACTTCAGGCGTAGTTGTTGCCAAAGATCCTACCGGTCAGTTTTATAACGCATCTGTCCACAGAATAAGAAAGCTGTCAGGCGACAGCGGCGTAATAAGGATGGTTGAGGGAAGACATCTTTACTCGATTTACCAAGAATGGAAAAGGGCTGGCGCCGAAATGCCAATAGCCATCGCGGTAGGCGTTCACCCGCTTGTGGAGCTTTATGCCGCATATCAGGCCCCGCTAAAAACCTTTGAGCTGGATCTTGCAAACGCATCCCTTGGTGGAAGGCTAAGGACATTTGAAAGCCCAAAGTTCAGGCTGCCAGTGCCTGAGGCCGAGTACATAATCGAGGCCACGGTGAGCCTTTCTGAACAGGGAGAGGACGCAATGGCGGAAATGCTTGGTAACTATGATTTTGTGAGGTTACAGCCTGTGATGAAGGTTAAGGGGATATACTCTGTAGATGACCCAATATACTGGGACATACTGCCAGGCCACAGAGAGCACAGGATACTTATGGGGTTTCCCGTTGAGGCAAAACTAAACAAGCAGGTTAAGGACATAGTCCCGTCGACTATAAGGGTTTACCTTAGCGAAGGGGGGGCTAACTGGCTTCATGCGGTAATACAGATAAAGAAGCGGCTGGAAGGGGAACCCGTAAACGCAATTCTGGCCGCCTTTGCAGCCCATCCTTCCCTTAAGATGGCAATAGTCGTAGATGATGACATAAATCCTGAGGACCCTGTGCAGGTCGAGTATGCGCTGGCCACCAGGTTTCAAGCGTCAAGGGGACTTCTCGTAATTAGAAACGCAAAGGGGTCAAGCCTAGACCCATCCAGCGATCAGAAAAGGCTGTTAACGGACAAGCTGGGGATAGACGCGACAGCTCCCTTGACAATTGATAGGGAAAGGTTTGAGCTTGCAAAAATACCTGAGAGGGATCAGGCATGAGCAAGCAAATCTTAAAGGGCAGGGCAATAGTGGATGGGGAGGCCACAGGACAGCTTTTGTGCATAAGGACCCCTGTGTCATTTCTTGGAATGCTTAACCCTTCAAGCGGGGAGCTGAAGGTTGAGGGTGTCGTTCTGTCAATCCCCGGCAAGGTTCTTGCCATACCTGGAACTATAGGCAGCACCGTAGCGCCTTACATAATATATCAAACAAGAAAGCTTAACACTGCGCCGGCTGCGATAATTTCAAAAAACGTTGACACATACTTAGCATCTGGCTGTGCAGTTTCAAAGATACCGCTTGTTGAGCTTAAAAACGAATTTGATGACCTCTGCAGGCTTTCCGGCTCTGCGGTAAGGGTCTTGCCAGGCGGGCTGATAGAGGTTGAGTGAATGGCTACAAGCGTTCCTTGAGAAGCTCATAGAGGGATTAACAGGCAACGCCGATCCAGCTGATGTCCTCGGTCTTGTTCCATCTGAGCAAAGGGACAAGTTTTACGAACCTGTAAACGAGCTTTTTACAAGGCGAAGTTTTAAAAGGGAAGGGACGTTTATTGTAGTTTCCGGAATAGATAAAACAGGAAAGGAAACACAGGTGTTCCTAGGAGGAGGCTGTGTCAGGCCCCTTTATGAGCACTTGAGCTCAAAGTGGGGCCCAACAGTTGGGATAAGGCAGCCATCGTACGATACCTACTTTGGATCGCTTATAAGGGAGTACCTGAATGGCAGGCTTGGCGTAAAAAAAGAAGTGGCATGGGCTCTTTGGAGCCTTGACAGGGCTCAGCATAACTCAACAGTTAGGGATGCCCTTATAAAAGGCAAAATCGTTGTGGCAAAGCGCTGGACGGAAAGCAATGTAATTTATCAGGCCGCCAACGGGATAAACCCTGAGCTTGTTTTGGCAGTTGAAAGCAACATAGTCAAACAGGATTTGACCGTTGTTATGGACATGAGCCCGGACGAAGTCTTTAAGCGCTCAAAGTCTCTGGATATGTATGAAAGGCTTGATCTTTTAGAAAGGGTCAGAGACATTTACCTGAGGATGCGTTACGTTTACCCATTTGGGGATACAGTATACCTGTCTTCAGCTGAAGACGAATGCACAGTTAACACAACGCTACTTTCTGTTGTCGACTGTTACCTTGACAGGGTCAAACGGAAGCCCTAGATCTTCGCTGTCAGCAAACCTGACGAGGTCCTCGACGTGTTTTACCCCTGTTAGCTTCACTACCTTTGCCGAAACCCTGAAGTCAAGCTCCACCCCTGAGTTCCTGAACGCGGCTTGTATCTTCTTTGAAAGCTTTATGCCTGTCTCATCCATGTCAAACATTATGACAAGCCTGCCGTAGTTTATGGACGTGGTCAGCAAGTTCTTTATGCCGCCTCCTGCGCCGCAAAACTGAAATGCCTTGCCAGAATACCCGAGAGACCGTATCGCTTTCACGTCGTTTTTGCCTTCCACAACAACAAGCGCGCCAGTAAGGCTTAGGTCTTCAAAAATCTTTCTAAGCTTTAATGAAACCTCGATTTCATCTCTTATCTTGCTCCTTGAATAGCCCTTTTTCAACAGTCCGGGCCCCCACTATGTTCACCCATTTGCAGCGAATAAATTATATTGTTTTCCCCATTTTTACCTAGAATACTAGCGATGCGCATTGTCAGAAAGCTTTTTAATGTATTCAGATTAACATGGGTTGGATTGTCTGCTGGAAGAACAGGACTGGAGGACAAGATTTCGGAGCTTGCAAACGCCGTGAACCTGCTTGAGGGATATCTTGAGAACGTGATTTCGCGAATATACCTTATAAGCGAAGCAATAAACGATGCAAGAATGGCTGAACAGGCCATACAGGCAATACCCGTTAATGGGGAGGCGGACCTTGTAGTGCCAATAGGAGGCGATGTGATGTTACAGACAAAGTTCACTAAGGATAGTCTTATAATGGTAAGGGTCGGAGCGGGAACCGTTCTTGTTAAGAAAAAAGATGAAGCCATAGGGTATCTTAAGGCAAGGGAGGAGGAGCTTACAAAGGCGCTTGAAGTTGCGCAAAAGGACAGGCAGGATATAGAAGCAAGGCTGGCCCAGGCCAGGGCTGAGCTCAACGACCTGCTAAAGCAGACGGGCAATGTTTGAAAGAATCAAAGGCGTTTTTAAGGGCATAATAGATGAGCTGCAAGGCAAGATCAGCGAGAACGATATAAACAGGTTCTTTGAAGAGCATGAGCTTGATCTTATAGAGGCTGACGTCTCGTTTGAGGCCATAGAGTACATCAAGGATTACATGATCAAACGGGTTAAGCAGGGGATAAAGGGGGACAAAGGAGCTGTAAGGCAGCTACTTCAGGATGCCATCCTTTCCATAGTTACAAAGGAAAGGCCTCTTGAATTGATTGTAAAGGAAAGGCCAGAAAGGCCTTTTGTTGTTACCTTTCTTGGAATAAACGGCACCGGAAAGACAACTACAATAGCCAAGGTCGCAAAAAGGCTTTCAAGCGCTGGCATAAAGCCGTTTGTTGTTATTGGCGATACATACAGGACAGGCGCCATAGAGCAGATGGAAAAGCTGCTTAATTCAATAGGCATTGACCACTACGCAGGCGGCTATGGAAGGGACCCTGCGTCCGTCGCATATGACGGCATTCAGATGGCCAGGGCTTCTGGCAATGACGTTGTGCTTATAGACACAGCCGGAAGGATGCAGACAAACGAGCCTCTCCTTGAAGAGCTGGCAAAAATAGTTAAGGTTTCATCTTCAAACTACAACGTATTTGTTGGCGATGCGCTTTCCGGTAACGACATAATGTTACAGGCAAGGACGTTTCTTGAAAGGCCAGGGTTTAACGCCTCAATAGTAACAAAGGTTGACGCTGATGTCAAGGGCGGCTCAATAATAAGCCTGGCATTTGCAAGCAGGCGGCCGATAATGTTTCTTGGCGTTGGCCAAGGATATGATGACCTGGTTGAATTTGAGCCATCCTGGCTTGTTGAGAGGATCCTGCCTTGAGTGAATCACTTTTATACGATGATGTTGTAACGTGCAGGGCGTGTCCAAGGCTTGTAGCCTACAGGGAGTCAGTAAAAGAAAGAGGCGGGCCTTACTGGAAGAGGCCAGTGCCAGGCTTTGGAAACCCTCGCGCGGGGCTTATGATAATTGGCCTGGCGCCTTCAGCGCAGGGCGGCAACAGGACTGGGAGGATATTTACAGGCGACAAGTCCGGCGACTTCCTGTTTAAAGTTCTATATTCGGTTGGAATTTCAAACAGCCCTGTTTCAAAGGGACCAGGCGATGGGCTTAAGGTTGATGGCGCTTACATAACTGCTGTTGTCAAGTGCGCACCGCCTGATAACATGCCAAGCGTTGAAGAGGCTGAGAGGTGTGCTAGCAGGTTTTTGATAAGGGAGATAGACATGGTTAAGCCAAAGGCAATAGTTGTGCTGGGAGGGTTCGCTTACAAATGGACAATCTGGGCGCTTAATAAGCTGGGGCATCGTATAAAGGCAAAAAAGTTCGCTCATGGTTCCGTTACTGAAGCTGACAGCGGGATCAAGGTTTTTTGCTCATATCATCCATCGCCCCAAAACACAAACACCGGAAGGCTTAACGAGAAAATGATGGCAGAAGTTTTAAGGATGGCTCTTGAAGCGTCAAAGGGAAATAAAGCATAAATTATGCGCCGAATAATAACTCGCATGCAAAGCACAAGCATTCGTGGCATACCACTTGAAAGGATCAGCGACACGATAACCAGCTTTATCAAAGATCACGTTAATTTTAAAACTGCCATAGTTGGGCTTAGCGGAGGCGTTGACTCATCAACAGTGCTTGCACTTCTTGTTAAGGCACTTGGGAACAAGAACGTTTTTGGGCTTATAATGCCAGATTCAACAACAACACCATCACAGGATATAAGGGACGCGGTGGACCTTGCCAGTTCGCTTGGCGTCAGATGGAGGATGATCTACATAGATGGGATGTTTAGGGCTTTTATGGAAGGCCTTAGCACATACGACAGGGTCGCCGCAGGGAACCTGAGGGCCAGGATACGTATGGCCTTGCTTTATTATCATGCGAACACAATGAATGGCATTGTGATCGGCACTGGGGACAAAAGCGAGATATTGCTGGGATATTTCACAAAGTACGGCGATGGCGGCGTTGACATCCTGCCAATAGGCGATGTCTATAAAACCGAGGTAAGGGAGCTTGCGACTTATCTAGGCGTTCCGCATACAATTGTGGCAAAGAAGAGCAGCCCAAGGTTATGGGCTGGCCAAGAAGCGGAGTCAGAGCTCGGATTTACGTATGAAGTTGCGGACATCGTGCTTTACAGAGTTGTGGAGAAGGGCGAGGACCCTGATGTGCTTAGATCCCAGTACGGCAATGTCGTTGACCTCATACTTAAGCGTGTTGAAGAGAACAGGCACAAAAGGGAGCTACCGCCCACCGCGTTGGTCAGCTAAGTTTATAAGTTTAACAGCGAGTGCCCCCCTGAGGAGAGTTGTCATACGTAACAAAGATGGTTTGTTCAAGGTGCGGAAAAGTTTACGACCCGAGAGAAGGCCATCTGATGTGCGACAAAAGGGACCTGGGAAGGCTTGACATATACTATGATTATGAAAAGGTTAAGGAAAGCCTCACTAAAGCGTCACTTGCCTCCAGAACTCATGATACTTGGCGCTGGAAGGAGCTTATGCCAGCTTTTGAAAGGCACGCTGTGAGGCTTGGCGAAGGAGGAACGCCTCTTATAAAGGCTACAAGGCTTGCTGAAAAGTACGGCCTGAGCAACCTTTACATAAAGGATGAAACCAGGAACCCAACAGGGAGCTTTAAGGACAGATCCATGGCCGTCAGCGTAGCAAAGGCCGTTGAGCTGGGAGTAAAGGTTGACACAACAGCAAGCAGCGGCAATGCAGCCGCGGCCCTTGCGGCATATTCGGCAAAGGCCGGAATAAAGACCGTTGCGTTCGTGCTTTCAACGGCAAGCGTTTCAAAGGTTGCACAGCTGAAGCTTTACGGCGCTTCTGTGATAAAGGTAAAGGGCATAGAAAAAGGCGAGGATCCCAGCGTTAAGATGATGCTGGCGGCAAATGAAAGGTGGGGATGGTATACGTCGCCTTCGTTTGGGCCATTTAACCCGTACCAGGTCGAGGGCCCAAAGGCAATCTCGTTTGAGCTTGCTGAGCAGTTTAACTGGCAGCCATACGACTGGATGCTTGTGCCAACTGGCAGCAGTTGCCTTTTGGCAGGGCTCTGGAAAGGCGTAAGGGATCTAAGGGAAACTGGGCTTACGGACTACTATCCCGGGCTTGTTCCTGTGCAGCCTGCAGGGAACAGCCCTCTTATAAGGGCAATAAAGGCCGGCCTTTCATTTGATCAAATAGAGCCGGAAAAAAGCCCAAGGACCATAGCATCTGGGCTATCCGACCCATATCCCTGGGATGGAGATGCCGCACTCGAAGGCGTAAAGAAGACAGGGGGAACAGGGGAGTCTGCAACTGACGATGAAATAGCGCAGGCTGTTCGTGATCTTGCAAAGTACGAGGGGATATTTGCGGAGCCAAGCGGGGCTGCCGCATTAGGAGCGCTTAAGAAGCTCATAGACAACAGGGTTATAGATAGAGGGGACAGGGTTGTAGTTCTGGTAACAGGTTCAGGCTTTAAGGACCTTAACTTTGCTCAGTCGCTTTATACTCCACCGCCAGAAATAGAGCCAGACATTGTCCAGCTAGAGGCGGCCCTAAAGGAAGAGGGCATAAACCTCCACGGGTAAATTCAGATAAAGCTTAAAAACGTACCGCTTTTATTGAAGTGATATTGGGAATTTATCTGCTTAACATACATCGAAACCCGAACGTGGGGATATATGCAAGAGCCACAGAGAAGTTCGTTATTATGCCAAACGATCTTAATGAAAGAAAGCTATCAATGTTCAGAGAGATCCTGGGCGTCGCCGCGGTTCCCGCAAGGGTAGGCGGCACTAGGCTAATAGGTCCTCTCATTGCTGCAAATTCCCATGGGGTTCTCGTGAGCAGGTTTGCTGACGATCAAGAGCTTTCGGAACTTGAAAGGTCAGGCGCAGTAGTTGAAAGGTTAAGCTCAAGGCTCACTGCGGTGGGAAACTTGCTGGCCGTTAATGACTATGGGGGCATAGCATCTCCATGGCTAAACGATGAAGAAATAAAGCAGGCCGAACGCGTGCTTGGCGTTAAGCTAAGGAAAGCAACAGTTGGGGGCTATGGGCAGGTCGGGTCAATGTGCTTTGTAACGAACTCAGCAGCGATTGTCCATCCTGAAGCCTCAGAAGATGAGCTAAAGCTGATAAAGGACGCCTTAGGGGTCGACGTTGATCTTGGCACAATAAACGGTGGAGTGCCATTTGTTTCATCTGGCATAATTGGCAACACAAAGGGGCTTGTAGTTGGCAGGCTGACCACAGGCCCTGAGCTTATGATCCTGAGCCGGGCGTTTAAAATTGCTGAAAGCCCAATTAAGCACTTTAAGTTAACTAGCTGACATGTCTTGCCCTTAAAGGGCAGGCTCGGCCTTGTTCTGTGCAAACTTTAACGGGAAGCGTTTTTAACAGGGCATACAAACAGTGTGCAATGGGCATCGTCGCTGGAATCATTGCCCTGGTGCTATCAGCCACTTACCTGCCAATGGCGGTTGAGGACTTTAGATCAAGGGAGGTAAGCGAGCTTTCCATCTTCCTTCCCTACCTTAACTTTATATATGCCTTTTATGTTGCCGGCGAATTGTCTATAGCGATCTTTGTTCTTGCTGCTGGGTTTGCCGTTATTGGCGAGGCCATTTATAAAAAGGGACAGATAGGATCAGGCGATGTTTACGCGCTTCCGCTTGTGGTTTCTTCTTTTTACGCTTATCCCTGGACAATAATATATCTACCGATTACTTTTGGCGTCCATATGGCTTATTATGTTATAAGAAATGGGTTCAAATTAAAGCGCAAGAGGACAGGGAAACTTGATGATTCATCTAAGTACATCCCTATAGAGGCTGACGGTAAAAAGGTAGAAGGCGTTGTTGACGAAAGATATAGCAAAACAGACGATTCAAAGGAAGTCCTGGAGGAGTTTGGAGTTCCCCTGGCCGGCTACATAGCGCTTGCCGGGTTCCTCGGATGCATAACGTACGCTATTGTGCAATTAATCTGACCTCCCGCTGCCCTAAAGGGCGCGTTTGGGGCTACATTTCTGGCCAAATCCGATTATTTTTATTAAATGGCCTCAGACTACTTCAAGGGTCTCCCTTTCGCATTCCAATGCAATATGCCAGGGAAAATTAAACAGCGTCTTCAGGTAATCGTAGAGCAAATGATGGACTACATTGAGAGATGCCTTTGTTTGCGAATTCGCTTTATCACTTAAGCGGGTGTGTCCATATGCCTCTTTAACAGCCCGTGAAGGGGCATCATCCGGGCTAACTTTCACTCTAATGGCATATAAAACATCTTGCGCGCAACGCTTTTATTTTCATTAAAGTTCAGCTAAAACAGAAAGGGCTTAAAATGGTAACTAACCTTACAGAAGAAGCAAAGGCCATATGGGCAAAGGCCATTGCGGCCAAGGACCCGGAGGAGAAGCTTAGGCTCCTTCAGCTGTTTTTTTCAAAGATGCCTCATCACAAAGGGACCGAAAAGCTTGAGGTTACGATAAAGAGGGAGATGGCCGGGCTCAGGAAGGAGATAGAGGAGCAAAAGAGAAAAAAGGCCGTCAGGAAGGATCCGTGGATAGTAAAGAAGGAAAAGTTTCCATTACTTGTCCTTGTGGAAAAGCAGGTGACTGGACTGTTTGAGCACCTGACAGGCGTGCCTCTCCATGGCTACAGGTTTTTTGATGCGCCATTTGTGGGGCCATTTAAGGCAGGGGGGCTCAGCCTTCAGCTTTATTACGCTCCAGTAGGCGTAGGAAACGAGGAAAACTTTACGAAGCTTATAAAGCAGGCAGACGCGCTTTTAATAAACCGCATGCACGTTAGGAGCATTGAAGACTTCCTTAGCTCAGAAGGCATAGACCTTATAGAAAGCGTTGACCAGCTGGTTGACATACAGCGAATGCCGGGCGGGGGAATTAGGGTAATTGGCTCTTCCAGCAACGTTAACGAGCAGGAGCTTAGGGATCTTCTAAAGGGTTATGGGCTGCTTAACTGCGTAGTAAAGCTTGGCCCAAAAAGCGCGCTTGACGATGTTGAGGCCAGGATATTTGGCAGAATGCAGAAGATCTTTGTTGCTACAGATGGTGACAGGGAGCGCACATTGCTTAGCGCGCTAAGCGCGCTAAGGGTCATAAGGGTTTTTACGCTTGACCCGGAGCTAAGAGTTGACGGAGAACCGCTTCTCTTAAAGGAGGGCTCAACCGTTAGAGAGGCCTCTGAGCACATAAGGTCAACATGCAGAGAAGCCCTGCTGATAAGGGGAAACAGGAGGATCAGGGTTGGATGCGGCTTCAGGCTGGAAGATGGGGACATGGTAAGGCTTGTTTAAGCGCGCGCTTTCGCAGCTCATCAGCATGCAAATGCATTAACCTAGCTGTAGCTTGGGCCATTAACCACAAAGACAGCAACGTTTTTATATCCCACCGGGCATCATCCTATGAAACGTTTTGAGGGGAAGAAATTACAGAGAACCAAAAGGAATGCCCTACGTGAGGAGGGAATACATAGATGCCATACCGGGCCTCAGGATAGCCAAGTTTACAATGGGAAGCCTTACAAAGGATTATGATTATGTTCTCAGGCTCGTTTCTGAGGAAAAGGCTCAGGTTAGGCAAAACGCGCTTGAATCAGCAAGAGTTGCCGCCAACAAGGCCATAGAGGGCATAGGGGACGCAAACTACTTTCTCAGGCTTGTGCCATTTCCACATGTTATATTAAGGGAAAATAAGATGATAGCCACAGCAGGAGCAGATAGGCTCTCAGAGGGGATGAGAAGGGCGTTTGGAAAACCAGTTGGTCTTGCAGCAAGAATTGAAAAGGGCGAGCCAATTATCGAAATATATGTTAAAAAGGATAACCTGGAAAAGGCAAGGGAAGCTCTGCGTGTTGCCAGGTCAAAGCTTCCAGTAAAGTCAAGGATTGAGATCGTTAAGGCTGAAAAGGAAGAAGCTGCGTAAGAAGTGATTCTAAGCTATAGCATCGATTTTTCTGCATTAGAGAAGTGCGTCAAGAGGCTCAATCCAAAGGTTGCGCTTATAACGTTTGCACCAGGCCTCTTTGGCGCAAGGGCTCAGGTCGTTGAAGCCCTTGAAAGGCTTGGCGTCAAGCCCATAGTTTCCGCTATTCCTAGCTATGGCACGTGCGACCTTCACTTGAGCGAAATGTCAGCGGTGCAAGCAGACGTAGTCATAAACATTGGCCATCACTGGCAAGGCCCTGAAATAGGCCGCGTCTGTTTTGTAAATGTCGAGTTTATGTTTAACGTAGCTAACGAAACAAGCGCGTTGCTTGAAGGGCTAAGGGGGCTTAACATTTCAAGAGTTGCAGTGCTGACTATCTCAAGCTACATGAGCCTTACAAAGGAGCTTGTAAAGGCTCTTGAGGAAAGTGGAATTTCGGTGGCACGGCCCCGCGGCATAGCAGGGCACTGGGAATATGAGGTCCTTGGATGCAACTACTTGCCGGCTTACACCACAGGACCTGTAGATGCTCAGGTCTTTATCGGAAACAGCAGGTTTCACGCAATAGGGCTTTACCTTTCAACTGAAAGAAAGACCCTTATGTTTGATCCTGAATCAATGAGCCTTCTTGACATAAAGGATGAAGCGGAAAAGGCCCTTAGGGCATCCCTGCTTAGAATATCCGTCGCTTCCACAAAGAACAAATTTGGGATTGTGCTTGGATTAAAGGAAGGGCAGCTTAACCCTGAAAAGACAAGGCTTTTAAGTGAAAGGCTTATAGCGCACGGGAAGAACGTGCAGCTCATCTCGGCGCTTGAGCTGACGCCGGAATCGCTTGACAGGTTCCCTGACATTGAGGCTTTTGTTGAAACTGCCTGCCCCAGGATACCCATGACGGACACAGGGTTTAGGAGGCCGGTGCTTTCGTATCCAGAGGGCCTTGGCCTTCTTAGACTTCTTAATGGGAAGGACGTGGGTAACCCGTACAGGATGGCTGTAATGTACTAAAGTCCGACCATTTCCTTCAGAACTTCCTTGTACACTTCTGTGATCTTCTTATACGTGGACTTTGAGTCTTCAGTGTTAAGGCTTATTGATCTTTCAAGTGAATCCTGTACAGAGCCGGTTGTAAACATCCTCACATAAAAGTGAAAATACGATGAAGTCCGCTTTGGAGGGGGAAGAACAAACTGAACCGCGTAGCTCCCGGAGTAAAGCCTATGCATTGATGCGCCAAGAACCTTCAGGGCAAACGCCAGATCTGAAAGCTCCTTTTGTCCAAGCCTCTGAAAAGCCAAAAAGTGCGAGCTTGCGGCAAGCAAGAGCTCGTGTGGGGCATTTGGGCTCCATGGGACAAATCCAATGAATGCCCTATCCCTGTGAACAAGTCTGTTCCCGCTTTCAACGGACTTCAACACTTCGCACATTGGACACATGCTCTTTTCTTCATACGCTTCCTTGAACCCGTTTAGCTGCTCCTCTATTATGCTCGGCACAAAGGTCAGTCCAATTACGTCTATGTGAGGGTGTCCTCCAAGGTCTTGGCCGTTTGAATCAAGAACCATTACGTGAACGTATTTAAGCCTCTTTACCTCCGAAAGCGCCTTGTAAAGCTCCTGCAGTGCAAAGAGCCCTTCCATAAGCGTGTCCTTATCAACTTCATGAAATGGCACGTGCTTCTTCCCTAAAACTATAACGTAATGGGCCCCCTTTGCCGGTTCCCCTTTAAATGGCCAATCGCTGTACTCGCCTTCAAATTCATCGTCAACAAGGGGGACAGGCCTTTTTATTACCTTTACATCCCATCCTTCTTCGCTTTCCTTTATAACCCTGATAAACGATGAGTCCCTCCTTATTGAGAACTTTTCCTCCACTTCAGACCCGCTACAAACAGGGCAATTAAGGGCATAGCTTTCCCATGGTATGTTTGACCACCCGGTCACAGGATCAAACCTTATCTCTTTTTGATTCATTTTATTACCACTGATTACTGTTGCGTATAATTAAGCTTGTCTACCACGAGCTTTTTTGCAACGCTTCCATCACTGTTTATTTCATATATTATCGGAACGCCGGTTGGTATCTCCACGTGCATTATATCTTGCGGCGATATGTTTTCAAGGTACATCACTATGGACCTAAGGCTGTTCCCGTGCGCAACCACAAGCACGTTTTTACTGTAATACGTTAGATCAAGGAGTATTGTGTTTTTGAAAAACGGCACGGTTCTTTCCTGCGTGTCCTTGAGGCTTTCCCCGTTTGGTGGCTTTACGTCATAGCTACGCCTCCAGAGCCTTACCTGCTCATCGCCGTACTTCTTTGCAGTTTCTTCTTTGTTAAGCCCTTGCAGGTCGCCGTAGTGTCTTTCGTTAAGATGGTAATCCTTTATGATCGGCACGGAGATCCCCATGACCCTTAACATTATGTCAAGAGTCTCTATGGCCCTGCTCAGCTGGCTTGTGTAAGCGACGTCAACGCTCACCCCCATCTGTTTTAGGGCTATCCCTGCGGCTTCGGCCTCCTTTCTGCCTTTTTCAGTCAATGGCACATCAACCCATCCGGTGAACCTGTTCTCCTTGTTCCAAAGGGATTCGCCGTGCCTAACGAGTATTAAAACTGCCATATATGGCCAACAATGCGCTTCTTTTAAAAGCTTTACCTTCTGTCGTTTCAAGTTAAGGCAGGACCGCCGACAACGCTTTTAACGCTCGACGCAGTCACATATGGCATGCTAGCCATACTTGTAAGACATGGACAGTCAGAAACAAACGTAAGCGGCGTTTTTCCTGACGACGCAAGTGCCTCTCCGCATCTTACGGAGGAAGGAGTGAGGCAGGCAAGGGATATTGGACAGCACCTAAAGAAGCTCGATGTCGACATAATATATACAAGCCCCATAATCAGGGCAGTTGAAACTGCAAACCTGATAAACGAAAGCCTTGGCACGAGGATTGTTGTTGATGAAAGGCTTAAAGAGGTTAAGCTGGGAAAGCTCGCAGGTAAGAGGACGACTGAAGTGTTTAACATAAAGCCTGAATGGTACCTGGACTATTTTGAGGACTTGGACAGGTTTGGACTTGAAAAGTACCCTGAAATAATAAAAAGGATGAAGGGCGCCATTGATGACGCCCTGAGCTCAGGGCATAATGTCGCCGTCTTCGTGAGCCACCTTGAGCCAATAAGGGCAATTGTGGCCTATGCCCTTGGGGCTGTCGGCCCGTCTATAAGGACAGTTAAAATATACAACGCGTCAATGACGATACTTAACGTTACAGCGCCAACTGAATATGAGGTTATAGCAGTTAACTGGAGACCAGTTGAAGCGTATGCCCAGGCAAAACGCACCTAAAGGTTATTACTCCGTTGGTTTAGTGTATGTCATATAATGATCAGGGTAAAGCTTTACGGCAGCGTTTCAAAGGGAATAGGCAAGGAGCTTGTCTTAGAAGGAGGCGCCGGAAAGGAAGTACACGAACTGCTCAGCGAGCTGAGCGTGAAGAACCGTGACCTAAGCCCAGATAACCCTGACCTCATTATATTCATAAATGGCGTGGAGGCGCACCTGCTTGGTGGCCTTAAATACAGGCTCAAGGACGGCGATGAGCTGTCTGTGATGCCAGCGGCGCATGGCGGCAGCGAAGCGCCTCAGGTTAAGGCATGCATAGGGCAGCCAGCTGGCGAGGTGTTGTTTAAGGTGCTTGTTAAGCCTGAGTGCATAACATCAGAGGGGCTTCTTACGCTTTTGGCAACGCAGGTTTACTATGCGTATTTACGAAATGAAATGAAAGGAAGGAAACCCGAGATAGAGTTTCTGCTAAGGCTTGCTGGCACAGACCAGATAAACGATGCAATAAAAAGGTGTGGCGGAGACGTTGAAGTGTACGTATGCCGAGGAGCTCCTGCCACTGAAATAAAAAAGGAAGACATAGAGCGTGCGGAGCTTGGGGCATTTGCAACTCTGGGGTGAACTAGCTTGGGCTCGGGATTTAATGACCTGTTTACAAGGTATTCAAGGCAGATGGTGTTAGCGGGAATTGGTGTCAAAGGCCAGGAGGCGCTTCGAAGGTCAACAGCGCTCATAGCGGGCGTCGGAGGCCTGGGCTCAGCTGTTGCAGAAATTTTGGCCAGGATGGGGATAGGGAGGCTGATTCTAGTTGACAGGGATTACGTATCCTTGTCTGACATACACAGGCAGATACTTTACGGAGAAGATGACGTATATGAACCAAAGGTGGAGGCAGCAAGAAGAAGCGTACACAGGATAAATTCTGACGTGAGCGTACAGGTAATGCCAATAAGCGTTATAAATTCAGGCGCAATGGAAGCACTCGTTAGGCAGGCAGACATAGTGCTTGACGGCCTTGACAACATGAAGGCCAGATATGCGTTGAACTACCTTTCAGTAAGGCTTGGCAAGCCATACGTATTCACAGCGGCCATATCGGAATACGGAAACGCTAGCGCAATAATTCCGGGATCAACTCCTTGCCTGGAGGAGTTTTACGGCGGCATTGACGACAGCAAACTAGGCAGCTGCGCAACTGAAGGAATAAATCCTGCGGCGCTTTTGGCGGTTGCTGCGATAGAGGCTTCTGAGGCCGTGAGGATCCTTACGGGCAATACGCCATTGCTGGCATCAAGGCTAATGCTGATGGACATGTCGTCCCTCACTATAGAGTCCGTAGAGCTTAAAAAGAACGACCAGTGCCCTGTCTGCTCTTTAAAAGAAGAGTTAAAGTTTACAGAAGATGAAGTTGAAGTTGGGTGTGCAAGGGGGAACTCGGTAACGGTTTACGTCAACAGGCCAGACAGCGTTGACATGCTTCTTGCGGCACACAGGCTACTTAAGGAGGGCTTCGCCGCTGAAATAGGAAGGTATTATGTAAAGTTCAGCGGCAGAGGCGTACGGGGTGTTATTTATGAAACAGGATACATGGCAGCTGAGGCACCTGCTGTTGACGACCCGGCTTCTCTGGTGAAGTCAATTTATGAGCTTGCGACTGGGAGATGAAATACTGAACAGGATAATGCAGAGCGTAAAGCTTGACGTTTCTGAATTTGTTTCAGCCAGGTACAGAGATCCGTTTTTGATAATTGTTGCAACTATCTTAAGCCAAAATACAAGCGACAGAAACAGCATAAAGGCTATGCAAAACATGGAAAGGCTTGGTCTAACAAACCCCCAGGCGATAATGGCGTCGCCTCCCGGAGAGCTTGAAAAAGCCATAAGGGTATCAGGCATGTACAGGCAAAAGGCAAGGACAATAAGGGACCTTGCAAGGCATATCATGACAAACTATGGCGGGGACATAGGGCCTATGATTTCAAAGGGATGGAAGGATGTAAGGGAAGAACTAATGAGTATAAAGGGCATAGGCGAGAAAACTGCAGACGTTTTCCTTTTATTTTATATGAACGCCCCAGTTTTCCCAGTTGATACCCATATAAAGCGAATAGCGTCAAGGCTTGGAATAGCCCATGGCGACTACAAAAAGGTTTCACATGAACTGTTGGAGATTTTCTTTAACAAAAGGCTTGAGGCGCACCTTTACCTGATAGCTTTTGGCAGAAGCTACTGCAGGGCAAGGTCTCCCCTTTGTTCGCGTTGCCCTTTGCTTGATATGTGTGATTATGGGAAAACTTTTGTAAAACAAAGATGAACGTTTGGGCCCGGTGGGATTTGAACCCACGACCACCCGGTTATGAGCCGGGTGCTCTGCCAAGCTGAGCTACGGGCCCACACATTCTACTTTAAGGCCTTTTATATTTTAAGCTTCTGCCTTTTGCGCTGGTTCTATCAGCACTCCGCTAAGGCTTCCTGACTTTGATGGTTTTGACGTAACCCTTACCTTTCCCAGCTCAGTTTCAACTATCGCTCCCTTTGTTATTACGCCCCTTCTTTCATAGTCCCTGCTCGCCTTGTTCTCAATTACCGATGTTATTTTGACGTTCTTTGTGCCCTCTGGCGTGTTTACGTTTATCCTGTCAGCGCTGGCAACGTAGTCGACGTAATTTCCTCCCCTTGTCCTTCTGCTTCTGACCTCAAGCGCGCCCAGGATCACAAGCCTTGGCTGAGACTTCCTCTCCCGCCTTCTCCTTTTCCTATAGGCTCTCCTTTTGCCCCCAGTTACCTTTCTTTTTGTTATATTTTCAACGTTTGGCATCTATAAACCACCACCATAGCCAAAATATAAACTTTAACCACTTCTTTAGCTACAGTCAACGTTAAGGGCAGATGAAAGTTTCAAGAGCCCTCCTCCTGCATAGGCTACCCCGTACTCTGACGCTATAGCCTCGCATATCCTTTCTTCAACCACATATGCAAACTGGCCATAAATGCCGTTAAGCGCCTTCAAGAACGCCCCTGGATTGCAAACGGCGTCTGAAGGGTCAACCCTGTACGTGTTTTTAAGATGCCAGGCCACTATGTCCTTTACAGTGTCGCCTCCAAAGCCTGCTATTGATTCAAGAACTAGCCTCGATATCCTTTCCCTCTCGCTCATTTTAGCTCAACCTCGAGTAGGTCAGGTTTCCCAGCTCAGGGTCAATCTCTACAAGGTAAAGCGGCGACATTGGCTTTATGCTCCTTACGAACAGAAAGCCGTTAAGTATTGTTAGCCTCCTAACCTGGCTCGCATACTTCATTTCTGTATCAGTTGCCCTTAGCTGCGGCGTCCCAAACAGCGCTGTGACCTTTTTTGCCTCCACGGTCTCTCGTATTGCCATGTTAACGTACAGCTCAAATTCAACGGGATCCTTTGCAGCAAATTCTTCATAGGCAAGCAGGTTCACCTGATCAACAACCTTTTCCCCCTTTATGAGCTGACCCATGACCTGCCTATAAAGCTCATCAGCCCTGTAACTTGCTGCCCTTGGATTCACCTTTACTAGCTTTACGTTCCTGTAGAGGTCCCCCGCAAGCCCATGAAGCTCCCCTAAGACCACTTCCTCAGTTTCATTTGGGCCAAGTATGTAATTTACGACGTACCCTTTCTGCAGGTAGTCGGCTGCGAAGAACTCCCTGTAAAGCCTTATAACGTCATCCGGTATGTTCTGATCATGAACCAAGAGGATATACGCGCCTGACCTGTATATTGCTTCCTGGGACACAAAGGGCGGCGGCTCCACAAGCCTGGCCTTTCCTATTGCCTTTTGCTGGGTTATCTTCAATGGCCTGTGAATGCCCTTGTCAAAGAATGAAAAATAATACACGCTGTTTTCAATCTCATAGTCCCTGTCCTTTAAGACTATGATCTGTTTCACCTTTTCATCGAGGACCTCTACCACATTTATCCTTATCAACGCGTCTGCGACAAAGCCAAGCTGCCTTGCGTTTGGGTTAACGTCCTCCGCAACCATTATGAGTGAACCGTCTCCCTGCTTTGCTGATGCGTAGAGTATCTGGAGAAAAGGCCTGACATCTTCCTCCTTTGTTATTCCATAAAGCAGGGCGTCAAGTGAATCTATAACCACGACCTCACCTCTTTCAAGTGATTCCTTCACAAGCCCAAACGTGTAGTCCGGCTTACCGCTGAGCAGGCTTACCACTTTGAATTCCCCGCTAAATCCTGGCTCAACATATGTAAGCTTTTGCCTAAGGGAGTGGTCAGGCTCAGCAAAGCTCATGTACGTGGCCCTTCCGCGCTTCGCGCATGCCTTAAGGGCCAGGAACGTTTTACCGCTGCCTGGAGGGCCCTCTATCATTGAAACATATCCGGGAGTGGTCAGTATGTCAAGTACCTCCCTATAATTCAAGCTATTTTTATTTTTAAAAGGCAATAATATATAATTATTTCAGTAAAGTGTTTTTTACTTGGGAATTAAAACGAAAGGCGGCTTAGCGATGCTTCGCCGTCATGGCGAAACGCCAAGGCCAAGCGAGCGGCTTAACTGCTTTACCTTTGCTGTGGCCCTTTCTATCTCCTCATCCTCGTTAACCTTTGTCAGCTTTCCATCTCTTACAACAACTTCGCCGTTCACGATTACATGTTTAACGTTGCCTGGATGGCATGAATACACCAGCTGCGCAATGGCGTTGCCCTCACTTAAAGGCCTCATGTTAATCGCGCTGGCGTCTATGATGTCCATGTCAGCCAGATAGTTTTCCTCAATTCTGCCAGAGCTCATCTTTAGAGCCCTGCTTCCATTAGCTGTTGCCATAATGAATGCGTCGGCGGCTTTTATAGCATCAGCCCTTATATGTAGAGCACGCTGAAGAAGCACTGACGTCTTCATTTCCTGAAACATGTCAAACCTGTTGTTCTCCTTTGACCCATCGGTGCCAAGCCCAACGTTTATCCCAAGGCTAATCATGCTCACAAGAGGCGCAACGCCTGAGGCAAGCTTCATGTTGCTTGTTGGGTTGTGCGACACGCTTACGCCAGCCGCTGAGAGCTCCCTGAGCTCAGAATAAGTTGGCCAGACCACATGCGCGAGAACAAGCCTTTCATTCAGAAGGCCATGTTTTTTCATCACGTTAAGGGGCCTGTCGCCATGTGCCTCCAAAGCTCTTTGCACAAACTCTAGAGTCTCAAATTCATGGGTATGAACACCAACACCAAGTTCCCTGGACGTTTCGCTGATAACGTCAAGGCATTCATCTGTGCAGTACGAAAGGTGCTCAAAACCGGCCCACACCCTCCCGAGCCTCCCCCTTGAGCTCTTTATTGCATTAGCTTCATGCTTAGGGTTCTCAAAGTACTCATATACATCTGAAGCATATGGCGCGATAGTGGCCCTTATCCCCAGCTTATCTGCAACCGAAACGCCTACATCGGGATACCTGTAAAGGTCAAGCACATGGGTTATCCCTGACTTGAGCATTTCTGCATATGATAAAGTGTAGTCAGCCTCCGCTACGTCTCGAGTTAAAAGCCTATGAGCTGGGTTTACGTACTTTTCAAGCCATTCGCTTAATCTCATGTCCTCCGCAAATCCCCTAACCGCAGTTGGCCCTGAATGCGAGTGCAGGTTAACTAGTCCTGGGATAACTACGCTGTCTTCCGCTTCGATTACTTCTTCAGCAGTCGACTCCCTAAAGTCCCCTGTGAGCTCTCCAACCTTCATTATCTTTTCATCAGAGACGTATATCGAGGCCCTTTTAACAAGGATGGTGCCATTGTGGGGGCTCACAACCAGCGGGTTTCTGATCGCGATCTTCATGTGATATTAAGCGTGTACCTTGATTAAAAGTTATTCGCCTATATAGCTTATTATGCAAAGCCCTAAAACTCAAAGGTAAAAACCCGTGGACCACCACATATTTTAGCGTATAAACAAAAACCATGTTAATGGGTAGCTCGGGCATCCTGATAGACGAGGATGCGATTAAGGCCATAAGATCTCTTATTAATGAAAACAGAAGGTCTGGGTTCATAAAGGGAATTGCGATCGCGCTCATAGCAGCGCCAGAGCCGTTTACAACAGCGATTGGCATAGGGCTGTTGGGCCTTGCCAAAAGCGTTGATGAGAAAGCCTCACTTAACGACGTTTTAACCCAGTTTAACTCGATTATGAGCGAGCTAAGCGAGCTTTCTATTTAGGCCGCTATTCATCCCAAAGCGGTTCAAAGACAGACGAAAGCGCCTCCTTAAATGCGCCTTTGCATGGTGAATTAAGCGCCTCATGCGCGCTCAGCACAAGGGCAGCCTTGAACTCCTGCTCAAGACCCCTTGCCACCCCTATTGCCACAGGGTCAGCCAGCGCGTTCTTTATAACGCTTACCGGGTCCCTAAGTGAGCGTGGCTTTAAGGCATATACCCTCATGTCGTTTCCCAGCCAAACGTTTTTGTTCTCCCTGATAAAGCTCAGCGCGTTCTTTGCAAGCCATACAGGGGGTCCTGCCTTTACTTCTGTAAGCCTTTCAGAGAACGGTGTAAGTATTACCATGGATGCCCATCCATCGCTTTCAGCAACAGAATAACGCGCAGGGCTGAACCCGTTAAGCTCAAGCAGCTTGACAAGGGCATTGGCCGACTTGTAATATTCGCTCCACCTTATCTCCTCGACCTTTTGCAGGGGAGCCTTTATGCACACGGCCAGGCCTGCCCTTATGGCATCATCTGGCGGTTCGACGGTTCTTTTTTCAAAGAACTTTATGCTTGGTTTTTCGAGGAAGAGCGCTGAAAGCACTATCAGCTTTGCTATGTTCTGCGGTCTGATGGCGCTGGCCAGGTTTCTGTTTTCGTCGACTGGATCAAGCAGTATTATTGGCGTCGAATGCCTTGAGGCTGGCTCGTATGAAGGTTTTTCTATGTATATTGCCTCCCCTTCCCTCCATTCCGTTGCCGCCTTCAAGACCCCTTCAAAGCTCCCATACCTTACTGTTAAGACCTCCGTGGCGTACCCGCTGAAGCCTCCAACCCTTATTTCAGCGCCGTAAAGCGAATTGGCCCTAAGAAACGCCTTGAGCACTCTTACCTCATCCCTTAGCCTCTCGTCGAGAACAGAGCTCAGGTAAAGCGTATGATACCTGCTTCTGTCCATGCTGGTTACCCACTTGCCCTTTTCCGTGTCAGCGCATGGAACCAGGTTAAACTTAACGCCGTTAAGCTCGCCCTCTATGTAGGGGTGCTCCGCGTATCTGAACCAGTAGTTAAGCCCTTTAACTGCCCTGGTAAGGTCTTCAATGCCCTTTCTTGAAATGCCTTCATCGCCAAGCGATGGGTCATAAAGCACAAAGAAGTCCACGTCGTATGACCCTGATATCCAGGTATCCCTTGCATATGAGCCGCCAAGCTCAAATCTGAGCCCCTCCCTTTCAAGCCTTGCCGATATTTCATCTACTGCTGACCTTACGCGATCTCTTTCCTCATCGCTTGGCTTGACCGACCTCAGAACCAAGCGCTTAACGTTTTCCAGCGAACTCAATTCAATTACTTTTATATCCTTCAAATTTAACAGTTACTTTCTATGAACGCCCAGCTGTTTGCGCTCCTTGAACTAGGGCTGCTATTACTTGTGGGGAAGCTTTCAGAGGAGGCGTTTTCAAAGCTGGGCCTCACGTCGTTTGTTGGCGCAATTCTGGCGGGGATAATACTTGGCCCTGGGCTGACAGGCGCCCTTTACCCAAGCCCTTATGTTTCAGAGTTCATAAGCCTTGGCATAGTGTTTATACTGTTTATGGCTGGCGTTGAGGAAAGGCCAAGCCTCAGCAATGCAAGGCCAGTGGTTGCCGGCCTGCTTGCCTTTATGCTTTCGTTTGTGCTCATTTATATGTTTTCAACGTATGCCCTCAAGCTTGGGTATGAGGACTCCCTGGTAACTGGCATAGTTCTTGGCATGGTTAGCGCAGGGCCATTTTCAAGGACAATTGGGGAAACCAGCGATAATGCTAAAAGGGGAAGGGACCTGCTCATCGAAACGCTTTCCATGGAGATAGCGGCCGTTGTGTTCTTTTCATTTATCGCTACAAAGGCCATCTCAATTTCTTCGGAGTTTGCAGCCGCTACCATAAGGCTTCTGGCCGTGATAATCATTATAGTGGCATTTTCAAAGTTTATACTCCACAGGATACTAAGGTGGATCGAAATAAGGTTCAAGTCATGGGAGGCTCCGTTCGGAGTTCTTGTAGGCATGATACTCATAGTTGGATTTGTAGCTGAGAGCGTTGGGTTCAATTCGGCAATAGCCGCGTTTCTTTTAGGGGCATTTGCTTCAACTCACATAAAGGAAAACGCATACCTTCTTGAGAAGCTCAGAGCCATCACGTTTGGATTTTTTGAGCCTATGTTTTTCATGGGCCTCGGGCTTTACATGACAAAGCTAACCCCGTACCTTTTTGAAGTTGGAATTGCGGCGTTTGCCCTGTCGCTTGCCGCAAAGGCGGCTTCTGCTTCAGCCGTTAACCCACTGGTGAAGACAGGCACCCTAAAGAACATGTTTGCAATTTCTCACGAAGGCGGCGTGGACGGCGCCATTCTGCTTACCGCGTTACAGCTTTCGCTAATAGCGCCAGCTACTTACTCCCTTGCAATAATAGCGGTTACAATCTTTGCGGTGATGGCGCCAGTAGGTTACAGGGGCATAGCGCCTGCAAAGGAAAGGCCAACTGTCTCCCCTGTTAAGTTTGTTGAGTACAGGCTTTCTGGAACAACAACGCTAGAGCTTTCAAAGACGCTGCCCACCGTGGCCGTCAACGAAAATGACCCAATAATTAAGGCGCTAAGGCTAGCAAGCAGCCTTGATGCCAGGGTAATGGCTGTGGTTGACAGCGAGGGCAGGCCGGCAGGGTATGTTAACGTCCATGATATGTTCAGGGTTGCGTCTTACGGGCTTGAAGATGAGCCTGTAAGCTCAGTTCAGGTTAACCCAATACCAAAGATAAGGGCTGACGAACCTGCGTCGAGGGCGCTTGACGAATTCCGCCTCTCAGAGTCCCAAATAATAGCAGTTGTTGACGATGATGGAAAGCTTGTCGGAACAATACTTGAAAGGGAAGTGCTGAGGTACCTTCTGAGTTCGGGCTGATCACCTTACAATTATGACAGTGCTCTGGGCGCTTGCCATAACGGAAAGGGCAACCGAGCCTATGTTAACCTCGCTGTTGACTGAAAGCCCCCTGGCCCCCATGATCACAGTGTCGTAATTGCCTTCAGCGACCTCCCTTATTATTTCGCTTGCCGGGCTACTTTCGCTTGCTGAATACTTGGAAATCTTAAGATTGTACTTTGCCCTGCCTCCAATCCTTTCCTTCACAACGCCTTCAATTGAATCGTTACATGATTCGCAGGCGTAAAAAACCGTTATCTGCGACCCATACCTCATTGCAAAGTCAACGGCAAGGTCAAGCGCGCGCATGCTGTTCTCGGAACCGTCGACAGGCACAAGTATGTTCCTGAACCAGAAGCTTATCCTGTAAGTGGGCTCGCTCATATCAAGTACCCACCCTTTATTCCAAGCCTTGAGTTTGTAAGCTTTACTGAATCTGCGCCGCCCATGAGTCCAAGGGATGCCCTTATCGCGTCTATGTTTTCAGGAACCACAATGGACTCCTGATGAACCCCGTACATGAGGAACACCTCGCTTCCAACTGCCTTCACAGCCCCTTCGAACACCACAGCTTCATGCACGTCGTTTCTCATGCTACCGATGTCCCTTGCCGCTTCAATTATGTCAGCCGTGGAGCCGATGCCTGTTTTTTCACCGGCAATCGCTATCCTTGGACTTGAAAGCAGCGAGCTCAGCACGTCCTTTGTTTCAACGTTGCCATCAAGTTCAACGTTCATCATGTGCACGTGCATTAGCGTTGTAGGGGCTACAACGGCCATTGTAACTATGTCAAGCCCTTTCATGACGGTCTGTACGTCAGGCGCATGATGGCTTGGCACAGATGCGGGGTTTGGAACAAGCGCGTTAATTGGCCCCTTCTTGACCTCTCGCTGCTCGGCGGCCCTCCTGACTATGTAGACCCTTGCACGCCTTATCCTCCTTAGGCTTTTAAGGGCGCACAAAATCCTTAGCATCCCTGTTGTATTGCACGAAACAACCCTTATGTACCTCTTGCCCACAGCTTCCTCATAGTTGCAAAGCGCTGAAAACGACACATCAGCAACAGACGCCTCCTCGCCTCCCTGGAATACAGCGCGCCTTTTTGCTGATTCATAAATTGGCCTATATGTAGCGCCAACCCCGTCCGGCGTGGCGTCAACAACTATGTCAGATTCCGCAAGCATTTCCTCAACAGTCCCGCTCAGCTGGACACCGGCCGCTTCGAACGCCTTGGCGTTGCTGGATGGCGCATAAACGCGTATCCCCTTTTTTATGGCTATCAAGGATTCATAGTCTGGATGTGCCTTTGCTATGCCCACCAGCTCCATATCTGGTTGCAGCCTTACTGCGTCAGCAACCCTTTTCCCTATTGTGCCGTATCCATTAACTGAAACCCTAACCATGCTTAACACCCCCCATGCTAAGCGCTTCAACTGCAGGAAGTGAATCCCCTGAAAGGAATATCAGAAGCGCGCCACCGCCAGTGGACACATGAACCCTGTCGCTCTTTGATCCCTCTTCAACGAGGCTTATCAGATGCCCACCGCCTATAATGGTGTATCCGTTGCCTTCATAAGCAGCCCTTATCACGGCCCTTGTTCCTGCCCTGAACCTTTCATCCTCTATTACGCCCATTGGCCCTCTTAGCGTCGCAACGCTTGCCTCCTTTATAAACGATGAATAAACACTTATCGTTGTTTCGCCTATATCCTTTATTACCCCGTTAACGTTGTTTGCTGGCTCAACGCTTATTTTGCCGTTTTGCGTTTCTGTTATAAAGTCCATCGGTATTTCGACTGGCGCTCCTGAAAGGAGGACCTTCCTGGCCCTGGGGACAAGCCCCAGTATCCCTTTGTTTTCAAGGACCTGCATGTTCTGCTTTCCCAGGTTAAGCCCCTTTGCCACCGCAAAGAGCTCGGCCACAAGGCCGCCAGTAAGTATCCTGTCTGCCATCCTTTTTCTTGAAAGGTTTTCAATTATCTTTATTGTGTCGTTAACCTTGCTGCCTCCAAGGACAAATATCTTGGGCGAGTTGGCCTCGCTTACGAGCTTTGAAAGCGCGACAAGTTCCTTCTCCATAAGCCTTCCAGCTGCTGACGGCAGCACAACGGGAAACCCGACCATGCTTGGTTGACTCCTGTGAGCTGTTGCGAATGCGTCATTTACATAAAAGTTAACAAGCGGCGCAAGCGTTCTTACAAGAAACGTCTTTGCCTGCTGCTCAGGAGGCGCCTCTATGAGCTCCTCTGACATCAGCCTTACGTTTTCAAGCAAAACTAAATCGCCGCCTCGCATGGATCTTATAACATCCCTGGCATACGGCCCTATCACATCATCGACGAACTTTACAGGAACCCCAAGAGCTCTTTCTATAAGCTCTGCATGCTGCCTGAGCGAGGTAAAGTCATCGTCGCCAGGCCTTCCCTGATGAGATACCATTACCACTGAATTACCGGATTCAAGGAGCTCCCTAATGGTTCCCAGATGAGCCCTTATCCTTGAATCGTCAAGGATCTTTCCAGATCTGTCAACAGGCGAGTTTATGTCCACCCTTAACATTACCTTTGAGCCCGATGGGCTGAGGTCGTCAAGGGTTGGAACGCTTAGCCCTTCAACGTTAATCATGATAATTATCAAGTTGTAGTTTTTACTCGGGTATTTAACCGTTTAACCTACTATCTAGCTAGATATCTAGCTAGATGTCAGATTTTTTGCGCCTTTTATTCAGTCGATTATTTTCTTAGACAAGCTTAAAATAAACCTGCGCGGTTCAAACGTAAAATGGGAAAGACAATAACGGACAAGATCTGGGAGATGCATGAGGTTGCACGGGATGAAGATGGCAGGTCACTTATTTACATAGACAGACATTTAACGCATGAAGTCACGTCGCCTGTTGCCTTTAGCGACATGAAGGCAAAGGGATACACTGTCAGGAGGCCCGACCTAACCCTTGCGGTAATGGACCACAACGTACCCACCGATTCAAAGGAAAACCCGTCCATGGATGAGCTCTCAAAGGCGCAGATGGATGCGCTGTGGAATAACTCAAGGACGTTTAACGTGCCGCTTCTTGACTTTTACAGCCCTTATCAGGGCATAATTCATGTAATAGGGCCGGAGCTTGGGTTTACGCTTCCCATGGCGACGATAGCAGCTGGGGATAGCCACACAAGCACGCACGGCGCATTCGGGGCGCTTGCGTTTGGAATAGGCACAAGTGAAGTTGAACACGTTCTTGTGACTCAAACCCTATGGCTCAGGAGGCCAAAACAGATGAAGGTTGTGTTCGAAGGAAGGCTGAGAAAAGGAGTTGACGCAAAGGACCTTGCCCTGTTCTTAATATCGCAGATAGGCACTGGAGGAGGCATAGGACACATAATCGAGTACCAGGGGCCGGTTATAGACTCCATGGAAATGGATGAAAGGATGACCCTTTGTAACATATCAATAGAGGCAGGGGCCAGGACCGCCATAATAAACCCTGACGATAGGACATTTAACTATGTGAAGGGAAGGCCTCTGGCTCCAAAGGGCGAGGAGTTTGATGAAGCCGTAAGGATGTGGAGGGGGATAAGGTCGGATAGCGACGCGAAATACGACAAGGAGCTCAGGTTTAACGTCTCTGACCTGAAGCCCATGGTCACCTGGGGAACAAATCCATCAATGGCGGCCCCAGTTGATGGGCACGTGCCTTATCCTGAAGAAGTGAAGGACAGCAGGCAAAGGGAGGAGGTTGAAAGGGCGCTTAAGTACATGGGGCTCAGCCCCGGAACCAGGATAACCGACATAAAGGTTGACGTGGTGTTTATAGGATCTTGTACAAATTCAAGGCTTTCCGACCTGATAAAGGCGGCGGAGATTATAAAGGGCAAGCATGTAGCGCCGGGGGTTAAGGCAATTGCTGTTCCTGGCTCTGAATGGGTCAGGAGACAGGCAGAAAGGCTTGGCCTGCACAGGGTCTTCATTGATGCTGGATTTGAGTGGCGCCACTCCGGCTGCAGCATGTGCATAGCTATGAACTCGGACAGGCTCAGGCCTGGCGAAAGGTCGGCTTCAACTTCAAACAGGAACTTTGAAAACAGGCAGGGACCAGGAGGCAGAACCCACTTGGTAAGCCCTGCCATGGCAGCAGCCGCGGCAATTCACGGAAGGTTCGTTGACATAACAGGTGATGCAATATGAACGGAATAATAAAGGGGAAGGCCGCGCCGCTGCTCCTTGACAACGTCGACACAGACCAGATAATACCGGCCCAGTTCCTTAAGCTGTTAGAAAAGAAGGGGCTCGGCAAGTACCTTTTTTATCGCTGGCGCTACTATGACGATGGAAAGCCAAGGGAGGGGTTTGTGCTTAACGACCCCAGGTTCAGCGATGCAACAATTCTTGTCTCCCTGAGGAACTTCGGAATAGGCTCTTCAAGGGAAAACGCGGTGTGGGCGCTTGTTGACTATGGGTTCAGGGCTGTTCTTGCAAGCTCCTTTGGTGATATATTTTATGAAAACTCAGTTAAGAATGGCCTCGCGTGCGTAAGGCTCCCAGTAGAGGCCCTTAGCGAAATAGGGCAGCTTGCGATGAAAGGGGACCTCTTTGTTGAAGTTGATCTAAACAGAAAAGTGGTAAGGTATGCTGGGAAGGAGACGCAGTTCGACATGGAGGAATCGGTGAGGAAGAGGCTCTTGAGCGGCAAGAGCGAGATAGATTACACGCTTGAGAACTACTCAAAAAGCATAGAGGAATACGAAAGAAGGGCTCCGGCCTTTCTGGCAAGGGGAATATCAGAGGACAGCAGAAAGCTCATAGAAGGTTAAAAGGCGTAAAGGTACTCTACCTTTCTCCTGAGTTCTATTATTTCCTTTAAAAGCTTCATGTCAGGTATTTCAGATTCAAGAAGCGCCTTTGCCTCTTCGGATGTGGGAAGCGTGTAAAGAACCTCGTCCTCCCTGACCTGCCTCCCAACTGTTACGTCCTTCATGGATATTGCGCCTTCCTCGCCGGCCTTCAGCTCCTGGACGGTCTGTCCCTGAACCTGTATCTGTTCAACAACGCCAACCTCCTTCCCCTGGGAGTTCATCGCCCTTGCCTTTGGCTTTAAAACGCCCTCCAGAACCCTTACGCCAAATATAGCTGGGTTGCTTCTCCTAAATACGAACCCCTTCAGCACCTGGAACTTCGCGGGATACGTAAGCTTCTCCATCTTCATCCTTAGATCCCTGTCCCTTTCCTCCTTTACGTAGTTCAGGTACTGCTGTATCAGGTCGTACATCACGTTCCCAACAAAAACCGGCACCTCTCTTGGCTCAACAAGAACCTTCTGGTTAAACGCAAGAACTGCGCCAAGGTACTTGTCCTCCTTCCTCACAAGCTCGGCCTCCATTATGTCCTTCTTTGTAACTGGCCCCACTTCAGCATACCTTATTGGGATCTTTTCCTTGCCAAGCAAAAACGTCATTGCCTCAAGGGAACCAAGGGCATCGACCTTAACTATAACGCCAAGCCTGTCGCTCTTTACCGAAAGCCCCTTTATCTCTTCGCTAACCTGTGAAATGTAAGATCTCGCCTCCTCCTCGCTGCTAACAACATAAAGCGGCGCGCCCGCTATAACCCCCTCAGGCTCGGTCAGGATGATGCTCACGCCGGCCGAAGCTTCAACCTCCTTTATTGGCTTGAACTTGTCCCTGGGGTCCCTCATCTCATCAAGGGGCTTCGGCATAAATATCCCTTTGACCTTTGTCTGCTTTGCCCCATCAGCTGTCCCAACGACCACCATGTCGTTTACCCTTACCAGGCCGTTTATTATTACCGTGTTAAGCACGGACCCAACTCCTTCCTCCTCCTTTACCTCTATCACTATGCCCTTCCCGGGGCCTGGCTGAAACTGAAGCCTTCCCCTCAGGAAGTTCTGCACAAGACCCAGCAGTATTGTCAAAAGCTCCGGTATCCCCTCACCCGTTGCCGCGCTTACGGGGACCATCGCCACCTGCTTCCTGAAGTTCGTTACCCGATAGTAGACGTCTCCGTCAAAGCCAAGCTGAGAAAGCTGGCCCATTACCGTGTATATCCTGTCATCAAGGATTTTCTTGGTTGCGTCATCCTGTTTCTTCAGGCTTTCCTCTATTGTTGCGTTTGGCGTCTTCCTCCAGCCTGCCAGCAGGTCAACCTTGTTAAGCGCTATCATGAAGGGCACCCTCTTTTCCTTCAGTATTTCCACGCTCTCAACGGTCTGCGGCTCTATGCCCTTTGTGATGTCCACGACGACTATTGCTATGTCGGCGGCTGATCCTCCCCTGTACCTTAGGTTTGAAAATGCTTCATGCCCTGGGGTATCAATGAAAAGTATGCCTGGTATTTCAACCCCTATCCTGTACCTCTCCAAAAGGCCCCTTGTCATCCTCACCAGCACATCGGCGGGGAAGAGGCTTGCCCCTATATGTTGGGTTATCCCTCCTGCTTCCCTCTCCTGAACAGCGGTCCCCCTAAGCCTGTCAAGCAGGGATGTCTTGCCTGCGTCGACGTGGCCCAGCACCACAACTATTGGCTCCCTTAACGCCTTTTCGGTCAAGTCCAATCGCCAAATGCCTAAATCCAGCGCGTGCTTATAAGCACGCGCTTAAAAACGGCAACCGCGCAGGATCACCAGCTGTTCCAGTGCACCGTTCCTTCTCTTAGCCTTTTCTCCCTGGGCTTCCCAAGCGGAACGCCTATCTGCAGCATAACCTGAGGAAGCGCGCTCTCCGGTATTTTAAGGGCATTCCTGAAGATGTCGGGCCTTGCAGCCGGTACGCCTCTCCAGAATCCTGCGAGGCCAAGGCAGTGCGCCGCCAGCAGCATGTTCTCTGCGGCAGCCGCAAGGCTTTGCGACGCAAACAGCATTTCAAGCGAATCATTTCCATCAACAACTGAAAGGTCCACGCAGCCAACTATGATAAGTGGCGTGCCTGCAACTGATTCATAAAGCCTTTTTGCGGCATCCTGGTTTCCAAGCCATGAGATGTGCTCTTTCATCAGGGCGTTTGCCAGGGCCTCCCTCTTTTCCCTTTCAGTTATAACAAGGAACTGCCAGGGCTGCAGATTATGCGCGCTTGGCGCCCTTAGCCCCGCTTCAACTATCATCCTTGCCTGAGCCTCCTGCACGCTGCCGCCAAGCCTCCTAACGCTTCTTCTCGACGCTATGCCGCTGTAGCACTCCATATCGAGCCTTGGCGATTCTCATTATTGAGCTTTGTGTCCTCTAAAAGCTTCCCAATCTAATGTCAGATAAGTTAAATAGCCAGGGGGTGAAGGATATTATTGGTGTATTGACGTTGAAGCTTGGTTTTATAGGCCTTGGAATGATGGGCAGCTCGCTTGCTATAAGGGCTGTCCAGTCAGGTTACGACGTCCTTGGCTACAACAGAACTAGGAGCAAGGTTGAGGGCCTTAGGGACAGAATAGAGGTTGTGCCTGCGATAAGCGATATATGTGATGAGGCTGACGTCATACTGGTAAGCGTTACGGATGATGACGCAGACTATGAGGTGACGCTGGGCAACCACGGCATATCTGATTATATAAGGCCAAACAGGGTGATCCTTGACTTCAGCACAATAACGCCCATGATGTCTAAGCTTTTAAATGAAAAGCTGAAGAGAAAGGGAGTTTACAGGCTTGAAGTTCCGGTTCTGGGTGGCCCTCAGAAGGCCATGAGAGGCGAGCTAATAGCCATGGTAGGGGGTGACAGGGACAAGTACGAGGAGATGGCTGACCTGATAAGGACTTTTGCGTACAGGACGTTTTACATAGGCGGCATAGGCGACGCGCTTTTCATAAAGCTGGCCCTTAACCTGCTAATAGCTGGCTATGCGGAGCTTCTTTCAGAAGGGCTTGCGATGATAAAGAAGCAAAACATAGACCCCAGGCTTCTGCTGAACGTGCTTAACGTCAGCGGCTACAAGACCGAGCTTAGCGAGACAAAGGGGCCAAAGATGGTCAGCGGAAACTATGAGCCAACGTTTTACCTGAAACACATGAAGAAGGACCTGGGCCTGCTTCAAAGGGTTGCCAACGAGTACAGCGTTTACCTTCCTGTATCAGGCGCCCTCTGGTCAACGTACACGGGTGCCGTGAGCATGGGGCTCTCTGACGAGGACTTTAGCGCTGTGCTTGAGTACCTGCAGAAGGTAAACAGGATAAGCAAGTGATTGCAAAAGGTTAATAACTTGGTCATTGTCAAGCTGAAGCTGAGCCGGGGTGCCGGAACGGCCACGGGTGCGGCTGCAGACCGCATTTATGTGGGTTCAAATCCCACCCCCGGCTATTTTTAGCTCACTCAAGATAAAGTGCCGTTACTCCAGCAAACACAAGAACAAGCGCTATAACGCTGTAGGTGCTGTAGCTGCCAAGGGCTATCGCTGCCAGGATTATAACCACGATGTCCAGGTTTGTGACGGCGTTGACCAAGTTCACCAGGCTCAGCCTCCTCGGGGTTTTTTCAGAAACCTCATACGCCCTTAGCTCAAGCTGAAATCCTGCGGCAACCGACGCTCCTGAAACAAAAAGGAAGATAAGCCCAGCTGAAGGCGCCGCCCTTTCCTGTAAGGCCAGTGGCACAAGAAACGCAACGGCTTCGGTCAGCATAACCCACAGGTTCTCCTCGGCCTCCCTGCCCGCCCTGAGCGATGTGTACGCAAGGTACGTTGCAAATCCGTAAAGCACCGCTATCGCAAGCCCAACTGCGAGGCCATATACGTTAAACCCATGAACGCCGTTGACCTGGGCGAGGGCCATGCCAACCGCGACCAGCGACACCGAAGCGGCAACCCGTGGCCTTTCTGTTACGGCTGACCCATGCGCTGTCATTGCAAAGAACACAAGTATGGAGGAAGGGACGTAAACGTATGCAGAGGCCAGGCTTGAAAGCCTCATCAGGCTAAACAGCATGAAGTTTGCGATCATGAAAAGCAGGCCTGAGGCTATCCACCTTGGATCCGGGGGCCATGGCCTTTTGGCCATAACGGCAGCAGCCGCGGCTGAGACAAGGTAAATTGCGGCCCCAACCTCGCCGGGGGACAGGCCTCGCAACAGTGAAAGCTGGGCGAGGGCTCCCCATGCGCCATAAAGGGATGCGCTTATTGCTGAAAGGACAAGGGCCCTCCTTCCCTCATTGCTCAAGCGACGCTCTCCTCGTAACCCTTTCATAGAGAAGTATTATTATGATCAGAAACGCTGATGTTACAGCGAGCACAGAAGCGACTACCGCAAGGGGGAAGATCTTCCTGTAATACCCTTCAATGAACGAGAGCGTGAGCGAGGCAAAGCTCATCCCCGCTATGGTGTAGGTCAACAGCTTGTTCCAGTTCTCAAGCTCAAGCTGATGCCCCATCTCTATGGAGTCGCTCAGAAGCTTCATCCTGTCCTCAAAGGCGGCCCTCATCTGATCTATTCCAATGGCCCTTGACGCCGCGACTGCAGCCCTTGCGGCCCCATAATACCTGATGTACCTTAAAGCGTAGTAAAACTCAAGGGCGTTGGTTATTCTTGCCTTTATCCTGGCCATCTCCCTTTTTGTCCTCCTGGTGCTGGCAAGCGTGCTCTCGTAAAGCTTAAGGAGCCCTCCCTCAACCACTACAAGCTCAAGCTCAGCAACGTAGTCAAGGTAAGGCATAAGCAAAACGGCAAGGTCCTGCATTGTCCATCCGCGCGAGTTAAATGCCGCGGAGGCGCTTGCAAGCGCCCTTTCAACTTCCTGTGGGGGAAGGTTTGTTATGGCCCTTACAAACTGGACTGGGGAGCTGGAGTAGATGACCGTGCCGCCTGCTGAAGCAAAATAAAGCGCAATGCCCTTTATCATTGAAACGTCGCCGGAAACCACTTCGTGCACAACCCTGTCGCTCGCCTGTGAGTACGTTGGGTCAAGCTCAACTATGCCATAAAGCTCAGCTTCGCTCAGCACCTGTGGCGCCTCAAGAAAGGCAATCCTGTAGCCGAACATCGGCCCTGAGCCTGAAACGCCTGCCATCCTTTTCACATATTCTTGAACTGAAATGCCGTCAACTTCAGCGTTGGACGCAAGCGCTTCAATGGCATCATCAACGCTGAGCTCCTGGTCAAGCAACACCACTATGTGGACAACCCCAATGGGCTCCTTGAAACGCCTCATGAACGCTATCGCTCTCCCTTCAATGCCCCCAATTCTTGCCCTGGTCTCCTGAAACATGGCAAACCTCTTTCCCATTTCAAGGTATTCTGGCCCATAGTTCAGCATTATTGAATAGGAATAAAGCAGAAGGGGAGCTGGGGGGTCCACGGCCCCATCATAAAGCGCGCTGGCCATGAATTCCCTTTTAACCTGAACAACAAAGCTGTAGGAAACCGCGTGAATCTTAACCGTTGAGGCCACCCTTCATGTCACCCTTTACCATGATCATTGAGATGCCCCTGTACCCAAGCCTGCTGTAAAGCCTTATCGCCTCTGAGTTGTTAAGGTTTACGTCAAGCTTTATCATGTTACACCCCTTTTCGCTTGCAAACCTCTCGACCCTTGCTATCAGCGCCGTGCCTATTCCGCCCCTCCTGTGCTCCTTTTTCACCACGATGTCCCAGAAGTCGGCAACCTTGCCCTCAACAACGACTATCGCGTACCCAACCATCTTCCCGTTTATCCTAGCCGAAAATACGCCCGCATTTTTATCGTTTATCAGCTGAGCTATCTGTGACCTGACGATTTCATATGCCTTCTCGCTAATCGTGTTCTCGTCAACCGCTATCCCCATCTCAATTTCAATATCGGTGATATAGTTTTCGTGCAGGGCATCAATCATCATCCTTGCCGCTTCGTCAACCTCGTCTTCTTTCATCGCGCCGATCTCAAGAGCCTGCATGGCTCTAAAAGCCAAAAACTTGGATTTAAAGGTTGTCTGATGTGTCGCGCTGCCGCGCAGACTTCTCCTTTAGGATTATATTTATAGTTTGACACGAGATAATGGCATTGATCAAAAACTGACTGGAGTTAGGCATGCTTCCTGATCTATTGTGCTCCTAGCCTATCTGCATCGCAGTTACCACGGGCGAAAGGATATAGCGCCCGTTGCCGGTGTTTATTATGTGAGGGCCTATCAGTATTTCAAGCTTTGCGGTTGAGCCCCCTGAGACATGCAAGCCGCCTGCAACTATAGGTATCTTCAAAACACCGCTTGGCACCGTCACTGAGAAGTTTACGTCACTTATTTCAACTGTAGCAGAAGAAATAACGAGCCTGACCTCGGTGTAGTTTCCTGCAGGAACTGTTGATGACGATAAAAAGCTCAGGTTCCCTCCAAGGAGGACTGTTTTTGTGGTATTTGATACAGTTATCCACTGCCCTGAGCTTGAATGTATCATTATGGATGAAACGGTTATGTACACCGGATCGCCGTTCCCCGTTGTTACGTAAACGTCAACAACCCCATGGCTGTAGTAGTAATAAAGGTAACCACCTGTAACGGCCGCGATAATTATTACGCCAATTGTGCCGTAAACCGCAGCCCGGTTCATTGTTTATATTTGGCGCTTCTTGGCTTAAAAGGCTTGCTCAAATGCGATTGCTGGTAAACAGCTGTACGTCATGGCCCTGCTTTAAAAGCTGCGATTCGTTAATTAAAACCAGCTTACGATGACTTGCATGGACGGCGCTGAAGCGCTCAGCAAGATTATAGCAAGCCCGGCAAGAAAGGTTCTTATAGCCGCGGCGCCTGTTGACCTGAGGTCCAGCGGCGAAAACGAAGTGGTTGTGCTGCTAATAGGCGATGCATCCGCGCCTGCCGGAGGAAGGGTTGGCGGCTTTGGCGGGAGGGCCGTTGTTAGGGCGTATGGGTTTGTGCAGAAAGGCGGTAAGTGGCTTTTGGCCTTTGACACGGGAGTTGACCACGACCTGTCAGACGTGGAACTGCCGCCGGGAATAGCTATGCTGCCGATTACCCTTATAGATGGAAGTGAAACGATGGCCTACGCTGTTATAGACCGGGATGCGCTTGCAGACGTCAAGAAAAGCCTGAAAATACAAGGCCTTTAACCTGATCAACGACTGGCCTGCAATTCATGTTGCATGTAAAAGCTTAACGCTGTAAACCAGGTTAAACTGCATAATGTGTGCTGTTAATGGGCAAAAAGTGGACAAAATTGAACAAAAGCCATTAATAGTGATGTAATAACCCACGAAGCCCATGGAAAGGTCAGATGTATATGTCGCCACGGTCCTGGGCCTGGGGTTCTTCTCAGACGGCTTTGCCCTGCTGCTTCAAAGCGGAGCCCTTATCTCGCTTGTTCACTACTTTTACCTTTCAAAGCTTGAGGTCGGGCTAGTGGTTTCAGCGCCATTCATAGGGTCCATAGCCGGCGCCTTTATCTTTGGACGCCTTGCGGACATACTGGGCAGAAAGGCCGTGGTGCTTAACGTGCTCGTGTTCTTTGTGCTTGCATCGCTCTTAAGCGCAGCCTCCATAAACTTTCAGATGCTTTGGATCAGCAGGCTCCTTGTGGGAATAGGCATAGGTGGAGACGTGCCGTCAACCGGATCCCTTGTATATGAGCTGGCCAAAAGGCACAGCGGCTCAGCCCTTTTGTCATACCAGAACATGCTGTGGGGCGTTGGCGCGTTCATAGCAACCGTAATCGCAATACCCTTTATCGGGTTTGGGAACGCGGCTTGGCGCTTTTTGTTTGCGCTGGCGGCCGTGCCGCCGCTAATAACGCTGGTGCTCAGAAGAGGATTGCAGGAAAGCGAACAGTGGCTGCGCTCAAGGGACGCCCAAGGCCAGGCAATTGACGGCAAAACCTACGCGTACTTTGTTCTCCTTTCAGCGGCGCTCTTCTCCTGGACGTACCTTCTTGCTGCCCTTGCAAGCTATGCCCCGTCAATACTGGTAAACGTGTTTGGGCTGCCAAGCTCCTACTCGCTTCTGATAAGCGGGTCGCAGTGGCTGCTCTTTGTGGCTGGCGTTGCGCTTGTAACTCTTGCAGTAAGGTCTAAAGGCCTTGCTATTGGCGCTTCTATAACATCCGTGATAATTTTTGCCCTCTCCACGGCTATGCTTACAGCTCACAGGCTAGGCGCGTACGAGTTCATATGGTTTTCAACAGCATTTTGGCTTCTTGGTGGGGTGGGGTACACTTCAGTTTCAATAACTTCCTTCGCAGACGCGCCGGTGGCGCACAGGGGCACGCTCAGCGGCCTTGTGTTTGCGCTGGGCAGGTTTGGAGGGTATGTGAGCACGCAGTCCCTTCCGCTTTTAATTGGATCCGTTGGGATTGCGGGTGGGCTGTTTGTTGTGAGCCCGGCCCTTGTGGCCTCAAGCCTGCTGGCCTACTACCTCAGGCACAGGTCACTAAGATTTGGGAAACACTAGCTACGTGAGCAGCGATTTGCGCGCACGGACGGGGGCCTTGGCTTTAGCAAATTGTAAGAAATTTCGGGCAAACCGTTTTAAGAGATTAATAACAGTGTTTTAAACAATGAAGGTAGCTCTGCCGTTTAATGAAAAGGAGGAACTAAAGCCGCTTGATGCAGCAAGCTACATAGGCGTGTACGACACAGAGACGGGCTCGCTTACAAAGGAGATAAACGTGGGGTACATGGTAAGCAAGGAAATGGCCATGCACCAGATACTTACGATGGGCGTTGACGCAGTTGCTGTAAAGGAGGGCTTTTTGTGCCCAGGATCTTACTGGATGTCCAGGGGAAAACTAAGGTACGTGGCTGTGTCCTCCAGGACAGCAAAGGAGGCTATAAATGAGCTCTCAAAGGCAAAGCCGCTGCAGGAGCTGGACGAAGAGTTTTACGCTGAGGATTACTGATCTAAGCGCACAAGGTAATTTTTAATCATATATTTTCATAACATAGAAGCACAAGGCTTAAATTTAGTCAGTTTATTAGCCTTTATATTATGTCAAAGGAGTCAATAGATGAAGGCAGACGGACCTTTCTCAAGTCCCTGCTCGTGGTATCAACAGCAGCGGTTGCTGCAGGGATGCTTCGAGGGCTTGGCGTGCTTGTGCCGCCAGAGGTTGGAATAAGCTCGTTCCCAAAGCTTCTGCTTGTAAGTTCAACAGGGGAGCCGATAAAGTCATCGGACATACCTGTAAACGGCCAGAAGATGGCTTTCTTCCCATACCCCCTTAACAATGAGCCAACCATGATACTTAACCTTGGGGATTCAACAAATACGCCTGTAAAAGTTTCTCCCACAACCGTAAAGGTGCCGCAGACAGGCACGACGTACCAGGCGCCCGGCGGCGTTGGGCCCTACGGGTCAATTGTTGCGTTCAGCGGCATCTGCCAGCACCTTGGATGCCAGTTCCCTGAGCTCACGTTTTACCCTCCAGGAGTCAAGGCAATAACTGTAAATGGCCCCATTGATAAGGTCATACACTGCGACTGCCACGGAAGCACTTATGATCCATACGCGGGGGGCGCGGTTGTTACGGGCCCAACGGTAAGGCCCCTGCCATCAGCCGTGCTTGAATGGGACCCAAGCACTGACGAGCTTTATGTTGTAAAGATGATAGGGCCTGTTATATATGGCCATCCTGGATATGAAAGCCCCACGGAGGACACGGTTGAGAACCCGACGGGCGACCTTGAGGGGGGCTCCCCGCTTACAGGCACAACCACTCAGGTCAGCTTTTATGACAACCCTGCAATTTCTGGTTGATCTAAAATGAGCAAAAGAAGCCTGTCTGACTGGATAGCGGACGTCCTTCACCTTAAGGACATACCGTTTATGGGCGTTCCTGACTACATGTACAACATAAACTACTGGCTTGGAGCCATATCCGCGTCCGCGCTGTTCTGGCAGGCCATAACAGGCCTGCTCCTGTTGCTTTACTATCAGCCAAGCAACGCGTATGCGTCCACAGAGGCAATAATAAGCTCCGTGCCTTTTGGTTCAATACTTCTGTCATCTCACCTTTACGGAGCTTACGTGATGATAATGGCAACGTACATACATGGCCTTTACGTCTTCTTCAAGGGGGGCTACAAGAAGCCCAGGGGGCTCCAGTGGGTCCTCGGGGTTCTGCTTTTTGCCCTCACCCTTGGGGCCGCCTTCCTGGGGTATTCGCTTACAGGCGACGTCCTTTCTACAGATGCCGTTGACGTGGGGAGAGGCATAATGGGCGCCCTTGGCCTGTCCAGCCTGGCTCCAATTGCCTTTGGAAACGGAACTCAGCTTGACCTTTTCACCAGGCTCCTGGGGTTGCACATAATAATTGTGGCTGTAATAGCCCTGTTCTTTGTCCTGCACTTTTACCTGGCTGAGCAAAACGGGTTCATGCCAAGGCACAGCGAGGTCAAAGGCATGGCCCCGGCCGTGCTGAAAAAGGATGACCCCAGGATAAAGCCCTGGTGGCCAAGGAACTTCATCTTCATGATCGGCATAGTTCTGCTCACCTGGGGCGTTATCCTTGCGGTTCCGTCAGCGCTGGCTATCCCGTCGGTTCTCCAGCACGTGCCAATACTGTTCTCGCCTTATCCAGGCCCATCGCCCACAAGCCCTGCGGCCGCAAGCGTGCCGCCTTACCCGCCGTGGTTCTTTCTTGCAATTTACAAGGCAATGGACATGCCGTTTGGGCTTGCCGCAGACGCAACCCTTGGAAGCCTGATCCCAATAATTATACTGCTTATAATCCCGCTGCTTGACAGGGGGCCGAGCCTCCGCGTCTCGGACAGACCGTTTGTAGTAGGGCTCATGATAACCGGCGTAACGTGGCTTATAGAGCTGAGCGTCTGGGGCGCGCTTCAGCCGGGCGTGCCAGCGCAGATACAGTACGTTGGCCTTGTGATGCTTCCGCCGCTTGTTATATCGTTTGCAGGCAGCTACGCGGCGCACTTCTTTGCCCTAAGGGGATCAAGGCCAAAGGGGCCAAAGTCAGCAAGGGTTCTTGAAAGGGGGGCCGCCACAGCGCTTTCGGCAGTGACAGCGGTTCTCGCGATAGTGGCCTCGTTGCTTTCGTTTACCCTTAATCCAATTTCTCAGGGGCCATATATAGGGCTTCTTTGGGGCGCGGCGCTCATATCCCTTGCGTCAAGCTTTTTCACATACTTTTACTCGGAATACCTAGTGGGCTCTAAATGAGCGGCCCTAGCAAGCTAAAGGTCTGGGTTGAGGACGGCGTTGGAGTCGTTGCCATAGACAGCGGGAAAAGGAACCAGCTTAGCGTGGACCTGCTGACCCAGCTTGCTTCTTCGTTACTTGTTGCAAACGGGGACAAAAACGTCAGATGGGTTGCACTGACAGCAACAGGCATGGACTTCTTCACAGGCGGGATAGACTGGGGCCTGGCCTCCGCTGACTACGACTACATAAGCCTTCTTGCGGGGAGCCTCAGGTCCCTTGTGTCCGTGATGATGGCCCTTGAGAAGCCTGTAGTTACAGTGCTTAATGGGTCCGTTGCCGGAAACGGCATAGACCTGATGATGTTCAGCGATGCCGTTATTGCCCCTCCAGACATAAGGGTGTGCTATCCCGAAGGTTCCCTGGGGCTAAGGCTGCTGTTTTCAACGGATGAGCTGGCCCGCAGGATGCCAAGACACGAGGCGCTCCGGCTGCTTTCAGGTCTGCAGCTAAGCTCCACTGACCTGGTAAGGCACGGGATCGCGTACCTGGTCTCGAGGGAAAACCTGTTCGGGGAGGCCAAGGCCTTCATAAGGGGCATTTCAGAGGGAGCTGTGCTACACAGGTCGGCGCTAAAGGACGCGCAGGCTGCTCTTGACAGGGCAGAGCTTGAGTTCAAGGACTCCCTGCTGCGGAAGTGCGGAGGCGCTGGCCTCGACAGGCTAAGGTCTGCGGTGGACGAGATGCTATCCAGGTGCGGGCCTGACTCTAAAAAAGTTAGAAGTGCTTAAATAACATTTTATTGCGAAATATAAAAGTTATGCTGAAAAAACCAAACTTCAAAGGAAATTGGCTGGTATACATCGCAATTGCCCTTGTAGTGGTTATGGGGGCCGTCTACGTGGTTGAGCCGGTGGCGCTCGCGCAAGCACCGAGCGGCATAGTTGCCTATAAGATTACTGGCAACGCAAACCTGAGCAACCCCGGAAGCGAGAACTTCTGGAACAAGATACCGTACTACAACGCTTCGCTTGTTCCAAACCTGTCCCAGCAATTACTGCCGCTTCTAGCAAACGTCCCCACATCTGGCGAAACGCCTTACGTTATGGTAAAGGCGGCCTGGAACGGCACAGATATAATAATACTGCTCCAGTGGCCCGACAGATACGGCCCTAGCCTTGTTGGCGCAGACTCAGTTTCAGGCCCTGGGCACTGGCCTGTGGTTTATAACCCAAACGGGCCGCTTAACGTAACTTTCCTGAACGAGTTAACAAGCGCATTTCACAGAAGCTACTTCATGATAAACTCGAGCTATGCAGTTATAAAGGGCTCTCCAAGGCCCATGGAGTACGTGCTTGCTTACGTCGCTCCAAAGTATGGGGTTTACTTTTACGGATACTACGTAAACGTGTCAGAAGGCCACTACTACCCTGACAGGGCCGCGATTATGTGGTACATGGGATCTGAGCAGAGCCCAAGCGACTGCATGAACATAGGAGGGCCTCATCCAGGCTACACAATACCAGGACCTCTTGGCCAGCTTGTGAAATCATACCTTGGAACAAACGTTGAGCAGTACACAGGCGGGTCGCTCAGCTCAGGGGCCGCGAACATATGGGAGTGGATATCAGGGGCTACGTATCAGAACGGCTCCGACTTTAACTACTTTACAAACTCAACATGGGACTTAAGCCAAGGAATAAGCACTCAGGCCGCTGAACAGTTCTCCTCCAGCCCTCACGGCTTCTTCGTCAACCTGATGACAAACCAGACAGGGCTTTACGACATAGGGGATGGGGGCATATGGTATCCAAACGCAACAGGCCCTGAGCCGGGTTACTTCAGCGGTTACACAGGAGCAAAGTACTCAAACGGCATGTGGACTGTTGAGTTTGTAAGGCCCCTTGCGGCCACCATGCCAGATACTATAAACATAACGCCTGGCCAGACGTACAACATAGCGCTTGCCACCTGGATAGGGAAGGCCGGCGAAACCAGCTGGGACAAGTCGATATCAGCAAACTTCATCCCGCTGACGGTTTCAACATCAGGCCCGCCGTCCCCGCCGCCAATACCGTATGCAGTGATAGCTGTGGCGGCAATAGGGATTATAGTTTCAGCTGTAGCCGTAGGGCTTGTGTTTTACTCGGCTGGCAGAAGGGAATGAGCTCGCAGGAAGTAACCCAATTTAACCTTATTTTTGCTGTTTTTTCTGTCCTGTTTGTGCTTCAGTTTGCGCTCAGGCAGTTCCTGCTGCCCGTTCTTCCATTTATGCCGTCCCCCAGCTCATCCCTAGTAACGGCAGCTGGGCTTGCCGGCACGTTCAGCGTTGCAGGCGTTGCAGTTATGGTGAGCGTTTTGACCTACGCGGCAAGGGTTCCGCTCAGGTGGCTTTACTTTGCCGCGGTAACGCTGGCCGTCTGGGGAGGAGTTGTCGCAGGCCTTGTTTACCCCGACTACTACTACTCAGCGCCTTGGATCACCGTTGCGCTTCTGCTCGTTGCCCTTTCACTTGCCTCAATGGCGCTTGCATTGCGCTCGCTTTCCGTCATTGAAATCATTGCGATGCTTCCGTTTGTTGCGGCCCAGGCGATATCACTTATATCTTATGTGCTAAACGTGCTTGAGGAGTACATGGGCTTTGCGATTGGCCAGAGCCTGATACTGCCTTACATAACGCTTTACATGGCTGTGGCCGGCGCCCTCACATCCCTTGCTATGTCCTTTATCGCGTTCAGGCCCAGGCCAGGGGTGATGGCCAGGTACGCGGTTGCGGCCGCGCTGGCCTTCGGCATCTCGTTCCCGCTTTACAGCTTAACCGCGAACAACGTGATGATGCAACACATAATGGACATGGTTTTTGCGCTTGGGCTGGGCATACTGACAACCCCAACCTCGGTGCCGCTGATCTCGGCGCTGATGGGGGTTTACGCGTTTTCAATAGTCTCGCTTCTGGCAAACCCATCTGACGGGCACAGGTACATGTACGACGGGGCCCTGATGGCGGTCCTCATGGCAACCGCGGTGGGCTCAAGGGCACTTGCGATAAGCTTTGCTTCAGTCATAGCGGCGTCCGTTTCAGTTTACTACGCAAGGGGACGCCTTTCAGGAAATGTGGGCAAAGCTTATTATTAATGATCCTTATTAACAACCTATGAAGGGAAGGCTGATAGGCGCGGTTGTAGGGGCTGCAGCGGGATGCTATGTTGCAAAGAAGCGCGGCATAGTAGCGGGCCTCGTAACCTATGAGGTCGTGAAGCGGACTACAAGGAATCTTATAAAGTGATCAGTAGTAAAACGGGTACTGACCTCCAAAGCTTGTTATTGCCTTTATTTCCCTTGACCCTTGTGTGAAGTAGCCCGAAAGGTCAGCTGACTGTCCGGGTTGCAGGTAAATTGAAACGCTCTGGTAGGATGACGGCTGACCAAGACTCCATACCCTTATTATCTCCACGGGATAAGGCCCGGCGTTAAGGACTATTACGTGGGGGACTACCGCCTGAACTATGGCCTCCTTAACGTATGTTTCTTGGCTGGCTGAAACGGTTATTGAAAGCGAAGCGCCTGAGATCGCGGAGCTTGGCATTGGCACGGTGTACCTGATGTCCTGCCCTGGCGAAAGGGTGGTTGAATAGCTTCCTCCGATCCAAGAGACTTTTACGCTGTCGGAGCTGGTTGAGGGGTTTGAAAGGTCAACTATAAAGCTCAAGTTGCCTGACGCGGGCAAGACTGTATATGTAAACGTATAAGATGAGCCTCCTGATATTGTCAGTGGCGTAGAGTAAAGATAGGAGGTTGCGCCAGCGGGGTAGTAAGTTGTTACGTTTTCGTTGAGTAGGCTTATAGTGCCCACCGCATGGGCCTTTATTGTATAATATGAAAGGTTTGCCTGTTTTGTTTTTGCGTCCAGCTGACCAAATGCAACGCTTGGCATCACATTATCAGGCGGCGCAGCTCTTATCCTTACCCAGTAAACTATGTATTTGGTGGATCCAGATGACGCCGCATTTGCCGCTAGCACAATTTGATTTGCTTGGGAAAGTTGGTAAGGAAAATACACATTATAAACGTACTGATGACCGTTATAATAAAATACGGGGCTCGTCAGTTGCGTTTCCATATACATCATTCCTGAATCACTTTCTGAAATCATCGAGTCCATCCAAGTGAAACTGGTCATATAAATCCTGTTCTGAACAGCGAAGTCATTTGTGTTTGTAAAATACGATAGTTCGTTAAGTTCATAAAAGACGTTGCCTTGCCAGTAAACTAAAAAGCTCTGAGTGTTTCCGCTTCCCCAGAAGTTTCCTGAATAACCATACCCAGGGGCTATGGAGCTTGTGGTTGTGCCATATCCTAAGAACGTTACATAATCATTATAACCGCCTGATGGCGACGCGCCAGCCGGCTCGACAAGCGTATCCAGCACCATCCCTGATGCAATAGGAGATATAGGCGCATACACACCCACATAATAGCTAGCCGTAAGGATCGAATATATAGGGCTTATTATAAGCCCGTTGTTAACAGATATGCTCCCCGCGGAGCTGTCGAAGATAGTCCACTTGCTGCTGAGCGAAGTTCCAGCAAAGTCGTCGTAAAAGTAAAAGACCTTAAAGCCGCTGTCGTACTGGCCATACGACGATGAAAGCTCAGGGGCTTCACCAATTACGCCTTGGTATTTTGAGTAAAGGTTAACGGACTGAGGATAAACCCTCATCTGCAACGTTACAGATGAGTCAGGGCCTATGCTTTTAGGTATGCTCACCCACCAAGTTGCAGAGCCAGAGCTGTAGTTCTCAAGCCACGATGGTAGAACCTGCCCGTTGTAGGTGAACATCACGTTTTGTCCAAAGTAGCCGGTTGCCTTATATATGTAAGGCCAGACAGGGTTTGACGAGCTTACAACTATTTCCTGCTGAAACGGATTTGCGGTTGGAACCGGCTGATAGTTTGTAATTGTTAGATTTTCATACCAGTAAGCTACATACGATGCGTTAAAAAGCAGCCATACCTGTCCATCTGAAACGTATGATGGGGGGATTGGCGCGGAGATGCTGAAAGATGAGCCCGGCATTACAAATGCTGAGCCAAGAAGGGCATATCCCCCGGCAGGGCTCTTTGCGTAAAGGTAAACGTAGCTCATGTTGTTCATTGAGGAGGTTCCTGAAACATAAGCCACGAGCCCTGACGCGTTAAACGGCACCGAAATATTTACTAAAAGGCTTTTTGTGCTTCCAAGGCTAAGGCCCTGTCCATCTAGCTTATATATATAAGGCGGGGATCCTGGGCCCGGTGAAACGCTTGAAACGTTAAAGTAAATCGCCTGTGTCATGTTTTCGTTGATTTGGACAAGCCTCTCCTGCGCAAGCACCTGGTCCTGCTGTGCCCTCTGGTTCTCCGCGTTTATCAGGGCGGTGTACTGATTTGATATCTCATAAAACGCAAACAGCGCAACAAACGCTATTATTATGAAGAAAGCGGCTCCTATTATTTCAGCCTGTCCTCTCCTTTTTCTCATTCAGCTCACCTCAAGGTATCCGGTTGTGTACGCGCCGTCTGAAGCGTAAACGGTAACCGTGTAAAGCCCCTTAGAGAGCCCCGGGGAATGAATCGAAACGCTTATGGCCTTAACGCTGCCAGGGGGAACCTTGGCGTTGCTGACGCTTACAGTCATCCCGTATGTCGAGTTAGATATCGAGATTGATACAATTGAAGCCGAAAGGGCCCCGTAGTTCCCCACCCAGACGGTTACCTGCGTTGGCGAGCTTGCGTATGCCTCCTCCACGCCTATCCTAGTTTCAACTGCAGCCTGGCCTGTCCTGTAAAATTCGGTAAACCCGCTTGATAAGTTGCCCATGTAAAAGCTTGCCCATGAGAAGACCGCAACGCCAAATATTATGGTTATAACTATGGTTATAAGCGAGCCTATGATCGTTGACTGGGCCCTTTTCATGTACAGTTTACTTTTTAATGGATGCCCTTAACCTTTTCCCTATGGCCTCTCTGCCTCCTTGAACCTCTCTACCATGACCTGGGGTATTGCGGTTGCCCTCCAAGTTGAGGGATCTATGCAAACCATTGTCAGGTAGCCCTCCGTTGTCAGCTGGCCCTCCTTAAGTATTTTAAAGCTGTACCTTATGGCCCTGTCGCTCAGGAGCTCTGCGCTTACGTTCACCGATATCTCGTCGCCAAGCCTGAGCGGCCTGTGGTATTTGGAGCCTGACTCCACAACCACAAACCAGGTTCCCCTGAACGCCAGCGTTTCAAGGGAGTCCCCAAAGACCTGCCTTGAAAAGTAAGTTATTGCATCAGTGTAAAACCTGTAGTATGATGCATAATGCGCAACCTGCTGAAAGTCTGTGTCGTACACTTTGACCGACGTATTGTAAGTAAGGCTCACCGGCATGAAACACGTTGCCCTGCCAGGGTAAAAAGCGTTTCTAAAGGGCCTGAGCCTAAGCGCCGGAGAAGCCAAGCAGGTACACTATGATAGGCAGGGCATATGAAAGCGCAAGCATTGCCTTGATAACGTCCTCCTCGGCCCTGACAACCTCCTCAACGCTCATCAGCCTCTCCGAGCCGTCGTTAAGGGTTACCCTTATGCCCCTTGCTGGCGTCCTCCTCCAGGACTTTATGCTCCGGCTTGGTATTATTTCAAACAAGACGATGAAGAAGCAAAGGGCTGAGATCCCAATGGCCGGGGGCCTGATGGCGTCAGAGGACACCAGGTAGCCTGCCAGGGCTGGCAAAAGCCCAACCCCGGCGCAAACAGTGAAGATGTTGTGAAGAAAGCCGGTAAGGGGATGGCTGTAACCAATGACTATTATGATCTCAGCGATCCCCACCGCTATCAGGGGATATGAAAAGCTGAGCCGCAATGCGTAAACGCCAAGGACCACCGAAGCGGCCAGGGACACAACGCCAAGGACAAGGAGGTTCTTGCCGCGCCTTGATGGCCCTCGATAGTGCGCGTTTATCAAATGGGCCGAAAGCCCGTGCCCGGCGAAAAGCGCCGCAAGGAGAACAAGGGCGGCGTAAGGGTGGGACATCCCCGCAAGAACCCAGCCAGCAAGCGCATATGACAGGCTAAGAAACGTGTAGGGCAGGTAGAGCAGGTTAAGGTAAACGTGCCTGCCCATGAACCAGAACTCCCTCTCCATTTATGCTTAAAGAAAAGGCTAAATATAAAACGCGTTCCGTAATTTTTCAGGGCTTAAGCAATTTGCGCCTGCATGGCGCCATGCCTTTAGCCAGCGCTTTAACAGCAACAGGGCAGGCCTGGCCCTTCAGGGCGGGGAGGAGGTCGGCGGTCTTAAGGATTTAACTCGCGCACATTAAATGGCGTGAACCGCAACTAGGCAAAGCGGCTTGTTCAGGGATGCCGTAATTCTCGTAGCATTTGACGTGGCCCCCTTATATGGGCTTAACTACTACATAACGATGGCTTCAACGCCATACAGTTTTACGCACTGCCGACAGGCGTTGCCCTTCAGGCAATTTTCCAACGCGTGATGATTTGCGTAAAGCCGAAACAATGCCCGCTTTATTTTGTCAATCTAATGGCGATTTTCAAATTTTCCAAACGGCAGGACAAACACAAAATCGTTCTTTATCAACCGTTTTAGACAATAACCTTAAATAATTGCCGTTGTCCATTTAATGGACAATGCCACATAGCATAACAAAGGCAAAAAGGAAGTCCATTTCGCCGATCATAGCAACGCTGATACTGATCGTGATAACCGTTGTCGCAGGCATTGCTCTGTACGGGTTTGTCTCAAGGTACATGTCAACCCTTAGCTCGTCATCTTCAGCTCCGCCGCCAGACGTGATTATAAATAGCGCCGCGTATTCTTCTAATGGTAATATTACCCTTGTAGTAACTAATGAAGGGTCCACACAGGTGACGTTTACCTCCGCAACGTTATATTCCGAAAACGGCGCGCCTGCTGGGGTGACCCTAGAAGCACCGTATCCAGAAAACATAGGCCCTAATTCTCAGGTCGCAATTACAATTAAACCATCATCAAGCATACCATCCGGCAATTACTATGTAACTTTGGCAACAAGTACTGGCTACAGTGTGGCTTCTCCCACATTCTACGTCTAAACCTAAACGATCTTTGATTTTTTATCTTTGTTTTTATTTTTGCTTAAAGTTAATTAATTAGCATTATAATGCTTTGTAATATTTTAAAGCGCTTGCATAAGTGGACTTTTGTAAGCTGCTTATAAAAGTAGTACTTATGATAGCTGGAAAATTATATAAGTCCTGGAGATTAACGTAAGTAGTTGGCGATGCGCTGCGTCGGGTACATAAGGGTGTCAACAAAGGAGCAGGACGAGGAGGTTCAGCTAAAGGCGTTGCAGGAGTTCATAAGGGCAAGGGGGATTGAGCTGGCAAAGACATACGTTGACAAGGGGGAGAGCGGCGGCAAGCCGTTTAACTCCAGGCCTGCTGCACAGCAGCTTCTGAACGAGGTTGACCAGGTAAAGCCGGACTGCGTCCTTGCCTGGTCCCTTGACAGGCTTGGGAGGACAATGCTTGACACGCTTAGCGTAGTTACATGGCTTGAGGATAAGGGGGTAAGGGTCATAACCGTAAAGGAGGAGTTCCTTCAGGTCCTTGACCCTAGCATAAGAAAGCTTGTGCTCAGCATACTGAGCTGGGTTGCGGAATTTGAGAAGAGGAGGATAAGGGAGAGACAGGAGGAAGCCTGGAGGCAGGGTAAGACAAAGGGAAGGCCACCCAGCATCTCAGATGATGAACTTATTGAATACTATAACAGGTTCAAGAAGTACGGCAATAAGAAGTACGTCTGGATGAGGGTCTGTGAGGAGCTTGAAAAGCAGGGAAGGCCCAGGATAAGCTACACAAGGTTCCTGCTCAGGCTAAAGGGGGCATCAGGCGAAAAACAGCGCACAATTTCTTAAAGGCAAGCGCTTATGACCGCCGTCTAAAACATCCGTTCCCGTTATGGACCAATTATTTAAAATTCGTTCCCTATATGGACGAACAAAGGCGTACAGGAGGGAGTGCTTTAACAAAATATTCGATATGATCACGAAGAGACATGTGGCGGTGCTTTCTGGTCTTAGTAGGGTTGGGAAGAGCACAATAATGTTCCAAATAATAGATGAGGCCATCAGACAGGGCGTGAGGGGGGTTAACCTGAACAGGATGCTGCTTTACGGACTTTAGCCGATGAAGCGCTCTGCGTGCTGACTGAAGCGCTAATTGTATTCATTTGTTGAGGCCCTTTACAGGGGTGAACCTTATTCAAATGCTATGAAAAGGCTGGCAAGAAATGTCATGTCAAAAATGGCAATGCTTATTACTACCTACAAGGTAGTTATTTATGGTGGTTATATTGAGTAATTACGTAACCGTCTCCACGAAGGTTAGGAAGGATGTTGTGGAGAAAGCGAGGCGCTTAGGGATAAAAGTGTCCGAGTTTTTAAGGAAAAGCCTTGAGGATGAAGTTGCGCGAAGGGAGCTTGAAGAGGCAAAGAAGAAGCTTGAAGGTATGGATGATACGCTTGAGAAGATTGATGTTGGCAGGGTTGTGCAAAGCATAAGGGAGGACAGGGAGGGCAAATAGGCAAGATGTACTTCTTTGACGCCTCATCCATCATAAAGGCGATGAAGCTTAAGAAAATTGAGGCCTTGGCGGGAAACTATACCCAAGCTCTGGCCATATACGAGGCGCTTAATGCGCTGTGGAAGGATTCAGTAATTCATAAAACGCTGAGCAATGACGAAGCGTTAAAGCTTTCAGAGGCTTTAACTTCAGTAGTTTCGTTTATGAAGGTGCAGGACCCACATGGCCTAGAAGACGAGATTTTAAAGGTGGCCTTGGAATCCGGCCTTACGGCTTACGATTCATCGTACATAGTTATGGCCAAAAGGGCCAGCGCGCCGCTTATAACTGAGGACAGCAAGCTTAGGAGAATTGCATCTTCATATGTCAAAGCGCTGTCTCTTGACGATATGGAAGGAAAAAACGAGGGATCTAGTAATTAATGCGTCCCCAGAGCTTGCTTGATCTAAGCTTCTTTGCGGCCTCCTTGTAAATTGGATCCAAGAATCTGTAATCCTTTATAATGCTCATGGCCTCAAGCTGCTTTATCATGTTGTAAAGGACGCTGCTTGAAACCATTGAGCCTTCAGCTTCGGCCACGCAGCCTTGAAGGCTTGACCATGTTTCGTTTCCCTCAGATATGCACTTAAGCGCGCTGGCGCAACGCCGGCCGGCGATCGACAAGGCCCTTGCCATTGCATCTATCAGGGCCGCCAGCTCCCCCAGGGCAACGTCAACTGCGGCCTCAAGGACTGGCCTAATGTCCCTTTTCCTTATGTACTTGTTCCCAACAAATACCAGCCATCCTGGGATCTCATCAAACGCATCAGCTATTTTATCAACGGCATTTTCCGGTGCGTTGACCGAAAGCTCGCTGAAGCCCCTCCTCAGGAATTCCCTGCTCTCTTCAGGGCTAAACCTACCAACTGCAACATCATGGTAGTACCTGCCGTAAAGCGGTGAGGCGCAGTCGCCGATGCCAATAAGATCGTAGAGAAGCCCGACTTCGGAACCCGTGAGCACAAAGGTGAGGTTTTTGCCGTAATCGTATGCATGTGCTATGGCATCCCTCACCTCGCGTGAAAGCGGGCCCCGGAGCCTTTGCGCTTCACCAATCATTATTACCGCCCCTTTCCTGTTGAGCGCGTCAAAAAGCTCTGAAAGGAACACAAAACTCCCGCCCTTCCAGGACAGTTCCACCGCGTTGCCAAAAACGCTTATCCCCTTAAGGGGTTCAATGAATCTTTCAACCGAAGATGAAAGAGCCCCTGAACTAATTGCTTACAAATCCTTTCATCCGTAGTTTTTCTTTAGCTCTCTGCAGTCGACAATTACTGATGGCAAATCAACTTCATCTAAAAAACCTGAAGCATTGAAGTCTTGCCTATACTTCTGACGCCGGTTAAAAGCGCAAGCGGCCTCCCAATGCTCCTTTTGAGTCAGTCAGCTCCTTTTCTCTATCGAACAGAACATTTCTGTTGCTTTTTGGCCTTTCATAAAATAACAATCTACTTCTGCCCCAGAAGTTATATTCTGCCTCATAAGCTAAACTTTTTTCTTTAACCTGTGATTGAGCTCGGCTGATCGAAAGAATGAACTTAAGAAACATGTGGAGCTCTTGGCCCAGCTTGGCTAGACGTTCCTGAAATAGCATTATGTCAGGAGATTTCGTATCGCCGTGGTTGGGGAAGACCTTAGAACCATTGATACGAAGCGATGTTTCCAGCGCTTTGTCATCCTTCCATTTGACATCAATCATCTTTGGCCTGTCTGCTTTCTTTAACGTGGGCGATTTATCAATCTTGTGTATTAAGCCCACAGCTGTCTGACCCTGGATGGGTGCACGTTCTACAACAACGCTATGCAGTTTATGCCAAGCTTGCGTGCTGTCTTCTGCTCAATAATCCACCCTATTTTCTGTTTATCAATGTCACGCCATGACGGGTATTGAAGCGTTGAACGATCTTGGGAAAAGAGATCCTGAAAATTATAAGGAAAGGCTTAACAAAGATGAGGCTAACTTCACACCAATGAGGAGGGCGCCTCTGGTAGCCGTGGCAATAGCGATTTTAGCTGTCGCATCAATAGCTGTGGCCTGGTACTTCATTTATGTGCCACTGCAGCTCGAGCGGGAGTCCGCGAGCTATTACGACAGGCAGCTGGCTGGCTATTACACAGGCGGGCCATCGGGGATGATGAGCGGCTTTCAGATGATGGGCTATTACAACGGCTACCTGAGCGGGTACAGCCAGGAGGTTCTCATCAACAAAACAATAAGCGTGGCCAGCCAAGTGCCGGGATACGCCAGGGTCTTCCCCCAGAACGACACAATAATGTTTAACTCAACACACATAAACTTGGTTGTAATAGCCACGATGGTCAGCCCATCGGACATCGGGAAGGAGGTTAACCTGACAGGAATGCTGCCTTCATCGTCTGCAACCGCAAATGTCTTTGTTATTTACGGGCTTGTTAACCCGACCCTGATAATGCCCAGGGGGGCATCAGTTACGTTCACCGTAATAAACCTTGATCCAGACGACTATCACAACCTAGCCATAACGCCCGTGCCCCCGCCCTATCCATATTACTCCATGATGTATATCATGATGGACGTGCTTGGCGTAAGCCCCATGCTCCCCCCGGCAAGTTACAGCAGCGGCGTGGCCTACGGGCTCACCTTCACCGTGGCTTTCACGCATCCGGGCGCCCTTTATTATGTGTGTGAATACCCGGGGCACGCTGAGTCGGGGATGTACGGGGAGATAATCGTGGGCTGAGGCCTCGGCTCATGGCAGCCCCTGTGTGGGCCTTACCTTTGTGGATGCCCGGCGGAGCCACAGCTCCTCATAAACGGCCTTAAGGTCTCAAACCGGTTGTGCCTTTGCCTGTAACCAATGGAGGGCCTTTTTGCAGTATTTTCATGGACCTGTCCCGCTGATGCCTGAAACAAGCATTTGAAGCATGTGCCTTGCCCCTGACTCAAAGTGCCCCCTTAACCCATCAGCTGGAGAAGGCAAGCCATGGGCTTAGCCTGAAGCTGCACTCGCAGCTTACATCGCCTTCGGACATCCTGATCATAACCGGTCCGTTTATAGGCCCTTTCATGTGCTTTATCTTGAACTTCATCCGTCGCCTATGAACGTCCCTGGCCGTCCTCGTGTTGAGCGGCCTGGGGAACACAAACCTGATCCTGAGCGAGTTTGAGCCCCATTATCTGAAACTGCCTAAACTCCTTTGCTCGTGTTAGTACACGGCGTTGAGCCAAAGCCCCTTAAACTGGACTAGACATAATCGGGGGAAGCCCCCTCTAAGTAAACCCTGGGCTAGAAAAACTACAGCAGTCCGGCAACCAAGGAGGCCAAATGGCCTCATCCGTCAGCGCTGGGCCTGATGCCGCCCATTGCGCCGGCTCAGAGGCCAAGGTAAAGCGACGCCGCAGTAATGAACATTATGGCGCCAATTACGTAATCAAAATACGCCGGGCTCAGCCTCCTCAGGACAAAGCCTGCTGCGTATGAAGCGGCCGCCACAACGGCGCAAAGCGATGCAGCACCAGCGGATATGAACATCAGCACAATAAGCCCAATCTGGTAAGGGCTCAGAGCTGAACCGGACAGAAGCAGCGGGATCAAAGCAAAGTCAGGCAACACGCTTACAGCCATCGACGCGTTGCCGGCCGCTGGGCCCGCGTTCCTTTCCAGGAAGCCGCTAACAACAAAGTAAGTCCCAACAGCTAGGAGCAGGATCAGCCCAGAAAGCGTGACATACCGATTGAACTGTTTTAGAAAAACCAGGTCAGCGTAGAGGACGGCCAGGGCCGCCGCAGAGGACAGCGCGCCGTGCAGGAATGCTATCAGTGCGGCAGTGCCATATTTTTTTTGAGTTTGAAAATCCCCGCGCTTCAGATATTATCGTTACCGGCAGCCAGTGGTCAGGGGCAAGCATGTGGAAAACCGCGACAAGGACTGCCGCTGTGGAGATTAATAGGAACAGGCTTTCCATGATATGCAAAGGAAGGCAGCGCTAATCAGCGTTTCCGTTAAACTTAGAGGAGCGCCGCGCGTCTACTTTAAAACTCCGAATCCATATTCGTGCAAAAAAGAAGCGGCTCAATTTTTTGATAAATTTGCTAATAAATTCTGATCCCCCTGCATAAAGGACTATGGTTCCCTATTGGCTGATCGGTTAACCCGATCTTTTCGGGCTTACGTCTTTCATCTTTAGGGCAGCCGGGGTTGCCAGAGCCACATCTTCTCAAGGTTTAATATAGCGATGACGTCCCTGTCCTGCTCAAAGCCGCAGTTTGGGCCCCTCATCCTTCTGTATCCGGCTTCAATTAGCCTTATGTACGAATAGAAAACATGGAAATGAGCGCCATCGAAAGGCGCCAGATTCTAGAGGAAGATGACTTCGTGCAGCTTGACAGGATAGAGGACGGGTGCTCTGTCATAACGTTTTAAACTGGATTTTTGCTTAACGCTTAAGTCCACAGCGCATGTTATCAAGTTTCATGACGTATGAGGATTTAAACGGCAAGGTTGTACTTGTTACAGGGGCTTCCAGGGGAATAGGAAGGGCCATTGCGATCGAGTTTGCTAGGTATGGCGCTAAGGTTGTCGCAAACTACAGCAGCTCTGAGGAGAAGGCCATGGAGCTAAAGAGGGCCCAGCCAGGGATTGAGGTGTTCAAGGCTGATGTTTCAAAAAGAGAGGAAGTTAAGAAAATGGTTAACGCCATTGCGTCTTCAATTGGCAGGGTAGACGTTCTAGTCAACAACGCAGGCATGTTGTGGCTAAGTCCGTTTGAAGAGTTCGATGAACAGCAGTTTGAAAGGATGTGGAACGTGAACTTTATGGGTGCAGTTTATGTCACGCTTGAGGCGTTGCCGCACATGAAGAAAAACGGGGGCTCCATAATAAACATCGCTTCAAACGCAGGCATAGGAACCGCTGCCTATGGAACAACCTTTTACGCAATAACAAAGGCGGCCCTCATAATGCTTACCAAGAGGCTTGCGTTTGAGCTTGGGCGATATAAAATAAGGGTTAACGCGATAGCTCCCGGATGGACAGAAACTGACATGACGATAGGGGGTAGAAGCCCTGAGGAGATCATGCAGCTTGAATCCAGCTTCAGGAACAGGAGCGAGCTTGGCGACGTTGGAACGCCGGAGGACGTAGCCAGGCTGGCTGTTTACCTTGGATCGGACTATTCAAGGTTCATGACAGGCCAGGTTATAGTCATCGATGGCGGGCGAATAGATAATCTAACGCACTCAGTATGATCCATTTGCTCTTCCAGAAAGCGGCCACTGCTGCTCCTTGGCGCTATGATAACCGGGGTTATGAGCGGGATTGGTGTTGAGGAACACTTATTGATAATAGGCCTGAAGGGCCATGGCGCAGTTGTAATTGTTGGCTGCTCGCACCCTGGGATAGACAGGATCGTCAGGAGGGCCCATGATCTTGCAGGGAAAATATATCTTGTTATTGAAGGGTTCCATGAACCGTCGCTTGCACAGGTCGATGAGGTTGCTGCCATCTAGGAACATATATGCGCGGCCCACTGTCCGGGCTAAAGGGCAAAATCATATAGAGCGCATGTGCCCGGAGAGGCCTGCAGTGTTAAAGACGGGGAGCACAGTCGAGCTTCCGCTTTAGCCCATGCGCTGAATAGCCCTTGGTTTATAGCTCACGCGAGGCTAAAGGTTAAATGTCACGAACGAAAACAGGCATATATTGTCATCTGATGAAGCAAGGGTTCTGATGGAAAGGGCTGAGGCTTTCCTGAGAAACGCGGAACAGCTCTACGGGCAGGGCCAGTATGACCTTGCGGCGTTTAGCGTGGAACAGGCCTGCCAGCTCTTGGTTAAGCAGAGGCTCCTGGTTAAGGTGGGCACGTATCCAAGGACGCATTCGCTAATGTCGCTGCTCAGGGACCTTTCACGCATAGTCCCAGGCGTCAAGCGGCTTGTAGAGGATCCGAAAAGCGTCCTGATGATAACCAAAATAGAGGAGGCTTATATATCAAGCAGGTACATTCCAAGGAGGTACGAAAAGCTTGAGGTTGAGGAGATGCTGAACTTCGCCAAGGAGGTTTTATTCGATGTCCTCAGAAGGGTTTGATGCATTGGCTAGCTCAGCCAGAGACAGGCTAAAATGGCTAAGAAACTACGTTAAAGCAGCAAGAAAAGTGAAGCGTATAGCTGAAGGTCTGTTTGGGAACGCAAGGGTTTTTGTTTTTGGCTCCGTGGTTAGGGGGGACTACACGGCCGCAAGCGACATAGACGTGCTGGTTGTTTTAAGTGAAAGCCCTGAGCCCACAAAGGCCGCCGAGCTCAGGGCAAGGGTTTACTTTGAGATGCCCGATGCGCCCGTTGAAGTCCACATAACTACAGAGGAGAAATTTAAGGGGTGGTATATGAGGTTCATTAAACCGGATGAGCTAATTGAAGTCTGACGCTAACGCTGGCTTAAACACAAATGGCCGGCCCATTTAAGGCTAAATAAAAGCTGATATATTGCCAAGAAAAAGTCACATATCCATGGAGAAGGACAGAGGCACGCTTAACGTGCTTGTTCTCGAGCTTGCCACGATGATCGTGGCGATAGCCCTTGCCTTTAACGCGGACACGTTAAGCACAACCTCACTTCATGTTGATGAGCTGGTGAGGTTCATAATAGTTAACCTGATAGTCATATGGTTCTGGTGGAGCTATGTGATGGACAGGCTTGAATTTCCTCCAAGGACAGAGGGCTTTCCCTTCCTTGACGTGCTGATCCTAGTGCTGATATCGCTGTTTCCTTTTGTCCTTAAAGCTGGCAGGTTTGTTTACGTATCCGGGCTATTGGCGGTCCTTATGTTGGTCTGGGCGGCCATGCTCATGGGCGTTGTTCGCGAAAACCCTGGGCTAGAAAGGGAGAGACGGGCCAAGCTCGCGGTTGAGGCATATGCAAGGGTCATCGTGGGCTTAATATTCGTAGTCAGCACGCTTGTGTATTTTATCAACTATGTTATGGGATACGTTCTCTTTGTAACAACTGTGTTTGTTATAGCGATAAGAGCCCTTATTGGCAGAATAGGCAGAAGGCGTTAGCGTTTTTGTTCTCCATGTGCTTCAATTGAATGTCCGCTGCGCTTTTAAGGGACTCCATGCCCATCTCATGGTTAAACCTTTCAATGCTAAAATCATTGTACTAACTGCAGTAAAGCGGCGAGGCGCGGTCGCCAATGCCAATAAGATCGTAGAGAAGCCCTACCTCGGAGACTTTGCGCCTGTTAATGTCATCTTTACTGCTACGGCCTGAACTCTGTCGCAAGCATGCTAAGCCCTGGTATGTCAACTCTATAATCTATGACCCTGCCCTTTGTGTTTCCAATGGCTCCTGCTAAGACGTAAAATGGCCTGTTCATGCCCTCGGGGGCTGAGTACTTGAACTCACGCGTGCCCTCAAGCTCGTCAGCCCTTAAAAGGTCACCCTCCTCTATGATGTTCATTAGCAGTTTATCAAATTCATAAACGCCCCTTTTCACACCAAAGTAAAGCAGATCAAGCCTGTGTGTTGGGGACCCTGTTGCTATGATTCCTACACGCCTGTCGCCGGTGGCATCGCGAATAAGACCTCCAAGTTTCATGTGAGACTCAGGCGAAGAATCGTTAACGGAGACTGTCACAAACTTCCTGTCCATAACGTCCATGAACTTCAGGGGTACCCAGGATCCGTGATCAAGCCCCCAGCCGGTTATCGGCTTCAGCTTTACGCTATGGGAGGAAGCTAGCTCAAGCAGGCCGTTTACTAGCTCTAAGTCGTTCTTGAATTGATAGTTGAACCTGTAGAGCTCTTCTGGGAATCCATAGTAATCCTTTACGTTGACCAGCGTCTCTTGGGTTGGTATAAGAAATCCATCAGAAGAGCTGGAAAAGAAGTGAGGGCTTATCATCACTAGGGTTTCGAGGTCAAGCTCCCTTACGGACTCTCCAATTCTCCTAAACGTGGCTATCCATGGATCGTCATCATGGAGCAGGATCTCCGGAGAACCATGAGAAACGTAGGCGCCATAAACTATCATTAGCTTGTTTTTTGGTGATTATGATTAAATCTTTTTTATAAAATTTAAAAATGGCATGTAGAGGAGGCCTTTAATTAATGGGCCTGTTTAAATGAAATGCTCGAAACGTCAAACCATTAAAACGTTTTAGCCTTCATTTTCAAAACGCGCCTTGAACGCAATGATCCAAAAATAAATACAATCTGAAAATTTATCAGTCACGGCTAATTAAGGCAGGCTTTAACTTTATTTAATGAACGTTAATTGTGAATACCTTGTAATAGGCAGCGGCGTTGCAGGGCACAGCGCATACAAAAGGTTAAAAGAGATAGCTCCTGAAAAGGCGACGCTAATAATAACCGATGATCATGATTATCCATATGACAGGCCGCCGCTTTCAAAGGAATACCTTAGAGGAGAGGTGGGGGAGCCTTTCTTTGAGCCTGCTGAAAGCTATGGGAAGAGCATCCTGCTTGGGAGGCATGTAACAAAGATAACCGACGGGACAGCGCTCCTGGACGACGGGTCAGAGATCCACTTTTCAAAGGCGCTGATATCAACGGGGGTGAGACCCAGGAAGCTTGGAGTTCCAAACGAATGGGTGAGCGGCGTTCACTACCTAAGGACGCTAAGGGATTGCAATTCATTTAAGCATGATGCAGTTAGGAGCAGCTCGCCAGTTATAGTAGGCGCCGGCTTCATAGGGGTTGAAGTGGCCGCGAGCCTAAGAAAGCTTGGGCTTAATCCGACAGTTTTAGAGGCCACGGGGAAGGTCTGGGGAAAGTTTCTGGATGAGAGGACTTCTATCGTTGTCCAAAAATACCTGGAGGCTAGGGGAATACGCTTTATGCTGAACGAAACGGTCAGCGAATTTATTGGCAGCTCAAGGCTGGAGGGGTTACAGCTGAAAGGTGGGGGATCGATTGATGCTGACGTTGCGCTTGTGGCCGTGGGCACAGAGCCGAACGCTGAGCTTGCAATGGATAGCAAAATTCCTGTTTCAAACGGAATAGTTGTAAACGAAAGGCTTGAAACTGAGCTGGACGGCGTGTACGCTGCAGGCGATGTGGCCAATATATACGTGCCGCAGCTTGGAAAACGAGTAAGGATTGAACACTGGAACAACGCCGATTACACAGGGAGGCTTGCGGCTGAAAATATGACAGGAAAAGGGGGTGAATACGCATTCGTTTCAACTATATGGTCTGACGTTCTTGACCTGCACATTGAATCAGCAGGAGACATCCAGGGCTATGATGAAACCCTGATAAGAGGAAGGCTAAACGACATGAACTTTGCTGTTCTGTTCCTATCCAAGGGAGTTCTTCTTGGGTACATAGCTATAAATAGAAAGTTTGAGGAGCTAAGCGCGCTAAACAGCCTTATAATGAAGGACGTTGGCGGTCTCAGGAAAAGGCTTGAGGACGAAAGCGTTGAGCTTTAAATTTACAAATGCGCCTACAAAAGGCCCTGGGTCCACAAATACAGACATGAATATAAAGCAATTAATCGCAAGGCGTTCAGGGAATAACATTTGTCTCTTCAAGAGCTATTGGCTAGGACGGTTCAAGTGAAGGTGCAATCGTAACAGAAAGGATAAAGCCTGGTTCCCAGCACTATGGACTTTTATAAAGTCACGTAACTGTAAGGGGATTTTCTGAGATGCACGCATGAGCTCAGAAACGCTTCTCAAAAAGGGCTTGCAACGCAAGGAGCTGATTGAGATTTCTGCCCAAAGCGTGACGTGAAACGTTAAAAACGGCCACAGCAATCGTTGCGCTGCGAGTTTGATGGCAAATCGCGGTTGAGCTGTTGTTATGAACACATGTTTGGAAGATCTCTGGGCCTCTATGCCCTTCAGGTAAGAGATATAGCGCCAAAGCAATGAAGACGCTGGGCCTGCATTAAGGAACAGTTTCCTTCAGAGCGGTTGGGAAGTCGGCCATCGCCTCTCAAGCCGTGTTTAACGATCGTTTAAAAATGCCTCATTGTTATGCAATCAATAAAATGTAAACGCAAACATGCCTGAACAAACTGGAAATTTTATGGCCATTAAGCCGTCATCAGTACACAGGAATGCTTAAGCCAAAGCTGTGCGCATCATTTTACAATGCCTGACGACGATGAGCGCTCTATACTTGAACGCATGATACGCGAAATGCGCGGAAAAAGCGAGCAAGTATCCGGCGCTAAGAGGCCCTCCGAAGGCTCGCCGTCAGGGGTTTACACTTACATTCACAGCCAAGGGGCTTGGGTGAGAGTTGGTGAAACAGACGGCTGGGGGCCAAAGGAGGATGGCCTTCATATAGTTTTTACCGATGTGGCGGGAAAGTGCCTCCTGTGCACCGCGCTTGGAAGGGATTGGTACGAGTTTGCGGAGGCCCTCTATGAGCGCATACGTACTCACGTTAAGCTGCTTGATGAATATGAGGAAGACGCGTACACTGTTTTGGCTGTATGCGTTGAAGGCGGAGAGGTTGTTTACTCAAGAAGGTTTTCCGGAGTCCTGAGCCTGCCTGAGCTTGTTAGGATAACAGCTGAGCTTGTTACAAGGTGCCCTTCAGCTAGCCGCAAGGATATAAGCAAATTGAAGGAGATCTGCCCCTGCGCTTGAACATATTCTGGCATATAAAAACTGACACTACATTATGCAAAGCAACTTCCTGCTGTCAAGCGCCCAAGCTGAACATCTTAATGTCCTGCCCTGTATAAAGGGTTTGTGGACCCCTCGGGCCTTGTAAGGCCGATGCGTCCATAGGAGGAACTCGGTTTTCGTATGGGATATAAGGGCATCCGCTAAGGGCGCATTAAAGGGATATCCTACTCCTCCTGCACTTCAAATACGTACCGGGCGCCCGCAAGCTCCCCTTCTCCCTTTAGCTTCCAGGTAATCCTGTACCTCTTTTCAAGCCTTGCACCCTGAACCCTTGCGCTTTTTGGCGCGCCATCCCAGAGCCGCTTCAGCTTTTCCTCGTCCTTTGTCATGAGCATGCTCCTTCTCCTCTTCATCAGGTACTTGATAAGCGCCTTCCTTGGATCGTAGCCCTCAACTTCGACCTTTTCGGATCCAAGATCAATCAGGAACTTCCTCTTTGCCACACCTGCTCTAACCACTGCTTTGCATATAAACAGTGCGTTAGTTCAGGTAAGTTAATATTTTTCAGGCCTGCAAAAGGTGCTATATTGACGTTAACCCTGAAGTACCAGGGGGGCACTATAGTTATAAGCGAAAGAGTTGACCTCCCCTTTGTAAAATATGATGAGCGGCTAAACGTTTACAGGTGCCTCGGGGTTCACTACAGGGATCTTGTTGAGTGGCTGAGGGCGTCTGACAGGCAGTTCGTTGACCTTGTAAAGGACCTTCTACCCTTCAACGCGCCAGCGTTTAACGGGGAGCTCAGGTGGTACCAGAGGGAGGCTCTTGGCGCCTGGAGGGCCGCCGCTATGAAAGGAGTGATAGCACTTCCAACAGGGGCCGGGAAGACGCTTATAGCGCTCAGAGCTATATATGAGCTACAGGAGCCTGCCCTTATACTTGCCCCAACAATAGACCTGATGCAGCAATGGAAAAGGGCCATAGAGAGGGTCCTGGCCGTTAAGGCCGGGACGCTTGGCGGAGGGGAACACGATGTCATGCCAGTTACCGTGGCAACCTACGACTCCGCCCTTAACCAAATCCAGCAGATAGGGAACAGGTTTAACCTGCTTGTGGCCGATGAAGCGCACCACCTCCCCGCCCAGACGTATTCCCAGATAGCCGTCTTTGCAATCGCTGAGCACAGGATGGGGCTTAGCGCAACGCCTGAAAGGGAGGACGGAAGGGCCCTGGACCCCCTCATAGGGCCCGTCGTTTACAGGCTTTTGCCATCAGACCTCGCGGGGAAGTACCTTTCTGACTTCACGCTGAAGAGGGTTGTGGTTGACCTTGAGGAGGACGAAATGAAGGAGTACAGGGCGCACTACGACAGGTACGTTGAATACCTGAGGAAAAGAGGCATAATAATGAAGTCGCCAAGGGATCTGCTGAAGCTTGTTGCCTTAAGTGAAAGAGATCAGGAGGCCAGGGAGGCTTTGCTTGCAAGGAACGCGGCGCTCAGGGTCGCACTTAATGCAAGGGGAAAGATAGACGCGCTGATAAGGGTGCTTGAGGAGAACAGGGGCAAAAAGGCAATAATATTCACCGACAGCAATGAGCTGGCCTATAGGGTTTCAAGGGAGCTTCTTATACCTGTAATAACTCATCTGACGCCAAAAGATGAAAGGGAGGCGATACTTGAGGGCTTCAGGTCAGGCAGGTACATGGCCGTTGTTACTTCAAGGGTGCTTAACGAGGGCATAGACGTGCCTGATGCCTCCCTTGGGATAATACTGAGCGGCACTGGTAGCAGGAGGGAGTTCATACAGAGGCTTGGAAGGCTCCTCAGGAGGGCCGGCGGAAAGAGGGCCGAGCTTGTGGAGATAGTTTCAAGGGGAACAAAGGAGAGGTGGATGAGCTACAGGCGCAGGGAAGGTGTTAACAATGAGGCCTAGGTACGCAGGGGAGGCCCAGGAGTACCTGGTCAAGATGATAGCTGAGGTCCTTAGGGGCTCGGTTGGCTTGAGAAAGGGGGAAGTTGACGAAAGGGTTAGAGAGCTTGAGGCCTACGGGCACTACAGGTTTGTCAGGGGCTTTTACGAAATAATGCTTGATCGCTGTGAGTTTGTTCAGGCCTACCAGGGTAGCCCAAGGCGCCTGAGGGAGCTTGCATTTGAGGCCATGAGCAGGAGAGGGGAGTACACGAGGAAGGCCGCAAGAATGGCCCTTGAAGACGTCGCTGAGCAGGTCGGGGTGAGCGTGGATGAGATCTTAAACGCGATGTGGGCTGACCTGCCTGAGAACATGATCTTGAAGTCCTTTAATGAGCCGGACGTAAAGGACGTTATTTATGAATACAACTTCAGGCTTCTCGGTTCTGAGCTTAGGGGCGCAGGCGAGATAAAGGTCTGGGTTTTAGACAGGTGGCAGGAGCTGCTTTGGGCTGTTAAAAGGCTTGAGCTCATGTACCAGCTTGAGGAGGGTCACGGCGGGAGCTCGCTCGTAGTTTATGGCCCCGCATACATGCTACACGGCTCAAAGGCCTATGGCGACAGGATTTCGTTGCTTCTTGAAGCAATTGTAAGGGCAAAGAGGTGGAGCATAAGGGCAAGGGTTGGAAGGGGCGAGCTTGTGGCTGACAGCGACGACCCAGTAAGGTCAGGAAAGGGAGAGTTGACTTTTGACAGTGAAGTCGAAAGGAGGTTTTACCGTGACTTTGCCTCAATTGGAACAGGGTGGAGGATAATAAGGGAGCCAGGGCCGCTAAGGGCTGGGAACTCGGTTTTTCTGCCAGACTTTGCCTTTGAAAAGAACGGCATCAGGGTTTACATGGAGATAGTTGGCTTCTGGACGCAGGACTACCTGGAAAGAAAGATCAGGAAGCTCGTTGAAGCAAACCTAAAGAATATGATAGTGGCTGTCGACGCTAAAAACGCAAAGAAAATGCCCCAGCTCCCTGGCCACATCATAGCTTATTCCGAGGTCCCTGACGCGTTTAAGGTTAAGGAGGTGCTCAGCGAAATAGAGAAGCCCATCCGCGAGCAGGAGCTGGAAAGGGCTATGTCAGTAAAGGTGGAGGGCGAATTTATCAGCCTGAAAAGACTTGCCGAGATGGCCGGGGTTAGCCAGGAGGTTATGAAGGAGGCAATTATGAAAAGGGTTCCTGAGGGGTACCTGTTTGATGGGGATAACCTGATAAGCCACAGGGCCGCTGAATCGCTAAGGGAGCAGGTGCTGAGCCTTGGAACCGATGACGCAAACTCTGCAATAGAAATGCTCAGGGGGAAGGGGATAGAGGCAAGCGTTACAACGCTGACGACGATAGGAGTAAAGGTTAAGTGGCACGGGCTTGAGGCAAGGATTGATCTCTCAAGCTAAGAAAACGCGGTAATGTCAGCCGGCAAAGAAGCTGACGCTGAATTCCCTAGGCCTTTGGCACCACTTATGGAGGATATTTTGACTTCAGTATCCTGATGAACTCCCTCATCCACTGAGGGCTGTCCGGCCATGCCCTTGCGGAAACCATGACCCCATCAACAACTGCCGCGCCGTCAACGAATATTCCTCCGGCCCTTTCAACGTCAGGCTTTAGCGCTGGGTAAGCTGAGCTCCTCCTGCCCTTAAGGACGCCAACCGCGCTTAATATAAGAGGCGCGTGGCAGAGCTGCGCAACTGGCTTGTTTTTGTCAAAGAAGTGCTTTACTATTCTCTGAAGATCAGGATCGTTGCGTATATATTCAGGCGCCCTTCCGCCTGGTATCACCAGGGCAACGTACTCCTCGGGGTTTACGTCCTTAAACGCCTTGTTAGCCTTTACCAAATAGCCAGGCTTTTCAGTGTAAGTATCAAAGCCGGGTACAAAGTCGTGAACTACGGTCTGAATTGCTTTTGCTGTTGGCGCTGCTATATCAACTTCATAGCCCTCCTCAAGCAGCCTATAGTATGGGTAAAGAACTTCTAGACTTTCACCGGCATCGCCGGTTACTATAAGAACCTTTGGCATAATATAATTAACAACTTTTTGATATTTATGTATTTCTGACAGGCTTGGCCGTTTATTTCGGATATAAATTTGCCTTTCAGCACTCGATCTGTGCGCCGCTAAAGCTCACCGGCTATGTCCAGGATGCCGCGGAATCCCAGCCCACAGTGGCTTTTAAATAGATTAATATTCAAAAACCATTAAGCTATGTCTTGCCTTAATTGCAAGGCCTTGTGCTCGATTAGCGCACGGACGGCTAATTGTATCTAACTAGATATCTAACTAGATAAAGGCCTGTTTTTTATCAAATAATCATAGCCTAGTTAAAATGCTTAAAAAACAAAACGTTGAATAAATGCTGTTGAACAGGCTGGGCCTTATTATGGTTGCGAAGGGGTTCAGGACCTTTGTGTTCGGGATGGTCAGCGTGATGACCCCCATTTACCTTTCAGCGCTAGGATATTCACCAGTTTACATTGGGTTTGCGCTGTTTACAGTAGTTTCTGGCAACGTAATGTCAAACCTGCTTCTTACCTGGTACGGGAACGCTTTTGGGAGAAAAAGGTTCCTTTTGATCTTCAGCACGCTCATGGCCATTTCCGGCGCGCTTTTGTCTTTGTCAACAGCTATCTGGGCCATATTTCCTGCCCTTTTTATAGGAAACATAAGCACGACGGGAACTGAGGCAGGACCGTTTCAGTCAATCGAAACAGGCGTAATACCCAAGCTGGCTCAGGGGCGTTGGAAGAACAGGGCTTTTGGCTTGTACAACATGATAGGCTACGGCGCTTCCTCAGTTGGCGCCCTTGCGTCCTCCCTGCCATCTTATTTCAAGGAATCAATTTACGCGTTCAGGGGCATGTACGCGTTGTATGCAGTAGCAGGGGCTGTGCTGATTATCATATACGCGTTCCTGAGCGACATTGAGGCCACAAGGAGGGGGCTAGGCCTTGGGCATGTAAGCGCAGAAGGGATTTCTAACATAAGGAAGCTTTCTGTCCTGTTCTCAGCGGATGCGTTTGGGGGCGGCTTTGTGTCACAGTCAATACTTTCTTACTGGTTTTACCTAACATATCACGTTTCGCTTAAGGACCTTGGGGCCATATTTATGGTGGTCAACGTCATCACAGCGGCATCTATACTCAGTGCCTCATTCATAGCAGAAAGGATAGGCAACCTTCGAACCATGGTCTTTACGCATTTAATTTCAAGCGTGTTTCTTATCATGATACCATTTGCCGGCTCCCTTGCAGGTAGCCTGGCTTTCCTGTTCCTGAGGCAGAGCACATCTCAGATGGACGTGCCAACAAGGCAGGCGTTTATGGCACAGATATTTGATGAAAACGAAAGGGTAACCGCAAACGCCATAACAAACACGTTCAGGAGCCTGAGCTCTCTTCCTGGGCCGTCGGCCGTTGGGTTCGCGCTTTCTCTTGGGATGTACTACATCCCATATGTAGTTGGAGGCGGCACTAAGATGGCGTACGACATCGCTATTTTTACAACATACAGAAGGGTGGTCCGCTGAAGACGGTTTGTCAGGAAGCGTTAAATCCGGTTTATGCGGTTTTATGTCATGCGTCTGGGGCTGGCCATTAGGCCTGGCGTATTTTCGGCAAAGGAGGCGCTAAGCGTTGCCGAAAATGCAGGAGGTTACGCTTACTTTTTCATTCCTGACGTATCAGGCTCTGTTGACCCGCTTGTGCTTGCGCTGGCCATTACAACAAGGAGAAGTGACTGTTCAGCTGGAAGCGGTGTACTAAGGGCTTTTGAGCAGGACGAAAGGCTGCTTGCGAGGGAGGTTTCAACCATGAATGAAATTTCCGGGAAAAGAATTTTCGTGGGCGTTGGCGCTGGCGGCGCAGGCGGCAAGGGGGTTGCTGAAAAGCTTGCTAAATTTATCAGGGAGCTAAAGCCAAAGACTCCTGGCACGCCTTTTTATGCGGCAGCGCTGAGGGAGGGCATGGCCAGGGCCGTCAGCGGGGTTGCTGACGGCATAATACTAAACTTTAGCACGTACGAGCACGCGGCGTCGATGTCAAAAGCGTTTAAGAGGAGCAAAGGAGGCCTTGTTTTCTCTTACCTTAAAGTGTTCATTTCTGAAGCGAATGACATTGCTGAAAGGATGGCGGTGGAGGAGGTTTTAAAATACAATTCGTACCCACATTACAACGCGCTTTTTGAAAGCGAAGGGGTGTCTGAGATCTTGTCGTCTATAATTGCCGGTGATAGATCTGCGTTAAGAAGGCTTGAAGAAGCCGGCGTTCTTCTGGTGAACCCAACGGTTGATGACCTCAGCAACGCTGTTCGCGAATTTAACAGGAACGGCGTTGACGTCGTGGTGGTTTACCCTTACTTTGAGCCAGGCGCAGGACTGGGCTTTAAGCTTAAGACAGTTCAATCTTTTATGGCATAATTAAAATGGCCTCTTCCCAGCTTCAAGGATGGAGGCTTGTCATTTGTTTTCGGGAAGCCTGGGCATCCTGAGCTCCCCCTCGGCCCCAACCGGCTTCATTTCATCGTTCAACAGGATCCTGATAAGCCTGCAAGGATCTGGGCATGGGGTCTTTGAGACCGGGGGCTGAACGAGCTCGCCAGTCCTTAAGCTGAATACTGCTCCATGAAATGGGCACCTTATTTTGTCCTCCTGTAGTATCTGGTAACCATCGTGCAATATAGGCCTTCCCTTGTGAGGACAATAGTTAAGATACGCATGCACTTCGTTGTTCAATTTAACGATAAAGCACGGGTAACCCATGAAGTTGAACTCCTTAAGCTCCATGCGCTAATGACGTAAATTACCGGAATAAACGTTGCTAAATTTTTGCCAATAATAAAACAATAAAAAATGTTTATTTTTTAGCGGCCTTTATGACTTCTGCCTTGAAATTGCCTCTTCGACAAGCTTCTTGCCCTTTTCTATCGCCACGTTAAATGTGCTCTCCCTGATGAAGATCAGGTATGCCGCTATGAACATCGCCATGAAGAAAACCATGCTTGTTATCGCAGCTGTGAACCCTATGTGTATCACTATCCAGGAAAGTATCAGCGAATTGAAGGCGCCCATTACATTAAGGAGCCCGTTATATATTCCATAGACAGTTGCGCTGGTCTCAGGCGGCGATATAGTAAAGGCGTTTACCGCCCAGGAGCCAACAGTTATGTTCATGAGCCCTGCTCCTGCTGCAAGCAGGAGCACCGTTGGCACAAGCTCCTTTGCGGTGCCTGTGAAGTAGGAAATTGCAACAAATAGCAGCATTAAGGCCATTGGAATAAGTGAGCCAAGCCTCCTGCCCATTACGGTTCCAAGCCTTCTGGAAAGGCCATCGTTTACTGGCCCTGAAAGGAGGTACCCCAGCAAAAGGGCTGAGTCAACGGCGCCGACGTAAAGCCCTGTTTTTTCGACAGAATGAAGGAACGAGCCGTAAAAGTAAGGCGGTATCCAGTATAGCACTGTGAAGAGTATGTATCCAAATGAGATGAATATAAGCAGCTCCCCTATGCCAGCCCAGGTGGTGAAGATCAGCTTAAGGGAAATAAGCCACGTATCCTTTGTTGAAAGGGAGGACTTTTCGCCCTTCTCATGAACGCCACGAGAGCTCTGAATATAGTCCAGCTCCCTTTTTGATATGTACGGATGCTCTTCAGGCCTATCCCTTACGTAAAAGTACCAGACTAGCGCAAGCGCTATTCCAACGACGCCCCAGAATATAAAAGTTGGACGCCAGCCCCAGTAGACTATCTGAAGCGAGCCTATCACGGCTGCAATTATGGGGCCAAAAGCCTGCCCGGAGCCAGCAAGCGTGTACATAGTTGACTCCTCCCTCTGATTGGACCATGTCTTGCTGGTCTTGGCGTTAAGGGGCCATACAGGGCCCTCGCCTGCGCCCATTATTGCCCTGACTATTGCCATTGATATAAAGTCAAATGTAGCTGCAGTTGCCGCGGTGAACGCGGACCATATAGAGAAGAACACAGCCATTGCGTTTCTTGACCCTAGCTTGTCGCTTATCCAGCCTCCGGGAAAGTTAAAAAGCGCGTAAGAAAGGGACCAGATGAACAGTATTGTGGCTATTTTGCTTACAGCGGCTGGAGGAAGCGCGCCCACGCCGCTGTACCATCCAAAGCTTTGTGCGAACTTGGGCTCCGCAAGAACCCATATCACTCTGTCAATGTAGTTTATTGAAATTGCTATAAAAAGCAAAAACGCAATAACCCACCTTACATGGGAGTTTTTAAGGGCCGTGGTAACGCTGTTTGCAACGCTTTTGCTCATCGTGCGATTTTGCATATAAAATACATACATTATAAACTTTATGCACCCAGCGGCCTCGTAAGCCCGGCTAATTTTCCCTTAGTGCAAAAATATTAAGGGAAATGTCTATTATTGCGTTTATCCTAAATTAACGATATACCATTATGAGCAAAACGTGCGATGGGTTGCCTGAAGAGGCGCTGGCCATTGCAAAGGAGCTGGCCGATGTGCTTGAAGTTGGACTGGACGAGGTCCTGTGCTATGTGTGCATGTTGCTTGGGCTTTCAGTAGACTATAACGCGGCAGCTGAAAGGGATGGGCTGATAATAATCGGCCATGACAACAAGCCAGTGCCGTTGCACCCCAGAATGGCTATCTCAAACCTGTACCGAATTTCCTTAGCTAAGGACCCTAGCGTAGCAAAAAGAAGGACAAGGGTGGATGAGCTGATAGCCAAGCTCATATCAATAAGCGGCAGGGGTTGAGCTTCATGTCGACAGCTGGCTGAATTCGCCTCTGACTATGGCCTCCTGAACGGCAACCTCAATTTCTTCAAAGTTATAACCCCTTTTCCTTAGCGACGCCCGGGCCGCAGGTGATAGCTTAACATGTATGTTTTGCCCGCCGTACCTTCCAAACGCAGTTCCTATAAAGCGGTAACTTCGCCCATCAACCTCGACTTCCCCCTTTAACGTGCCAACTATGTCTCCCATGTTGGCTTCCAGCACCCTTACCTTTATGCTAGGCATCAGCCTATCACCAACTTTGAGTTTATATGGCCTGAAATAAAGTGAAATTTATGAATGTGTCCCATGTCGCACCTGACGTTCCCGCCTTCGTCAACCTCGAGCTCGCATTGGCCTAGCGCGTTGCAGCTGTGTTGCATTGAACCTGGTGCAAGGATCAGGTGCCACTCAACAGCCACATTGCCAGAGCAGGCAATTATCCCCCACCTGTCAATCTGGCCCATCTGACCCATTCCAACCTTATCAGGCAGAACTGGTTCCCCCACCCGTCTCATATCGGCCGCCGTTTTGCCGCATTTTGTACATTTCCATACGTCCACAACGCCATCAACATCGCCTTTTATCACAACGTTCACTGCCCCTTCGTAAACCATTCTGTGTTCGCATTCCATGCAACTAACTGTATCCCCAATGCAATTTTTATCTTTCTAAAATTTTAAAAGTGATATTTAATATCAGCAACAGTTAACACTGTTATTGTTATTCTTTGTTTTAAAATAATTAAATAATATTAATATACCCGCCGGCTTAAAAAATTTCATGCTTGATGTTGGAGCTGATGCCATTGATTTTGTGCTTCCAAACCAAGAATCTGAGCCGGTAAGGCTAAGCGACTTTAAGGGAAAGGTCGTTGTCCTCTACTTTTACCCGAAGGATGATACGCCTGGCTGCACCGCAGAGGCATGCGGCTTTAGGGACTCGATGGAGTCAATAACAAAGCTCGGTGCTGTAGTCCTCGGGGTCAGCGCGGACAGCGTTAAGTCGCATATAAAATTTAAACAAAAGTACGGGCTTAACTTTAACCTGCTTTCTGATCAAAAGAAGGAGGTCATAAAGGCATACGGCGCTGACGGGCCGCTTATGACAAGGAGGATAACTTACATTATTGACAAAAACCAGAAGATAGCTTACAGGTTTGATAAGGTAAACCCAAGCGGACATGCCCAGGAAGTCATCAGCAAGATAAAAGAGCTTAACATTCTCTGAGCGACGAGTTAAATCAAACTATTTAACAAAAAATTTTATTCTTGAAGTATCTGCACGGACACGGGCTCTGTGCTTGCTTCAAGTGTGCCAGCTTCTATGAACGTATGGCGCCATAACCTTGCCTTTACGGTTGCCCCTATCCTGCTTTCCCCAACCCCAAGCTCCGGGGCAGTAACGGTCATCATAGTGCTTGATGTAAATATGAACTTTTTTGCATCGTCAAAGCTATTAAAGAAAACTGCTCGCCCTTCCTCATCGACGCCAAGAGGCCAGATGTAAGCCTTGTACTTCTCAAGTATGTCCGGCGCTCTTGTCCAATAAAGTATCCATTTCTTAACAAACGTGATCTCCCTAAGAGTTCGCTTAATTATGGCCCCTTCCTTGTAAAGCCTTACGGTGTACCTCACCCTTATGCGCCTATCGTATTGTTTGTATGCCGCCCTGATGGTGTCCAAAGTTATTGAATCGATGAAGCTCTGAGGAAATGAAAATTCAACTCTAAAAGAAACGGTGCCATTTATGCCAGCCTGAGGCGTAAGTGGCACCACTCTGGCTGTTGCCCTGTTAAGAACGTTTCTGCTAATCAATTTTATGGCTGGCCCGTTATCCCGCTAAGCATTTCGTTAACAAGGCAGCTGGCACCAGAGCCTTCCTTTATCGCCTGCTTTCTTAGCTGGCCCCTGTAAAGTCTATCCTCGAGCTTTTCATTGTGTTGCCTTTCCCATTCCTCAACAGGCACCCCGTACTTCTTCTGTATCCTGTCCCTGTACCACTCAGGTATCACGTTAAAGCTACAGAACGGTATTATCCTCAGATCCGGAGTGAGGTAGTGTATGTCACACCTCTGAAGCCTTTCCTCGTCGTGATTGTACTTGTCCTGGAAGTGCATCATGCCCAGGAACAGGCTGTTCATCTGGAACTTCCCTATGGATGAGTAATCGTGCTTGAACAAAACCTCAAACAGAAGCCTGCCCAGGTCAAGTCCGGCCGGCTCCTTTGACTTGTCCACGAAGCTTCCTATCTTCAGGGCAACCTTACCCATTTCAACGTATTTGTTTGTTCCTGAGTTTATGTCGTCAGCAACTTCGTCCAAGTACTCTATAAGGCCCTTTATGTCGACAAACCTAGTAATTGGGACAAGCCTGTCCTTTTCCCTGTCCAGGTAAACATAAGTTCCCGCGCCACAAGCAAAGTGTATAGAAAGCTCGTACTGCTTCCTGTTAGTTATGGCCTCTATAAAGTGAGTTATCGGAGAGCAGCTTGGCACAGGGAACCAGTCATCGCTGGCTATCTCTCCCTGTGAGAAGTCCTCTATTCTCTTTATTACATCCGGTATTGTTATTCTGTACTTTTCCCTTTCCTTCTTTGTCATTCTGCCAGTAAGCGACACTGGCTGGAAGTTCACGGCCCTTACGATGTCTATGTTCTGCTTTGCGAACTTTATTATCTCGTACACCTCATGGTCATTTATGCCCTTTATGACAGTTGGTACAAGAACAACGCCAAGCCCCGCCTTTCTGCATGCCTCAATAGCGTATGGCGCCTCCCAGTGGTTCTTTGGATTTGTCCTTGCAGTAACGCCGTCAAAGCTCATGTAAAGGTTGCTGACGCCGGCTTCCCTGTATATCTTTGCCAGCTCAGGATGCAGCGCTATGTTTATCCCGTTTGTGTTAAGCTGCACGTGATCCACCCCTTCTTCCTTTATGGCCCTTATTATTTCAGGCAGATCGTCTCTAAGCGTTGGCTCACCGCCGGTTATCTGCACTGAATTGCCCGGCACCGGCCTTTCAGCCCTTAGCGCCCTTACCATTTCCCTTATTTGCTCTATGGTTGGCTCATAGACGTAAGCTCCTTCAAGGCCCTTCTTCACGTAAAAGAAGCAGTACCAGCACGTAAGGTCGCAGCGATTGGTAACTATTATGTTTGCAAGCCCCGTGTGGCTCAGGTGATTTGTGCAAAGGCCGCAGTTTGACGGGCACTGACATGAATCCATCTTCACATTTGGAGCTTCCTGCTTTTTCCCGTCATCCCAGTAAGCGCTGAACTTCAGATACATGTCATAGTCGCCATAGTAAAGCTCCTCTGTCTCTCCGTGCACAGGGCATACCTTGCGCATGTAAACCTTGCCGCCCCGTTCAAATATCTGGGCCTTGAGTATTCTGTTGCATTCGGGGCATATGCTCTGGGTCATCTTTATGGGTCTTTCGTCCTGATGGCCAGCAGGGGATTCCGAGTCCGCTTCTTTGCTCCTTGGCACAAGCAGCCATATTTGTTTTTCGTGCGGCTCAACTGATTCTTTGTCAACCTGTATTGCCGTCATTGACCAATTGGTATAGCCAGTTATATATATGCTTTTTAACCAAATTATAGGAATTAAATACTATAACCGGGTGATAAATGACTATTATTAAATGACTAATTAACGCTGTTTAACAACATTAAACCACAAAAATGTCTGGGTGAGCTACAGTTAAGCTCGTTACGTAGAAATCGTGAGTCCACATGTGCTTGCGAGCCTCTAGGCCGCTCCTAATGCTGAAGATATAATCCAAATCGATGCATTGTCTTTAAAAGCGCGGAGGAGGTAGGAAGGTTTCTACATATGTAGTAATATATAAATATGCGGCAATCATAATAAAGGCCATGTCTGTTTTTAAAAAGGAAAGGCTGTACAAAGGAGTAACGGATGTTCAAAAGATGGTTGATGAATTTGTAAACTACCTGAAAAACCAGGGCTACAAAGTTCAGGAAAAGGTTGAAGGCAACTATGCGCTGGTGCAGGCGCAAAAGGGCGGCATACTCAGGGATATAATAGCCGCTGAAAGGGCGCTTACGTTCAAGTTTGAGAAGACCAGCGACGGCGTCAAGGTGACTGCCGGGATAGGCAAGTGGCTTCAGAACATAGCCGTTACAGCGCTTGAGGTGCTGTTCCTTTCTGAGATATTCCTTTTTGTTGACGTTCCTGAAATGCTATGGAACGAACATGTTGAATCAAATATGATGAAAAAGCTGGATGAAATAGCAAAGGGCCAGGCCGTCTAAAGCCGCGTAAAAGCTTGTTCAATTAACGGCTTGGTCTTTAACCTATATTGGCCTGTGATAAAAAAGCTTATATTAAGATCAACTGGAAGTGACTGAAATGTGGCAAGTTCCACGAACAATGGCCACTCAACACCCTGACAACGCGCGCGTGCCTAGCTGGGTCAATGGCCAAGGCGTGATAGCTGGGGACGATGAAGTAACGGAAGCGTATTTGGCGTTTTCAGAGCTTGGCGTTCAGGAGGTAATGTGGGACTCAGAGGGCAAGGACGTTGACACCCACGTTGTAAGAAAGCTGTTAACTCAGCACCCTGAATACTTTAGGGACTACGTGTTGGGAAGGGACGTGTTCCTAACGTACAGGCTTCCCAATCCAAGCATTGAGGGGGTTGACAGAAAGGTCTTTGCGGAAACGCTTGAAAGCATACCCATAACGTATGACGTAGCAGAAAGGTTTTATGGGGAAGGCGTAACGACCCCTGTATTTGAAGTTATACTGCCGTTTACAACAGGGTTCAGAGAGCTTGAGGCGCTTGTCAGTTATTATGAAAAGGCCGTTGCTGGAAAGGAGGACATAAGGCTGACCGAAGAGCTGACTGTCAGGGACATAATAGGCGAGTTCAGGCCAAAGAAGATCGCAGCTATTCCCTTAATAGAGGACATGCAAAGCATGCTGGGGATAAATGGCATTATTGAGCCGTTCATAAAGAAGTTCTCGCCGCCATATATGAGGGTCTTTCTTGCAAGGTCAGATCCAGCAATGAACTATGGGATGGTGCCGGCGGTTCTTATGGTGAAAATAGCGTTAAACAGGCTCCAAAAAATTTCGGAGAAGTTTGGCATCCGGATATATCCTATAATTGGAGTTGGTTCCCTGCCGTTCAGGGGAGGATTCAGCCCAGTTAACGTCCAGGGATCACTTGAAGAGTACAAGGGCGTATGGACCTTCACCGTTCAGTCGGCTTTTAGGTACGACTATCCACAGGACACTGTAAGTGAGGCCATAAGGCTTATTAACTACACAAAGCCAAGCGAGCCAGACGAAGTTGTAAACGAGGAGGCGCTTGTGTCTTCAATAAAAAAGCTCACCGAAAGGTATCAGAGGGAAGTTGAAAGCATGGCATCGCTCATAAACGCAGTGTCTGTGCACATACCAAAGAGAAGGGCCAGAAAGCTTCACATAGGCCTGTTTGGCTATTCAAGGTCCACAGGCCACGTTGTGCTTCCAAGGGCAATAACTTTTGTCGCGTCGTTGTACAGCATAGGCCTGCCCCCAGAGCTGCTTGGCCTTTATGCTCTGGATGGGCTTAAAAACGAGGAATGGAACGCGGTAATTACATTCTACAAGCGGCTAACTAGCGACCTAAAGCTATCGCTAAGGTACTTCAGGAGCGAATCGCTTAATGATCTGGTCAGGTTTGGCGTTGTTCCAGAGGAAACGGCAAATATGATCATGGAGGACGTAAGGTATGCCGAGGAGGTCCTGAACATAAAACCAGGCCCTGACGACTACGATTCGGTCAAACACAGGCTTCTGTCGGAGCTTGTGGTCCACGCCTTAAAGGAAAAAAGGGAAAGCGAGCTGAAGGAGATCATAAAGGAGATGGCGCTGCTCCGCAGGTCACTTGGCTAAAGCCTGAACATCACGGCTCCGACGTAAAGCCTGCCGTGCAGGCCTGTGCTCACCTTTAAAACGTCAAATCCCTCTTCTTCGGCAGCTTCCTTAAGCCTTTTGTGCTCAGTTGTTACCATCACGCAGGTGCCGCCCGGTTCCACAAGCCCTCTTATCCTTTTCATAAAGGCCCTATAAAGGCCGACAACCCTTTCCTTCCTTCCGCTTCTTATTCCATATGGCGGATTTGAAACAAGGTACCTGAATCTCTGGCCAAGCTCCGCCCTCAGCGAGTCTCCATGAATAAGCTCAACTGTCCCCAGAACGCCGGCAGCTTCTGCGTTTTTTACAGCCCCAGTGTAGTATTTTCTGTTTATTTCAATGCCGGTTATCCTTTCAGCCCTGAACCTCAACCATGTGCTATCAAGCTCAGCCTCCTCTTCCTCCTTATTGTAAAAGGAAAGCCCTTTGTAAAGAAAGTTGCCTGAGGGCCTTGTCCTTTCACCGCTTGCAATTAACGCGGCCTCTATGGGTATGGTTCCGCCTCCAGCAAACGGGTCAAGCAATGAGCCGCCGTCCCAGCCAGACATATAGATAAGCGCCGACGCAAGGGTTGGCTTTATTGATGACGGATGATTAAACCTCCTGTACTCCCTTATGTGCAGGCTTGGCCCTGTTGTGTCTATAGAGATGAAAAGCTCGTTGCCAACCAGGTCCCCCCGCACTACCACGTCGGGGTTTTCAAGGTCGACCCTCAACCTGGATCCCCTGGAGTTCATGTACGAGTCTATTAACGCCTGCCCGCCTGTCCTTGCTATGTCAAGCGAGCTTATGCCGCCCTCGGCGCTTCTCTCAGCCCTTATGGCAAAGCTCTGCCCTGGCATTATAAATGAGTAGTCAAGACCGTAGAAGGCGCTGTAAACGTCGTCAATCCCCTTAACAGTGCGCCTGCTAAGCAGCAAAAGCACCCTGTTTGCTGTTCTGGAGTAGTTGTTAAGCCTGTAAACGCACCTCATATCGCCATTTATAATAACCCTTCCCTGCCTAAGCTCAGATGGCCTGCATCCAAGCCTGAAAATCTCCTTTGCCGTGTACTCTTCAAAGCCCCGCGTGCAGGTTACAATAAGTTGATCCACAGAAGTCAGTTGTCGCAGCGTAATTAAAAGCTGTTGGGCATGGCCATATGGCAATTACATGTTATAAAACAAAAATTAAATATGGTGCGATCAATAACCCTGTAAGTTGGAAAGGGTAAAGCTTGTTGGCATAACTGGAATGCCTGGCGCCGGCAAGACTACGGTTTCTGGCTTTATCAGCTCAAGGGGCATACCGGTTCTCTCCATGGGAGATGTGATAAGGGAAAAGACCGTTGCGCTTGGTTACAAAATAAATCGAGAATCTCAGAAGGTCATAGTTAAAAAGCTAAGGGAAATGTATGGGGAGGACGCCGTTGCAAAGCTTACGTTTGAAAAGGCGAAACAGCTGGGCGTCCCCGTGGTTGTAATAGACGGCATTAGGTCCCTTGCTGAGGTCAAGTACTTTAAGGAAAGGGTTGAGGAGGTAATGATCCTTGGAATACACGCAAGCCCGGCCAGGAGGTTTAAGCTGTTGAAGGAAAGGGGGAGGCCAGATGATCCAAGAACATTTAACGAATTCGTTGAAAGGGATATGCTAGAACTTGGCCTTGGAATAGGATCGGTTATAGCTCTTTCAGATGTGATGATAGTAAACGAAGACATAACGCTGGACGACCTGAGGATTGCCGTGGATGGGCTCTTTAAAAAAGGCGTATTTAACGGCCATTAAGCGACGCTGAGAACGTTTTTAAACTATATGTGCGCTAAAAATAATATGAGCGTAAGCGATTTAATTAAGCCCGATGTGCCAAAGGTTTCTGAGGATTCCTGGCTTTCAGAGATCCTAAAAGCCCTTGAAAAAAACAGGGCTGTGTTTGTTGTTGACGGCTTAGGAAGATACAAGGGCATCATAACCGAGGCTGTAGCTTACAGGCCAAGCATAGACGTGAGATCTGCAAAGGTCAAAAGCGTGCTTTACAAGGCGCCGGCGCTTTCCAGCTCTGACAGCGCAAGGAAAGCGGCAAGGCTTATGGTCGAAAGCGGAGTAAAGGTTCTTCCTGTTATCAACGAAAGCGAGATCCTTATGGGGGGAGTCTATGCGGACGACGTGCTGGCGCTCTTCGCCAAGGATCTTAAGAGCGTAAAGGTTGAAGACGCAGCCGTCAAGAACCCGGTTACAGTTCCTGAGACGGCAACGGTCGGGCAGGCGCTCTCAACTATGAGAAGGGAAAACGTCCAGAGGCTCATCGTAGTGGATTACAGGGGAAGGCTAAGGGGGATCTTCACGCTTCATGACGTAATTGAGAAGCTGATAAAGCCAAAGTACAGGCAAAAAAGGGACAGCCCACTAAGCGACTACAAGGACCCGCTTTCAGCAAAGATATCATGGCTTATGACCAGGGACGTCAAGTCGGTGCAGGCAGGGCAAAGCGCTTGGGACGCGGTCAGCATGATGCTTGATGGCGGTTTTTCATCGGTGCCTGTGCTCTCAGGGGATGCCGTAATTGGCATATTTACAAAGGAGGACGCGCTAAGGCGTATTTCAGCAGCCGAGGAGTCAGAACCTGACATATTTATACAGCTGAGCAGAAAGGGGCCGCTTGGCGTTGACCTTGAGTTTGACCAAGAATCTGTTATAGATAAGATACAGAACACGATTATAAGGAGGCACAGAAGCCTGCTTGCTTCAACTACGCTAACCGTTTACCTCAACTCTGAAAAACGCCAAAGAAGGGGAAGGCCACTTGTACATGTAAGGCTTCAGATTAATGGCCCACAGCTGAATACGTCGGTTTCCGCTGAAGGCTGGGGGGTCAACAACGCGCTTACAAACGCGATAAGGTTAGCTGAGCGGGTTCTTGAAAAGGAAAAGGAAGCAAGAAGGGCTGTTAAGGTTAACGTAGAGGACATACTGGAATCAATAATATAGGCATTTTATAATAAACTCGCTTTGCCACCGACTTCCTCTTAGTCCTTAAGGACGAGGGTTTCTCTATCGATTCGGAGTTACATCTCTTGTGTGAGGATCTTAACTGGTGACGAACTCCCAGTTCTGACCTGGCTTCCTCTTAAGCATTAGCCTTTTCTTGTACTTGAGCCTCATGGAAACACGAGGAGTTGGGCTGTGCCTTTCCCTCCCCTGAATCTTTGGCGTCTGCGACCTTACCTTTCCTGCCTTCGTTATACTGCCGTGCGTTGGCATACATTGGCTTTTAACTGCTCCTTTATTAAGTTTTTACTAGATTCCAGTGAAACCAATTAATGATTGTAACAGAATGAAATCGGGTAAAAACCAAATATAACGAAATAGATGTAAAATACATTAACAGGCGTTCGCATTTCATGCATATTCAAAAATGCTTATAAACATCGATGCATTACATCAATTAAATAGAAATGAGCTATGAAAGAATTAGGATGAAAATTGAAGAAAACGAGATAGAAATAGTAGGGCAGAAAGATGATATGCAGCGCCTGTTTGAGCTTGCTTTAAGCGCGTGGAAGGAAACTATAACGGAGCTAAGAGGGCCGCAGAAGTCACAGGAGGTTCAGTTGGCCACAGGTTCTTCGCTCAGCGAGAACATCCAGCTCCCGCCAATAACGCCTGATCCAAACGCATCGCTCCCGACAAACCTTATAAGAATGTTTCAAAGCGAATGGGGAAAAAAGCCAAGGAGGCTTTCTGAGGTAAAGGAGGCGCTGGACAGCTTTGGGCTTGTTTATCCAAAGCAGACAGTCGCGGTAACGCTTCTTAGGCTTGCAAAGGAGGGCAAGATAAGAAGGTTTAAGAACGAGGAGGGCGAATACGTTTATATTGCTACGCCCGCAATTATGCAGAGCCAGGAAGGTGGTAGCGGATTATGAGTGAAGATCAGGTTCGCGTTGAAGTGGCTTACGGGGAGCTAAAGGCAACGTTTAGCGGAAGCCCGGATGAGGTTTACACAACTGTCTCCAGGTTTTTGGCTCAGAACCTCCCACAAATAGAGATAGCAAAAAAGGTCACCCTCAGGTATGACCTAAAGGACCTCGTTGAAAGCTTTGGGGATTATGTAAAGATCACGGATGAGGGCCCCAGGGTCATGCCGTCAGAGAGGCTAAGCCTTAAGCAGAGAATAGCCCTTCAGCTGGTTGCCGCTAGGATAGCTTACCTTCTTGGAAAGACAAAGAGCGACAGGCTTTCGCTCCAAGAACTTGGATCAGCCCTTGGGGTTGCCACAAAATCAATAAGCTCAAGGCTAAGCGAGCTCGTTAAGGCAGGAAACGTTCAGAGGGCTTCTGATGAAACCGGCACAGCGTACTCTGTAACCACGCTTGGAATAAAGTGGCTTCTTGACACTTTCTCCGGAAGAGCAAGGCCAGAATAGCCAGCTAAGATTACATAAGCGTTTAAAACTAAGCTGATCATTTTATGGCTGTTGAGGGGTAACGCCATAATAATTACATATCCTGATGAGTTTGCTAAAAACGAGGTGTGGGAGCTTGCTAAGAGCGCTGACTATAATCCAATCGCCATTTTCACGTCAAAGGAGCTTGGCGGCGGCAGGCTTGGCGTGCCCCATGGAAAGGCTGAGTACATAAAGGAACAGGCTAGGCAGCTTGGCGCTGACGTGGTTATAGTTGACGAATCGGTAAAGGCGGCGCAGGCTTACAGGCTTCAGAAGTTTACAGGAGTTGAAAGGGTTGTTGACAGGATCAGGCTTGTGCTTGACATATTTGAGAGGAGGGCAAACACCACGGAGGCCAAGCTTCAGGTAAAGCTAGCTGAGCTTAAATATGAGATACCCAGGGTTAGGGAGATCGTAAGGCTCACGAAGATGGGAGAGCAGACTGGGTTTTACGGATATGGAGCTTATGCCGTTGACAAATACATAAGGAGCCTTAACAGGCAGATGCATTCTATAATAAGGAAGCTTGACGATCTAAGGTCAAAAAAGGAGAACATTGCCGTTAAAAGGAGGAACAGTGAGCTCATGCTCGTTGCGCTTGCTGGATACAGCGGAGCTGGAAAAACGACGTTGTTTAACGCGCTTACGTCTGAGGAAAAGCCCGTTACAGGCAGGTACTTTACCACGCTTTCAACGGTTACAAGAAAGATAAACGGGTTTAACAACGTCCTTTTATCTGACACCGTTGGATTTATAACCAGACTTCCGCCTTTTATGATCGAATCGTTCAAATCCACTTTAAGCGAAATAGAAATGGCCGACCTTGTTTTGTTGCTGCTTGATTCAACGCTTTCACCTGATAAGGCCAGGGTTGTTTACAGCGAGAGCATGAAGATTCTTGCCGGACTTGGCGTGCCCCAGAGCAGGACGATTGTTGTGTTTACAAAGTTCGACAAAGCCTCCCAGAAGCCAGATATCCCTGTGGACGGAACGCTGGGAAGCATTGAGGTCTCCGCGGTCACAGGATTTCACCTGGAGGAGTTAAAGGAACTTATAAGGAGCTTTCTGCCAAATTAATAGCCGCTTATGGGGATTCTACCTCCTTTATTACATGAACCTTGAGCACGTGCTCTATCTTCTTGGCTGTAGCCAGATCCGGGTAAAACCTTTCCTGTTCTATCTTGGCTATAAGGGACGGCTTTATTCCTGCCTTTATGCCAAGCTGGGTCTGGGTTAGGCCAAGCGATTCCCTTGCCCTCTTTATTATCTGGCCATAGCCGTCCACAAGCTCATAGTTCTCCGCATCAACTTGAGGCGGCCTGTACTTTGGCTCCTGATGGCCGCTTGCGGGCACAGGCTGGCTTTGCCTTCTTTCTGATACAACCCTTCCAAACCTAGCGCACTCAGGGCACACCCTAAGAACTGCCCCTTCAACCTCTATAAGTATCGGCTTGCCCCTTATCTCCTTTCCACAAACCTCGCAGTTCAATTCATTTATTTTTAAGCCTGAGGTTTGATAAGCGTTTCCCATTAACACGAGGCCTGCTGCGACAATTGAAGCGCAAACGTAGGTCATTGGCGTTAAACAGGCTAGCTTAAAAATCTGCATTGGGAAGTATTTGGGGATGCGCTGGGAATCAGTAATAAAGGTAGGCAGTGACGTAGTTGAAAAGTACGGGTTCGGCTGGCTTTTGAAACAGGTCGCTAAAAACCCCGGCATTTACGTTATCCCGGCCCCGTTTGCGGTAATTGAAAAGGTTTTGAGAAGTTACGAGATCGCGCAGAACGGTTCGCCAAAGGCCGGGGTTGACATGGCCAGCGAAGCCATATCTGAGCTGTCGCGCGTTTTTGAAAGCGCTCCTGAAAGGCCTGAAGTTGTGGTCAGCATTTCCAAGATCTATGAGATGGCCGCGGTTATAGGGGAAAGGGTGGATAGGCTCCTGGCAGAGACGCTTAGGGTTGTGGAGGAGTATTACGCTGACCTAATTAAGGCAAACGCCAATGGCGTGTTAGTTGTAAGAATCGTGGACATTGGGGTTGTTGCAGTAAAAAAGGAGGGCGGGGTTGCCCCAGTTTACGACACAAGCTATCAAAACATAAGGGAATGGGCTTCTAGGCTTAACGCGCATACCGCTATAGTGCCGGTAATATGCCCGTTTGACGCTGATGGAAGGCCTTTGGTGCCAGATGACGGCTGGGCCGACTCCATTGCCGTGATCATCGCTTCGTCGTTAGGGCTAAATGACGTAACTGTCCTAACGGCTGAGCCTCAGATAACCGCGGCCGAAGCTCGCATAATAAACGGCGCCAGTGTGATCAGGAAGCTTTCATATGCGGAGGCCATGGAAATAGCCGCGTTTTACCCGAGCCTTATTGGAAAGGACGCCCTTGTTTTGGCGGAGGAGCACGGGATCAGCATAAGGTTCAGGGCCGCAGGCGGTGAGGGGAGTGTTATCTCAGGCGAGCGTTCAGTTTCGACTCAGGTTATTAAAAGCGTGGCTGCCAAAAGGTCACTTGGCATAATAACAGTTAAGGGCAGGGACATGGTGGGGCTTTTGCCTCGTCTTATGTCCGAGCTCATAGGAGCCGGCGTAAGGCTAAGCACTCTCACGCTAAGCACCTCAGGAACTGAAGTGAGCCTTGTGCTTCCACGGGACAACATAAACACATGCAGAAAGCTTGTGGAGTTCAAGTTCATGGGGAAAGGGGTTGATGACTATAAGGTAGTCAAGGATGTATGCGCGATATCTGTTATAGGGGAAGGAATGAGGGGAACCCCAGGCATAGCCTCCAGGCTATTTACCTCTGTTGCAAAAAAGGGCATAAACATAATTATGATAATGCAGGGCTCAAGCGAGCTCAACATAGGTTTTATAGTGGATGATAGATCCTGCGAGGACGCTATAAGGGCGGTTTATGAGGAGTTCCTCAGTACAGCAGGCTAAAGAACCTGTCCTCAAAGCCCTTGACGTGCAGCTTCCCCTTTATAGGAAGCCTGTAACCGCAGAACCTGCACCTCATCTCGTCATCCAGGTTCCACTCAATAATGTCAAACCCATACCTTTTTATTACCGGCCTGCCACAACTTGGGCAGTAAGTGTGCTCATAAGGATGACCGGGCACGTTTCCTATGTAAACGTACTTAAGCCCTTCGTCCTTTGCGACCCTGTAGTGGTCCTCAAGGGTCTTAACCGGCGTAACTGGAAGCCAGTTCATTTTGTAGTCGGGGTGAAACCTGAGAAAGTGGAGGGGCACCTCGTCACCCAGGTTTTCCCTTATCCACCTGGCCACTGAGCGGGCCTCCTCAAGGCTGTCCCCAACGCGTGGAACCACAAGGTCAGTGATCTCCACATGAACTCCTGATGAATGAAGATACTTTATCGTCCTGAAAATTGGCTCAGGGTCCGGCACTGCTGAGTATTTTCTAAGAAACTCCCTGCTTGCGTTGCCCTTTAGGTCCACGGTGGCCGCGTTAAGGACCCTTGACAACGTCCTTGACTCCTCTTCGCTTGCAAAGCCGTTTGTTACAAATGTCAGAAAGAGGCCTTGATCCCTTGACAGCCTGTAAACGTCCTCCGCGTATTCAATGTAAATCGTTGGTTCATTATAGGTAAACGCTATCCCCTCTGCGCCGGCCCTTATGGCCAGCTGAACAAGCTCCTCAGGCGAAAAGTATCTCCCCTCCACCTTTCTCCTCTGAGAAAGGTCGTAGTTCTGACAAAAAGCGCACGCCCAGGAACAGCCTGTTGTGCCAACGCTTAGCACGCTGCTGCCGGGATTAAAGTGCACCAGAGGCTTTTTCTCTATAGGATCCACATGAACCGCGTCAAACACTCCATAGTTTAACAAAACTGGCGTGCCATCCTTGACGGCCCTGACGCCGCAAAATCCAACCTGGCCGTCCTTCATTACGCAGCCCCTGGCGCACGCAAAACACCTGAACCTTCCGTCAGGGGTTTCCCTAAAGTACCTTGACCTTATCATCATTCCTATGCTTTGAATTGAGCCTTGTAAATAAAAACGTATATTTAAAAAATATAAAGCCATAATTATGGCCGTACAGGTGTTAAACAAAGAAGACGTGATTAAAGCCCTTGGAGGCTCACGCATAGCCGCAGGGCTTATAGATTCATATGAAGGCGTTTTGCGCTCAATTGACCCGTATTCCCTGGTTAAAAAGCACGTTAAGGTTAACGGTTACCAGCTAATCGTTGACGGCGAAACGCTAAAGCTAGATGATTTTAATGAAATCTATGTTGTTGGGACAGGCAAGGCGACATACAGAATGGCGGTCGCAGTTGAAGAGCTCCTTGGAAATAGGATAACTTATGGTGTTATTTCAATACCACGAACCCAGGAAGCAAGCGGGCTAAGGGTGATAAGCGCAATAGGCGCTGGCCATCCTCTCCCCGACGCAGGGTCTATTGAAGCGGCAAGGCAGATGCTCAGCCTAAGGCCAAGCGCTAGGTGTTTGGTTATTGCCCTTATTTCAGGAGGCGGTTCTGCCCTGCTTGAGCTTCCAGAAGACGAAATAACGCTTGAAGACTTGGTTAAAACAAACGACGCCTTGCTCAGATCTGGGGCAACAATAACTGAGGTTAACTGCATAAGAAAGGCGATTTCTAGGGTTAAGGGGGGAAAGCTGCTGGAGCATTTTAAGCCATGCAGGGTCATTCAGCTAACCATTTCGGATGTAATAGGCGATGACCTTTCTTCTGTAGCATCAGGGCCATTCTTCCCTGGCCTGTGCAGCAAAGAGCAGGTTGAAGAAATAGTCAAAAGGTATGGCCTTTTGGAGGTGCTTCCAGAAAGGGTTGCTAGGGCTGTCATCGGATATGCGCCTCCTAGGGTTGGGCAGGGCACAAAGGCAACGTACCACGTGCTTGCCAATAACGCGTTTGCGTTAAGAAAGCTCAGGGAGGAACTTGAGGCCAGGGGGTTTAAGGTGGCCGCCGAAATTTCGCTTACCAACGAGGTTGAATCCGTGGCAATTAAAGCGGTAAATGAGGTCAAGGCTCTGAGCACCGGCCAAGCGCTAGTTGGGGGCGGAGAGGCCACAGTAAAGGTTAGAGGAAGGGGGAAGGGGGGCAGAACCCTTCACCTGGCCGCGCTTTTAATGCTGTGGCTTGGCAAAGAAAGCGGGGTTTACGGAATAAGCGCCACCACTGACGGGATGGACGGAAACACCGATGCCGCCGGCTGTTTGTTTTCAACTGATCTTAACCGGGAGCAACTAAAGGAAAGCTTAGAGAACTACGATACATACAGCGAATTTTTAAGGCTTGGAACCATTATACGCACGGGCTATACAGGCACAAACGTAAACGATTTATTGGCCATAGTAAAAGGGTGAACTGTATTGCTCGACAGCTATGACATAATGCTGCTCAACAGGTTGAAGGACAACGCAAAGTATCCAATAAGAAGGCTTGCAAAGGAGCTTGGAGTGTCAACGGGCACCGTGTTTAATAAAATAAAAAGGCTGGAATCCGAAGGCGTTATAGCTGGTTATTACACAAAGATAAACTGGGAAAAGCTCGGTTACAGCGTAACCGCTGTTGTTGAGGTAACAGTTTCGCACGGAAATCTCTTTGAAGTGGAAAAGCGCATATCAGAGATGAACAACGTGCTTGCGCTTTACGATGTAACTGGCGAGTCAGATATAGTTGTCATAACTAAGTTCAAAAGCCATGCTGAGCTTAGCTCATTTACAAAGCTTCTTCTTTCGCTTCCTAATGTGGAGCGCACTAACACGCACGTGGTGCTAAACATATTAAAGGAGGACTTTAACCTAAGCAAGATAGACGCGTAATCACTTACCATTAATTTGTTTATATTATTCTTGTAATTTTTCTGTCAATACTTAAATTTCTTTGAGTGTATCAAAAATAAAAATTGACGTTTTTATAATAAAAATTTGGCATAAGGTTATATAGTCATTTTCTTGAATGCTTGTAGAGAAGGTAAATTGAAGGCAACCGCAAAGGTTATAGTAAAGAAAGGCGGCAGGAAGCCGCTGTTTTACTATAACAAGGATTATCTTAACGAAGTTAAGGAACTGTACGAAGCAGGAATCAAGCCCGTTGAAATAGCAAAGCGCCTAAGCGTTTCAGTGCCAACGGTCTATAGATGGCTAAAGGAGCTTGGGCTGTTCAAGAGCAAGAGGATAAACTACAGCGCAATAGCGCTTCAGCTGGAGCTTAATGGGTTCGCAAAGGTAAAGCCGTCAATAGCTAGGAGATTGGCTGCAGAGGACAAAAGCCTTGAAATAGTCAGAATAAACCTGGGCGTAGGGATGGAGGGGCGCAAGTATTCCGCCATATCGTTCTTTGGAACAAGGCCATATACGCTCACATTTGTTGTAAAGGATGTGCCTGCGTTTAAGGAACACGCGCTGAACCTCCTAAAGGGACTCTTTTATGAACAGAACCCAAACCCTGATGCTGGGCTCAGAAAGGCGTTCACACACTTTATACACGCATACGGGCTTGAGCCATAAGGCCTGATACATAGCAATTAGCGGCCAAAGCTAGCTTATCGCATTTATTCAGAATATTATATTAATGTTTAATAATAAACCTTTAATTGAATAGTTATGCTTAAGGACAAGTACAGCAGGACGTTCACAAAGCTCAGGGTCTCACTAACCGACAGCTGCAATTACAGGTGTTTCTTTTGCATGCCACAGGCGCCATCGTTCTTTAAAAATGGAGAGATGCTGAAGTTTGAAGAGCTCGTAAGGATCCTGAGAATTTTTAAAGGGGAGGGGATAGATGAAGTAAAGCTCACCGGGGGCGAGCCGCTCCTTTACCCGCGGCTTATAGAGCTCGTCAGGGAGATCTCGGGGATGTTTAAGGTAACAATAACTACAAATGGCTCCATGCTTTATAGGCTCTGGGAGAGCCTCGCAGAGGCTGGCGTAAAGGGGTTCAACCTGAGCTTGCACACTTTAAAGGACAACAGGTACAGGCTGCTCGGGCCGGGTAACCCACTGGAGATCGTAAAGAGCATGGACGAAATAGTGTCAGCCGGACTCTCAGTTAAGGTTAACACGACGGTCATAAGGGGCTTTAATGAAGACGAGCTCCTTGACTTTGTTGAGTTTTCTTCAGCGCACAGGGTGCCTGTAAGGTTCCTTGAGTACATGCCGTTTGATGGGAGAAACAAGTGGGATAGGGACAGGTTTGTGTCAATGGAGGAGATGCTCAGGGTGTTAAGGACAAAATATGATCTGAAGCCAATGCGGCGCGACGCCCACTCGACCGCCGTTTACTATTCAGCTGAAGGAACAGGGGCAGTTATTGGCTTTGTGCCGTCCATATCTGCGCCGTTTTGCAGTGATTGCAACAGGATAAGGCTGACCTCAGATGGTAAACTTTACCCATGCATGTACTCCAAGTTCTTCGTAGACCTGAAGACGCCAGTTAGACAGGGCATCGACGACGGGCAGATAGCTGAGCTGATAAGGTCTGCCGTCTTTAACAAGTTCGAAGGGGTGGCAAAGCTGATAAAGGAAGGGACTATCCCGGATCACGTAATGCCCATGTACAAGCTTGGCGGCTGAGCAGACTCAAAGACGAGATCGTTTAGCAACGCTTTTAAATTTAAACTGCAAATATATTTTAAGCGCGGTCGTCGTCTAGACTGGTTAGGACGTCAGCTTCCCAAGCTGAAGATCGCGGGTTCAAATCCCGCCGACCGCACTCAACTTTTTGACGCTGTCAGGCTACCTGTAAAAGCCGTTTAAAACCGGGCACGAACTTGAGCGTTTATTATATGCATGCTGTCGTAAACGCCTTCATAGCTGATGAAAAAATTCATTTAAACTTTTAAATGCGTTTATTATTGTAATGTAAATGCACTCAGTGTATTACCATCCGGCATGCTACACAAGCTACAGGCTGCTCAGGCTCCTAAAGGAGGATAACCTGCTGGGGAAAGTGAACATAATAAACGTGGAAAGGATGCCCCATCTCTCAGTAACAAAAAGGGTTCTTACTGTCCCCTTGATATTCAGGGATGAAAGCCCAATTTATGGCGGCCCAATAGATATAAATGTAGCAAAGGAGGTGGTGCTGGGGAAGACCCCCAAGCTTAGCGTAAATGACGTTCAAGGCGCGGTCATAGCCGGGGCCGCCGACAGCGCGGCTGTGTCATCATTAATACTTGCGTCAGGATCGCTTGCGCCTCTTGCAGAGCTCCCTGAGTTCATTGCGGAAACCACCGGGCTTTACTTTGACGATGAAAAGGAAAGGAAGCTCAGGGAGGCCATTGAAATAGTCTCAAATGACGATGGCAGGCTTTACGAGGAATCAAAGCACAAGTTCATGGCAACGCTGGTCTTTAACAAGGCAAGGGAGGACCTTTACCTGGGCATAGACAGGAAGTCGCCGGATGACTTTTTGTCCTGGCTCGTTGCCAAGGTAAGCCTTGGAAGGGCCGGGGTGCCGTTCACAGGCAACGTAAGCGCATACAGGGAGATGGCAGAGGAAATGCACAGGTATTATGTCGAAAGAAAGGAAAAGATTGCTGAAAGGCTTCAAAAGGAAAAGTCAGAAATAGAGGAGTTCATGCGTAGCTTTTCGTTCCCCACTTCTCAAGCGCAGCCTTAAGCTCCTTGCTCTTTTCCGCATATTCCTCAAGCGGTATCTTCTTGTTCCATGCGTCTATCGCGTCCCTTACCGCCTTTGCGCCCGCCCTTGGCCCCATTGGGTGGCCCAGAACGCCGCCGCCAACCTGAATAGCTATGTCAGATCCAAGCGCATCAAGCAGTTGAGGCAGAATGCCCGGGTGAAGCCCTCCAGACGAAACCGGCATTATGGGGTTAAGGCCGTACCAGTCCTGCTGGAAGTATATGTCCTCCTGTGGTATATGGTCCATGGTTATTTCCTCCTTTATCCTTATCACATCGCTTTTAGTTCCCTCCATCTTTCCAACACCAGCGGTTCCTATGTGAACGAAGTCAACACCAGCAAGCCTTGCAATCTTTGCTATTGCAAGCATTGTTGCGCCGTGGTCAGGAAGCTTTGTGAAGGCCGCGTGGAAGGCCCTGTGCGCATAAAGCGCAAGGCCAAGCTCTTCAGCGTAGTCCCTCATCGTCTGCAGCGCTGCCCATCCGGCGGTAAGGAAGTCAACCATTATGAACTCGCCGCCGTAGTCCTTGACAAGCTTTGCCCTCCTCTTCATCTCCTCGGTCTCCGCGGTTACGTTTATCAGCGCCGACTTCTTCTCGCCGGTTTCCTTTTCGGCCTTGTCCCTGTACTTGAAGACCTCCCTGACCCTGTCCTCAAACTTTATGAACGGCTGGCTTGTTAGGTTTTCGTCGTCCTTAAGAAGGTCCTCACCTCCAAGCCATATTTCATAGCCGACCTTTGCATGGGCCTCCGCGCTTGGGCTAAGCTTTGGCTTTGGCACTGTAGCTATAATTGGCCTGTTTTCCTTGATCTTCAATATGCCCTTGGCCTTTTTTTGGCCAAACTGAGGACCCTTAAAGCTCTTTATGTACTCCTTTGGAAACCGTATGTCAATTATCCTGAGCCTTGCAACTGCCTTCATCCCGTATATGTTTCCAAACACCGATGAGAAAAGCTGTGGTATGCTGCCGAGCTCAAAGAGCTCAAGGGGATATGTTACGTAGACTAGGTCACCTGAAATCCTGTAGACCTTTGCCATTCTGTTAAGCGTATCCTGGGTTATTGTGGAAAGAGTTGTCCATGTGCCCACACTGCTTTCGCTCGCTATTCTGCCAGCGGCCTCCTCGATGGAGTACCCTGCAGCTGGCGTTGCCTTGAAAAGAAGCTGTATTTCGTCATCGCGCGGTTCCCTTTTTTCATCAATGAAGTCCAGATACCAGTCAACCTTTTCCTCTGACATGCTAGCTTTTAAGGACTATCGCGTATTTAAATATTTAAACAAAATTAAAAAGCGGCCTACTTGAGGGGCACGTAGAGTGAGCTCCTGCTTGCGCCGATACCTGGAGTTCCGTGGACAACCTTCTTTACTGGATGCGCGTACTCTCCTAGATAATGGCCTATCATTTCAGGCTTGATCTCAACGGTCACAAACTCCTTGCCGCTGTAAACCATTATCTTCTTTCCGACCATGTTTGGCAGTATTATTATGTCCCTTTCATGAGTCTTTATCTGGTCCTTTCCCTCCCTCAGCTTTTCTATGAAAACCCTCTTCCCGTGAGCTGACTCAGCGTTAAGCCTCATCAAGCTCCTCCTGGCCCTTGCCGGCAACAGGTTAAATAGCTCCTCGTATGATAGCCTGTTAAGCTCCTCAAGAGTATAGCCCCTGTACCTGAACTCCTTTGGCATTAGTCTCACCTATAAAGCGGTTGAATAAAAGTCTTTTCCTGCAAGTTCACTTTCCCCTTCCGGTCTTTCTTGCAGCTATGTGGCCAACCTTTCTTCCAGGCGGCGTGTTCCTCGCAACTGTTGTTGGCTTCCCGACGTGCTGATGCCTTCCGCCACCGTGCGGATGATGCACCGAGGCCATGGCGACGCCCCTTACAAGCGGGTACTTCCTTCCCCTTGCCCTCATAAGCCTCAGCGCTGCGCTGGCCTTCAGCAGAGGCTTTTCACCGGCCCCACCACCGGCTATTATGCCAACTGTTGCCCTTGACGAGGATGGAAACAGAACCTTTTTGCCTGAGGGCATCTTGACGCTTGTCATCTCCCCCTCATGACCCAGCACTATAGCGTATGCGCCTGCGGCCCTTACGAACTTTCCTCCATCGTTGTAGACCTTCTCTATGTTTGAGACAAAAGTTCCCTCTGGCACCCTCCCCAGCGGAAGGACGTTGCCGTTTTCAGCTGGAGCGTCAGGGCCTATCATAACCCTTGAGCCAACGGCTAGGCCCTTAACTGCCGGCAGGTAAACCGCCTGCCCTCCTGACTCAAGAACCGCCAGAGGAGCCGCCCTTCCCCTTTCATGCAGTATCTTTTTTACAACGTATTCCTTTGTCTCACCCACAGGAAGCAGAGGGTAGCTTATCCTGGCTATCTTGCCCACCTTTCTTGCCCTGAACTGCGGTGATCCCCTTCCCCTTCTCTGAGGTAGAATGCTCTTACCCACCTTACATCACCCCAAGCTTATTTGCCAAGTCAATCGCCTTGAACTCCGGCTTGAGCTTAACATATGCCTTTTTGCCCTGTGGGGTTATAAGCGTATTTACGCTTTCCACCTTTACTCCAAAGAGGTATTCAACTGCCTCCTTTATCTGAGCCTTGTTTGCGCCCTCGCTGACAATGAACGCTATCTTGTTCTCCTTTGTCATCATGTTAACGACCTTCTCGGTTCTGTGAACCCCAACTATTATCCTTGATGCGGTTTCAGTATCCATACCTGCCCACCACCTTAAACCTCTCCTCAATGTCTTTAATTGCCTTAACAGTGTATATCGCAAGCCTTCCAGCCTTGCCTCCAGGAGCAAGGTCAAGAACGCTGCAATCCTTGGCCTTTACCACCTCAACTCCAGGCACGTTCTTTGCCACGTTGAGAATCTTGCCCCCGCTTACAACTATGAGAGGGCCTGCGCCGCTTCCCCTTTCCTTAACGCGCTTAACATCATCTGAAAGCTTTAGCTTTTCCAGAAATGAAAGCACGTCCTTTGCCTTGCTCATGTCCTCAAGCGAATCTTCAACAACTATTGGCAATGCAAGTGAGCCATCAACGCGATGCCCCCTTTTCCTTACAAGGTCCGGCCTGGCCGTCGCGGCAATTGCGGATGCGGTTGCGGCAAGCTTTTCCTTTTTGTTTATTCTTTTGTATATAACCTTCTCCGCCTTTGGCGGATGCGCAAGCCTTCCCTTCACAACCCCTGCAATTCCCCCTGCCTGTCCTGCCCTCCTGGTCCCTGCGCCCTTGACCCTTGCAACCCTGCTCATGCCGTAGCCTGGCCCCATGGACTCTACGCTGTACTCCTTTCCTGCAAGCCTGCTTCTCCCCTGCGGCTGAAGTGAATGGGTGAAGAGTATCCAGAACGCCCTGTTTATGAGCTCTTCATTAACTGCCGATTCAAAGACCTGCGGGAGCTCAACGTCCCCAACCTTTTCACCCTGAACATTAACAACAGAAGCCTTCATAGCTTAACGCCCTCCAGGGAAACCTGAATTATTGAAGGCATCTTTGCTTCAACGGGCATCCTTACAGCCCTTCTTATCAGCAGTGGCCTTCCCTTTGCCCCAGGAAGGCTGCCGCTTATAAATGCGTAGTGCGACGGCCCCTTCTTAAAGCTAAACGAAAAGCCCGGCTCGCTTGAAACGTAAAGAACCCTCAGGTTATAGGTTGTCCTTCTCTGGAACCCCAGCTGCCCTGCCATAGGAACTGTGAACATAACGTCTGCTGGATGCCACGGACCAAGGGTCCCAACAACCCTTACCGTCTTTCTTGACTTGTGCTGCTTTCTCTTTATCCCGAACCTCTTGACAGGGCCCTGGAATCCCTTGCCCTTTGTAACGCCTGTTACGTCAACGTAGCTCCATCCCCTGAGCAGGTCTGCCTGCTCCAGCTTTTTCCCTGAGTTTTCCTTTATGAAGCCTATCTGTTCATCTATGCTGCCGCCAAGGGGGACCTCAATTACAATTGGCTTCTTTTGAGAAAAGCCAGCGTCCTTTGGAACCACACTTATTACAGCCCTTACCTGAGAAATCTCGCCCTTGTCCAGTGAATCAGAATACCTGCCAACGTTGATCAGGTACCCATCCCTTTCAACATAAACCCTTGAATCGGCCACAAGCAGCGGCGGGAGCGCAACCGCCGTAAACGGCACAAACAGGGGCTTCCCAAAGTTTGGGGAGCGTTGCCTGTCATCGGTAATGAGCATGTGGCCCATTCCAAGCTTAAACCCTACTATGGCCGCCAGCCCTGGCCTGTCGCGCAGGGCGTAGTTCACCCTGGGAACTAAATACGACGCCCTGGATCTCGGGTAATATGACATTGAGCCGCTGTGAGGCTGGTTAAACCTTCTGTGGCCTATAAGCCTTCACCTTTCAAACTACTAAGTGGTTATATTAATAAACTTTTATCAGATTACAAAGGCACGGGCAGAAAGCCCTAGCCCTTAATTGCGGGGAGCCAGATGCAGAATATGCCGTGTGCTGCTCAGCGTTATCAAACGGCGCGCTTAACCAAGCACCACCTGTGGGCCCTTTGAGACCTTAGCCTCAAGGGGCTCATACCCTGCTCCCCTAAGCAGCTCAATCGTGTCATCTGAAAGCCTGCCCTCAGAGGCCACAAGCAGCGATGGGCCGGCCCCACTTACACACACGCCAAGGACGCCGCGTCTAAGCAGCTCGTCTTTAACCTGACTGTAACTTCCCAGAAGGCCTGCCCTTGACCTGACAAGCTGGTGATAGCTCTCGACGTTTATTGCCTCTGAAAATGCCCTGTAATCGTCAAAGATAATCCCCCGCAGTATGCCGTTAAACGCGTACTTTTCAGCAACGTATGTGCTAAAGCTCACCGGTTCGCCCAGGGCGCCCCTGGCCCTTTCTGTCTTGCCCCTTCCCTCCCTGCCGCTGGCAACAAGCAGGGTAAATCGCCATTCCCTCATAAGTGAAAACGCCCTGTACGGGTCCTTGCTGAATATAAATGTAAAGCCGCCCATAACGCTTGGCGCTATGTTGTCGGCATGAGGGCTCCCGGAAAACATGCCCTCAGCCCTTGCCCCAATGTCTATTAGATCCTGCACGTCCAGATGGTCCCCAAAGGCGGCGTTTACCGCAACAAGGGCAGCCGCCGCGGTTGCCCCGCTTGAGCCAAGCCCCTTTCCTACCGGGATCCCCTTTCTTATCCTAAGGCCGACTTCCCCATCGTACCCGACCCTGCTGAGGTACATCTTAACGGCTGCGGTGGCGGTGTTGTTTTCCGGAATGGCTTCAGGCGGCTCTACCTGCACGCCGCTTGTGCCAAATGTGACCTCCACCTCATCATAAAACGCGTCAAGCGCAACGCCAAGCACGTCAAATCCTGCCGAAAGGTTTGCGGAGCTCATCGGCGCCCTTGCGCTTGCCCTTTTAACTGCTGGCTTCATGTTAAGCACCTAGAATCCCCTTTACCAGAAGCATGTCCTTCAGAGCCACTTCTGCGCTGTTTACAGGGTCGCTCCTGAGCTTTACGCTTTCCATAAAGTGCTTGTCCTCTTCCAGAAGCGCGTTAACGCCTCCGTACTCCAACGAGGTTTCCCTTTCCCCTTCCTTCACTGAAAACCTTTTAGAGGCCAGGTCGGCCTCTAGGGCCTTTTTTTCAGTGGCCGCAACCCACTTCCTGAACTTAATCCCAGGTGTCCACGCGGCCGTTATCGAAATCCCCTTTCCACCGTCCCCTTCGAGGTATGCGCTTGCAAACACATCCCTGCCTTCATCGTCATAAATTACAGCCTTGGAAGCAAGCCTGGCGCCCTCAAGCAGAACGTCGGCTATGTTTATGTCGTGTATCATTGTGTCCAGAACAACGCCAACGTCGGATATCCTGGACGGCCTTGAGTTTAGCCTGAACGCTGACGCGGACAGCGCCCTGCTGCTCTTCAGCTCTTCTATCACCTTTTTTACAACGGGGTTGAAGAGCTCTATGTACCCAACGCCAAGCACGGCCCCCCTCCTCTTAGCCTCCTCGTACATCTTAAGAGCGCCGTCGTACGACGTTGAGATCGGCTTCTCCACAAGGACATCCAGCCCAAGGCTGAGAAGCCTCAGCACGACGTCGACGTGTGTGGAGGCTGGCGTTGCGACAACAGCAAAGTCATAGCCCCTGAGCTCATCTGAATCAAGCGACTTGAGCGGCTCGCAGCCATATTCACTTGAAACTGAGGCGGCAACCTCCTGATTTATGTCATACACCGCGCCCAGGACCCCAAGCTCCTTAAGGGCCCTTGCGTGGTTTCTGCCCCATGTGCCTGTGCCTACCAGAACAGCCTTCATCCCAAAGCCTTATATGCAAAATCGGTAATAAGTTCTATGTTGAACACAGTTGACCTTCTCCTCTTTGAGCACAGCGTTATAAGGATCAGGGCAAACGAGGCGCTTTTGTCGATGCCTAGCAAGGAGTTGTTTAAGGACATACACGATCTTGTGGTGAACCTGCACGCGAGGGTTGAAGACGAGGTCGTTCTCCCTGCAGTTATTGAGGAAAACGAAAAAGACCAGGAGTTTGTAAAGTATGTGAAGCGCATATCCGCTGACCACAAGCTCATAGAGACCCTCGGGAACAACATAATTGAGTGGTATGAACAGGGCAACGCCGAGATGCTCAGCAGAAGGGTTCCCCTATACTTTAAGGTCCTGACGGAGCACAACATGAACGAGGAAAGGGATATATTTCACAGGCTAAGGACAAACCTCGGGAACAGGGGGAAGCCGTACATAGCTGAGTTTGGAGTTGAAAGGTACTCGCGGATAACCGGAATATCATCTGAAATAATAAACGTGTACTTTGGCTGAGCATAAAGCGTTTATCCCCCGGAGACCAAAGGCTTGCATATGAGCGAAAGGTACGTGGAGCTTGAGGGGAGCAGGATAAGGTACATAGAAAGGGGATCCGGCAGGCCCGTTGTGCTGCTTCATGGAGCGTCTTTTAACGCTGAGGTTTGGGAAAAGACGGGCACCCTTGACGCCATAGCCCGCGCTGGATGGAGGGCTATAAGCGTTGACATGCCTGGATACGGGAAGAGCGAGAAGGGAAGCTTTGAAAGCGTGACATCATTTCTTTACAGGTTTACAGAGGCCATGAACGCAAAGGAGGCTGTTGTGCTTGGCGCTTCGCTTGGAGGCAAGGAGGCGCTTGCGTATGCCGTAACTTATCCAGAAAGGGTGATTGGGCTTGTGCTCATAGGCGCTGTTGGGGTCTGGCTTTACGAAGATAAGCTTGGCGCAATAAGCAATAAGCCTGCCCTCCTTATATGGGGCTCCGAGGACACCATATCACCTCCTGAAAACTACAGAACGCTCCAGAAGCACATAAGGGCAAGCGAGCTGCATATAATTGGAAGGATACATCCGTGCTACCTGGAGGAGCCGGAGCAGTTTAACGCCCTAGTTACAGGCTTTTTGAGGAAGCTCAGCCCCTGACAGCCAGCATCTTCTGCTTTATGCTGCAGAAGGAGCAAATGTCCCTTCCTGGAGCAGTTGGCCTTCCGCAGATTTTGCAGGTTCCAACCTGGCCGGATCCGCTGATCTCCCTGTAGAGCATTGGCCTTATGTTTCTTTCAAAGTTTGAAACAAGGTTCAGCATAAAGCCAGGCGTGTCGCCTTCAATCCTCTTCATAGACATCAGGAGCTTGTGCTGGGAGACTCCCCTGAACTCCTCTGAGTACGGGCAAGGGTCGTAAACAAACTGGTAGCCCATGAGCACGGCGTAGTGCAGCACTTCATATTCGTAATGAAGGAAAAACGGCTTTACCTTCTTAACCTTAAACCCCCTTTCCGGCTCTTCAACTGGCGAGTTCCTGGAAAGGTGCTCCAGGTTCCCGTAAACATAGCCCGAAAGAACAAACTGGGCCATGTCGTCCAGGTTGTGCGCCGTGGCAAGCGTGTCAGCTCCCAGCTCTTCTGCGGCCAGCGTCATCAGGTACCTTTTAACGACGCCGCACGTGCTGCAGACGGGCCTGTTTATCCTTCTTTTTGCATCGTCTATTGTAAAGCCGTACTCGCCCTTCAGGTCAACTATCCTGTACTCAACCCCCACCTCCTCAAAGTTCCTCTTCACAACCTCAAGGTTTACTTCAGAGTACTTCGTTCCCCTGTCTATGCCCAGGTCTATGTAAAAGCCCACAGTGGTGAACCCGAACTCGCCCTCGTGCTTTTTCAGCACGTGAAGAAGGGTTGTGCTGTCCTTTCCTCCTGAAACTGCAACGGCAACGCGCCTGCTGCCATCAAACATCCTGTACCTCTTTGCGTTCCTTACAAGCTTTTGCTCAAACCACTCAGCGTAATGCTCCTTACACAGGTAAAGCCTTTCATACGGCACATAATGGACGGCCTCGTTCCCACATATGCTGCACTTCATTGACAATTGTAATTGAGGGGCAAAATTAACCGTTGCCTTTGTTTTTACTGCTCAAATTGACTGGCCTTTATCTTTTGTACCCTATTTTTCTTAGAAACCCGTGTCTTTCCTCCTTGTCGCTCTCCCCTTCGACGCCCTTTGGGGCAACGCCGTCTATAACGCCCAGGATGCCCCTGCCCTGCTCGTTCTCAGCAACTATTACAGTTAACGGGTTCGCCGTAGCGGCAAAAAGCCCAACCACCTCCTGCACCGCCTTTATCCTGTCAAGGACGTTTATTGGGTATCCTCCTTTCATGAAAATTATGAATGAATGGCCTGCGCCTATTTTTCCTGCGGCGTTTACGGCAAGGGCCTCGGCCTCCTCGTCGTTTCCATCATGCCTTATAAGGGCTTTCCCGCTTGACTCGCAAAAGGCTATGCCAAACCTGAGCCCGGGGCACGAAGTGGCCATGACCTCGTACAGGTCCTCAACCGTTTTTATAAAGTGCGACTGCCCTAGGACCACGTTGTAGCCTTCAGGTATGTCAACCTTAACCTCATAGATCTTAAGGGCCATTTTAAATTTTTCAGGAAGGCCTTGAAATATAAATTTATCCTCCGGCCTTTTTACGTAAATCCCTCAACGGCACAGGCCCCAGCTGCTGCCATGCGGCTTATGGGGAAAGGGCATCATCGCTTGGGCTTTCACGCTGCAGGTCAACGGGCCCTTTAAACCATCTTGTGGAAAAGTTTAAGTTAAATGACAAACATACTTTTTAGAGTCATTATGAGCTCAGATGGATTTGAGGTAAAGATAGGGCCGCCCAGGCTTACAAAGTACGAACACGCGCGCATAATAGGCGCAAGGGCCCTCATGCTTTCCATGGGCGCTCCTCCGTTTGTTGAGCCATCTAAAAAGAACGAGTTTCAAATAGCCGAGGAGGAGCTTAGGAACAGGCTCCTGCCGATAATAATAAGGCGCACCCTGCCAAACGGCGATTATCAGGACATACCGGTAAGCAGGCTTCAGATACCGTTTTTTTAAATCACTTTGTAATTGCGTTTATAAATAATTCACTTATTTCGCTTATCCTTTCCCCGCTTGCCTGCTCAACTAAGCCTGTGTCAGTTACAATGTAGCTGAAAAGGTCAAGCGGCACGGGCTCCAGAAGCGGCACCTTGGCGCCGCCGTAGTCAACAAACGCGTGCGCGGGGGGAGGAAAGCCGTCAATGAATTTAAATGACTCAGCAACGGCAATCACCTGCTTCCCCAGCGCGTGTCCTACACATGCGAGGGGCATTGTGCCTGTTTTGTTTACCAGATGACCAGAGGTGTACACGCCGTCGGCCCCAACTATAACCGCGTCAACGTACTTTAAGAAGTGAGCCATTGAGGAGTCAGGCACAACAATGACCTCCGACGCAACGCCCTTTAAACCCTCGTAAAGCTCCCGGTACTCCTCCCCTGGTCGTGACTCAAGGATGTAAACCTTAAGGGGCTTCGTCACACTTAAGACCTCCTTCACCGCGCTTGAACTTGAGATGGTAATCACAGAACTCACGTCCAGCCTGTTGTTCCTGAGGCCCTCGACTGCGGCTTGCCTGTAGTTAATCAGCCTTTCGTAAACCTCGCGAATTTCCAGCCCCCTGCTGACGCCCCTCCTGTAAGCTCTTATCACGTTTACAACTGACGCCATGCCTGGCCTAACCTCAAGAAGCTCTTCGAGCCTGGCCTCGTCAAGCGTCCCCAGCTCAAGAACCGCGCGCGCCGCCTGCTCATAGTACCAGGAAGCGCCGTGAACGTAATCGCTTTTCATCAAATCCAGAATCTTGCTGTACTCGTCAAGCCCCATTTTTATCTCACCTCAGCCTCTCAAGCAGCTCCATAAGTATTCTGTAAGTCATGCCCCATATTATATAACCCTTGTACTCAAGGGCAGGACCCCTGTAGCACGGCCTTTCAATCACAGTTTGCCTTGCCCCGCTCAGGTCAATGCCAAGCAAAAAGGCCTCTTCAACTTCTGTCCTGTCAACCTTGAGCTCTCTTAGCAATGAGCTGCTGGCGGAAAAGGCCACAGGCAACACCTTTATCTGCGGCGCGTTTGTGGGGCTGTTGACGTTCAAGACCCCGACGTACATTTCCCGTGTAAGCCTTATTCCGGTTTCCTCTCCGCATTCCCTTATTGCAGTTGCTATAAGGTCGCTGTCGCCGTCCTTAAACCTTCCGCCCGGGAACGCTACGTCCCCGCTCCACGGATCACCTGGAACGCTCGCCCTTTTGATCAAAAGCACCGAGCTTATATCATCAAAGATAACCACGGCAACGGCCGCCCACCCGCTTTTGCCAGGCACGCTGTCAGGGCTTGGAAGCTTTAGCTTCAATCAACTCGCCTCCCCTGGCCGCGAGCAGGGCTGCTGATGAAGGCATGGCATTTGATCTGGCACGATTAAGGCCATACATGGCTTATATGCTTGGCTTCCAGTCAAATTAACGTTTTCAAAGTTATTTTATGAGCATGGCGCAATGCGCCAATTTTATAAATTCATGACATATTTTTCATTTTTTAGATCAATTATAAAAACTTAAGATTATTAAGCAAAACTTATTAGCAAATGCCATTTCCAATAAAATTTATGCAGGTCATAATAACCCTGCTTCAGTATGTGCTTGCTGTAGTATCAGGGATACTTGTTGGCTTTTCGTTGGGGCTTATAGGTGGCGGAGGGTCTATACTGGCAGTTCCGCTTTTCCTTTACTTTGTAGGCCTGAGCTCCCTTCCAAATTCAGCTCACCTAGCAATTGGGACAACGGCCCTTGCGGTTGGGATAAACGCCTATATAAATTCCTACATGCACCTGAGAAAGAAGAACGTTGCGATAAAGGTTGGGGGGCTTTTTGCGGTTCCAGGAGTTGTTGGGTCCCTGCTTGGAGCTTTTTTAGGGCTCATAACGCCCGGTTCCTCGCTCCTTACGTACTTTGCAATAGCAATGATAGTTCTGGGGATTTATATGGCAATAAGAAAGGAGGCTTCATCTGTCGGGACAAGATCAGAGGTCGAAAGGGTGAACGAGTCAACCAAGAAGTGCCCGAAGGTTACTTCATCAACAGCAGCAAAGGTCACGGGGCTTGGCTTTTTGGTTGGACTTTTAAGCGGTTACTTTGGGATAGGCGGCGGGTTCCTGATAGTCCCCAGCCTCATGTTCTCAGCAAGCCTTTGCATAACCAGGGCAATAGGCACAAGCCTGATAAGCGTTGGCACCTTTGGAGTTGCAAGCGGGCTTGAGTACTTCTTGCGCGGCGAATCGCTTATAGAGGTGGCGTTGCTTTATGTCGTTGGAGGAGTTGCTGGAGGCTACGCCGGGACAAGCCTTGCCGTCAAGGTGCCGAAGCGCGCCCTGAGAATAGCGTACGGGGCTATAATAGTGGTAGTTGGGATCTACATGTTGCTAAAGGTTAATCCGTGGCTTTTAAGTGCAATTTAGGCCGCTGTTAAACAAAACAAAAGTTTTTATAAACCAGCCGTTAAAGATAACGTAAGCGCGGTCGTCGTCTAGCCTGGTCTAGGACGTCAGCCCTCCAAGCTGAAAACCGCGGGTTCAAATCCCGCCGACCGCATAAAGTTAAAACCAGCGCTTTTCATTTAAAACGACATGGACGGCAGAAGGGCGCTTGTGCTGACCACCACGTCAATTGGCGCGTTCCTGACGCCGTTTACATCAACTGTCCTTTCGTTTATAGTACCTGTGCTTGGCAGGACATTTCACGCGCCACTTTACCTGCTGGTCTACGTGCCGACTTCATTCTTAATACCTGTGGCGTCGGCAATGATGCTTCTGGGAAGGCTAGCTGACCTCAGGGGGAGGGTGGCCTTCTTTAGGGCTGGCTTTGCGCTTTACATAGCTGGGTCGATAATAGGGTACCTTGCGCCAAGCATGTACGTGCTTATCGCGTCATCTCTGATAATGGGCCTTGGCTCTTCGATACTGTCAGCAGGCGCGACCGCAATAGTGAGCCAGGTATATGAGCCAAGGCGCCGCGGATTTGCGCTTGGGATAAACGCAATGGCGGTATACCTGGGCCTCACTTCAGCGCCTTTTGTTGGCGGCCTAATAACCTCGTTTTTTGGCTGGAGGGACAACCTCTTAGTAAGCCTTTTTATGGCGGTTGCCGGAATTTCCATCTCAATTGTTTCAATGAAGGGCGTTGAGTTCAAGCTGTCAAGCGTTCCAATAGATTACGCTGGCTCGCTTGCGTTCACGCTATCGCTTGTGCTGATAACGATTTACCTTGTGATAGGCAACATATACGGATGGGTAAACGCTGTTTATCTTGCAGTAGCAGGCGCCGCCTTCCTTGCGCTGTTTTTGATCATTGAGAAGAGGTCAAGAAGCCCGCTGATCGACCTTTCGCTGTTCACCAGCAACGCCATGTTTGCCGCGGGGAACATAACAGCCATACTTAACTACATAAGCACGTTTTCGATACCTTTTTTGTTTTCGCTTTATCTCCAGACCGTTCGTGGCCTTTCGCCGTTTACTGCAGGCCTAACGCTTGTTTCTGAGCCAGCTTTTATGACCGCCCTTTCCCCCTTAAGCGGCCACCTCTCAGACAGGTACTCGCCAAGGATCATAGCGGCCATGGGCATGGCAGCTATAGGGGTCGCGCTGGCGCTGCTTTCGACCTTGAGCCTTAGCAACACGCTTAACATAGTCGCTTGTCTGGCCTTCCTAGGAATAGGGTTTGGCCTTTTCTCGGCGCCAAATACAAACTCGGTTATGGGCTCCGTGTCACATGATAAGCTGGATTACAAACCTCGCCTCAAAGAGGCGGAGTAAGAAAAGACTTTTAAAAACCAGAAACGTATTTTTTCTTAATGGGTACCTCTACTGGTCAACTTAGAACAGATGAGGGGCAGGGGCCGACCATTACCCCTGTAATGCCAGCAGAGGTGCCCAGCGTAAAAACAAACGTTGTAAGACTGTTAGTTAACGGCTTCCAGGACAGGAAACTGCACAGGCTTGCCAATATCTCTGCTAGATTATGGAACGAGCTGAATTACGAAAGAAGGCAACAGTTCTTTAAAGAAAAGAGAGTAGACTTCAAAGAAACGTACAAGAAACAGTACGAAAAATACAGGAGCACGCTAAAAGTTAACGCACAGGCCGTTGTTCAGAAGAACAATGAAGCATGGTCATCCTTCTTCTCGTTATTAAAACAGGGCGAAAAAGCATCGCCACCGGGCTACTGGAAGATTGATGAAAAAAGAAGAGAGATACTGGTAATCAGACAAGATAGATACGAAGCACGTGAAAACAAGATCGTTTTGAAGGACTTTAACATGGAACTTGAATTTGTTGGAAGTCTACGATGGGGCGGCAAACAGGGAAGACTAGAGATAATCCATGATGACGTAAAAAACGCGTGGTATGCTCACATGCCGGTTGAGGTTGGTGTTTATGCAGCAAGAACCGGTATGCCATCAAAGTATACTGTAAAGGGAAAGAGAGATAGAGTAGTTATAACAAAGCCAAAGGGTAACAAGAAGGCATCAATTGACCTTGGAATTAACATGTTGGCCAGCGTTGTAGTTGATGACGGCACCTGGTTGTTATACCGCGGCGCCAAGGCAAAGGGAGATTACTTCTATCTTCAAAAGAAGGTTGCTGAAGCGCAGTCGCTGGCGGATAGGATAAGGAACCTTGGTGAGCCGGAAGATTATGAAGAACTAAATAAGGAGAAGAAAAGATTATTCAAAAAATTGTACTCTCGTTTATTGCATCTGTACAGGACGCTGGCGTCTCATCTGGCAAAAACGCTATACGAGCTCGGCGTTTCAGAAGTCTATATCGGTTACCCTTATGAGATTTCCCAGGATAAGGGAAATAAGCTCACTGTGAACATGTGGAGCTATAACAAGTTGTCCAGCGTCCTTTCTGAGAAGCTCCTTGAGTATGGTATGAATGTATACACGGTTGTCGAATATAATACTTCGCGTTACTGCGCTTATCACAGCGTAGAAGTTGTAAGAAGACCAAGAGGAGTAATAAACTGTAGCTTTGGTCACAAGCTTCACTCAGACCTAAATGGTGCACTGAATATTATGGAAAAAGCTGTTAAGGAAATTCCGCAAGAGATCAAGAAGCCCCTGTCCTTCTATGTATTCCACAGCGGAGTAGCTCCCGTAAAGGGGAGTAACGCCTTAGACCCTGGCAGAACCCTAGCCCCTTAGGGCGGGGAGAGGGTCAGAAATATGGGATAGCCTCAGGCACTCTGGGCACAATGAGGTTCACGGGGCAGCTGCTGAGCATAACCCTAGACAGCGCAATCCTAATTCACTACATAGGCAGGTATGCGGCCCTTTATTTTTTCACAGGAATTGCGTTAACCGGGATCGCCTTCCAGGGCTTTATCTACGGCCTTAAAACGGTGCTGCTGATCTCGGCCGCCCTCAGCTTTCTTGGAGTGTACACGTCTCTTCTAACAAGACAGACTATGGCCTAAGCAATCCCCACCCTACAAGCCCTTCAAATATCAGCTGGGCCGCGAAGCCGGCTATGATGATGCTAAGAAGCCTGCTCATTGCGGTTAGCCCGTTTTTGCCAAGAATCCTTGCTATCAGGCCTGAATACTTGAGTATTGTAGCTGAAATTGCGGTTACTATGAGTATTGATATAACCAGGTCTATTGACGGGACTGTGCTTGAATATATTATAAGGGACGCAACAGCTCCAGGCCCAACCAGCAAAGGCGATGCAAGAGGCACCACCGCGGCCTCGTGCGGATCAAGCGAAAGCGACCTTGATCCCTCTCCCATTATGTCAACCGCAAGGACCATGAGCAGAACGCCTCCGCCTATCATGAAGCTATAAATTGATACGCCAAAGGCCTTTAACAGCAGCCCACCAACAAGCGAAAAGAACAGGAGTAGGACGAACATGGCGCTCACAACAGTTGACCATAGCCATCCCTGCTCGCCAGGATCAAGCCTCTGGGCAAAGTACATGTAAAACGGAAGTGATCCTATGGGGTCAATAATGGCAAACAGCTGAACGCTTATTATCGTTACCTGGAACGGGCTTATCTGGGTTGTGCTTAGGTGAACCCCGTAAACAACGCTCTTAACAGCTATAAGCACTACGAGCACAATTATCAGCAACGCGTACTTGATGGCGTTCCTCTCTATGTAGCTCATGTGTATAATGTACTGAGGCCTCCATTATTAAAATCGTTTTCGTGCTTCATGAAATGCCGTCGTATACGGCCTGCATCTGCTTCCTTATCAGCTCCCTAGAATGGTTTTCCTTTACATAGCGCAACGCTGCCATTGACATGGCCTCATGCAAAGAAGGGCTCAGGTAAAGTCTTCTCGCTGAATCTGCTAAACAATCAGGGGTTTTGCACACAAATCCGGTTACGCCGTCAGCAACTGTTTCGCCTAGGGGTCCCGTGTCCAGTGTGATCACCGGAATGCCGTAGGATAGCGCCTCAAGCACGGCCATTCCGTATGCCTCAGCCCTGCTTGGATAAAGCAGCACGTCGGTCACAGGGTATATTTTGCTTCTCAGCGTTTTAGTTGGCACCGACGTATAGTGAGTTATCCACGGCCGGTCCGGCACAGATCCTCTGCCTATGTAAATCAGCCTTATGTCCTTCGATCCAAGCTCTCCAACCAGGGATTCGACGGCCCTTATCGCAAGGTCGCCGCCCTTTCTCTGCTGTTCCCTGCCTATGAAAAGAAAGTTAAACCCCTGGTGGGCCGCCTTGGCATTCTCCTTAACGTCCATTGGAAGCCTTATAACTCGCAAAAGCCGTCTGTCAACGCCGTCGGCAATAAAGCCGTTCAGCGCGTAGTTTGACCAGGTTATAACAGCCGATGCCGTGTTCAGTATGTTTGCTATCATCGAGGAGTACTTCCTGACCAATGGCCCCGGCATGTTAAAGTAGCCAGAAAGGAGCTGCGACGGGGACTGGTCATTTTCGTGTATCCATGGCCGCCTGTACCTGTAAAAGGTCCAGAAGAAAGAATGCACAAGGTCCTCTCCCATGTGAATTGCCTGAAGCCTGAGAAAGACGGCCTTTAGCAGCATATAGATGTTTGTAAAGAAGTTCATTGAAAAGTTCCTCACGGCTCCGCTCTGCGAATACGGGTCAAGGTAAACCAGGTACTGATAGCCTTCAGGCGGGCTTTCGTACCTGAGCCTTGGCCCGGTCTTCATGGCCCCCGTTATTGTGTCCTTTTCTGAAACCAGCAGCACCTTTTTCATATTATTACCTACATTTGTAGTTCATTGCCTGCTGGATTTAAACCTTATTTAGCTTATGTGCTTGTCAAAGGCTTAAGGAATTTTTGGCGGCAAACCGGGCAGAGTGAAATTGCTGAGACCGCAACGCTGGAGCTTGGGCAAGGGCCAGCGTTTTATGGGTTAGACGTTGGTGTCCTCCCCGCCCATCATGATCCTTGCTATGTAGCCCTTAAGCACCTCCATGTTCTCGCCCGTCTTTGCGGAGATGAATATTGGCTGCTCCACAAGCCCTAGCTTTCTTGCAAGCGCAAACGAGTCCACAAGGTACCTTGCCCCTTCGGTGTCCCCAGCGCTTTTGAGAAGCTCGTCCCTGCTCATCCTGAACCAGCCTGTTATTATCCTGGAAGGCTCAGAATCCAGATCCAGCTTGTTAACTACCTGAAGAACCGGAATCCTGAGCCTTATCCTCAGCATTGAGGAGATTACTTCATGAAGAAGAAAGTTTTCAGGCTTTGAAAGAAGGAAAACGTCTGAAAGGAATATCGCCGCTTTGTTCTCCCCCGGGATTGACCTGATCAGGTAAGGCCCGCTTTCCCTAAAAGAAAAAATCTCGAGCTGGCCTGGGGTGTCAACCAGGATATAGCTGTAGTTTGCTGGGTCGTAAAGCGCGGTAAGGGCGTCAAGCGCAGTGCTGAGGAAGTCCATTAAGAATATCATCCCGCCGTTTACCCCAAGCCCGTATCTGCGTATTATTTCATCCCCTTTGATTATGTCCTTGACGTCAGCTATAGTTGGGTAAGTTACGCCTTCAGCTAAGGGATCTAGGTTTATGCACCCAACCTTCCAGCCATCGTCCGTAAGTGAATCGTAAAGCGCTTTGGTCAGAAGGCTCTTGCCGGTGCCAGCCTCACCTACTATGAATATGACGTTCATTGACCCCCTGTTTGCTTAACGCGCCCCTGCAATAAAAACGGTTCTAATGTGCGCAGCCATGGCTTTATCGCCTACGCGCATAGCCTATCGAATATGCTGCTGACGCGATGACCGTAAGCGCGGCTGATGCGGCAAACAGCTGCCCGTATGAGCCTCCAAGCACAAAAAACGCTGAAAACAGGTTTGAGGCGACCTCCCCTGCCCCAACTGAAGCGCTGTACGACAGGTACCCAATGCCCCTGTCGCTACTCCTTCTCAGAAACTCAAAGAGGTTAAGCGGCGGAAATAGGGAGTGCGAAACTGCGATGAGCGCCGCCGCAATCAGCAGCACAGGAATGTATGGCGCTCTAATAAAGGCGTACAGCGCCGCAAGCCCAAATGCATAAGGCAGGGCTGCAAGCTGAAGCATTACGCCTGAAACCCTCACCGATCTCCCGCTCATGTAAAGCCTTACTCCAAACGTTATAGCGTTAATTAAAAGCGCGCTTAACGTGGCCAAAAGTGGCCCATTTGAGCCAAGCCTAGAAAACGCTGGCGCCGAATATGAGGTGTAGATTGCCCAGTCCAGGGATGCGACCGCGGCAAGCGCAAACAGCGAGTTCATGCTTAGCACGTCCTTTATGGTCAGCGCCAGGCCTGATTTTTTAGGTTCCCGGGGAATCTCCTTCATGTCTTTCATGGTTAAGATCACAACAGCGCTAAGCGCCAGCAGCAACGCTGACATCGCTGGCCTCAGGTAAATCATGACCGCCGCGGCCCCGGAGCCAACTATGAGCCCTGCGGCGTTTCCGGCCATTATCCCAAACACCCCCCTTACGTTTCCCCCTTCGTACGCTTCAGTTACAGCAAAGTAGCTGAAGTAAGACGAAACAAAGGCTATTACGTAAAACGCGGCAACAAGAAGGAGGCCTTTCGCCAAAAAAGAAACGGCAGCAGCGGCAATCCCTGCAGCGGAAAGCCATCTGAATGGCCTTCTATAAAGCAATGAAGGCAAGAGAACGCCGGCGGCGCTCAGCGCCCAGGTGACAAACACAAGGGACCAGAGCCTCAGCCCATAGACCCCAGAGCTGGCAAGGCTTACTGGGACTGCAAGCTGCGAGAAGTAGCTTAGCCCCCTCAGCGAAAGGCCCTGCAGCACGCGCCTTGTCCTGTAGCTCAAGACTGGCCCTACGGTATGAGCACGGCGCGCCCTATTATCTCCCCGTTCTTTAGCCTTTGTAGCACCTCGTTTGCCTCGCTAAGCCTGAACTTTGTGACCTTTAGCCTTATCTTACCATCTGATGCAAGCCTCAGAACCTCCTTCATGTCCTTTCTTGGGCCAATGACCGAGCCTCTCACTGTTATCTCCGTGGGGAACCTGAATTCATGGATGTCCCCAAAGACTCCAACAACAAGGGTCCCTCCCTTCTTCACAAGCTTAAGCCCTGTGTCTATTGCCTTCTGCGACGGTGAAAAAACCAGCACTGAGTCCGCCCTGCCGTACCTTTCTGAAAGCCCGGAGTATTCCCTGTCCGTTGATACAACCTCGTCCGCGCCCATCTCCTCTGCAAGCCTGGCATGAGCCTCTGACGTTGAGACCGCCACTGCCCTTGCGCCAAAGAGCTTAACTGTTTGTAGCGCAACGTGGCCCACCCCACCTATGCCTATAACGTACGCGTCCTTCCCTGGGCCCAGCGATGCAAGCTTGCTTGCCCTGTAGGCCGTGACGCCCGGGCAGAACAGGGGGGAGCTTGTCTCCAGGTCCAGATTGCCTGGCACGTCGTAAACGTATTCGTCCTTTGCAATGATGTATTCGGCATAGCAGCCGTCAACGGTTTCACCGGTTATCTGAACGCTGTCGCACAGGTGCTCGTTGCCCGTTATGCAATAGTCGCACCTGCCGCAGCTGCTGTAAAGCGGCGAAAGGCCCACAACGTCGCCCTCCCTGTGAAGGGAGCCAGGGCCTGCCATGCTGACAGTTCCTATAACCTCATGACCAGGTATTATTGGGAGCTTTGCAGGCACACCGTACTTAACCCAGTCCCCCTCTATCATGTGCAGGTTTGAATGGCATACGCCGCACGAAATAACCTTGATGAGCAGCTCGCCTGGCCCGGGCTCCCTCAGATCGTAGTCTTCATAGGAAAGAGGCTTCTGCTCCACAGGAGCAGGCCTGTGCAGAACCATCGCCTTCATTTATTAATGCTTGGCCAGCTTATGCTTAAATACTTTCCAGGACATAACAGTAAAGGCATGCAGGCGGTAAAGCTTCCAAAGGGGCTCCTTGAGCTCTGGATACTTTACCTGAGCAGCAAGTACCCCGTTTCGCCTATAGAGGCGGCCCGAAAGGCTGCTGAGGCCACAAATGGAGCATGGAGGCCAAGCCCTGGATCCCTTTACCCGCTTATAAGGAGGATGAGCGAGGAAGGGCTTCTGTTTAGCACAAGCAACGGGTACATAGCCACTGATTCTGGGAAGGCGATGGCTGAAAGGCTTTTAAAGGAAACGATTGCTGCCAGGTCAATAATTGACGCGGTTATAAGCGCTGTAAACGGCTCAGAGGCCCCTAGCCGGTAAGCCTAAGCTCCCTGCTAACATAATTTCTTATTATGTAAAATGCAATTATCCATATCAAGAGGGTTACCAGAGCTGCAAGATCCCTCAGGAGCTCATCGATCAATGGATATCCTATGTGGTCTATTGCCATAACCTCAACCCTCATCGCATAAAATGTTATAAGGAGTAAGGCCCAGACCGCAGCAAACGCAGCCATTAAAATTATAAGAGGTCTTTCTTTCATCTGATCATCGCCAGGGTTATAAGCGCAAGCGCATCAGTAAACGCAAACAGGGCCCATATCCTGTTAACTATTTGCTGCTCCGTAAGAGGCCTCTCCGACGCCATAATCCTTGCAAGCGTCACCGGCATCCCCTTTCCCCTTCTGGCAACTATCCTGTAATCGTCAAGAACCTCTACCGGCCTTTCCAGGTCACTGTGCTCCCTGAACCCCCTTATGCTTGAAAGTATGAAGAACCCGTTAAATATCATTGGGAGGCTTGCTATTATGCCTATGACCTCTGCCCTGGATACAACCATGAGGTAAACAAACATTGTTCCCATCAGAAGCGAGCCGCTGTCCCCCGGAAATATTCTGGCAGGGCTTTTGTGTCTGAGGAAAAACGCCAGCAGCACAAGCAGGAACACAAGGCCCATGTATGCCTGTGAAGTTTCACCGTAAAGCAACGCCGCCACTATCAGCGGGACCATTGCTATCATTGTGCTTCCGGTTACCAGGCCGTTGTAGATGTCAAGCATGTTTGCGGCGTTCTGGTAAATGGTGAACCCAACTATCAGGAGAAGGGGGTAAAGGTACGTTATTGAAACCCTTCCAACAAATGGTATATAAGGAAAAGGGTTGTAGGCGTGCAACACAAGGACCGGAACGGCCGTTAAAAGGCCAAGCAGCGGCTTTTCAACCCCTCCAAACTTAAACAGGTCGTCCGCTAGGCCAATAAGGAACGAAATTGCAAGCGCCGCTGATCCTGCCACCGCTAATTTGGCAGGAAGCAGCAGGGCCATGCCTGTTATTGCGCCAACAACTATCGCAGGGCCCCCTGGCCTTGGAACGCCCGGCCTGCCCGGCCTGTGATAGTCGGGAACAGTCATTCCACGCTCATTGAGCACCATTTCAAGCGCAAGCGTAAGCAGGTAAGTTGTGGCAAAGGCCAGGGCCATGCCAAAAAGGCCCTCTGTTATGCTTATGGTCATGTCTTCACTCCATTGACTCGACATCAACTTAAGCTTTTTTATTTTCTTGTCTGCTTAAATAATCTATAAAGCTACATACCTGGCAAAGCCTTCCTCTGGATGGCCACCCGCATCTTTCACAGAACTGACCAGAGCCGGCGGCTCGCCTCTCTGAGCTAAGCTTCATGAATGAGTTAAGCAGCTGATGCTTTATGCCAGGGTGCCTTTCCTCAAGCCTGTTAAGGTACGTCCTTATTTCAGACCTGATGCCCTGATTCATGTATGGGCAGACAGCCTCCTGAAGCCTGAAGCCCTTGAGCATGGCGAACATCGCGAGCTCCTTTTCGTATATGTGAAGGAACGGGTGAACCTTTCTCAGGCCAAAGGCGCTTGACTCTTCAACCGCAGGATTGTAGGAAAGCAGCCTTTCCATGTCGCCGTTTATAAGCGTGATTATATAGCTCTGAAGCACGTCGTCCAGGTTGTGCGCCGTCGCCACTACGTTTGCGCCAAGGTCCCTCGCGGCCACATCAAGCCCCCTTCTCCTGAAGACGCCGCATATAGTGCAGGAGCTCACCTTACCCCTTATGCCCTGTATTTCGTCTATCGGGTAACCGTAAAGGTCCTTGTAGGTGTAAACGACGTGCCTGAGCCCGAGCTTCTGAGCCAGGTCCCTGGCTATTTCAAGCCCCTCCTCTCTGTACCCTGCTATTCCCTCGTCCAGCGTAACCGCAATTATTTCGTTTGTCTTTGAATAAAACTTGCCAAGTATGTAAAGCAGCGAAAGGCTGTCCTTCCCCCCTGAAACGCCTACAACAACCCTGTCCCCGTACGCTATCATGTTGTACTTTCTTATTGTGTTCTTAACGTTTTCGTATATTGAAGTTATAAAGCAGCCCTCACACAGGTATTCGCCTGAATAGCTTCTGTAATAAAACGCCCTTTTGCCGCACTTGCTACAGGCCTGAAGGCTCATCAGCTACACGTTCTGAGGCATCCTTTTGTGCTCGTGAAGAACTACAGCGCTTACGGTGCTCTTAATGCCGGGTATCTTGAGGAGCCTGTCCTTAAGTATGTGCCTGAACTCCTCAATGTCCTTGCAGTTTATTATTGAAATTATGTCAAACTCCCCGGTTACTTCGTAAAGCCCAACAACCTCTGGCATGCCCTTCAGGGCCTCGATAACAGAGTCCATCATTGGCGATTCCACAAATATGTTTACAAACACAAGCATAAGCGTGAATTGTCTGGTGCGTTATTAAGCCTTGCTAAATGTTTAAATTAAAGCCCATGGTTAGCCTAAAGATGGGGCTATGATGAGTCAGAGTTATCGGAGACCTGATGATCTGAAGGCATTTGTCTGAACCTCTTCTTGAAGGCGTTCGCAGACAGCTCTGTCAATAACGCTTGAGCCCTAAATCCTGTCAAAGCGGAGAAGCCTTTGCTTTAACTGAGCTTAACCTTGCGATTAGGCTTTACTTCTTCTTTGGCAGGTTAAGGTAAAACGGCTTCTCGCTTGTCTTTATGTCAAGCACGCTTACCTTGCATGCTATGCTTTTTGCAACAGGAATGAACTCCTGTATTACATCCTTTAGCTCTGCCGGGTCTATGCCTGTGTCCTCCATCTCCCTTAGCTTTGGTATAAGCGGAAGAGAGCCAAAGTAATCCAGGCCAAGCTCCTTTGCCTTCGCCTCGACAAGCCCCTTCCCAAAAAGGTAGACCTTTTCACCGTTTCCGGGGCATGTCATGTAGCTCATGTTTTCTATGATCCCGGCCACTGGCACGTTCATCTTTTTAAACACGTCAACCATCTTGAGGGCTACGCTTAGAGCCGCCTGCTGTGGCGTTGTTACGACCACTGAGGCGTTTATAAACCTCTGCTGAGCAAGCGTAAGGGGCACGTCGCCGGTGCCCGGCGGTAGGTCGCTCAACAGGTAGTCAAGCTCCCCCCAGTTGACCTTGCTTACGAAGTCCTCTATGCCCTTTGCAAGAAGGGGCCCTCTCCAAGCAACGCTTGCGCCTGGAGGTATAAAGTATGATATTGAAATCGCCTTAATTCCATGGTGATCTGCCGGAATCACCATGCCGTTCTCGTCAACCTCCGGGTCCCTGTGTGGGCCAAGCATGCTGGGTATTGACGCGCCGTAAAAGTCAAGGTCCATTATCCCAACCTTTGCGCCAAGCTCCTTAAGCGCAAGCGCGAGCATTATAGTTACCGTTGACTTGCCAACGCCTCCCTTCCCGCTGCCAACAGCTATTACGTTCTTGACCTTTTGCAGCCCGGCCCTCCTGACTATTCCGCCGCTCGGCACCTCGGGCTCCGGGACAACCTTCACAAAGTATCCCTCAAGCGCCGCGTTTATCCCCTGAACCATTTCGTCCACGTGCGGACATGCAGGGGATGTGAGCTTTAGCCTGACCTCCACCTCCTTCCCGTTAACCGATATCCCCTTGACAAACCCCAGGCTCACTATGTCCCTCCCAATGGCAGGGTCAATAACCGACTTGAGCCTTTCCTTTAGCGTTTGCTCTTCCATTTTGTGTCACCTACTCTAACGTAACCCTTTCCTGCATTATCCTCCTCGGCCTGAAGCCAGGGGCCACCTTAAACCTGTGGACCTTGCCGCACCACTGGCACCTGAGGGCGCCCCTGTAGCTCCTGGTCAAGGGGCCGCCACAGTAGCTGCAGTAAGCTTCAACAACGCCAAGGTCATCATCTGAAATTGAAAGCATCAGGTGCCCTGCGTTGTTTAGTATAACCTTGGCCCTTACCATTGACCCCACGTTAAACGGAGCGCTTCCCCTCTCTGCAGATATGTAAACCATGCCTGTCATTTCGCTGTGAAACCTTTCGCCGTTAACGAAGTATATGTCAACAAATGCAAATGGGCCCTGCACGTGGACTACCTTGCCCATCACAACGTCGCCAATCTTTATTGAGCCCCTGCGCAGCGGGGTTATGGTCACCACCTTTTCCCTTCTGTCATAGCTAACCCTTGAAAGCGTTGTTGTTATTATCTCCCCATCCCTTATCAAGTAGTCGCCCCGGGGCTCAAACTCCTCGATTGTGGCCACATGGCTCCCAGGAGCCTTTAGCTCCTCCATGAATAATGCATGCCGTGCCCATTTTATAAACAGTTATGCGTAAATTAAATGGCAAAGCATAAACGGAAAGCCGAGGGATTAACAGCATGTTTGAATCCCCAATACTGGTTTTCTGGGAGATGACCAAGGCCTGCGAGCTTAGGTGCATACACTGCAGGGCGTCATCGATAACTGAAAGAAGCCCTGACGAGCTGACCACCGATGAGGCAAGGGCCTTCATCGACAACCTTTCCAAGGCCAGCCCAAAGCCGGTGCTGGTTTTCACAGGCGGCAACCCGTTGATCAGGGACGACGCGGTCGAGCTTATGTCCTACGCGAGCTCAAAAGGCGTCATACCGGCGGCNNCCTGCCGTTTCTCAGAGGCTTAGCAGGGAGACGCTTCTCAGGCTTAAGGAGGCAGGGGTCAGGTACATTTCAATAAGCCTTGATGGGGCAAGCGCAAGGACGCACGACATGATAAGGAGCACGCCCGGTGTGTTTGAAAGGACGCTTAAGGCCATCTCTGACGCGATCGATTCAGGCCTTGAAGTTCAGGTTAACACGGCCGTGATGAGGCCAAACGTCGCTGAGCTCCCGGAGGTGTTTCACATCATAAGGTCCCTTGGCGTAAGGACATGGGAGGTGTTCTTCCTTGTGGTTACCGGCAGGGCGCTTAAGGAGCTTGACCTTTCGAGCCAGGAGTACGAGGCCGTTTGCAACTTCCTTTATGACGCGTCAAAATACGGCATGACCATAAGGACAGTTGAATGCCCATTCATAAGGAGGGTTTATGCTGAAAGGGAGGCCGGAAAGACGCCAAGCTCAAGGCTTTACGACGACCTGCGCTCAAGGCTTGTTGCGCTTGAGGGCAATGGAACTGAGAGGAGCTCCATAAGGCCGCAGGGCACGCTTGACGGCGACGGCGTTATATTTGTGGCCAGCAACGGCGACATATACCCGAGCGGGTTTATAGAGGTAAAGCTTGGAAACGTCAAGACAGACAACATAGTTGAGGTATACAAAAAAAGCGAGATCCTGAGGCGCATAAGGGAAAGAAGGCTTAACGGCCCATGCGGCACATGCCAGTACAGGTTTGTCTGCGGAGGAAGCAGGTCAAGGGCGTACTTTTACTACGGAGATCCCTTGGGCTCTGACCCAGCCTGCGTTCTGGTTAACGCGTAGCTTATTGATGAGTATATGCCGGTTGTGCCAAGGAACTCCCCCAGGGGAACAAGCGTGGGAGGCAACCCTGAAATGGTCCACCTTGAAGCAGGCCTGAACCCTGGCCTGTAAATCGGTATTGCGTATGTAAAGTTTGAGACATCGTACGCGTAAGGCTTGCCGTCAACCAGGCCAAGTCCTGATAAAAGGCCTGAGGCACGCTCAGCAAGCGCTGAGCCCCCTGGAGTAAAGTAGCTGTAAGGCACAAAGCACCTTATTATGCATGAGCCGCCTCCCCTCCGCCACTTGTTCTCCATAAATGTGCACCCCGATAGCCCAAACGAGGCTGGGCTGCTCAGGAAGCCGGAGGCCCTGCTGTCCTTTAGCGAGCCCTTTTCGTACGCGAGGTTGACCACAGCCACCTTTGTCCTTTCAATCATCCTTGAGATCCACGACAGATGTTCCGAGTAATCAGGCATAAAGTGCACTGCTTCATGCACAGGTGTAGCGATCGCGACCCTTTTTGCTTCAAGCGCACCAGATGCAGTGATGACCCTGAATGCTTCGCCGTCACGCTTAACCTGCATAACCGAGGTCCCCTCAAAGGCCTTGACCCCAAGCCCGTTAATGGCGTTAACAATTGCCTTTACAAGCTCTGAAAGGCCGTCTCTAAACGAAAGAAGGCCGAAGCTAGCCATGCCCTTCATGTAGCGCAGAAGCACGCTGTCCCCCCTTTTCTTTGGCCCCAGTATGTACGGGAAGTAAACCTCAGAGCTCATCCGCCTGAGTGATCCGCCGTATATGTTGCCTATTATAGTCTCAAACAGCCCAGACGTGATGCCCTCTCCAAAAAGGCCGCTGAGCAAGTCGTGCCCCGATGGGTCCTCCCCAAGCTCTGGCCTCTTAAAGGGCTCAAGCATGGCCCTGAACAGGTCCAGTGGGCCCAGGGGCCCCCAGAGAAACGCCCTTAAAAGGCCCGGAGATGGCCTTGGGACGCCTGCCGCAACCCCTTCAGGCACCTCAACAAGCCTTCCGCCGTCGTAAAGAAGGTAAAACCTTGAAGCGCTTGGGGCTATAACCCTGTCCCCAAGGCCAAGCTCCGATATAAGCCCCCTTATTGCAGGCCCGTCAACTATCTCCTCAGGGCCGGCCTCAGTTATTGAGCCGCCCATGTTCACTGTCCTTATCTTCCCTCCAAGGGACCCCCTTTCAACCACCGCAACCCGCATGCCCTTTTTCAAGGAATAATAGGCGTATGAAAGCCCGCTTATCCCGCCGCCTATCACCACCACGTCATAAGCCTCATGGCTCATTTGCATTATGTTGAGCCGGGGGCCTTTTAGCGTTTTGTTAAAGGCCAAAGCTATGCAAAAGGACGTTTTACACGCGTTTAGCCGACCCTAACGCCTATAGATCTTTAAAAGCTGAAGTTCCTGGCGGCCTTGCAAGGCTGGGGCTTGAAAGCGCAGTGGACATCCAGCTGCTGGCCTATTCCACGCAGCATGGCATGTCCTCTACGTTTCTTGAAAATGACTGAGCCGCCAGCTTGATGCCTTCAGAGATCGTTGGAAAAACGTGAGGCTGGTCAACTATGTCGCTTAAGCTGAGCCCATGCCTCACGGCCATTGCCCCCTCGACTATTATCTCTGATGCGTTTGGAGCCACAACGTGCACACCCACAACCCTCCCTTCCCTGTCAACAACCACCTTAAACAGGCCGTCCGTGTCACCTGCTATGCGGGCCCGGGGCACTGACTCCAGGGGCACCGATTTGCTTCGACATCCTGCGCATTCGTCCTCCAAAGTGCCAACTGATGCCATTTGAGGCTGGGTGAACAGGGCCCGGGGGAACTCAAGCTCATTGACCTCTATGCCCAGGTGCTCGTACATGTTTTCCGCCGCAACCGCGCCTTCCCTGGCGGCCAGAGTTTCCAGCATGAACCTCTGGGCAACTACATCCCCTGCCGCGTAAATCCTTGGGTTGCTTGTCTGCATTGTCCTGCTGGTAGCTACCCCGTTTTTGCCGTAAGCGACGCGCGCTGCATCAAGGTTAAGGCCTTCAACGTTTGGCGTTCGCCCTGCGGAGACAAGAACTGCATCAGCCCTTATCCTGAGCTCCTCCCCGTTGCCCTTGATTATCAAGTAGCCATCTTCTGCCCTGGCTGCCGTAAAGCCAAGGTGAAGCCTTACGCCATCAGCCTGAAGGGACCTAGCTATTATGGACGAGGCATCGGGATCTGCGTGCGGCGGAACCAGGCGCCTTGGCTCAACTATGTGAACTTCAGATCCAAGCCTGGACATGGCCTGGCCTATTTCAAGCCCGGCGGCTCCTCCGCCAATTATAACAAGAGTTGACGGCATTTCGCTCATGTTCCAGAAGTTATTTGTAGTCATAAACTCAGAAATGCCAGGCACGTCTGGGATGACCGGCGATGAGCCCGTTGAGACAAGAAAGTTGTACCCTGAGATCCGCCTGCCGTTGACAACGACTTCCCTGTCATTTACAAACGATGCCCTTCCATGGATCAGCTCCACGTTTTCATACCTTGCTATAACCTGCTCGTACTTCCTTGTCCTTTCGCCCGCAACCGCCTCCCTGAGCCCATTCATGAGCTCTCTGAAGTCCACTGATGGCCTTGCCAGAGATACTCCCCTGTGCCTTGAGCCGGCGTGGGCCTCAGCCGCTGCCTCGATTAGGTACTTTGATGGAACGCAGCCAAAGTTGACGCATGTGCCCCCAAGAGGGCCGTCCCCTATGAGCGCTATCCTGGCCTGACCTGAGGTGATCTCGGAGGCCTTTATCGCGGCCGCAAACCCGGCTGCTCCCCACCCTATTATGACCAGGTCGTACTCGTCATTCAACTGACCTTACCTGCGCCCTGTAGCGGCCGCCCTTAAACACCGGAAGCAGCTCAAGGTCATCAGGCCTTACAACCCCCTCGTCTATCTGAACAACAGCCGTTCCGTCCTTAAGCGAAACCGAGGCGTCAAGGACGCCTTCCCTTTCCAGAAGCCCTGCCCTGACCCTGCTGACACAGTCGTTGCACGTCATCCCAAAAACCCTGAGGACGACCTTCTTCATATGTTAGTTTAATGCCGCAGGGTATAAATGCGTGGCAGTTTAAAACTTTGAAGCGCCGCCCGACTCAACGGACTCTATCCATTCAAAAAGCGGCAGGAGAAGCTCCCTCAGCCTGGCCCCCTTCTCTGTAAGCGCGTATGCTTGGCCGTTTCTTTTTACAAGCCCAAGGCCAATTAGCTCCCTTAGCCTGGCCGAAAGCAGGTTTGGGCTTGGCATGCCAACGCTTCTTCTTATTTCGTTAAACCCAAGCCCGTTTGAGTTGCCAAGCACGCCTATCGTGAGAAGCGTGTACTGCTTCCCAAGGACCCTTATGTACCTTTCGGAAGGGGAAATGCAGACGGTCTTGCCGTTAAAGCTTATCATGCACGCCCTTGACAGCATAGATTAATAAAGCGGCTTCCCTGGCTTTAGCGTTGCCCAAAAATTGCAGGCCCTGGCAATGACCTGCCTCCCTGAGGCTGGAAGGAAGTCGGCACGGGCCCGCCGGGATTTGAACCCGGGGCCTCCGGCTCCGCAGGCCGACGCTCTATCCTGGCTGAGCTACGGGCCCGCCCTTGCCAAGGACCCTTATCCTTTCCTTTCCGTACAATATACCCCTTGCGTCAAATACTATTGGCTCACACCCGGCCATGCGAGCTATTGAGTCGTAAGTTAGGTCTCTGTAAGCCTGGTGGTCTGTGGCTATTAAAACGCCGTCAGCGCCGGCAAGCGCGTCCTTTAGGTTGTCGGTGAGCTCAAACTGGATGTCGGTCCTGCTTGGCTTTTTTACAAACGGATCATGAACCCTAACCTGGACCTGAAGGCTCTTAAGCCTCTCTATTATGTCATACGAGGGCGAGTTCCTGTCGTCGTCTACGTCTCCCCTGAACGCAAGGCCAAGGACAGCGGCCTTCTTTAATGGCCTCTTGTGGATTATGAACTGTTCAACGAAGGCGCTTACCACGCTTATGGGCATCCTCTCGTTAATCCTCCTGCCCAGCTCAACAAGCCTGAGCTGCGAGCCAAGGCCCCCCGCTACGCTCAGCAGGAAGTAAGGGTAAACCGGTATGCAGTTGCCGCCAACGCCCGCCCCCGGCTTGTGAAGGTGACAGTAGGGCTGGGAGTTTGCCGCCTCCCTTATCTCCCAGTAGTCAAGGCCAAGCCTTTCGCAGAGAAGCGCAAGCTCGTTTGCAAGGGCTATGTTCACGTCCCTGTAAACTCCCTCAAAAAGCTTTTCAGCTTCAGCAGCTTCAATGCTGCTCATCTCTATGACCCCCTTCTTTGCGACCTTCAGGTAAAGGCTCCTTATCACCCCCAGGCTCCTGGGGCCAGCGCCGCTTATCACCTTCTTGTAGTTCTCCTCTATGTCCGCCAGCGCCCTTCCCTCGTATATCCTTTCAGGGCTGTACCCAGCGAAGAAGTCCACGTCTGGAACAAGACCGAGCCCGCTCAGGGCTTCAACAACATGCTTTCTTGTTGTCCCTGGTGGAACGCTTGACTCCAGGACAACTACGTCCTCCTTCTTTATGCCCTCGCCTATGCCCCTTACAGCGCCGTCAAGAGCCGAGTAAACAGGGACCGCGCCGTTAAGCATCACGGGCACCGTTATGAGCTTGTACCTTGCCGCCTCAGAAGCGTCCTTAAGGCTGTCAGTGGCGTAAAACCTGCCCTCTGCCCTGGCCCTCTGGAGCTCATCGTCAACAAGGGGCTCACTTGGCAGCGCCTTTTCCCCCCTGTTTATTGAGTCCACCTTTTCCTTGTTTATGTCAACCCCTATCACGCTAAACCCGGCGCGCGCAAAGGCCGCCGCAAGCGGAAGGCCGACCCTTCCCAGACCATAAACGGCTACTGAGCTTTCCCTTTTGACCTCTTTCATACGCACATACCTCTGCACGGCTAAGGTTATAAGCGTAATCTCATCAACGTTAAACGATGAGGTACAGGCTGCTTGACGTGCTGGCGTGCCCTATGTGCAGGAGCTTCCCGCTAAGGCTTGTAGTGTTCAGGCAGAGGGGGCAGGAGCCAAAGGGATCTGAAAGCCCGGCGTGCGAGCTTTACTGCGGCCTTCTCGGAAAACCGGTTTCAGAGCTCAGAGGAGCGCCGTGCTCTGAGTGCATGAAGGTCACCGTTGAGGAAGGGGCGCTTTACTGCGAGAAGTGTGGCAGGTGGTATCCAATAATAGATGAAATACCTGAGCTTTTGCCTGACGACCTAAGGGACGCAAAAAGGGATGTAGAGTTTGCCTCAGCCCACGGCATGCAGGTTAAGGGCTTCATCCTTGAACGTTTACCCTGACGCCGTTGATGCCCTCAAGCCTTTTCACTATTTCTTTCAGTTCCTCATCTATGCCTGATGACCTGTCCTGCGTCCAGAGCTCAAGCCTTATCAGCGACTCGCCTGAGACGATCGACGGATGTGACTTTATGTAAACCCCTGGATACTTTGAGTGAAGCTCTGTGATCAAGGGGGAAAGGTCAGCCTCGTAGATCCCCCTTATTTCAAGCGTGTAGCCCTTGAAGTACTGATCCCTGAAGAGGGGGGCGACATACCTTTCAAACATGTCCTGCATTTCCGCCGGCACGCCCGGCATTACAAAAATTCTTATTCCCCTGTAAGCTATGTCGGCCCCAGGAGCTGTGCCCACATAGTTGAGCAGAGGCCTTGCCGATGACGGAAGCGTTGCCATCTTCTCATAAGCCTTCCTCTGGTCCTCAGTGCCTGGCTTCCTGCGCTCAAGCATGAACCTAAGGGCCTCCTCGTTTAGCCTGAGCTCGTCGCCTATCGCCTTTGCGATGGACTGCATCGTTATGTCGTCATATGTTGGCCCAAGCCCTCCGGTTGATATTATGTAGTTTGGCGAAAGGGAAACAAGATAGGACAGCGCTGACCTGAAGCTTTCCTCGTCGTCCCTTATTATAGCGGCGGCAACCAGCTCCCCGCCAAGCTCGAATATCCTTTTGCCAAGCCAGGTGAGGCTGGTGTTAACTGTCCTGCCTATTAACAGCTCAGTCCCCACGTTAAGCACACAGATAGAAGGTCTCATGCAAAATAAAACACGCGTTAAAATAAAAACTTAAAGCCTGTTTCCTGCAAGAAGCGCGAGAATTGCTGACCTTACATAAAGCAGGTTCTCCGCCTGGTCAAGTATCACGCTGTGCGGCCCGTCCATTACCTCGTCGTCTGCCTCCTGTCCCCTGAAGACCGGCAGAACGTGAGTCACTATCGCGTTCCTGTCCATCCTGTCCACGAGCTCCTTTGTGAGCTTCCAGTCCATGTACTTCTTGTGCAGCTCGACCTCCTTGTCCTTCCCAAACCTGTTCATGCCGGTTGTGACGCATGCGTGGCTGGCCCAGCTCCTGGGGAACACTATGTGCGCCCCCTCAAGCGATGACTTGAGGTCATGGGAAATCTCAAGCGAGCCGCCGCTTTCTGCGGCGTTCTGCTTTGCAGCCTCAACGAGCTTCTCGTCTATGTCAAAGCCCGGCGGGTACGCGAGGGTTACGTCCATTCCGAACTTGCTTGCAATGAGCATCTCGTCCTGGACGCTGCCCCAGCTCCTGACGTGGTCGCTGTAGGCCCACATTATCACGTACTTCTTCTTCTCGTAGTTGCCGTGAAGCTTTTCGTCTATTGTCATCATGTCGGCTATTGCCTGGGTCGGGTGGTACATGTCGTCGGCCATGTTTATCACAGGTATCCTAGCGTGCTTTGCGTACTCCCTTATCACGGCGTTCCCTGCGCCGTAAACGTAGTCAACGGCGTCCTCCAGTATCCTTATCCCAAGCGCGTGGCCAAGCCTTTCATACATGTGGGCTATGTCGGCTATGCTTTCGCCCTCAGATCCCCTGGTTGTCCTGAACTCTATGAACTGGGCGTGGCCTCCCAGCAGGGTTGCCGCCGCCTCAAAGCTTGACCTGGTCCTAGTTGAGGTGTTGTAAAACAGCATGAAGAATGTCCTGTTCTTGAACAGCTCGGGAACCTCGCCCGTGTACTTGAGCCTCTTTATTTCCTTTGCTGTTTCTATTGCGAATTCGAGCTCCTCCCTGCTCCACTCCTGGGTTGAAATCAGGTCCTTCCCATAAAGGTCGTATGCTCCCATCTTAGATCGCTATAGGTTTAGTTGGACCCTTTTTAACGTTTTTTCTAATGGCTACTGTGGCAGGACGACGGTCCCTATGGGCTCCATGTTCATTATCCTGAGCAGCACATTTTCGGCCCTTCCGTTTGCTATGTGCACCTTTACGCCGTTTGACGCCGCGAGGAAAGCTGCCTCAAGCTTTGACTTCATCCCGCCCCGCCCAAAGGCGCCCTCCGAGCTTGCTTGGCCTTTTGCCCATTCATCGGATGGCCTTATCTCCCTTACAAGCCTCCTTTCGCCCTTCTCCTCAACAAAAAACCCGTCAACGTCTGTTAAAAGCACAAGCCTGTTTGCCCCTATGCCAACCGCTATCAGCGCGGAGAGCCTGTCGTTGTCCCCAAACCTGACCTCGTCCCTTATAAACGGCCTGTTCAGCAGCTCCTTGACCGAGACGGCGTCGTTTTCGTTTATAACCGGCACTATCCCCAGGTCAAGCAGGGCCTTTATGGTTCTCAGGAAGTTCCTGTGACACTCCCTTATTGAAAGGTCCTCCTCAGTTATCAGTATCTGGGCAACCCTCAGGCCCACGGAGGAAAAGGCGTTTATGTAATGAGACATAAGAATTGGCTGGCCAACGGCGGCCGCAACCTGCTTTTCAGTAAGTGAAAGATCCCTTGGAACTGCCCTCCATCCAAGGGCATTTATGCCGGTGAGTATTGCCCCGCTTGTTACTATGACAACCCTTGCCATTTCTGAGATTTCCTTTACCTGCTCTGCCAGGGAACCTATGAACTTGGCGTTAAGGCCGCCGTCTCCAGAAAGAACCGATGTGCCAAGCTTTACTATAACCGTCTCCAATTCAAAAATAAATAAGACTGCCCTTTTTATCCCTTATATGTTTCAATTATCTGCACGCTGTGGCTTGCTCCTATTCTCGTAGCTCCTGCCTTTATCATCGCCAGCGCGTCGTCAGCTGTGTGTATCCCGCCTGCAGCCTTAACCTGAGCCCTGTTTCCAACGGTCCTCTTCATGAGCTCAACGTCATGAACCGTTGCGCCGCCCTTGCCAAATCCGGTGCTTGTCTTTACGAAGTCGGCCCCTGCTTCCACAGCAACCTCGCAGGCCTTTACCTTTTCGTCATCTGTAAGGTATCCGGTTTCAAGTATTACCTTAAGTATCTTCCCGTGCTTTTTGGCAACGTCAACGACGGCCTTTATGTCGTCCTTTACCACGTCCCACTTTCCTGACTTTGCGGCCGATATGTTCATCACCATGTCAAGCTCATCGGCTCCGTCCTTTATGGCAAGCTCAGCCTCCAGCGCCTTTACCTCCTTGTAAGTTGTGCCAAATGGAAAGCCTATTACGCTAACCACCTTTATGTCAGTTCCCTTAACCAGTGACTTTGCAAGCTTAACGTAGTATGGGTTCACCACAAGCGAGTAAAACCCGTACTTCTTTGCCTCATCGGCCAGCTTCTTTATGTCGTCCTCGGTTGCGTATGGGTTCAGCTGCGTGTGATCAATAAGCTTTGCGAGCTCAGCCTTGTTCATACTGTGAGGTTTAGTGCCCGGCAATATAAATATTTGTTAAACTGCAGGCGCTGGCGCAGGCCTTAGGCCCTTTACCTTTCTATTGGAAGCTCTGTTCGGTTCTGAAGCGCGTTCACAGTTTCTGAAAACGCCAAAAAATAGCCAGGGCAACATAAAGCCGCAGCACACCTCTTTCACGCTAGCTATGGGATAAGCCAAGATCGGCGGCTCTAAAAAGAACCCGCTGAGCTACGGCGCCAGCAAAGAACGCAAGCTCCCCGGATATCCCGGGGAACAAATCCAGCAATTTCGGTCCAGCAATCAGGCATTTTTAGGAGCTCATGGCAGCAAGCAGGCTCGTCACATATTCTATGCCGCTCCTGCACGGCCTTCAAGAAGATTTATGCCGGCCAGTATGCCATGTGAGCATTGGAGCATAAGCCCATAGCGCTTTTGGGTTAAGCCTGACCGCCCGGCTTATAGCGCAAATAAGCTGTGCGCGTCTGTCAATAAAAGATCGCCTTAAGGGTAGCAGGTCGCGCAGTTTATCCTGTACGGGCTTTTATAGGAATAGTAAAGCCCCAGGGCCAGCCCAGCCCATATAAGGGCCGCGCCAACTAAGGCCAGATACAGAGCTATGTATGAAAGCGTTATGAAGTATGCCTCACCAAACACAAAGACATCCAACATGCCGGCCACTAAGGTATAGGCAACGCGCGTTTCCCCCTTACCAGAAAGGCCCATGTACTTAAACGCTATAACCGCAACAACTATGGCGGGCAGCACAAACATGCCGAAGTCCTGGTGAAACCTCAGGTACACGAAGTCGTTTAGCCATCCTGGAGCTGGGGGAGCCGCAAAGCCGTAGTAGACTTCGTTGAGCTCTATGTAGTATCCAGTTCCAGGGACTATGAGGTAAATCAGCACCCAGGCAGTAACAATGGCCAAGAATGATGGTGACCTTATGAATCTTTCGCGCCTCGCATAGATAAGAAGCGCAACCAATACGAACAGGGCGCCCCAGCCTATCATGCCCGTCATTATATCGTCCATGGCTATGCCGTTCACATCGTTTGGCCCAAACGAAAAGAGCGTGGGTATTGAGTAGTTACCAACCCCGGCCGCTATGTACAGCCATGTAACCGCTATCAGCATGTATATCATTATAAGAAGGCCCAGCGCGGCAATGAACTTGGGCGCCCCCTTCATCCTTTCATAGCCATAAGCCATAGCAACCACGGCAACTATGCCGGCCATAAGGAGCGGGAGCATCGTGTGGGAATGGGAGGTTACCACGTTAACCGTCCACATCTGCACGGCCGTTGCGTTATAATACCCAAGAACGGGGTACATTGTGCTGTTTATGTAGCCTTGGACAAAGGACGGCCAAGGCCCGGCCCAAGTTATCCAGCCGGCTATATGTCCCTCCGCGGCCGCTATAAGTATCCCGATCACGGCAAACAGCGCAGCATAATACGGCAGGCCAACGCCTGAGTATCCCTTTCCGCTTTGCCTTGGATACATCAGCATTTCGATTATAATGGCTATTGCCATTTCATCCCCTATCAAAAAGCCAGCTATCTGGATCCAAAGCGGCACGCCATAGGCGAACCTGTCGTAAATATCAAATATCCCGCCAACGCCTGCCAGCGGGATCGCCAAAAGGCCTCCCCAGAGTATCGACTCGGTTAATAGCCTAGCTGAAAATTGCCTAAGGTTTCCAAACCCAAACGTAAGGCAAAGCAGACAGGCAGCGAGAGTTATTAAAGGCATAAAGATGGCCCCGTGCCAGTAAAGAACAAGGCGCCAGTAAACGCCTGGCGTCCAGTAATTTTCGTATGAAGGATTAAGGAGCGGCGTAACAAAATTTATGAGGGGTATTACTGCGGTAAGCCCAAGAGCCCATCCAATGGTCCACAACAACAAAAACCTTGGAGTGGGCCTAAACCCCTTAAGCTTCATTTTCAAATATTCATTTGTCTGATCAGATATATACTACTTTCCCTGCAGCTACCGTTGAGCTCGCTGACAACTGTAAAAATTGTCCTACAGGTGTAAACAGCTGTGAGCATCTGTATGCAATAAAAGGGGCATTAGCTCATCGCGCGCACGCGTCGCTCAGGACGTTCATGAAGCACAGAAACGCAAGGTAGGGTGACTTGGGTTCAAGCGCTCGTGAACGGTTATGTCCTGTGAAAGCCCTGTGGACATGTAGTACAGGCGATCTGAGTTCTGAAAGGTCATCTAGGTGTGTGTTATGGCACCTGCATCCCTTTAACGTTCCAAATGTCTGCCTCTGCATCTCGTTTTCAAGCTGCGGCGAAAGTAGCAGGGGGCACCTTTATCCGGGCGCTTGGTGCACCTTATAGTTAAGTCACTTTACGACCGCGTTTTTATGAGCCAAAAACCTGAACGGCTCCACGCCGCTTGCGTCAACCTCAGCCGCAAAGAGGCTTCCCCCCAGGTCATCGGCTTCGCCCTTTGCTGACGTTATAAACAGGGTTTTAAGCCCTGGCCCCCCAAACGCGGGGCATGATATGTTTCTTGCTGGAAGCTTAACCTCACCCAGCTTTTCCCCCAGCGCGGGATCCCAGCGGCTCACCGCTGAGCCTCCCCACTTGGCTATCCACAGAGCCCCCTCTGAGTCAATTGTCATGCCGTCAGGCACGCCCGGCTCGTCCCTGAGGTCAAGGGCCACATGTGGCTCGCTGAGCCTCATCTCATCATCGTACCTGTACTCCATTACGACCCTCCTTGGCGAATCTATGTGATAAAACGCGCGCCTTTCAGCGTCCCAGGCAAGCCCGTTTGAGATGGTTAGGCTTGAAACGAGCGTCCTGAAGGAGCGCCCGTCAAAAAGGTAAAGCGATCCCAGCGGCTCCCTCTCATCGAGGTCCATTGTTCCAACCACGTAGTCCCCAAACGGGTCGGGCTTCCCATCGTTAAACCTGGTGCCCCTTTCATCAACTGAGCCAAGCAGCCTGAACGAGCCGCTTGAAGTGGAAACAGAGTACATGCCAAGCTCAACGGAGGCAACGATTACATCCATGTCGTCCGTGAGGCCAAGCGATGAAACCCTGCCTGGCGCCCTTATGGAGCTGACCGCTTTACTTTGAAGGCCCATGAAGTTAATCCTCATGCCGTTTATGTCAACCCAGTAAAGCCTTTTAAGCCGTGAGTCGTAAACTGGCCCTTCGCCAAGCTCATCATGCCTGCTGAGCAGCACTGAATACATTATTATAATAATGGTTTACGCGCGCTTATTACCTTATATGTTGTATTCGTCAAACGTCTGGTTAACGGCCCTTATTGCCGCGGCAACGTCAACCGGCTTCCCGTAATGGCTTAGGGCGGCCCCAAGCGCCGCGACAGCCTCAACCATGAACCGTCTCTGGGCTATGTAGCCCATGTGCCCTATCCTCATCACCCTGTCGGCAAGCCTCCCCCAGGACCCCGCTAGCATTATCCCCAGCTTTTCCCAAGTGAACTGCATTATTTTCTGGGGCTCAAGGGGGGAGTAAAAGGCCGTTACGGTCGGCGCGCACAGCTCCCTGTCCTTTACAAACCTTTCAATCCCCATGGCCTCAAGCGCCCTCAGCGCCGCCTCCCTTGAAGCTTCGTGCCGTCTGTAAACCCTTTCAAGCCCCTCCCTGTAGATAGCCTCAAGCGCTGCGTCAAGCGCAAGGAAGTCGTTTGCTGAGGGGGTGTACGGGAAGTACCCCTTCTTCAGGTCCTCGTCCCATTCAATTATCCCCATGTAGTATCCCCTGTACCCCCTTTTGTATATCTCCTCCTTTGCCCTCTTTGAAACCGCAACTATGGCAAGCCCTGGGGTTGAGCTGAAGGCCTTCTGGCTGGCCATCAGGCATATGTCGGCGCCTATCCTGTCGCAGTTAACGGGCATGCCCCCAACGGCTGAAACCGCGTCAACTATGAACAGTGAGTTGAGGGCCCTCACCCTTTCCGAAATCTCCTCTATGTTTCTGTTCACGAGCCCCGATGGCGTTTCAACGTAAACAAGGGTTGCCGCCTTAAACCTCCCATCCCTTGGGATAAGGGACGGATCTATCAGCCTGTCGTATTCAGACCTAACGGGCCTCACCCTTGCCCCGTACCTTGAAGCCAGGTCCTCAAAGGACTCCCCGAACACCCCGTTTGAAAGGGCAAGGACCTCGTCCCCGGGGGCAACGGTGTTTGCTATTGCCGCCTCAAGGCCAAGCATCCCCTCGCCGGACATTATGTATATGTCCCCGCTGAAGCCTATCATCCCCTTCAGCCTCTCCACAAGGCCAAAGTAAAGCCTGAAGAACCAGGGGTCAAGGTCGGGGTTCACAGACCTCTCCATCGCCCTGAGAACGTCCTGGCTTATTTCAGTTGGGCCCGGAGTTATTATTGGCATCTTCCATCATTTCAATCTTCGCTTAACGCCCTAATTTTCCTTTCTATTGTAATGCCAAACCTTCTGTAGTGCAGCAGGTCCGCTATGACGTAGTAGGCGGCAGCAATTGCCAGCACTCCCGCAACTACAAGCTCTGAAGTCTTCGAGAGGAACCCAAGGCCGGGGTATATGACGTAAAGCGCCGCTATGAACGCGTTTAGTGCCAGGCCGGCAACGCCGCCCGCAAGCGCCCCCCTGTCCTTTTCCTTTACCCCGTAAACAACTGAAGCCGCCATTGTCAGTATCCAGGTAAGCTGCACGGAGAAGACCACCGACACAAAGAAAGGCCCTATCCATGGCACAAAAACTATCAGGTAGATCCAGACAACGGATATTGCAAGCGCAAGGAGGAGGGAGTATATTGGCGAGTTAAAGTCCTCCCTTACAATTGAAAGGCTCTTGGGAAGGATGCCGTCAAGCGACTGGGAAAGCATCACCCTCGAGGCCCCTATAAGTATTGCGATTATGACCTGAAACATTGCCAGAATGGCGCCTATCGCAAATATAAGATAAAGCACTGGGTTTGGGCTAATTGTGACCAGCATGGCCGAGTAATAAGGGGCTCCTATTGTGCTGTAAAGCCCTGACAGGCTTCCGCTTGACCAGCTCTGCGCAAGGCCCTGTATCACGGCGTAGCCAAACCTGTAAAGCAGCCCCTTCCAGAGGGCAACTATGAAGGCAACGTTAAGGAGCGCCGCACCGGCCATTGCCGCAAAGTAGCCCCTGTGGTTTTTCACGTTTGATATCTCCTCGTTGCTGAGCACGGACCACATGCCGTACCCGAGGGCCCCCCAGGATATCGCCCATGTCCCTATGCTGTTAAAGACGTTTACAGGGCCAGGCTGTGATAGCTGGCGCGCGCTTTCCCCAGGCGAAAGGAAGAGCATCAGGATGACCGAGGCCCCTGCGGCTATCATGAACGCAAACAGGAACGGCTGTATCCTTGCGTATGCGCCCATCCCCCTTAGGGTTATGTAAAACGCGACCAGGAAGAGGGCCACTGTAAGCACAAACACAAATGCCCCAGCTGTAAGCCCGCCGATCAGGGGGCTCTGAACGCCCATGAGCCTGCCAAAGTAGTAAATCAGCGGTATCAGTATTACGTCCGTTATGTAGTAGCCAAACCAGGCAATGAAGAAAAGCTGCCACACGACCCATCCGGTGAACGTTGAAACAAAGCCAACCCCTGGCCCCAGGTACCTGCTCTGAAACACGTAGTCGCCCCCTGAGAGCGGGAGCCTTTTGCTCAGCCTTGCGTACGAGTAAAAGAACGGAAGCGACACCAGGAGCAAAAGCGCAAGGCCAAGGGTTATGCTCCCCCCGCTGAAGACCACTGGCTGGTAAAGGAACAGGAGAAACCACATCATTGAAAAGAAGGATATTGTAAGCGAATCGTACATGAACACGTCCCTGAGCGAAAGCTCCTTCCTGAGGCCAGACGCAACCCTTTCCATGCGACATGTAAACTTTGGTCAAAATATAAAAATTGGTTTATATATAAATTTACTTAAATGTTCAGGTGCTACTACTGCGGGCACTTTCAAAGGGACCCGGGCCCATGTGAGGTGTGCGGCGCCTATACGGTTTACTATCCCGATGAGCCTGTTGACGTGAAGTCAGCAATTGAAGGAGCAAAGGGGAAAAAGGGCGTCTGGAGGTTCTCGCCACTCCTTCCCAGGGTTAAGGTGCAGATAACCCTTGGGGAAGGCAACACGCCGTCCATAGTCGCAGAAAGGCTGGGCTCGGTGCTTGGGCTTGGCAGGCTTTACATAAAGAACGAGTCAATAAACCCAACCGGCTCCTATCTGGACAGGGGCTCCGCGGTTTCAATAAGCCATGCGGCAGGGCTCGGGCACCAGGCCGTGCTCTGCGGCTACCCGGGAAACCTCAGCGCTTCAATTGCCGCATATGCCGCAAGGGCTGGCATGGCCTGCCTGCTTACAAGCGAAAGCTTCACAAACCTGGGGAAGCTTTACCAGACTCTTGCTTACGGGGCCAGGCGCTACCAGCACGAGGACGCAGCCGCTTACAAAAGCGGTGAGGACGACCCGTACTTCCTTAGCGGGCTGAAGACGCTGGCTTACGAGCTGTTTGAGGACATAGGGCCTGACATCGACTACGTGTTCATGAGCGTTGGTGAAGGGGGAGGGCTTTCAATGATCTACGCCGGGCTTTCCGAGCTTCACGAGGCTGGGCTCTTAAGAAGGCTGCCCAGGCTGATAGGCGTTATGGGGGAGGAGGGCTCAGCCGACGACCTGGTGCAAACTGGAATCCACAGAAAGCTTTACGGCCTTGCTATAAGCGTCACCGGAGGCTTAACCATAACGGTGAACAGGCAGGAAACGGCAGAGGCGCTTAAGCTGCTGGCAAGGGCTGAAGGGCTTTTTGCAGAGCCGTCGTCAGCTGTTGCGCTTGCGGGCCTTATAAAGGCAGTTGAGTCAGGGAACGTGGAGAAGGGGGCAAGGGCCGTATACGTGCTGACCGGAACAGGCCTTAAGGACCCAATTTCAATTGGGATACTCCTTGGGCTGGGCAACAGGGCCGAGCAGGCCGGGGAGCTGAGCGAGCTTGCCAAGACCATGCTTAAGCTGCTTTACGCCAGAAGCATGCACGGATACGAAATGTGGAAGGAGCTGAGATCGCTTGGAATCGAGAGGACCCTGCCCATGATCTACATGGCCCTTGGCGAGCTCAGGGAGATGGGGCTTGTGGAGTTCAGGGCTGAGGAGCTGAGGGGAAGGGAGGTCAAGAAGTACAGCCTCACCGAGAAGGGCAGGAGGATCGTTGAGCTGTTTTACAACGTGTGATCAACCTATATTAACCCAAGCGGCATAACGATTGCCATGGAGGATCCGGAGAGGTTTTCCCAGCAGGTGATTTACTCTTCCAGGACGTTTAAGCTCATGAGGGAGGGCTTCAGGATAAAGGGTGGAAAGGAGATATGGGTTGACGTGGTCAGGCACAGGGGGGCCGTCGCGATAGTCCCGGTGCTTGAGGATGGCAGTATCCTGCTTGAAAGGCAGTACAGGTACAGCCTCATGAAGTGGATATATGAGGTGCCTGCAGGTACGCTGGAGCCGGGGGAGCCCGAGGAGGAGTGCGCCAGGCGCGAGCTTGAGGAGGAAACTGGGTATGAAGCAAAGGAGATCAAGAAGATAGGGGAGGTGGCGGTCAGCCCTGGCTATTCAGACGAAATAATAAGGATATTCTTTGCAAGGGCCGGAAGGAAGGGGACGCAAAGGCTTGAAGGGGATGAGCTGATAGGGATCACAAGGGCGTCAAAGGAAGAGGCCTTTAGCATGATATCCAGAGGAGAAATAGTTGACGCAAAAACAATAGCTGCTTTATTTTTGGCTGAAAGGCTTGGGCTTATTTAAATCTCTATTTCAAACTTCTCAGTTGGCTTCAGCGGGTATGTCTTCTGCAGCTCCTCCTTGCTTACTGGCCTCTCTCCCATAAGGCCGCGCTCCTTTAGCTTTGGCTTTACCACCGAATCCCAGGTCTGCTTGTCGACGTAGTAGACCCTGCCGCCTCCAAGCTCGTGCTGGTACGCCGGCCATGGCTTTGTCTGATGGACGAACCTGAAGCCCATCCTGAACCCGAACGGGCTCTCAAACGTTGCCCACCACTCCTTTACGCCGACGTAGTCAAATGCGTGCTCTATCTTTGAGGCGTAGGCCATTATGCCAAGCTCTGACTTCCTCTTGAAGGTTATCGTGTGCAGGCTTATGGCAACGTTTTCATCCCAGAACCTGTGGTTAACTAGCGCCTCAAGCTCCCCGCTTGGCGATGTAACGACTATCACGTATGAGTCCTTTATCCTGTTCTGAGCCCAGGCCAGCACCTCTGAGTACGTCCTGACGCCGACCAGGTGGTAGAAGTCCCTGTCGTACGCGTTGTCTATCAGCCTCTTTAGCGTTTGAAGTATCGCTGGAGCCTCTGACTTTTCTGCCGGCCTTACGTAAACAACTGAGCCGTCCTTTGCCACCCACTTCTTTGGCTCGTAGGGAACCTGGAACCTTGGGTCCTGCGGTGCCGCAAGGAAGTCCTCAATATCCTCTATGCTGAACTTAAGCTCATTTATGGAAATCGGAACCTTTGGCTTTGCCATCGCCTAGGCTTTACACGGCTCATTTTAAAAACGTTATTTTTGGTCTAAAGCGGCCTTATTGACAGGTCCACTATATCGTCTATTATGCTTATTATCCTGCCCGCCGCCTTTTCAAGCCCGGCCGCGTCGATTGACCTGATAGCCTCATCCCTTCTGGAAAGCAGGTCCTCGTACCTTATGCTGGACCTGCCAAGGAACAGGTCGATGGCGAAGTTTTTGTAGCTTAACACGGGCTCCAGCGAGCCAGGGGATGCCCTGCCGGCCAAGTGGTTAAGCTCGTCCCCAAGGCTTTCAAGCAGGTGAAGGACAAGCCTGTGGTCCAGGATCTCAATTGATGAAAGGCCTGTTGCCCTCTCTATCTCAGGGTTTATGAGCGCCTCCCTCAGAACGCGCACGGAAAGGAAGTAAAGCCTGTTCAGCTCGTCCTCATATCCTCTGACAACCGCGGGGCTGTCTATCTCCTGGCACATGTAGTCTATTATCCTGCTTGCCCTCTCAAGCATTTCCCTGTACTTCACCTGCCTGTAGTCTATGACGAAGTTGTAGACGTGCTTCTCGTCCCCCTCCTCAACGAGTATCAGCCCCTCGAGCCTGCCGAGGACAAAGCGCTTGACCTCCCTGAGCGCGTCCCTGTTAGCTGATTCAATGGCTATGGTGCTGTAGCCGTTAAGGTACGCGTAAACTATCTCCTTTTTGACAAGATCCAGGGGCCTGCCCGACGCGTTAACTGTTATGACAAGCCCCCTCCCCTCTACCCCTGTCTTGGTCACAAGTATTGAGCCGTCATCCAGAACGCTGAGCACAAGCCTGTCGTTCTCCTTAACCCCATATCTTTCGGCCCATGCCTTTGGAAGCGTTATGAAGAACGAAGACCTCCCTATCCTCTGAACCTTTCTGATGTACTCCGTCATCCTAGGTTAAGCTTGGCGGCGCTCGCTTTAATCGTTTGCTCGCGGGCATGCGGCTTAATCAAATGATGAGTTAAAGTTATATACCAAGCGTTGCTAGCAACCTTGATCAAAATGGATTATGTATATGCCGCGCTTTTCCTTCATAGCGCTGGAAAGGAGATAAGTGAGGACAACATAAAGAAGCTTGCAGAGTCCGTCGGGCTGCAGGTTGACGACGTAAAGGTCAAGGCGCTTGTAGCAGCTCTAAAGCAGGTTAACATAGACGAGGTCCTGAAGAGCGCAACCGTGGCGCCTGTCGCGGCGCAGCAGGCTGCGCCAGCACAGCAGCAGCCACAGCAGCAGGCGGCTCCAAAGGAGGAAAAGAAGGAAGAAGAGGAAAAGAAGGGCGAATCCCTCGAGGGACTTGCAGCGCTCTTTGGTTAGACTTCTTCAGCAGCCCTTCTAATAAGGTCCATAAGTTCTCTGTTGTTCTTTGCGGTTATAACAAGCTTCACCTGGTTGTCACCGTTAATGCTCAGCAGGCCCCTTACCATGTCCTGCTTGTCAAGCCTTATGTAAAGCCTGTTTTTGTCAACGCCCCTGAGCACCTCGTCTATTGCGCCGGCCCCTCCCATGGCTGCCCTTATCACCTTTAATGCCAGGGCTTCGGCCTCCTCGCCTTCAGCCGTGCCCGAAATCTTCTTTACCTGAGAGTACTGGCCCTGAAGATCCTCAACCTTGATGCTCAGCTGCCCTATAACGCCAAGCATTGAGCTGGTTATTAGCTCCTCGTCCTCAGTTGCGTGAGAGAACGCAAACGCCTCCACCCTTATAGATGGGCGCTTCAAGGCGCATCACCGGCATCCATTTCAACTTCAGCCTCCCTAAACACAGACAAAGCAGGTCACTTGTAGATTTCGCTCAGGTCCTGAATTGCCATGTCGTCTATTAAGCTTTTCCCGCGCAAAACGCTAAGGCCAATCGGCCTGCTCAGGTGCCTCCTTGCCCTTGCTGGCACCTCATATGTACCGGCGACCAGCTCCCTCTCCTCAACCAAAAGCTCCTTTTCGGCGAGCCTGCTTGTGTATCCACATGCTTCACACGAGTACCCCTTGCCCCTCCCCTCTGACTTCATCCTGCTGCCGCATACAGGGCACCTGGGGTTTGAGGGCCTTCCGTACGTGGCAACGCCCAGCACCTCGATCCTTTCAAGGTTTATCGTTGGGGGCTCACCGGGGCTTGGCCTGTATGACCCGTAGCTCACCACTTCGTCCCCTGGCCTCAGCTTAAGGATTACGTTTCTGAATGACTTTGTAGGCTCGTAAGCGGCAAGCCTTACTGAGCCTGAGCCGTCGCTCACCTCAACAAAGGCGTGGCCGCCCCTGGAGACCTCAGGCATGCCAGACACCCTGGCCCTTATCTTCACGCTTGTGTACGGCTCCAGCTCCCCTATGCTTCCTATCTCAACTATGTGATCGTCGGTTGCCTGGTTTGTCTTGTATATTACCCATCCTTCAACCGGCTCATCAACCCTAAGCGACCCGAGGGCCCTGGGCAGGCACCTGTGGTCGGTGCCCCTTATCCCAAGAAGCACAGGGCAGGGCGTGTGAGGCGTTATCCTGACCTCCCCGTACTCCCGGTCAACGTTGTCAAACGTGCAGCCGCTGAAGGCCCTGTCCATCGCGAACACGGACTCCCTTTCAACCCTCCTTTCAGTCCCCCTCATCTCCTTAACCCTGTACGCTATCAGCTCATAAGTGTACCCGCTTGGGAAGTCATACCCAACTGCTGAAAGCGCCCCGACAAGCCCCTGCGGCCCGTTAATCGCAGTTGCAAGCATCCCGTGCCTCTTTATCAGGTGAACGGCCCTGCTCACGCTGACCATCCTCTTCACGGCCTCCCTGGAGAACTCGACCACGTCCTCTGGGACCTGCTCGCCAGAATATGACACAAGGGCCGGGTTTGTCCTCCTTTCCCTGACCTCCGCAAGGTCAAGCACAACTCCAAGCGCCTCCGTGTGAGCCTCCTCGGGGCTCATCCCTTCAGGGAGCAAAAACGTTGCTGAAAGCGCCGCGTTGCCGCGGGTCTTGTGCGGGCAGACAGGGTTTAGCCTGACAAGCCTGGGGAAGCCAACAAGCCGGCAGCCCAGCTCCCTGAGCCTACCTATTATCCGGTACATTACGTACGTTGTGCACATCCCGTGTGGCGAGTCCGTGTCGTCGACGCCCAGCGTCAGCCTGGTTCCCATCTATGAGAATGCTACGCTCTTTACGTTTGAGCATTTTGCTAAAAGTTCTATCCTGTTTGCGGTGCAACCTGCCAGGCGAAGCTCCTTCACATTTGCTATCTCCTTTATGTTGGCCAGCGCCGCGTCGTCAATCCCCTTGAGCGTAAGGTGATCAACGTTACGTATTGATATCCTCTTCCTTGAGGCCCTTACTTCGTCGCCGCTCAGCTCAAGTTCGCTTATCCCATCTATTACAAGGCTTGCGGACTCGGCTATGCCCTGCTGAAAGCTCCTGGTCAGCTCGTTTATCCCCTGGGCGCTGTTCAGCAACATCTCATACGCCCTGTTGGTCATCTCGCCTATGGTCTTGCCGCTCTGGTACGCCATTGCCTTTACCTTCCTGAACAGGTCCTCGTTGACCCCCTTAACCGTAACCGTTTTCTTTTGCTCGTCGCCTTCCTCGCTCATGCGTTAAACTGGTAAAACTGAATTTATTAGTTTTACTGTTAAAACATGTATATCATCAACGCTTTTAAGCTGACCAGTTAAACCGAATCTGATGCAGGAGGAAAGCGTTTCCTACGGGGACTACGTTGTGCTGGTCCACAGGAACAAGAGGTGGCTGGTTCAGGTGGAAAGGGGGAGGAAGTTTGGCACCCATGTTTCACAGATAGCCCTTGACGACCTGGTCGGGGTCAGCTACGGCTCAGCAGTTGGGGAGTACATGGTTTTGAGGCCAACCCTTGAGGACATGGTCATGAAGTTCAGGAGGCCGACCCAGATAGTTTACCCGAAGGACGCAGGCTACATTGTTTTAAAGCTGGGCGTCTCCCCCGGGAAGAGGGTCCTTGAGCTGGGGACGGGCAGCGGCGCCATGACCGCGTACTTTGCAAGCCTTGTGGGGCCTTCCGGAAAGGTGTACACCTATGAGGCAAACGACGCGTTCAGGGAGGTTGCAATGGAGAACCTGAGGAAGGCAGGGCTTCAGGACCACGTTGAGTTCAGGGGGGCGGCTGGGGACCAGGTTGAGGAGGGGGCCTTTGACTGCGCATTCATAGACGTGGGCGACCCGTGGGACCTTGTAAGCTTTGCTCACAGGGCGCTAAGGCCATCAGCGCCCCTGGGCATACTTCTGCCTACGTACGATCAGCTGGAAAGGGCTTACTCCGCGTTCAAGGGGCCGTTCATGTTTGACGAAGCTCTTGAGATACTAATGAGGAGGATGCAGGTTCTGGAGGGGAAGACCAGGCCAGAAACTAGGATGATAGGCCACACCGCGTTTCTTATGTTCTGGAGGGCCGTTAAAACTCAGACGTGAGCCTTTTTATGAGCTCCCTTGCGCCAGAGGGCAGGTACCTCCTGCCAAGCACCCTCAGCGCTATCCTGTCAAGGAGCCCCTGCCTGAAGCTTACGCCGCTGGCGCTCATGTGGCCCCCGCCCCCAAACTCCCTTGCTATCCTGAGCATGTCAACGCTTCCGTCCCCGTAAAGCACACCGCTTGTGTCGGTGTAAAGGATGAAGACAAAGCTTGCGCCCTGGCCAATTATGTTCTTTGCCACAAGGCTCCCTATTGCCTTAACCCCCCTCATGTCAACAAAGCCAAACCTGCGCCCTCCCCGCGTCGTGATGATCCTTGCGCCCCTGGCAAGCTCGTCAACCACCCTTAGCTCCTCCCTGGCCCTTGCCCTCCACTCATCTATCCCCGGGGGCTCAAAGTTGCCCCTGGAGAGCTCGTAAACCAGGGCCTTTCTGGCCCCCGGGTCCATTATGGCCACCTTAAAGGCAAGCGTGTCCTTAAGGGCGTTTGTGTTTGTGTCAGCGTCGTCGCCTAGCTCAGCTATCCTCCTTGAAACCTCGTCCTGGGGCATGAGAACCCTTTGCGCAAGGCTTGCAGCGCTTGGCGAGCTTTCAAGCCTGAGCTCAACCTCCCTGGACACCTCCTCAGCGCCTCTGCCTGACCAAGAGTGGTGGTCTATCCAGATGATCCTACTGCACCCCTCGCCCTTTATCCTCCTTATCTCCTTCATTATTTCCTCAAGGATGCCGTCGTTCAGGGCTATGTCAACCACAACCATTGTATCGCAGTTGTGGCCGCTTATCCTTCGCAGTGTCTGGTCAAAGCCCCTTGGGCCTGAAAAGAAAAGCCTGTAGTTAAAGTTAAGAAACCTAGCCGCTATGGCGGCCGAGCAAACCCCGTCAACGTCTGTGTGGGCTATTATTATGTTCCTAGCCAAGACCTAGCTCCTTTGCCTTCCTGTACACCTTTTCAGCCGTTATTGGCAGGTCGTTTACGCCGTCGCCTATGGCGTTCATGATGGCGTTTCTTATGGCGGGGGCAGGGAGCACTATCGGCGGCTCCGCTATTATCTTTGCCCCGTAGACGCCCATGCTGCCGGGCTTCTCAACTATTATTGGGACCATCCTTTCAGGAACGTCCATGCTTGTGGGTATGTAGTAGTCCTTCAGGTTGGGGTTGACAACCTTACCGTTAACGTGCACAAGCTCCTCCATCATGGCGTACCCTATTCCCTGAACCGAGCCGCCGTAAAGCTGGCCAATTACGTTCTTCGGGTTTATCGCCTTGCCAACGTCAAACGCAACGTAGTAGTTGAGGACCCTGTACTGGCCGGTTTCAACGTCAACTTCAACTTCCGCAACCGCGGCGCCAAACGTGTACTGGTTGTACGGCGACCCAAGCCCGGTCTCCTGGTCCCAGACGCACTGGGGGGCCATGTAGTATCCAATTACGCTGAGCTCAACGCCACTTTCATACGCTGCCCTCACCACCTCCTCCCAGCTCACCGTCCTCTTTGGATTGCCTGATACAAACGCCAGGCCATCAACGATCCTTACGTCTGAAGGCGACACGCCCAGGAGCCTTGCGGCAACGGCGGTGGCCCTTTCCTTCAGCTTCATTGCGGCGTCCCTGGCCGCGTTCCCACCGATTGCGGTTACCCTTGACGCAACGGTTGCCCCTGTTTCGTGGTGAGCAAGAGTGTCAGGCCTGTCAAGGACAAAGTAGTCAAGCGGGATGCCAAGCACGCTTGCTGCTATCTGGGCAAGGCCTGATACGGCCCCTGTCCCGTACTCGGTTAGCGCTGTTCCAAGGTGAACCCTGCCGTTTTTCTCAACGCTCAGGTGAACGTAGGCGTAGTCGTTGCCCTCGGGGCCAAGGGCGTTCCCGTGGTGCAGCATGGCAATCCCTATGCCCCTCCTGACCTTCCCGGACTGCTGGGAGTACTCCCTGCGCTTTTCCCTGTAGTTGCTTGCGCTTACCACAGCGTCAACGCACTCCGGAAGGCCGCAGCTGTCGTCCATGAGCTGGCCGGTGCTTGTCCTTGAGCCTGGCCTGAGCATGTTCATCAGCCTCAGGTCAAGCGGGTCCATGTTAAGCTTCCTTGCTATTTCGTCCATCTGTGCCTCGGCCGCAAATATGGCCTGAGGCGCCCCAAACCCCCTGAAGCTGCCAGTGTACGTGTTGTTTGTGTAAACCTTGTAGCCATCGTTCTTTACGTTTGGTATGTCGTAGGGGCCGTTTGCGTGGAACGTCGCCCTCACTATGACCAGCACGCCAAGCGACGCATATGCCCCGCCGTCAAGGACTATCTGAACCTCTGACGCAACAAGCCTCCCGTTTGACTTAACCCCGGTTTTGTGATGTATTATGGCCGGGTGCCTCTTTGTGTGCGCTATCATTGACTCCTTTCTGGTCATGCTCATCAGCACTGGCCTTCCTGTCTTTATGGCCCCAAGCGCAGCTATTGAGGAGACGTCATAAGGCGGCTCATCTGACTTTGGCCCAAAGGCGCCGCCGGTAACTGCCTGAATAACCTCTATGTCCTCCAGAGGCCTCCCGAGGACCCTTGCGACAGCGGCCTGAACGTGGTGAGGAGTCTGCATTGAGCCTATTATCAGTAGCTTCCCGTTGTCCCTTGGGATCGCAAGTGCGGTTTCTGCTTCAAGAGGCACGGCGTCCTGGAACTGGGTCCTGAAAGTGTTTTCAACTATTATGTCGGAGTCCTGGAAGCCCTTTTCAACGTCGCCCTTCCTGACCTTCATGTGCTTTATGACGTTCCCCTCGCTGTGGACCTTTGGCGCGTCAGGCTTCATTGCCTCAATCGGGTCAAATACAGCCGGAAGCGGCTCGTACTGAACGTCCACCAGCTCTGTAGCCTCTGCCGCCCTTCTCTCGTTCTCCGCTATCACCGCAGCAACTATGTCGCCAGTTGACCTCACCTTTTCAAACGCAAAGAGAGGCCTGTCAGGTATTATGGTGCTTGATATGTTTTCGCCCGGAATGTCCTGGTATGTCAGTACAGCCTTTACGGTTGGGTATGAGATTGCCCTTGCAACGCCTATGCCCTTTAAAATTGCATGGGGCTGCTTTGAGAGGACAAGCCTTGCGTAAAGCGTTTCGCGCGGGAGCAGGTCGTTTGTGTATATGGGCTTGCCCAGGACCTTCTCCAGGTCGTCTATTCTCCTCAGGCTCTGGCCTATGTAAAGAAGCTCCCCTCTTTCGGCCTTCCTCTGAAGCTCCCCTATGAACTCCTCAACGCTTACGCTCATTTCTTTATCACCTCTGCGGCTGAGCGCAGGGCATCAACTATGTCGTAATAACCGGTGCACCTGCACAGGACGCCACTTATCCCCTCCTTTACCTCCTCCTTTGAAGGCACGCCGTCGCTTTCCTTTATGAGCTTGTACCCCACGATCTCCATAGCCGGGGTGCAGAAGCCGCACTGGGCCGCGTGGTACTCCCTGAACTTGTCCTGTATGACCTTCATCGCGCTGTCCTCGTTAAGGCCCTCAAGCGTGGTTATCTCCTTTCCCCTTGCCTGAAACGCCGGCATTATGCAGGAAAGCACCGGCTTTCCGTTGACCAGAACCGTGCACGTGCCGCAGTCGCCCGTGCCGCACCCCTCCTTTACCGACTTCATTCCCATGTCGTCCCTGAGCATGTCCAGCAGCCTCTCCTCAGGGCTCACAAAGGCCTCCCTTTCAACGCCGTTAAGCCTAAAGCTTATCCTGATCCTGTCCATACCTAAGCCACCCCCACCAGCCTTTTAACTATCCTCTTAAAATATACTTCAGCAAGCGCGACCCTGTACTCCCCGCTTGCCCTGAAATCGGAAGTAAGCGATAGCTCGCCCCTCAGGGCCTCAACGGCCTCCTCCAGGTCGGAGTCGCCCCTTATCTCCTTCCCCAGCAGGGCCTTCTCAGCGGCCCTTGCCCTTCCGGGAACCTTCCTGTTGACCCTGTTAAGGGCAACCCTGGCCTCCTCAACCCTCCCGTTGTACCTGAGGGCCACGGCCACGTTAACCAGGTTTATTATCAGGGTGTTGCGCCTCCCGATCTTCTCAAACCCTGCCCTCCAGCCGTCAGTCATGTCGTTAAACTGAACCTCGGTCACTATTTCGTAGGGCTTTCTGTTGACAGTCCTCTTGTCAACTATAAAGTCCTCAAGCCTTAGGGTCCTTTCTCCGTAAACGCTCTTTAAAACGACCGAGGCGTCAAGGGCAAGCAGGAGGGTTATGTAGTCCTCGGAGCTCAGGGAGGCACATATGTTGCCCCCTATTGTTGCGGCGTTCCTTATCTGCGGCGACCCAAACTTTGCCGCCACGTCCTTGAAAACCTCGAGGGGGCCGTCAAGCTCCCTACTTTCATATATTTCAGCTATCGTGGTCATGCTTCCTATCCTGACCTTTCCGCCTTCTTTCCTTATGTATGACAGCTCCCCGGAAAGGCCTGAAATGTCCAGGAGCCTTTCTGGCCTGACCTCCAAGTCCCTTATCCTTGGCCACAGGTCGGTTCCGCCTGCCACTATTACCGCGTCCTGGTTCTTCACAAGGGCTCTAAGCGCCTCATCAAGGGTGTTGGGCATCAGAACCTCCATGCTCGATTACCTCCAGAACATACAAACAATAAGGCATGCTCATTTAGGGTTTTGGTGGTTGTTATAAATACTTTTCCGGCTGATTCCTGAAAAGCCTGGACGCGCCGCCGCTAGGGTCAACCTCAACCCTTATCCCCCCCGACTCGTCAAGGTCAAGAAGGACAGGCGCCTTCACTATTATGCCGTGCTTTTGAAGTATCAGCGACCTGCCCCCGTACATCTCCTTTGAAATTGAGCAGGCTGCCCCTGCCACGTCAACCCCCTTTCCCCTCAGAGCCCCTATCACTGAGTCCATTGTGCCGCCAGTGCTTATCGCGTCGTCAACAAGGACAACCCTCTCCCCCGGCTCAACGCCGTAAATGTAGTACGCCCCGCTCTCATAGCCGGAGCTGTAGCTCACCTTTTCAAGGGGCTCGGCCCCCAGGTCCCTCTTCCTGATTATCGCAAGGGGAACCCCCTTCCTCTGCGCAACGAGCGCGGCTATTGGAAGCCCAAACGACTCTGGGACAACCACCTTATCAACGTCGCTTGGCGTAAAGCCGTCGATTGCCTCGCTCAGGAACGCCATCACCCTGGCAGAAGGCGGGGGCACGTTTTCTGTTATGGGGTTCAGCACGTACATGTACCTGTCCCTTGAGCCGTCCCTGACCCACCTCTTTTCTATGATCCTTGCCCTCTCAAAGTATCCCCTTATTTCGTCCTCTATGTCCCTCAGGTCCTCGTAGTCAGTTAACGCCCTGTAAAAGCAGGACGTGTTGCCCGTGTGGCAGGCCGGGCCAAGCGCCTCAACCTGGTATATTATGCTGTCCCCGTCGCAGTCAATAAGGAGCCTCTTGACAAGCATCCTGTTTCCTGATGTTTCGCCCTTTAGCCAGAGGCTCCTCCTGGACCTGCTCCAGAAGTGCGCGTAGCCTGTTTTCACGGTAAGCCTGAGCGCCTCCTCGTTTGCGTAAGCCTGCATCAGTATCCTGCCGGTGACGTAGTCCTGGACTATTACGGGAACAAGGCCGTTTGAGTCAAACTTCACGTTTTCCACGTTAAGCCTTATCATAGCCTGACCACAACCCCCTTATCCTTCAGGTACCTCTTTATATCCTCAACCGTATAAACGCCAAAGTGAAACAGGGACGCGGCCAGCGCAGCATCCGCCAGGTCATCGGCGAAGACCTTCAGGAAGTCCTCGGGCGACCCCGCGCCGCCTGAAGCGATTATCGGGACGCCAACGGAGCCCCTTATCCTCCTGAGGAGCTCCAGGTCGTAGCCGGCGCGCGTTCCGTCCCTGTCTATTGAGGTCACCAGGAGCTCCCCGGCGCCAAGCGACTCAGCCCTCCTGGCCCACTCAACGGCGTCAACCCCTGCCGGCCTCCTTCCCCCTTCAACGTAGGCCACGTACCTGTCGCCTTCAAGGGCGGCGTCTATAGAAACGACGACGCTCTGCGACCCGTATATGTCGGCAAGCTCGGTTATGACCTCAGGGTTCCTTATTGCGGCCGTGTTTATTGAGACCTTGTCGGCCCCGCTCCAGAGTATCTCCCTTGCGTCCTCCAAGCCCCTTATCCCTCCCCCAACCGTGAACGGTATGTCAAGGCCCCTGGCTATTGCCTTTACAAGCTCCACCATGTTCTTTCTGTTTTCAACAGTTGCCGTTATGTCCAGGAACACAAGCTCGTCAGCCCCCTGGTCCCTGTAGGCCATGGCCATCTGGACCGGGTCACCAACCTCCCTGAGGCCCCTGAAGTTAACCCCCTTGACAACGAGCCCCCTGTCAACGTCGAGGCAGGGTATTATCCTCTTTGCCAGCATCACCGCTCAAGCCCCCTGTAAAGGGCCCTGCCAACTATTATGCCCTTAAAGCCATCCTTAAGAGCCAATTCGTGGTCCTCAGGGCCAAGGCCCCCAGCAATTAGCGTGCTCCCCCTGAACCTCTCAGGGATTGAAAGAAATGCCTCCCTTTCGTAGCCGCTCATGGTGCCGTCGTTCTTGACCAGGGTTGCCTCAAACTCCCTTGCGCCAAGGGAGCTAAGATAGTAAAGCGCGTCCTCAACCGTGTAGCCGGCCTGCTCCCTCCATCCCCTTATCATCACCTCTGAGCCGCTGAAGTCAACGGAAACCGCGTGGGGCAGGAGGGCTATCCTGGAGTACTCTTTAAGGTCTGTGAACGCAACGGTTGAGACCACAACCCTTGACGCGCCGGCCCTTATGTACGCCTCTGCGACCTCGGCTGTTGATATGCCGCCGGCCACCTCTACAAATCCGCCTGAGGCCGATATTGTCCTGAGTATCTGCTCTCTGTTTGACCCGCGCCCCAGGGCCGCGTCGAGGTCAACTATGTGGTAGTCGTTAAGGCCAAGGCCCTTCAGGTACCTGACGGCTTCGACGGCGTCTTCAAAGTAAGCCCTTGCCCGCGAAGGGTCGCCCCTGACGAGCCTGACGACCTTTCCACCCATTATGTCTATTGAGGCAAGCATCACCGTGGTTCACCTCCTCGCTATCTCCATCACGTTCCTTATTATTACGGCCCCGGCCGGCCCTGACTTTTCAGGGTGAAACTGTGTTGCGACAAGCCCGTTTAGCTCAACAGCGGCTGTAAGGGCCTGCCCTTCATGCTCAACCTCAGCAACGGCAAGATCTGTGTCAGCAGCGTAAGAGTGAGCGTAGTAGTACCAGCCGCCCTCTACCCCGTCAAACAGCCTGCTGTGCTTCACGGGCCTAGTGTAAGACCAGCCTATGTGGGGAACGCGCCTCCCCCTTATCCTCCTTACTGCTCCCCTTAAAATTGAAAGCCCCCTTCCCTCGCCCTCCTCGCTTGACTCAAACATGAGGTGCATGCCCAGGCACACCCCAAAAACGGTGCCGCCATCGGCGTAAAACCTGGCTATCCTATCCCCCAGGCCCCCTGAAAGGTTCCTTGCGGCCGGGCCAAAGCTCCCAACCCCTGGCAGCACCACAAGCTCAAACTCAGCAAGCGCCGCCTCGCTGTCAGAGTAGCTTATGAGCCTCACGTCTGCCCCTGCCCTTTCAAAGGCGCTTGTTATGGAAAACAGGTTGCTTGCCCCGTAGTCCACTATTGCAACCCTCATAGCGATCCCTTTGTGCTTACGTATCCGCCCCCTGTAAGGGCTGAGGCCTGCCTGATGGCCATGCCGGCGGCCTTGAACACGGATTCAAAGCAGTGGTGGGGTCCGTCGCAGTAAACCGCGTAGACGCTCAGCGTGAGCTCCGCGTTGAAGGCAAATGACCTGAGGAAGTGGGACAGGAGGCCGCCGCTAAGGCCCTCAACGTCGTACTCGGGAACGTTTGAAGTATAGTAGGCCCTCCTGGCCAGGTCAACGGCGCATATTGCAAGGGAGCCGTCCATGGGGACAATTGCGCTCCCAAACCTGGCAACCCCGCTCCTATCTCCAAGCGCGTCCCTTAGGGCCATCCCGAGTGATATGCCAACGTCTTCAACTGTGTGGTGCTGCAGGTCCCCCCTGGCCCTTACGTTGATGCCCCACCCTGCGTAGTAAGCGAGCGTCCTGAGCATGTGGTCAAACATGGGTATGCCTGTGTCAACTGAGATGTCCCCGCCGTCAAGGCTAAGGCTAATTGAAACTTCAGTTTCAGCCGTTTTCCTTGAAACCTCAGCCTTCCTCAACCTTGACATCCTCCAGGGAAAGCACGGCCGCGGGCCTGTGCACCACCAGGCCCTGCGCAAGCCTCCTCAGCGTTGGTAAAAGCCTCAGGTACTCCGACTCGTCTATGACCGTGTTCACGGCGTACCAGCCGTCCCTTGAAAGCCTGCTTATCGTTGGGCCCTTAAGCGAAGGCAGGGCGGCCACAAGCTCGTTCAGGTTCTCCTCGCTCACGTTAACAAATATGTGCAGCTTGCCCCTTGCCTCCATCGCGCCCTTCAGAAGGGCAACGAAGTCAAGGGCCTTCCCCTTCTTCCAGGGATCCTTCAGCGAGTCCCTGTTTGCAACAAGCACGGCTGAGGTCGTCAGGACATCGCCTATGACCTTCAGCCCGTTCTCCTGCAGTGTTCTGCCTGAAGACGTCACGTCAACTATGGCGTCGGCCTCGTCTGGCGGCTTTGCCTCCGTTGCGCCAAAGGAGAGAAACACCCTGACCATTTCGTTTTCGCCGTACTGGTACCAGGGCGTGTAAACCCTTGGCCTTGAGCCCCCGTAAAGGGCCCTGTAAGCTTCAAGGCCCATGAGGTACCTGGAGGTTATGTTTGGGTACTCCGTGTATATCCTCAGCGGCCTTCCAGACCTGTTAAACTCCCTTACAAGCGCGTTTGCGTCGCCCTCAGATCCCGCGGGAACCGCAAGCACAAGCCTTACAGTTCCGTAGCCAAGGTCCATGAGCTTTGTAACGCCTGATCCGGTTTCAATGACCCAGTCCTCGCCCGTTATCCCCAGGTCGTAAAAGCCCTGATCCACAAGCGTGGGGATCTCCTGGGGCCTGAGTATCTTCATGTAGACCTCCCTGTCGCTCACGTAAGGCCTGTAGCTCCTTTCGCTGTAGGAAACCCTGAGCACGGTGGAGTTCAGCAGGCCCATGGTGTCCTGCTCAAGCGATCCCTTTGGAATTGCTATCCTTATCCTCCTTTCAGATATGAAGAGACATCGCCATCCCTTCCGCTCCTCCGCTTAAAAATCTTTCCCCAGGCCTTGCCCTCCGGTTGACCGCCTTAACAAAAACGACAGCGCTGAGGCCAGCACCATGCGGCCCTGCTCCCCGCTTGCCTCAGGATGAAAAAGGAGGCCCACGAACCCGTTCCCGACGTACGCTTCAACCCCGTGCACTGAAAACGCGACGGGGACAAGGCCCCTCCCAAGCCTGCCAACCCTGTAGTGCCTGGCCTCGTAAAGGTGATAAACGCCGTCCTTGACAAAGCCCGCGCCCCTGAACTCAACCGCAACGCTCCCGCTTATCGGGGACGCGGACCTCACAAGGGTTCCGCCTGCAAACAGGTTGTACGCCTCAGCGCCATAGCAGACCCCAACTGCGGGCGCCCTGAGCTGCCTGAACAGGGCAAAGGCCTGCATGTTGTGGGATGATGGCCTCATTGACCTTCCTGTGAACACAACAACGTCGGCCTGAGGAAGGGGACCCTCAGGGGGCACGGCCTGCACGTCCGCAAGCTCCCCAACCAGGCCTATTAGCCTGTCCGAAAAGTGGCTGCCAAAGTCAACAACCGCTGCGCTTATTGCGCCGGCCATGGGACATGGAGGGCCTGGCCATATATTAAGGTTTTAAATTAAGGCGTGGATCAGCACGATTATTGCCTGGAACAGCCCAAGCTGTATATGAAGGGCTACGTTGGCGTAAGCTATTGCGGCCGCAAACACAATTGAAACCGTGTTAACAACCTTGATCAGCGGGTTAAGGGATGGGCCCGTTGTGTCCTTAAACGGGTCGCCAACCACGTCGCCGACAACGGCGTTCCTGTGGGCCTCGCTGCCCTTGCCGCCAAGCGACCTGTCGTAGTTTGCCTCTATGTACTTCTTTGCGTTGTCCCAGGCGCCGCCGCTGTTTGCCATCAGAAGGGCCCTGGGGAAGCCCACCACTATTGTGCCCAGGATAAGGCCAACAAGCGCGACCCAGCCAAGGATGAGGCCAACTATGACGGGGACTATTACAGCCATGAGCCCTGGCAGCATGAACTCGCCAAGCGCGTGCCTTGTAACTATGTCTATTGCCCTTGAATAGTCAGGACTCTCCTTTCCCTCAAGTATGCCCGGCCTCTCCCTGAACTGCCTCCTTATCTCCTCAACCAGCTCCATGGCCGTCCTGCTAACCGACCTGAGCGTCCTGCTTGAAAACATGTAAACCAGCGCGGCCCCAAGGAAGGCGCCTATGAGCAGGTCAGGCTCCATAACGGACGTGTGCTGAAGCGCTGTCGATATTATGGCGCCTGGAGATGACGGGCCAAGTATCCTTGAGAAAACCTCGTATACAAACCCTATGAAAAGGACAAGGGCCGCAAGCCCTGCCGAGGCTATTGCATAGCCCTTTGTTGTTGCCTTTGTGGTGTTTCCTATGGCGTCAAGGGCGTCGGTTGACTCCCTGACGTTTGGAGGAAGCTCGGCCATCTCGGCAAGCCCTGAAGCGTTGTCGGAGACAGGGCCAAAGGAGTCAAGGGTTATTATCATCCCCGCAAGAGAAAGCAGGCCGGTTGACGCTATTGCCGTTGAGTATATGCCGGAAAGCATGCTGTTTATGCCTGAAGTCGATATTACGCTGTACCCTATCCAGAAGCTGAGCCCAAGCACCGCGCTGACGGTAAGTATTATCGGTATTGCGCTCTCGAGGCCGTACGAGTAGCCCGTAACTATGACGTTTGAAGCGCTTACCGTCGCCTGCCTGGCTATTGTCCTGACGGGCCCGTGCGTGTAATGCGTGTAGTACTCCGTTATGTGAAGCACTATTATGGCCGTGAGCATGCCAAGCAGGTCGCTGATCAGGACCCCGGCCGCGCTGGCCGTGCCCCCCAAAAGGTAAACAGCCCAAAGGGCGTTTATGACAAGCGTCAATGCCACGGCTATGTAAAGCGAGAGGTTAAGTCTGCTGAGTATTTCGCCGGGCCCCTTAAAGCTCCCCCTTGCGACCTGCATCCCTATGAGCGTCCCCAGGAGCGCTGAGCCTGCTATCACCATTGGCAACAGAACAAGCTGCTCTGGCAGGCGGAACACGGCGCCCAGGAACATGCTCCCGGTCAGCACAACTACCAGGCTTTCGTAAACGTCGCTTGACATCCCGGCCACGTCGCCAACGTTGTCGCCAACGTTGTCGGCTATCACGCCGGGGTTCCTGGGATCGTCCTCAGGTATGCCAGCCTCAACCTTTCCAACTATGTCAGCCCCCCAGTCAGCAGCCTTTGTGTATATGCCGCCGGCAACCCTTATGAAAAGGCTGAGCAGGCTAGCGCCAAACGCCGTTGGTATAAGCGCCTCAGCCCAGGACGGCGTCGAGCCGTATATTGAAGTGTAAACTATGAATAGGGCTGATATTATCACGATCGCCACGCTTGCCAGCATTGCCCCCATCACGCTGCCAGCCCTGAACGAAACGCTGAAGGCCCCGCCAAGCCCCCTGTCCACCGCCGAGTTGGCAGTCCTTGAAGCGCTCCTGGTTGTTACGTACATCCCAACGTAGCCGGCAACGGCGCTGCCTATTGCGCCAAGGGAAAACGACGTTGCCGAGAGCAGGGCCATTGTGGCGCTGTAGTGAAACCCAACGTAGTAGGCAAGGCCAACAAGCGCAGCAAGGACAGCGCCTATCGGCAGCACAGTTATGTACTCCCTCTTGAGGAAGGCCCATGCCCCCTCAGCTATAAGCCTGCTTATCTCCTTCATCCTTTCGCTTCCCTCGCCCCTTCTCAGGACCCAGGCGGCCATTGACGCGCCGTATACTATGCCCACTAGGCCAACTGCGAGAGAGAACACAGCGGCTGTTATCGCATACTGCATAACTCTATCGATAAATAAGTGGAGAGCATGTATTAATAAAATTATTGTTGCAGGTTATGGCCGTTTTACATCCTTGAGCATGCTAGTCCGCCGCGTGGGACTCCTCAAGGGAGACCTGGTCATCCATGAAGCCGCTTACAACCGCGTGGCCGCCGGAGAAGTGCCTGTCAAGGTCCTCAAGGGAGTATATGGGCTCCCTGCAGGTTATGCAGTAAACCCATCCGGCCTCAACCACGCCTCCCTTAAGGGAAGCGTAGTCCAGGTTTGAGCGCCTTTCGCACCCCTCCCTGTCAAGGACAACGCTCTTCTCCTCCTTGCAGTACCCAACGTAAGGGTAAAGCGCGTGAGGCTCATAATGTTTGCACGTAAGGCATGACATGCCCTTATTATGGGCCAGCTGATATTTACGACTTTCTTTCCTGAGCCCTCATTGGGCTCCTCTTCTGATGCCTGAACGATCCGTCCTTGAACCTCTCCTCAAGCCAGACGTTCCCCCTTTCATGGTATCCCCTTTCCTCCCAGTACCCGTCAACGTACTCGTCAACAACCCTTATCTCTGAGAGCCACTTTGAGCTCTTCCAGCCGTAAAGGTGGGGGAAGAACGGCCTTGCGGGGTAACCGCTTTCGTAGGTCAGCGGGGCCCCGTTTATCCTTAGAATTACAAACCCCTTGAGCGCGTCCTCGAGGGGCACGGTTGCAACGTAGCCGTCAAGGCCAACCAGGAGGACAAAGCCCTCTGTGCCCTGTACCCCCTCCAAGAGCCTTTTCATGCTGACCCCCTCCATTTCAAGGCCAGTAACTGACCAGCCGGTCACGCAGTGAAAGTCGTAAACGCCCTTGACGTCGACCATCTCGTTTAGCTGTTCATAGGTGTAGGACCTTTCAGCCCCAGCCCATGCAACCCTGAGCCTGTAAGCGTTTATGTCAACTACAGGAGGCTCAAGCGCTGAGTAGTAAATGAACCTGCCTATCCTGGTCTGGCCAGGCGGAAGTCCCTGCATGGCCTTGATCTGGCACCTGAGCTATTTAGAGTTATTCAACGTTTTTATAGGCATGGCCGTGAATGTTAGTTCATGAGGGCGGCCTTCCTGGCAAGCTACAACGCAACGTTCATCATAAAGGTGAAGAGGCCCCCCGTTGTCGGGGAAACAGTGAAGGCTTACGGGATGAGGGTTGAGCACGGCGGAAAGGGGTCAAACCAGGCCATAGGGCTCAGGAGGCTTGGGGACGAGGTGTCCGTGATTGCCGGGGTTGGCAACGATTCGTTTGGAAGGGCTGCCGTTGAGAAGTGGATCGCTGAGGGCGTTGGAGTTGAGCACGTCGTGGAGCGCGGCGCAACTGGAATGGCGTTTGTGTTTGTGCTTGAGGACGGCTCAAACATGATAGCGATCTCGCCAAACGCAAACGAGGAGCTTGACATAAGGCATGTTGAGGACGCGTTTTCAGCCATAAACGCCGACGCTTTTGCCGCTGTGCTCGAGGTCAGCCCCGACGTTGCGCTTGAAGCGCTCAGGCTTGAGGCCAAGTCAGGGGTCAAGACGTTCCTGAACCCTGCGCCAGCGGTTCCAATACCGCCCGAGTCCCTTGAAGGGATAACCGCAATAACGCCAAACGAAACCGAGCTGAAGATCATGGCCGGGCTTTCGCCGGACTCTCCTGCAGACGTTGAGCAGATACTTTTAAGCTACGCCAGGCACGTTGAGGTTGCCGCAGTTACGCTTGGCGAAAGGGGGTGCGTTGTGGCGTACATGGGCGAGGTTAAGAGGGTCCCTGCCTACAGGGTTAAGGCCGTTGACACAACTGGGGCTGGGGACGCCTGGAACGCGGCGTTCATACATTACTACATGGCAGGGCTTGACCCGTTTGAGTCAGCGGCAATGGCAAACGCGGCCGCTGCGTATTTGGTGTCCAGGCAGTCAGGAAAGGAGGACCTAGTCGAGAACCTTCCAACTGAAATAGACCTTGAGCTCTTTATAAAGGAGAGGCTCAGCTACCACAACTGACCTAAAGCTCCATTAGCCCAAGAAACGTCCCCCTGAACCAGGAGGGGTCGCCGCTCACCGCAACCCTGTGGTGCCTGCAACCTCTCCCATCGTAAAGAAAGCTCTTCCCCCTGAGCTCGCCAATGCTTGGGAACACGGACACGCAGCCATCCCTGAACACAAACCTGGACTCGTCAAGGGCCATCATGGCCGCCATTGGGTCATGAGGCACAAGCCTTCCAAACTTGCTGAACGGGAACCTGAGCACCTTCCTAAGCAGGGCAGACCTGGGGGTTTCCTTGAGGGCTGAGACATCGGCCTCATATATCCAGAACGCCGGGTTAAGCGTGAGGTCAAGCGGCATCACCCTTACGTCGCTGAAAGCTGAAAACACGACGTTGGCGGCCTCCGGGTCCTGCCAGAAGTTGAATTCGGCATGAGGCGTTACGTTGCCCCTTGACCATTCCGTTAGGCCAAAGGCGCCGCCCATTACGTAAACCCTGACCCTTTTAGCAACCTCTGGCCTTAAAAGCGCGGCAATTGCCACGTTTGTCAGCGGGCCGGTTGCTATCAGCGTTACCTCCCCGGACTCGGCAAGCTCTGCCAGCGCCTCAGGGGCTGAGGCGCGCTCAGGGGAGCCTGACTTTAAGGACAGCCCGGAGTCGCCAAGGCCATCGCTACCATGTACATGGGCCGCCCCCCTCAGCTCCGCCACAAGCGGCCTGCTTGCCCCCCTGAACACCTTAAACTTTCCGCCAACGGCCTCCCTTATTATCAGCGCGTTTCTTGTGGTAAGGTCTACGTCAACGTTGCCGGCAACCGTTCCAACGCCGACTATTTCCCAGTCGCCTATCGCTGAAACCGCTATGAGCTCAGCCGCGTCGTCTATGCCGGGATCCATGTCCAGGAAGACCGCCTTTCCCATGCCATCTACTGCTGCGTTGCCGGATTTAACCTGAACGGCGCGCTTAAGCTTAATAGCAGGGCCTGCTTAATGGCATCTATGGGAATATACGGCATGGTTGTAACTGGCTTCCCGCTTGCGGTGTCGTTCGTGCTTACCCTTGTTCTTGCCCTCATGTACTTGAGGAAGATAACAAGGGCTACCTTTACCCGGGCAAACATGAGGCTGGCGGCAAGGGCAACGCTGAGGTACCTCAGGTCAAACCTGGGCGCGCCGTTCGTCCTTGCCTTCATTGTCCTTCTTGTAGCTGCGGCCGTTGAGTTTTCGTTTGGCTTAACTTCAGAGGCAAACGAGCTTTCCGAGTACGCCTACTTCTGCATACTGATAGGGGTTGTGCTGCAGGCTGTGTCCGTTAAGCTTGAGAAGGGCTCCGATGAGCGCCATGAATAACCTCTGAGGCCCATTTCTCAAGCTCATCCCTCAGGCCGCCGTCCTCCTTGAGCCTGTACGTGACCCTTGCTATGGGCTTGTTGAGCTTAAGGAAGAGCCCCAGGTTTGCCGGGGTCCCCAGCACTATTGTGTCCGCCGGAATCGAGTTCAGCGTTGCCTCAAGGTCGGCCTTCTGGGAGTCGCTGTAGCCAAGGGCAGGCACAACGTATGCCATGTGCGGGTATTTTGCGTAAGCGTCCCTGACCGTGCCAACCGCGTATCCCCTGGGATCAACGAGCTCCCCGCCGTGCAGCCTTACGGCAACAGCGGCCGCGCCCTCCCTCATCCCCCCATGAGTAACGCTTGGCGCGTCCTCAACAGCTATGCACCTTTTGCCCCTTATCAGCTCAGGCCTGTCAACCTCAAGCTCAGACGTGGCCACAACAACCCTTGCCCTTCCGTTTATTGACCTCACCGCTGATTCAACAGACCTCAGCGCCTCCACGTCCACCAGGTTTGCCTTGTTTATAACAATCACGTCCGCTGACCTGACGTTTGCCTCCCCAGGGTAAGATCCTGAGACGCTGTCAGCCCTGGTTGCGTCAACAACCGTCACCGTAAGGTCTGGCCTGTAAAACGGGAAGTCGTTGTTCCCACCGTCCCAGAGCACCACGTCGCCCTCAGCCTCAGCGCGCCTTAATATGACCCCGTAGTCAACGCCGGCGTAAACCACGCCCCCCTGCTCAACATGCGGCTCGTACTCCTCAACCTCCTCAAACGTAAGGCTGTGCCTCTTCAGGTCGTCCAGGGTTTCAAACCTCTGGGGCTCCGCCTCAAGCCTTCCGTAGGGCATGGGGTGCCTTACGATGATTGCCCTTATGCCAAGGCCCTTCAGCACCGAGAAGACGTACCTTGAAACTGTGCTCTTACCCGCGCCTGTCCTGCCCCCAACCACTGCCACAACGGGCCTTCTTGAGACAAGCTGAGTGTCAGCAGGGCCAAGCAGATGAAACGAGGCGCCAAGGGCCATTGACCTTGACGCAAGCCTCATCACGTGCTCAAAGCTCACGTCGCTGTAGGAGAAGAAGACGTCCGTCACCTTGTTTTCCCTTATTGTCTCCTCAAGCCTTTCCTCGGGGACTATGGGGATCCCCTTAGGGTAGCCGGGGCCTGCCAGCTCTGGCGGGTAAACCCTGTTCTCTATGAACGGTATCTGGGCTGCAGTGAACGCAACGACCTGGTACTCCTGGTTTCCCCTGAAGTAAACGTTGAAGTTGTGGAAGTCCCTGCCGGCGGCGCCAAGTATTAAAGCCCTCCTCACTTCCTCTCAGCCTCCCTTATGCCCTCCTCAACCACGTCAAGGGCCTCTGAGGCAAGCTCCTCGGTTATGACAAGCGGAGGGGCAAACCTGAGGGTGCTCTGCCCTGCGGTTATGAGCAGGACGCCGTGCCTCCATGAATAATCGATAACCTTCCTGGCGGCCTCCGGGCTTGGCTCCCTGCTCCTCCTGTCCTTTACAAGTTCTGCCCCTATCATCAGCCCCTTCCCCCTTACGTCCCCAACCAGCTCGTGCCTCTCCATGATCTCGTTAAGCCTCTTCATTATAAAGGCGCCAACCCTTTCGGCGTTCTCCAGAAGCCTCTGCCTCCTTATGGCCCTTATGACGGAAAGGGCGGCCTCAGCAGCAACCGGGTTCCCCCCAAAAGTCGTTGCGTGAGATCCAGGGGGCCAGTCCATCATGTCGGCCCTGGCGACCATGGCTGAGAGGGGAAGGCCGTTTGCTATGGCCTTTGCCACAAGCAGGACGTCCGGCTCAACGCCGAAGTGCTCAATCGCAAACCACCTGCCCGTCCTTCCCATGCCGGCCTGTATCTCGTCGTCAACAAGAGGTATGCCGTGCCTGTCAAGCATCGACTTTAGCCTCTTAAAGTAGCCGTCGGGCGGCACAACGTATCCCCCCTCCCCCTGTATAGGCTCAGCAAAGAAGGCTGCAACCTCGTCAGGCGGGACGTTCCTCTTAAAGTGCTGGTCCTCTATGAAGTCAACACAGAAGTAGTCGCAGTCAGGGAACTGCTTGCCAAAGGGGCACCTGTAGCAGTAGGGGTAAGGCACGTGAGTTACGCCGGGAACAAGAGGCGAAAAGCCCTTGACCTGCACCGGCTTGCTAGCGGTAAGGCTCAGGGCGCCCATTGTTCTTCCGTGAAAGGCGCCAAGGTATGCCATGAACCTGGGCCTCCTGGTGTGGTACCTGGCGAGCTTCATTGCGGCCTCAACGGCCTCGGCCCCGCTGTTTCCAAAGTAAACCCTCTTCCTGAACTTCCCTGGGGTTATCCTGACGAGCTGGGCCGCAAGCCTGGCTATGCTCTCATAGTAAAAGTCGGTGTACGAGTAGTGCAGGAAGTTCCTGGATGCCCTTTCAATTGCCCTCACAACGGGCCCCGGGGAGGCGCCAAGGGCAAGGACTGCTATGCCAGCGTTCATGTCTATGTAGACGTTGCCGTCGACGTCCTCAACCAGGGCGCCGCTCCCCCTTTTAATTGCAAACTGGTAAAACCTGATAACCGATGGGGACGTGTACCTTTCAACCTGGCTCGCAACCTTCAAGGCCTTTGGCCCGGGAGGCGGAACCCTTATCCTTATGCTCCCCATTTCTAAATTAGAATATGAATCCTTGATATATTAAGATTTTCGTAACAAAAAGCGCCTTATTTTTAATAAATCGTCGCGGATAACTGGCCCATTTGCTAAACCAGAACAGCAGGTTACCCTTAGCGGGCTAAAGCATGTAGTTTATAGCGGCCCTGTCCACGGACTCAAAGATCGTTGGGTGCTGGTGCGCAAGCACCGCTATGTCGTAAACCCTTGTTGACGTTGCAACGGCAAGCGCTATCTCGTTTATTAGCAGAGATGCGGCCTCTCCGTATATAAGCCCCCCTATCACCCTCTGCGTCCCCTGCTCAACCACTATGTTGACCCTTCCCTCCCTCACCTTCATTATCTGGGCGTAGGCGTCCTCCTCCAGGTTGTACGAGACCACGGTGTGGGGTATGCCAAGCCTCTTCGCCTGCCCAGGCGAAACGCCTACCAGCGCGACCTCAGGCTCCGTGAACACGGCAAGCGGGACAGCGTTGAAGTTCATCTCAAAGGCAGGGTTGCCGTATATTATGTTCAGTGCGGCTATGGTTGAGCCCTTTACTGCAGCGTGGAAGAGCATGTACCTGCCTATTACGTCGCCTGCGGCGTAAACGTTTGGAAGCGAGGTCCTCATGGCCGTGCTGACCTCAACGCGTCCGTTGTTTGCTATGCCAAGGCCGGCAACCGGGTCAACGAACGGCTTCCTTCCGACTACCATCACGACGTCGTCAAACGACTCTGACTCAGTTTTTCCATTGCGCTCAAAGACCACCTCCTTTGTCCCGCTCCCCCTTATCGCCTTAACCTTTGAGCCGGTAAACACCCTGACGCCTCGGGACTCAAGCATGCCCCTCACAAAGCTGACGGCCTCATCGTCCCAGCCGCTCATTATGTTTGGCAGCATCTCAATTATCGTTGCCCTGTAGCCAAACCTCGAAAGCGCTGAGGCAAGCTCAACACCTATGTAGCCGCCGCCTATTATGCCAACGTCCTTCCCGTGAAACCTGTAAGGCGTCTTAAAGCCAAAGAGCTGCTCGCTTCCAACTGTCAGCTCGCTGCCCTTTATTGGAGGCGTGACGGGCACGGACCCGGTGGCAACTATCATGCTCTTAAACGAGACCTCCTTCTCCCAGGAGCCGTCAACGGCCCTAACGGTTGCCCTTGTGCTGTCCCTCGGCTCAGCTATTCCCCTTGCCATCTCCAGCTTCCCGTGTTCCAGAACCTCCCTTATGTGCTGCTGGTACCTTACCCCCTGGACCCAGTCCTTGTGCGCTATAGCGTCCTCCCAAGTTGCCCTTATTAGCCTTGCGGCCTCCTCCGAAGACGGGTTGTCCCTAACCATAGCAGCAAGCTTTTCAGCAGTGTAAGCCGTCATGTAAACAGCCTTGGATGGTACGCAGCCCTCGTAGAGGCAGTTGCCCCCCAGGTTCCCCTTGTCGTCAACGATCAGCGCCGTTTTCCCTGAGCTTGAAAGCCTGAACCCGCCGTGGTAGCCGCCGCCCCCGGCCCCTATTATTAGCACGTCGTAGCTGTCCCTTGAGGGCGGGTCGAGAAACGATTCGTGAGTCGGGACATCAGCCTGATACCTGCCGAGCATAGCATGGGTATGCCCGCGCGTCTTAAAAGGTTTCTTATAAAGGCATTTTTGCCAATTTTTTGAAAAATACTCATCAGATGCCCCTCAACCATTAATGGACCAGGGCAACGTCCATGACCTATTAGTTTATCGCGTGAATTCCGCATGGGTCACCTTAAAACCTTCAGCATGAAGTCCTGGGCCCTCCTGAAGGCATTTGTGTTGAGAACTGGCCTGAATGGCGAGTAGTAAACCCGAAGCTTTACAAGCGAAAGGAAGTCAATCAGAAACACCTTAAGCAGCCTCCCGGAGACCTTGCTCCCCTTTTCCTCATGTTTCCATATGAGCTTCATTGAGATCACCTTAAACCCCCTCCTTAGGAACGCGTACACCAGGTTTGTGTCGATCAGGAAGTCGTTAATTACGAGCTCGTCCATCACCTCCTTAAAAGGTCTTGTTTTAATCACCTTAAACCCTCCCTGCCAGTCAGAGAAGCGCCTAAGAGCAGGGAACATTGTTGCTGCCAGCGCGTTAAAGAGCAGGTGCAGCACGAGTCTTCTGATGGGAACGTCCAAGTAGATCCTCTCAGTTATAAGCAGGTCGGTGTCCCCCATCTTGCCAAGCGCGTGCCTTATCTGCTCAACGGTTACCGGCATGTCAGCGTCTATTAATATAATGATATCATGGCCACTGGCGACCCTTGCCCCCTCAATCATTGCCCTTCCCTTTCCAAGCCTCTTCCCAAACCTTAACAGCTTAACCCCATTAAACCTTGAAACGACCTCAGGCGTCCTATCGCTTCCATCAAAGACAACTATGACATCATAACCGGGGAAACTGGAAGTAAGCTGTGAAAGGGTTGGGCCTATCCTTTCCTCCTCGTTGTATGCAGGTATGAGGAAGGTTGCCATCTAAATGCCCCTTAATCCCTTCTCCCTTATAAGCTCTACAACCCTCCTTATCCCTGACCTCAGGTCGTATGCTGGCTCAAACCCAAGCTCTGCCTTTGCCTTTGTAATGTCTGCCTGGGTGAAAGTCTGATAGCTCTTAAGCGGGTTCTTAACGTAGACCGGCTCCACATTAAACCCCAGCTCCTCCTTAAGGACCGCAAAGACCTCATTAAACGAGTATGAGCTGCCGGTGCCAACGTTGTAAGCTTCGCCCGGCTCCCCTCTTTCAAGCGCAAGAACCGTTGCCCTTGCCGCGTCCTCAACGTATATGAAGTCCCTTCTCTGTGTTCCATCCCCGTATATAACGGGGCTCCTGCCGCTTGCCATCTCCTCAGCGAACTTCCATATCACGCTTGCCGCATTCCCCTTTGTCCACTCGCCATAGCCGTACGTGTTGAAATACCTCAGGCAGACGGCCTCAACGCCATGTCTTTTAAACACCCTTGCTGTTATTTCGTTCACAAGCTTCGTCACCGGATAGAGGTTTTCGTATGAGCTAGGAAGGTCATGCTCTGACGCTGGCCTGCCTATGTTCCCGTAAACCGACGATGAAGAGGCAAGCACGGCCCTTCTTACCCCGTTAGCAGCGGCTGCTACAAGGACGTTGTATGTCCCCATAACGTTAACCTCATACCCATTGCCCAGGACGTCCTCAAACTCTGGAGGGGAGGTTACCGCGGCCATGTGCACCACCGCGTCAATGCCCTTCATGGCGTCCATCAGAAGTCCCCTGTCAAGGATGCTTCCAGCTATGTGCCTTTCAGCACCAGCTGAGCGCTCGCTCACGTCAAGCGTTACAACGCTGTGCCCAAGGGCCATTAGCTTGGCCGCTACGTTTCTGCCTATGAAGCCAGAGCCACCTGTTATAAGCACCCTCACGCACTTAACTTTGCCCCGCTAACTTTTAAGCTTGAGCTGCCCAAAGCTTATCTTTTTCATTTTATAACAGTTGACGTATGAGGATATACGGCTCCCTGCTTGGAGTCAGCGCGCTCAGGCTTGAGGAGATGATAAGAAGGGCAGAAAGGGCAGGGATAGACGGGTTTCACCTTGACATCTCGGATGGATGCTTTGCCCCCTCTCTTTCGTTTGGCCCCTGGATGGCCACCGACGTTGCGTCTGTAACAAAAAGGCCTGTTCAAGCTCACCTGATGGTCGTGAAGCCAAGGAGGTACTTCGGCCAGCTTGCTGGCGTTGAAACAATATACTTTCACGTTGAGGCCTCGGATGATCCTGAGGGGGACATAAGGGCGGTAAAGAGCATGGGCGCAATGGCCGGCGTTGCACTTCTTCCAGAAACCGTGATTGAAAGGTTGAAGGGGATCATAAGGCTTATAGATTCCGTTCTGCTGCTGACTGTAAGGCCTGGTTACTCGGGGCAGGCAATGCTTGAAGGCTCAGGGGAGAGGATAAGGGAGGCCTTAAAGCTCAGGGAGGAGCACGGGTTTAGCCTTGTGGTTGACGGCGGGGTTGAGCCTTCAAGGGCAGGAATCCTAAGAGGCGTTGACGCCGTTGTCTCAGGCTCCTACGTATTTGGAGGCTATGAGCCTGAGCGCAGGATCGCCGAGCTGAAGGGGGCACTGGGGGATTAAAGCTTTTATATTGTCAAGCTCATACAAAGCTTGTTATGCCAAGCTCTAGGCCGTCAATAGTTGTTCTAGGTGACTGCTCGCTTGACAGGTACAGCTTTGGCATCGTGAACAGGATATCACCTGAGGCTCCCGTTCCGCTTGTTGAAGTTAAAAAGGAGAGCTACGTCCCAGGGAACTCGTCGAACTCAGCCCTCCAACTTGCAGCCCTTGGCGCCAGGGTCGTTGAGGTAACGCCTGTGGGCGATGATCCTGAGGGGGACATGGTGCTCAGAAGCCTGAGGGAAAGGGGGGTTGAGGCCCCCAGCCCGGTAAGGTGGGGAAACACCACTGTGGTGCACAGGATCATGGCAGGAAGGCATCAGCTGCTGATGATGCAGAAGGGGCCGCCCGGAAGGGTAAGGGGAAGGGCAAGGGAGGAGTTGCTTAAAAGGCTTATGGAGGCCCTGAAAGGGGCCCAGGGCCTTCTTGTCTCAGACCACACTGGGATCCTTGGCGATACGGTTCCTGAGGCAATAAGCATGGCAAAGGGGCTCGGGGCAAGGGTTGTAGTTAACGCGTATTCGCACAACGCCTTTGACGCCCCGGGGGCCGATATGGTCAGGATAAGCAGGGACGAGGCGTCAAGGGCGACCGGGATAAGCGTGATAAACGAGACAAGCATAAGGAACATAGGGATGGAGATAGTTACAAGGGGAGGAGCCGGCTCTGCGCTGATAGCCTGGGTTGACGAGGGTGCCCACCTGTTCAGCCGCTCGTCGTATACGTTCATAAGGCCTGCTGGACTTGAGCCGCTCGAGTTTACTGGCATGGGGGACGTGATGGCATCGATTGCGCTTTACGCCATGCTCTCAGGGCTTGACGTTGAAAGCTCGGCCAAGCTTGCCTACCTGGGCGCCGCCAGGTACGCCTCAAGGGGAGGGAGGAGGTACATAACTGCGGAGGAGCTAAAGGGGATGATGGAGGTTGAAGGCGTCAACGGATGAGCTTAAAAGGATAGCCAAGGAGATAGGCTGCGGGGTTGTGGCATCAACAACGGCAGCTGGATCAGGCCACCCGAGCGGCTCCCTTTCGCTGAAGGAGCTGCTTGCCGTGCTTCTGTTCAGGGTCATGAAACATAAGCCGTCTGACCCAACCTGGGATGGCAGGGACAGGCTTGTGCTGAGCAAGGGACACGCGGCCCCAGCCCTTTACTCGGCCCTCTCAGTTGCAGGCTACATAAAGAGGGATGAGCTCTACAGGCTCAGGAGGGCTGATGGGAGGCTTCAGGGACATCCCGACTGGGATCCAGGCATCATGGTTGAGGCGACAACCGGGGCCCTTGGCAACGGGTTCTCGATTGCAGTTGGCATGGCCATAGCGCTCAAGGCTGACGGCGGAGGGCAGAGGATCTTTGCGATACTGGGGGACGGGGAGGTGCAGGAGGGGATAGTGTGGGAGGCCGCGATGCTTGCGGCCCACAGGAGGCTTGACAACCTCATAGCAATAGTTGACAGGAACGGGCTCCAGCTTGACGGACCTGTTGAAGAAATAGTGTCGGTTGAGCCCCTGAGCAGGAAGTGGGAGGCCTTTGGGTGGCACGTTGTGGAGGCTGATGGGACAAGTGTTGAAAGCCTTTTGAAGGCCTTCAGGGATGTCCTGAGGGTTAAGGGAAGGCCAAAGGTAATAATAGCGCACACGATAAAGGGCAACAGCTCGGGGATCATGAGGTGGAACGCCCAGTATCACGGCAAGGTCCTCACAAGGGACCAGTGCATCGAGTACCTGAGGGAGAACGGGTGTGATGGATGGGAATGCAGGTAGTTAAGGAGGCAACCAGGGAGAGCTACGGGAAGGCGCTTGTGGAAGCAGGGAAGGACAAAAGGGTCTTTGTTGTTGACGCTGACCTTTCAACGTCAACAAAGACTGAGCTTTTCGCAAGTGCTTACCCGGAGAGGTTCATAAACGTTGGGGTTGCCGAGCAGAACCTTTTCGGCGTTGCCGCCGGCCTTGCCTACACCGGCAAGATAGCCTTTGCCAGCACCTTTGCTGTTTTTGCCCCAAAGGCCTGGGACGTTTTAAGGATAATAGCCCACGACAGGCTGAGCGTTAGGGTTGCGGTAAGCCACGGCGGCCTTTCAAACGGGCCGGACGGCTGGTCCCACCAGTCCGTTGAGGATGTGGCGCTCTTCAGGGCGCTCCCAAACTTCAGGGTTGTCGTGCCTGCAGATTCAGTTGAAACAAGGGCCGTTGTGATGAGGGCCTTAGAGGAGCCGGGCCCATTTTACATAAGGCTGAGCAAGTACGAGGTTCCCCAGGTCCTGAACCCAGGCTATGAGTTTGTGCCAGGGAAAGGGGCTGTGATCAGGGACGGAAGCGACGTTGCGGTGCTTGCCACAGGCGTTATGGTTCACAGGGCGCTTGAGGCGGCCGAGGCAATGAAGGACATAAGCGTGGCGGTTGTTGACATGGCCTCTGTGAAGCCCCTTGACAGGGGCCTTGTGCTTGCGCTTGCCGAAAGGGCTGGGGCCCTGGTTGTTGCGGAGGAGGGATCTGTCATCGGGGGGCTTGGGGGAGCCGTGGCCGAGCTCCTTGCGGGTGAAAGGCCAACGCCTGTTGAATTCGTTGGCATAAATGACAGGTTTGGCAAAAGTGGGAGGCCTGACGAGCTCTATGAAATTTACGGGCTGACGCCCAGGGCAGTGGAGGATGCAGTGAGGAGGGCAGTTAAGAGAAAATGAGGGCGTTTGTCCTTGCAGGGGGCCTGGGGACCAGGATAAGGCCTGTCCTGGGCCAAACCCCAAAGCCGCTTGCGCCTGTAAACGGGAGACCCTTTATATTTTACCTGATTGAGCTGCTGAGGTCAAACGGGTTCAGCGAGCTCGTGGTCTCCATTGGCTACAAAAGGGAAGTGGTGAAGGCGGCGCTTGGGGATGGCTCATCCCTTGGGGTCAAGGTAATTTACTCGGAGGAGGAGAGGCCGCTTGGGACTGGCGGGGCGCTGAAGAGGGCAGCGCCTTTGCTTAAGGGCTCGCCGTTCCTGCTCTGCAACGGTGACTCCTACGTCTGGGGAGACCTCAGGGCCATGATGGAGGGCCACACAAGGTCAGGGGCGCTTGCAACTGTTGGATACGTTTACCAGAGGGAGGAGGCAAAGGGGGGCTTCCTGAAGGTTGAAGGGGAGGTCGTGAGGGGGTTCAGCGAGGGCCTTGGAACTGGCCCCATGAGCACAGGCTTTGTAGCGATGAGCCCTGAGGCCTTTAACTTTATGCCTGAAGCCGATGAGTTTTCGCTTGAGCAGGACCTGATGCCAAAGCTGGTTAGCACGGGGAAGGTCAGAGCCCACTACCTTGGGGAAAGGTTCGTTGACATAGGGACCCCTGAGGGGTACGAGAGGGCAAAGGTGATGTTAAAATGATAAGGGCGATGGCACCTTACAGGATATCGTTTGGTGGAGGGGGAAGCGACGTGCCTCCCTACTGCTGGGAGGAGGGAGGGGCTGTGCTCAACGCCACAATTGACAGGCACGCATATGCCACGATAACTTGTTCTGACAGGGTGAGGCTTGTTTCAGACGACACTGGGGAGCTTGCCGAGTACACGCCCGGGAGGCTCCCATACGACGGCAGGCTTGACCTGCTCAAGGCGCCTTACAACTTGGTTTACCCAGGGGCCTCGCTTGAGGTTCGTTCAGAGGCCGAAGCGCCTCCCGGTTCAGGGCTTGGGGGCTCATCATCCCTTGCAGTTGCTCTGGTGGCCGCGCTTCTAAAGGCCTCCGGAAGGGAAGCTAACAGGCACGAGGTCGCGATGCTGGCCTACAGGGCTGAAAGGGAGGAGCTCAGGCAGCTTGGCGGCTATCAGGACCAGTTTGCTGCCGCCTACGGAGGGATAAACTACATGGAGTTCAGCAGGGAAGGGGTAAGGGTTGAGGGGCTCCGCCTTGACCAAGACCTGAGGCTTGAGCTTCAGTACAGAACCCTTCTGTTTTACTTGGGGAAGGCAAGGAGGTCGTACGAGATACACGGAGACATGCAAAGGAGGTACGAGGAGGACAAGGAGAGGCAGAGGGAGCACAGGAGAGCACTGAGGGAGATAGCGTCAGGGATGAGGTCGGCACTGCTGAAAGGGGACCTGGAGGAGTTCGGGGAGCTTATACATAAGGGCTGGCTTGAGAAGAAGTCCATGTCTGACATGATATCCGACGAGCTTATCGACAGGGCCTATGAAGTGGCGAGGGAGGCAGGGGCAATTGGGGGGAAGGTCCTTGGCGCCGGAGGAGGCGGGCACTTCATGGCATTTGTAAGGCCGGAGAAAAGGGGCAGCGTGATTTCGGCCTTAAGCTCGATTGGACTGGTTCCGGTACAGTTTAAATTTGAGAAAATGGGGGTAGTTATATGGAGGGCAAGGAAACTATAAGGAAAAGGCTGGAGGAGAGCTCAAGGGTTAAGCTTGAGATGGCGGCAAGCCCTGGGCTTGTGGAGGCGATTGAAAGGGCTGCCGAGGCAATTGCTGATTCTTTGAGATCAGGGGGAAAGCTTGTGCTCTTTGGGAACGGCGGTAGTGCGGCTGACGCGCAACACATTGCGTGCGAGTTCGTGGGAAGGTTTGGAAAGGAGAGGGGCGCGCTGCCTGCAATTGCGCTTAACACAAATACGTCATGCCTGACGGCCATAGCCAACGACTATTCTTTTGACATTGTGTTTGAAAGACAGGTCAGGGCTCTTGTTAGGAATGGGGACGTTGTAATAGGGATAAGCACAAGCGGAAGGTCAAGGAACGTGATACTTGGGCTGAAGGCCGCCAAAGGGCTTGGGGCGTTCACCGTCGGGCTCACCGGGGCTGCAGGGGATGAGATGTGTAAGGAGTGCGACATCTGCATAAAGGTCCCGTCAACCTCAACGCCGAGGATACAGGAGGCCCACATAACCGTTGGCCACATAATGTCCGAGCTTGTCGAGTCGTGGCTCTTCCCATGAGGAGAGCAGTGTTCCTGGACAGGGACGGGGTCATATGCTACGACGTCCACTACATGAGGTCGCCCGACCAGTTCGCCCTGATGCCGGGGGTTGCGGAGGGAATAAGGAGGCTTAACGAGGCAGGTTTCCTCGTGGTCGTTGCAACAAACCAGTCAGGGATAAGGAGGGGGTATTTCACTGAGGAGGACCTGAAGAAAATACATGAAAGGATGATCCAAGAGCTTTCGGCAAGAGGGGCAAGGATAGATGCAATATATTACTGTCCATGCCTGCCTGAGGAGGGCTGCGAGTGCAGGAAGCCAAGGCCCGGGATGCTGCTTCAGGCAGCCAAGGACCTCGAGATAGACCTCTCAAAGAGCTTCATGGTGGGCGACAAGGACATTGATGCTCTCGCGGGAAAGGCTGTTGGTTGTTATTCAATAGTTATATCAAACGAGCCCCACCCTGAGGCTGACTACGTCGCAAGGGACTTCACTGATGCAGTTAACAGAATTTTTGAGGTCAGCTAGGCCGCAAAGGGTTTAAATTGTTCGGGCCCCAACACTAAAGTCATGAAGGTCTTTGTCGACACGGGCGACGTTGAAGAGATAAGGGAGGCTATCTCTTGGGGCATCGTGGATGGGGTCACTACAAACCCAACCCTAATAAGGGCGACCCTCGCCAAGAGGCCTGGGGCCAAAATAAAGGAGTACTTGGAGGAGGTCTGCAGGGCCGCGGGGCCCGGGAGGCCTGTCAGCCTCGAGGTTATGTCGACCAAGGCCGAGGAGATGATCGAAGAGGGGAGGGTCCTTTACGAAAGGTATAACTCAATAGCTGGCAATGCGGTGATAAAGGTTCCGGTAACGACGAGGGGCGTTGAGGAGGGCTACTTTGAGGGGGTAAGGGCGATAAGGGAGCTGAGCTCGATTGGAATACCTGTGAACGCGACGCTCATCATGACGCCAGCCCAGGCTGTCCTTGCAGCAAAGGCCGGAGCCAAATACGTAAGCCCTTTCCTAGGGAGGGTTGATGACTACATAAGGGAGAGGCTTGGAATTAAGTTCAGCAAGGATGACTACTTCAGCGAGGAGATGGCGAGGGACGACGTGAATGACGGGGTGAGGAGCGGAGTAGACCTGCTGAGGAAGATTAGGGTCATATTCAGGGCCTACGGGTTTAACACGGAGATAATAGCGGCAAGCGTAAGGAACGCGAGGCAGGCAACTGAGGCCATGCTAGAAGGTGCCGACATAATAACTGTGCCATTTGAGGTGCTTGTCAAGATGGTCGCGCACCCGAAGAGCGAAGAAGGAATTAAAAAGTTTGTTGAAGATGCTGTTAAGGCCAATTACGGAGAACTATTCAGACAATGAATAGCATACGTTTAGTTGGCACCACCATATATTATAACCATGAGCATGATCTTGCAGCTATAATTGAAAGCTATGTGCTCGACATATATAATGTTAAAATGCTAAGGGCTGGAGATTACATTATAGACCTTGGCGCCGGAATTGGCGAGTTCTCTATTTTAGCCTCAAAGATAGTTGGTGACAAAGGAATGGTTATAGCTGTTGAACCTTCGCCAATTGACTTCTCAACCTTAAAGCTGAATTTAGATACAAATACCTTAAAGCTGAATTTAGATACAAATAATTGCAATAATGTAATACCAGTTAACTTTGCGCTTTCCGACAAAGATGATGAAGAGTTAATGCTCAGCTTTAAGGGAAGAGAGTTCACAGCGCATTCAGTTACACTCGCTACGCTCTTAACAAATTTAAAGATAGATCCTAGTATAATTAAATTTGTCAAAATAGATATAGAAGGTGCTGAACTTTATGTGTTGCCGCAAGCAGTCCAGATCTTACCAAACGTTAATATTATTTCAATAGAGCTACATGGAAATTCTATTCAAAAGATGGTAACTTTCATGAAAAATAAAGGGTTTAACTTTTATAGAATAAATAAAAGAACGTACATTTCCAATGCTATGAAATTTGCAATGACCCATCCGCTTCAAGCTTATAGATTATTTAAGATATTCCGAAGAACCAAAGACTATCCTGGAATGAGTAAAATATTAAGCGGTATAGAGATTTCAAGCGGTTCATCCTTGGCTGTAGGTCAATTTAAAAGGGTTCAATAGCGTATTTACATTTAAATTATGTTGTGGTATAGATAGAGTAGATTGCGAGTCTTGCCCTGCAACCCCTAGCAGAACGTAACGGGCGGGTTTCCCGCACTATGTTCAGTGATGATGTTAATCAGACCGCTATGTAAGGAACTGGCTTGGAGCGTTTGCCTTCATCCTAAACGCCTTTGACTTCGAAAGGATAGAGGTTGAGTCGATGCTGACCGCGCTTGTCATAGAGGACGCACTCATGGAGGTGAGCTTAAGTTATCTGAGCCTTTTCCCCCATGAATAACGTTATAAATTATTTCTGCAGTTTTTTCCCATGAATAACGCTCACAATTTTTTAAGCCGCACTCTATTAACTTTTGGCGCACGCTGTCATTTAATATTTCTTCCATTTTTATTATAAGATCATCTATTGTATTATTAAAGAAAAGTGCGCAATCCCCGCTGACTTCTCTAAATACCGGTATGTCATTTAATATTAACGGGCATCCCATGCATTGAGCCTCAATTATAGGAATCCCAAATCCCTCGTACGTAGATGGGAAAATAAAAGCCAATGCCTTGCTGTACAAATATGCAATATCCTCTATTGGCAGTGACTTTAATAAAATAACGTTGCTGTCAGGCTCTACAGCATAGTTTGCGGCTGTAGCTATCACCAATTTAATTTCCGGGTGTTTTTTGTTGTAAGTTTTAAACGCGTTTAACAGCAATTTAAAATTTTTATGCCTAGCATTTATCCGCCCTATATATAAAAAGAATTTTTGTGGTAGATCAATATCTAGGTTAACTGGATTCGTTTTTTTATTTTTAAATATGTAATCAACACCATGCGGATAAACTACTACTTTTACATCACTTTTTAAAGGCAGTAATTGCGATTTAGTAAAATTTGAATTGCAAAAAATAACGCTAGATCTTTTTATTGTTGAAATTTTATATTTATTATAAATCAGCCCTTTAATTCTAGAAATAGACAAAAACGGCTCCACCTTTCCTTGAGAAAAGTCATGAACAAAATCAAAAATTTTAACGTTTTTTGGAAATTTGGGGGCTATCTCAACAGTCTCTATGTATATATCAAGCCGTACTCTATAATTTTCAAACGCATTTTTTATTGCCCCTATACGGGAAAGAAAATTATCGCCTCTTCTATTCACAATTAAAGGGTGAATGTTATTGGCGTTAGGAAGTAGTTTTAAACCTCCTTCATCTGTAAAAACAAAAAACTCATCTTTGGTATCGATTGCAACTAATTGTTTTATAAGTTCAAGCTGAGTTAACGCCCATCCGCCCTTATTTTTTGCATCAGAAATAAAATAACCGTCATAACCTATATTCAATCTAACTGCCACCCCCTTTTAATCTGCTTACCAAAGATCCAGCTAAATAAGGCAGTCCTCTTAACATGTTGCTTACTAGTGTACCTACAGAAAAAATTCTGTTATTTAAAATTGTTTCTATTTCTACTCTTCTAACTAATCTGGCGTACTCTGGAGGCAAATATTTTATAATCGCTAATTCATTTTGTATGCCATATTTATAAGATTTTTTTATAAATGTTTTAAAATCAGGATCGTAATTATAAATAAAAGAATTAACCCACCCAACATTTTTTGAAAACTTTAACGCGGTAAAAAAAATCATTGTATCTTCCATTTCCACTTCGTTTTTAATTATTTTTTCATCTAAAGTCCTGAACGTTTTTATTAGTAAATCTTTTTTAAAGTATCTTGGAACTACCGGTAACGTAATGTCAATTTTAGTTTTGGCTTTCTTTTCTAGGGCCTTTCTCTTTGAATCCAATACTTTAGCCATAAATCCATTACTTAAAGACCTTTCCGGGACGTATGCCATATCATAATTAACACTCAATAATTCAGGGACTAAATTTCTTGAGACTATTTGATCAGAATCTAAAAAAAGGATTTTATTATATTTAGCTAACTTAACCCCTATGTATTTTGCTTCAATTCGTCTCGCATTACAAAATATAAATTGTATATTAGATGATAGAATTTCTTCATAATAGCTATTTGAATAAATTACTGCAATAACATCTATATTATTATGAAAATCGATGCTACTTAAAGGCCTGTAAATCTCTTTTTTGGTTTTGCCTCTAATTATAATCGATAGACCATCCATCGCCATTAATTTATGTTGTATTGTATCATCTTAATTACTTTTCTTTTTAACTCGTTTAATAATACTAAGACTTACGCAGCTGAACGATAAAGGGCGGCTATAAATTTACAAAGCTGGCAAAAGAGCTTGATCACAGCCTTAATGTTCGCTTCGTCGTTTCCCCTTACAAATTAATCCTGCAAAGTTCTACAGCCAAGATAATATAGACTTATAGCATTACAGATTGCATTTACCTGCACTAAGGTTGCGCGTTGCAACCCTGATGGCAGAAGATATGTGGCCCATGGCCCATATAACAGGCTGCTTGAGAGGCTACCTCAAAATACTTAGGCATTATGGGCAGAGTCAAGGGCGCTGATAATCAGGGAGGCTATAAGGTTATACTTAACAAACCCAGTTTATAAACTGGGCCCAATCACGTAAGTCCTACCTTTATGCCCGTTGACTCTATGGCTATGTCGACAGGAAGCTTTCCGCCATACCTCACACCTAAGGGCGCCTTAAGCGACTTATGCCTCCCTGCATACCTGAATGTATGAAGATATCTTGGTTCTCCATACTCCACCAAGGAGCTTCGCAAAGCCCTCGGTCTGGCGATACGGCAATCCAAAGTGCCCCTTCGCCGCCAAGATGAAGAGCATTAGGGAATCGGGGTAGCTGTAAGGCCTGCCGTTCTTTCCTTTGTTCATTGCCTCAAGCTGCTTCTCTTGGTCAACTAGGAGGCCTGAATCAACGAAGACGTCAAGCACCTCGTTGACAAGCCTTTTGTTATATTAGTGCCAGTTAACCATGTGCGTCCATTGCACATACTCCTTAATTTGTTGTGTAATCCATGGAAGATGCATGTCTGCCAAGCTTGTGCAACAAAGCAAACCATGTACTTAGTAACCATCGCCTAACTTTCAGGTGCCATTTTCTCAAATTACTTTATGCCTTCCTTGTTGGTTTTAAAAAATTAAACGCCTTCATAGGCTTCGATGAACTGTCTGCGACCAGTGTTACGCCGCATTTTTTTGGATATTAATCTCGGCTTTTATTTTATCTCCGCTAATGGACAAGAACTACAATCTCTAGCACACGCTTTATGCGCAAACGGATCGGCTATAGAAGACGATTCGGCAACATTGTTTAGCATGCGTCGGGCAAAAAGACGAACGACGATTATTTAAGCTCATGAGCGTGATGCGCAAGCAAAGGTCAGATATAAGATTTTCACAGTAGCGATGAAATGGCGCATTGATAGCCTATTTGGGTTCTGAACAAAAATATCAGTTGGTTTGATTTTTCTAAGTGCGCAAAATAATTTTTGGTAAGCACCATTCAAAATAAAAAACAAATAAATTAAATGCAATAAATAAGATTATTCCTTGTACAAAAGAGATATAATCTATGTTTTCAATAATTATTTCTTTTTGAAACGTGCCGTTAGGAAGGACTAAATAATAATTTATGCCGCCCATAGACGGGAATTGTAATATGCTATGATTTGATGGTTTCATTGTACTATAAAATGGTAACCTAATTAATATTATGCCGCTTGGCTTTCCACTTATGATATATCCGTTCTGAGTAATTTTTATTTCAAAGGGAGAAGATATGTATTTTATTGAATTTACCTTTTTTATTAATGAATAATTTAATGTGTTTTCTTTAAGATTTATTACAATTACATTGTTTTTAATTATCAAGTTTTTAAGCTTATTAACTTCTCTACTGATTAATCCTTGCCTTAAGTAAACCATTTTCATTATTCCATTATAACCATAAGACTTGATTAAGATGTCAAGCGAATTGTTTTTAGCTAAAAACGGAATTTTTATCCAAAAAAAGGTACCAGGAGACGTTCCGTTGTATGTTGAAACATTATATAAAGCGCCATTAATATTAAATTGTAATTTAGCCCCTGGCTCAGGAGATTCCATAACGTAAACCCATAAATTATACTTACCAAGAGATGGTAACGTTTGGTTAATTATTAAAGGTGTTTTTGAATCCGTTAATATGAAAGGGTAAGCATTTTCTAAAATTAGTGAATTAGGCGAATAAGGCCAATTATACATAGAGGTACTACTTGTCCATACTTGGCTTATATTTGCATTCTGTGGATTTATATATTTCAAAACATTTATTGTGTCGCTCATATTAATGTACTTTCCTAAAGCTATAGAAATTAACGAATCGTTACCGTTAATAATTATTGTTTTTGTATTATTTATTACAATATTAAAGTTCTCTGAATTAATGTCTTGTGTAAATACAATCGCCATTCCTGAAATATTAATCCCAATATTAGCTGCGTAAAGCATCATATTATAGTTACTTGGCATTATTGTAAAATAATTTACATTGACTGCTATGGGGACATTAAGATTATTCTTGTATATATTATAATATTTTGTTTTGTAGATTAAACTAATATTTTTTTGGCTTTGCATTAGAGCTGATTCGGTGTTTCCTAATCCGTCCACATTATTGAGAGTTACAAAATATTTTACGCCTACAATACCTAATAATTGTGAAAGATAGTAGGTATTTTTATTATTAAACTGGTTATAAGCAAAATAGGCGTAAAATCCATCAGGCGATAAAGGAGCGCTCCAATAAGTAGGCACAACAATACGAGCTGGCTCATTAGGGTAAAGCAAAGGATTAGAGAATCCCACGCTTGAGTTGTTGAAAGTAATACCCACCGTAGCAGGGAATAGCGAAAAGGCTTGATACGAACTTCCAATTAAGGAATGCAATTGAAGCGCAAGGTTGGCATAACTCGACACTGCTTCGTATGAATTTATTCCTGATGGCTCATAATAATTTTGCACCGCAATAGGCGGAATTATAACAAGTGACAACAAAGCAAAAGGGGCAATTTTTACAATGTATCCCTTAAATCTTTCATTATATTTTGTTGGATTTTTTAAAACCTCATCTAATAATATAGCAACGATTAAGCTGAAAGTTGGAGAAATAAGTATAAAATCCCACATGTATGAGTCATTTAAAAGCTGGTAGCCCAGCATGTGTTCGTATAAGTAGATGTTTAAAGATGCTATAGGGCTGGCGGCACCTGCTGCAAACAGGCTGCCCGTTAATAAAATAATAGATAAAAATAAAATTTTTTTGTTGCGAAATAACGCGCCATAAAATATAGTGAATATCACTAACACATATATTGTCCCAACCCATAAGCTGATAAAACCTGAGCCTAAAGGATTTAGATATTGCGTAATTGGATGCGCTGGGTCAGCATTCATAGTGAGCACGCTCCAAACATTTTTGCTATACAAAATGTAACCCGTAAGTGATCTTGCTATAGGGCTACTCGGCAATACAGGCGATCTAAAAAAATCATATATAAAAAACGAAGACTCACCTAATAAAAAACCTAATGCAATAATACTTTCTTTTACAAATTTTTTAATTGTATTTCTTTGTTTATTTAAAGTTTTTGTATCTACAAATATAAATAAGAACAAAAAGTAAATTGGAACTCCTAAGTAATAAACCATAGGAGATCCTAGAGTTAATGTGAAAAACAAAGAAGATAGAAGGTAATATTTAATCTTAACATTAATGGCATTATTTATAACTGACCTGTGTAAGAAATAAATGCTCAGAAAAAGAAAGCCTATCCAAAAAAACCAGTTTAAATTCCCCTCTGTAATACAACTTAACGATGCGGGATTGACTACAACAAATATTGTTGCGACAATTCTAGACAAAACTGATTTGGAAAATGCATTTGTTAGTAAAAAGAAGGTATAAGCATAAAATGTTAAGAAGAAGACGTATAAAATTTTTACCGCAGCTGTTATATTCCAATACCCCCCAAATATAAAAAGCATTATAGAGTATGATGAACCTAAAAACTCTAGTATTGGAGATATGGCAGGAGCACCGCCGTTAGCAAATGGGTGCCATGTTATACCCTGCGGTAAGGCAGTAAGGGAATTTACTGTTATTGGTAATTGCGTATTTCCCCATTCAACGAATCCGTTGTAAATTAAAGCTTTATATTCGATCAGAATTGTTAATGCTAAAAATAATGTTATTATTCCTAGTTGTTGAATTAAATTTCGTAATGCGCCCAACGTAGTTTATGTTTGAATTTTTTTTGTTTTTAAATGTTTTGATCCTGCTGTGTCCAATTACTAATATTATTCTGTAACAGCCTAGCTTTAATGTCATCCATAATCATGGCCCATCCTCATGAACGTGCTGTACAGCAATACCTTTGTAACCATCTCCTTGGCCATGTTAGCGAATTTCCTTATGGATACGTATTCGCCAAATGCCCTTTTGATGATGAATACATCCCCTCCGCCGCTCACCTTTTCCCATAGCCCTTTCCCGTTTATCGAAGTCGTCAAGCTACGCCCTCACAGCTGCCTTCCTTGCCCTGCTGCCCTTTTGCCCTCCTTGGGGAGTTCCTCCTGACCTTTATTGCGGGGTCTATCCCCTTTTCAGCTAGGAAGTTGAATGCGTCCATTGAGTCGTATGCCCCATCGTCGTATAGCCTCTCAACCTTGTTCCTTGAGAGAGCATCGTTAGCCAGATCCTCTGCCTAGCCTTAGACAAACATATTTTCTTCAGTTACTGTCATGGACACAGCCTCCTGCTGTAGACGTCTACAGCAAGGTGGACCTTTAGGAACACCCTCTTTACCTTCCGTTTCTTCCTTATCCAGTCGCCGTAGTTTGACACCTTTATGCCAGCTGAATCAATTGCCACAACTACTGGCTGGTCAGCGTCAATTCCCTCAAGCTCAACATCAAACCTGTTTGTCCTCCACCATCTCGTCCTGGAATCTGTCACCTTAATGATATGGACATATTTTGCCAGCGGACTCCTTCAGCCTTTCAATGACCTCATGCCTGTCCTTACCATCCTTATGCCGGTGCTATTATAGCATTCATGAGCGCTGGGAGAGGTGTTGCGCCCTTACGACTGCCGCCCGATCCTTCCTTTATTGGGTTGTACTTTCAATCCGCAATCATATAGAGTGTGAAATACTACAAAGTAGAAAGTGCATGATAGTGATCTTGCAAGTTAAGGATGAACACAATTTAATGAAAACGAGTTAGTTGCTTATGTAGTAGTGGGTCGGCATAACAAAGCAATTATAAACAAGAGAGCTATAGCTAAGCTTGATGAAGGCATTAATAACAGGAATAACAGGCCAAGATGGATACTTTTTAGCAAAGTTATTATTATCAAAAAACTATGAAGTATACGGTATAGCCAGAAGAAAATCTAACATGAGCTTGGGGACTTTAGATTGTGATGAAACATTGAAGAGGTCTGTAAATATACTGTGGGGGGATGTGCTGGACAACCCCTTCATAGAAAGTACGATAAAACAGGTCAAGCCTGATGAAGTTTACCATCTAGCAGCACAATCGTTTGTTGGCTACAGCTTTGAGAACCCTGAAGTTACATATGATGTTAATATAAAAGGCACATTACATGTATTAAACTCAATTAAAGACTATTCAAAAAGTACGCGCCTTTACAACGCTACCACGTCAGAAATGTTCGGTAAGCCTCAAGTTACACCTCAAAACGAAAAAACGCCGTTCTTTCCTAGGTCACCTTATGCGATTTCAAAACTTGCAGCTTATTGGACTGTAGCAGATTATAGGGAGGCTTATGGCATGTTCGCAGTCAACGGTATACTGTTTAACCATGAAAGTGAGGTCAGAGGGCCGGAGTTCGTTACTAAAAAGATTTCGTTAGGTGTTGCCAAAATATACCATGGTTCGCATGATCCTATAGTGCTAGGAAACCTTGATGCAAAAAAAGACTGGGGCTACGCAAGGGATTACGTTGAGGCCATGTGGATGATGCTCCAACAGGACAAGCCTGATGATTATGTGATAGGAACAGGTGAACAACACACAGTAAGGGAGTTTGTAGAAGAAGCGTTCAAAGTTATAGGCATGACAATAAGATGGAAGGGAGAAGGTGTCAATGAAGTTGGGGTTTCTGAGGATGGAAGGGTTTTAGTTAAGGTTGATCTCAGGCTGTTCAGGCCACTAGAGTCTGATAACTATATGGCGGATTATACAAAGGCTAGAATTAAATTAGGATGGGAACCTGCTGTTAAATTTAAAGAACTTGTCAAGATAATGGTTGAACATGATATAAAGAACTTGTCACAAAATCACTGTTTTAAGCGGTATTAAAATGATCAATGCGAGTAATCGAGACTATATACAACAATGGTACGCCTTTCATCGTTCGCAAAGGTCTTCCTGCTTTTCCGGGCTCAGGGACAGTGCCATCCCTCCTGTACTCCCTATATACCTGTTGCACCCTGCTGACAGATACGCCCTGGACATCTGCGATTTCCCTGTTTGTGAACCTTTCCTCCTCCTTTGCCCTGATGATCCACTCAACCCGCCTCTATAGAGCACATCATGTCCATACTTCTTCAGCACACTTAACCAAAACCTGCCTAATTTGCCTTTGCACTCCAGTCGTCCAAGGGAATATAACAATTCCCCGGGCAAGAGAGGAGGCGTTAGAACATGCTGTTACCCATGTGCGCCGCTTATAAGCTTACCTACCACCTCCTTTCATGAGTGAGAATACGCAACTTACCCATAAGGGGCTCTCCCCTACTGTCGCGCCCTTCTGCGCCTTGTTAACTGGCCATACCGCAATTAACTTTCCGGGGCATGTCCCCAAACAGCACCCTACGGTCATGGCCAATTAACCATAATCGGATGATGAAACATATGGCCTTTTCTCCTTCAGGACCCAGTATATTGCCCTTAGAAGCTTTGCCGCTACAGCGGTTATCGCCTTCTTGCCACCCTTCCTTTCCTTCAGCCTCCTGTAGAACTGCGCAATCCTTCAGGGTCGCCCCTCACGTTTGCCCATGCGGCCTGCACGAGTATCCACCTCAGGTACGAGCTTCCCTGCTTCGTTATCGGGCCATATATTGCCTTTCATCAAGATGCCCTACCTGATGGTGCAAGGCCCGCGTACGAAACCAGATGGTCTGAGTCAGGGAACCTTGATATGTCGCCTATCTCAGCCTTTATAAGCAATGCGGAGTAAAACGATATGCCTAGTATGGTCATGAGAAGCCTTGCATCCTTATCGTCCTTTGCGATCCTCCTTATTTCCTCAGAAATGTGCTCTATCTTCTCGTCAAGCTCCTCAAT